>JANXSZ010000029.1 GCA_025356445.1 Betaproteobacteria bacterium | reverse complement strand
GGCGTCGCTGCAGCCGCCACCAAAGTGGCTATGGCCAACGAAGTCAAGGCCCCTGCAAGCAAAGCCAGCAGCCCGCAAGCCGGTACGGCCGCAGGCGCTGACAGCACCATCCGTGTGGCCATCAGCAAGGTCGATCAACTTATCAATCTGGTCGGTGAATTGGTGATTACCCAGGCCATGCTGGCCCAAAACAGCAGTGCGCTGGACCCGGTGGCGAACCAGCAGCTGCTGGCCGGTTTGGCTGATCTCGACCGCAATACCCGCGATTTGCAAGAATCGGTGATGTCGATCCGGATGATTCCCATGTCAATTGTGTTCAGCCGTTTCCCGCGCATGTTGCGCGATCTGGCGACCAAACTGGGTAAAAAAGTCGAACTGGTCACGTTGGGTGAAGCGACCGAGCTGGACAAAGGGCTGGTTGAGAAAATCACCGACCCGTTGACCCATTTGGTGCGCAACAGTTGTGACCACGGCATTGAATTGCCCGAAGAGCGTCTGGCTGCCGGCAAGTCAGCACATGGCACCATCACCCTGAGTGCTTCGCACCAGGGCGGCTCCATCGTGATTGAGGTGCGTGATGACGGCAAGGGCATGTCGCGTGAAAAAATACTCTCCAAAGCCCGTGAGCGGGGATTGGACGTGTCTGACCAAATGACCGATGGTGAAGTCTGGCAGCTGATTTTTGCCCCTGGCTTCTCCACTGCCGACGTGGTCACCGACGTGTCTGGGCGCGGTGTGGGCATGGATGTGGTGAAACGCAACATCAACGCCATGAATGGCACTGTCGATATTGATTCGGCAGAGGGTTACGGCATGCGCGTTTCTGTGCGCTTGCCTTTGACGTTGGCCATCATGGATGGCATGTCGGTGGGCGTGGGTGAAGAGGTCTATCTGCTGCCCCTGTCGTCGGTGATTGAGTCGTTCCAGGTCAAGGGCGACGAAATCAGCACGGTGGGACAGGGGGCGCAGCTGGTCAAGGTACGCGACGAATACATGCCCGTCATCAGCCTGGAAAAAATCTTCCAGGTGCCCCGCTTTGATTTGGACAAGTCCAGCGACATCATGGTCGTGGTGGAAGCCGATGGCAGCCGGGTGGCCTTGCTGGTGGACGAGTTGCTCGGGCAGCAGCAGGTGGTGGTGAAAAACCTCGAATCCAACTACAAGAAAGTACCCAATGTGTCAGGTGCCACTATCCTTGGGGATGGCAAGGTCGCGCTGATTTTGGACACGGCTGCCTTGGTGCGCCGTTCACGCCACTGAGATGGCATGGCTGAATATTGGTATGGATGACCCCGCACAGGGCCGCAGAAATTAGGAGAGCGTCATGGGTGTGATGGAACAGGTTGGCGATATGGCGATAGCCACCGCGCGCGAGTATTTGACTTTCAGGCTGGACCATGAAGAGTTTGGTATCGACATCCTCAAGGTACAGGAAATCCGGGGCTATGAGCCGCCTACCCGCATTGCAAATGCGCCCAATTTCATCAAAGGCGTGGTGAATTTGCGCGGCACCATCGTGCCGATTGTGGACATGCGGCTCAAGTTCCAGTGCAGCAAAGCCGAGTACAACAGCTTCACGGTCGTCATCATCCTGAACCTGAAAAACCGCGTGGTAGGCATTGTGGTGGATTCGGTGAGCGACGTGATGGAAATACCACCTGACAGTGTGAAGCCCCGCCCCGATATGGACAGCATCATTGACAGCAGCTGCATCACTGGCCTGGGTTCTGTGGGGGGGCGGATGCTGATTTTGTTGGACATCGAAACGCTGATGTCCAGCCCGGACATGGGCTTGGTCAGCGCAGGGGAATAACGTGGCTGCGAACGCCGATGCTGTACCGCTAGACCGCGAGTTTGAGTGGGCTGATTCGGATTTTCAGCGCGTGCAGACATTGATTTACAAACGTGCTGGCATTTCTTTGCACGATGGTAAGCACGCCATGGTCTACAGCCGCTTGTCGCGCCGCTTGCGCGATACCGGGCACCGCAGCTTCAGTGCCTATCTGTCATGGCTTGAGTCGCATGACGGTACCGAGTGGCA
The DNA here is from genome assembly GCA_025356445.1 of Betaproteobacteria bacterium. Taxonomy (GTDB): domain Bacteria; phylum Pseudomonadota; class Gammaproteobacteria; order Burkholderiales; family Burkholderiaceae_C; genus Defluviibacillus. The sequence goes on along the minus strand of JANXSZ010000029.1, from coordinate 21,193 downwards.
AGAATTCATCAACGCGCTGACCACCAATCTCACTTCGTTTTTTCGCGAAAACCACCACTTTGAGATTTTGCAAGCTCTGCTGGTCGCCAAGCCTGCCAGCACCCGCTGGAATGTCTGGTGCAGTGCAGCGTCCACCGGGGAAGAGCCCTATTCCATTGTGATGACGGCTCTTGAGGCGCTGGGTAACACCGCGTCGTTCAAGCTCAGCGCCAGCGACATTGATTCTAAAGTGCTCGCGACCGCCAGTGAGGGCGTTTACAAGCTGGAAAGCCTCAAAGGCTTGGGGCCGGAGCGCATGCAGCGTTTCTTCATGCGCGGCAAAGCCAGTAATTCCGGGCTGGTGCGTGTCAAACCCGAGTTGAAAGCCCCGATTGATTTCTTGAGTGTCAATTTGATTCAAGACAACTGGCCCTTTCGGGAACCGTTTGACATCGTTTTTTGCCGCAATGTGATGATTTATTTCGATGCCCCCACGCAGCGCCGTGTGCTGGAGCGTATTCACCGCAACATGGTGCCCGGTGGCATGTTGTTTGTCGGGCATTCTGAAAATTTCAACGACTCCCGTGATCTGTTTATCCTGCGAGGCAAAACCGTCTATGAACGCTGCTGACACCCCATGCGACTGTTCAGTGTCTCTTTTTGCTATGAAAATAGCAGCCATAAAAGACCATCTGAATTGCACAGTAGCTGCTTTCAATGATTTTTTCATGAGCACAGGTGCTGTATGAGCGCACTCGCTCCTCCCCTTGGTTCATCCCTGCGGCCGACCACACCATTCGGCAGTGCCCTCAGCACGGGTGGCGATTCTGTTCAGCAGGCGTTGGTGCAAAAAATGAAGACACGGCCTCGCCGTCCCGGTGAAGCCTCATTTTTCTACGTCGACCACCACTTTCAATTTCCCGCCGTCAAGGTGTTGCCGGGCGAGTATTACGTTTCCACCGACGACATGGTCATCATGACGGTACTGGGTTCGTGCATTGCCGCCTGCATTTGGGACACTCGTGCGCGCGTGGGGGGCATGAACCACTTCATGCTGCCGGATGGCGACATGGTGGGCGGCTCTGGCCGCTATGGCTCCTACGCCATGGAGCTGCTGATCAATGAAATGATGAAGCTGGGTGCACGCCGTGAATCCATGCAAGCCAAAGTGTTTGGTGGCGGGCAAGTCATGGCGTCTTTCACTGCCATGAATGTGGGTGAGCGCAATACCGAATTCGTCATGAACTACCTGCAAACGGAGCGCATTCCCATTGTGTCCAAAGATGTCCTGGACATTTACCCACGCAAAGTGTGTTTTTTCCCTTCCACGGGCAAAGCCCTGGTGAAGCGCCTGGCCCATTCGCACCCTGAGGCTCTGGTGGAGCAAGAGCGTCGTGGCAATGCGGTCACTGTGGCCAAAGAAACATCAGGCGGATCGGTCGATCTGTTCTGAGAGGACGCAAGAGAATGAAGAAAATCAGTGTGGTGGTGGTCGACGATTCTGCTTTGGTGCGCAGCCTGCTCACCGAGATCATCAACCGCCAACCCGACATGGTCTGTATAGGCGCGGCGCACAACCCTTTGATCGCCCGCGAGATGATTCGCGAGTTGAACCCGGATGTCATCACTCTCGACGTTGAAATGCCGCGCATGGACGGCCTGGATTTCCTCTCCCGCCTGATGCGCCTGCGCCCCATGCCCGTGGTGATGATTTCCACGTTGACCGAGCGTGGTGCTGAAGTCACCATGAAGGCCCTGGAACTGGGCGCGATAGATTTTGTTGCCAAACCGCGCATTGGCGTGGCCGATGGGTTGAAAGAACTGTCCACCCAGATCGTCGACAAAATCCGCATCGCTGCTGCCGCCAAGATTCGCCGTGCGCCTGCATCACCTATTTCCTTGCCGCATGCTGTTGCGCCTACGGCATCAGGCGCAGTCTCTGCGTCATCGCCGCTGCACCCCGCCAGAACAAGCGCGGGCTCTTCCAGCGGGCTGCTGGGCCGTATTTCTACTGAAAAACTGATTTGTATTGGGGCCTCCACTGGCGGCACCGAGGCGATCAAAGAGGTTTTGATCCATCTCCCTGCCGATTCGCCGGGCATCGTCATCACCCAGCACATGCCTCCTGGTTTCACCACCAGCTTTGCTGCGCGCTTGAATGGTCTGTGCCGTATCACGGTCAAGGAAGCCTCTGATGGCGAGCGCATCCTGCCCGGCCACGCCTACATCGCCCCGGGTGGCAAGCAGTTCAGCATCAACCGCAGCGGTGCGAACTACATGGCTGTGGTGGAAGATGCCGAGCCTGTGAACCGCCACCGCCCCTCTGTCGAAGTGCTGTTTCTCTCGTGTGCCCAGTTCGCTGGCCGTAACGCCTTCGGCATCATGCTGACTGGCATGGGTAACGACGGTGCGACAGCCATGAAAACCATGCGTGACGCTGGCAGCTACAACTATGTGCAAAACGAAGCCACCTGCGTGGTTTTCGGGATGCCGCGAGAGGCGATTCAGGCCGGCGCCGCCAACGAGGTGCTGCCGTTAGACCAGATTGCTCCCGCGCTGATCGCCAAGCTGTCTGAGGGCGCGGGGCTGCACCACCGGGTTTAGATGCCGTCTTGGGGGCAACGGGTTGAACTACCCGGCCGACACCCCTGCCGAAAGCGTTTCCCACCGCTCTAGTGCCACCATCAATTCATCCTCAATCTCTGCTTCCCGCGCATTCAGCTTGACGGCCAGTGCTGGGTCGGTTTGGTACAGCTTGCCGTCAGACAGCTTCACCCGCAGCGTGGCCTGCTCGGCTTCCAAAGCTTCAATCTGCTTGGGCAACAAGTCCAGTTCACGCTGGGCTTTGTAGCTGAGCTTGGCGGCCGCTGTACCGGGTTGAGCGGCAGTTTTCACCGTATTTTCAGCAGGTAATACGGCTTTGGTGCTTGCTGGTTGTGCTGGAGCAGCTACAGAAACCGTAGCGGCTCGGATTTCCCGTGCACGGCGGGATTGGGTCAGCCAGTCTTGTACCGAGCCTTCGTATTCGCGCCATGCGCCGTCGCCCTCAGAGACCAGGGTGCTGGTGACGACGTTGTCCAAAAACGCCCGGTCGTGGCTGACCAGGAAGACGGTGCCGTCGTAGTTTTGCAGCAGGTCTTCCAGCAGTTCCAGCGTGTCGATGTCCAAATCGTTGGTCGGCTCGTCCAGCACCAGCACGTTGGCAGGGCGGGCGAACAGGCGGGCCAGCAGCAGGCGGTTGCGTTCGCCGCCGGAGAGGGAGCGCACGGGTGAGTTGGCACGGGCGGGGGAGAAGAGGAAGTCGCTGAGGTAGCTTTTGACGTGCTTTTTCTGGTCGCCAATCTCGATCCACTCGCTGCCGGGGCTGATGAAGTCTTCCAGCGTGGCGTCCAAGTCCAGGGCATCGCGCATCTGGTCGAAGTAGGCGACCTGGATTTTCGAGCCTTGGCGGACTTTGCCGCTGTCGGGGGCCAGTTCGCCCAAGATCATTTTGAGCAGCGTGGTTTTACCCGCGCCATTGGGGCCGATCAGGCCGATTTTGTCGCCGCGCAGCACGGTGCCGGTGAAGTTACGCACGATGTTGCGGTACTGCGCACCTTCGCCAAAGCCCTTGCTGACTTCGGTCAACTCGGCCACGATTTTGCCGGTGGGTGCGCCCGAGGCCACGTCCAGCTTCACGCTGCCCAACGCGTCGCGGCGTGATGTGCGGCTGGCGCGCAGAGCTTCCAGGCGGACGATGCGGCTTTGGCTGCGGGTGCGGCGCGCTTCCACGCCTTTGCGAACCCAGATTTCCTCTTGCGCCAGCAGCTTGTCGGCCTTGGCCGAAATCACCGCTTCTTGCGCCATTTGTTCTTCTTTTTGGGCCACAAACGCAGAGAAGTTCCCGGGGTAAGTGCGCAGGATGCCCCGGTCAAGTTCCACAATGCGCGTCGCCACACGGTCGAGGAACGAGCGGTCGTGGGTGATGGTGACCAAGCTGCCTTTGAAGGCGACCAGCAGGTCTTCCAGCCACTCGATGGAATCCATGTCTAAGTGGTTGGTCGGCTCGTCCAGCAGCAGCACATCGGGGCGGCTGACCAAGGCTTGGCCCAGGGCGACGCGCTTTTTGGTGCCACCCGAGAGCGAGCCAACCAGCGCATCGCGGTTCAAATTGAGCCGGTGCAGGGTTTCTTCGACGCGGGTTTCCCACGTCCAGCCGTCTTGGGCTTCGATGGCGTCTTGCATCGCGTCCAGATCGCCTTCGCCCAGAGAGTACTGGTCAATCAACGCGATAACGCCCGCTACACCGGCACTGACTGCTTCAAAAATCGTAGCATTCACGTCGAGCACAGGCTCTTGCGACACGTACGCGATGCGCAGGTTTTGCTGGAATTGCAGCTGCCCGTCGTCGATTTTTTCCAGGCTGGCCAGAATTTTGAGCATGGACGACTTGCCCGCGCCGTTGCGGCCAATCAGCCCCACGCGCTCGTTGGATTCGAGTGCGAAATCCGTGTGGTCGAGGAGGGGCACATGACCGAAGGCCAGTTGTGCGTTGAGTAAGGTAATGAGTGCCATAAATCGCCGAAGTAAGGGGGGGATTATCCGGGTCTTTACGCTGAATCAAATACAGGGCTTGGAGAGGACGCCTCAACGTGGCGAACGGGTGCTGGTTATAGTCAGTCCGCAGACTTATGGAGACCCCCTTGGCTACTTTTCAACTCGCTGTGAACAGCACAACTGTGCCCGTGGAAGCCGACCCCGCCATGCCCCTGCTGTGGGTTTTGCGCGATGTGCTTAACCTGACGGGCACCAAATTTGGCTGTGGTGTCGCTGCTTGCGGCGCTTGCACCGTCAAGCTTGATGGTCAGGCGGTGCGCTCGTGCGTGCTTCCTGTGTCCGCTGCGGTGGGCAAGCGCATCGAAACCATTGAAAGCCTGGGCACGGCTGACGCGCCCCACGCGCTGCAAAAAGCCTGGGTGGTCGAGCAGGTACCCCAATGTGGCTATTGCCAGAGCGGTATGCTGATGGCAGCCAGCGCCTTGCTGGCTGCCAACCCCAAACCCACTGACGCGGACATTGATGCCGCCATGACCAATATTTGCCGTTGCGGCACCTACCAACGCGTGCGCGCCGCCATCCAGCGTGCAGCGTTAGAGCTGTATACCTCGCCCAATATGCCTGCCGCGCACAAGGCATCGGCTGTAGCTGCTATGAAAATTGATACAGAGGTGGTGGCATGAAGCGCAGAACCTGGCTGCTGAGCGCCGCAGGTGCTGCGGGTGCATTGATCGTCGGCTGGGGGGCGGTGCCTCAGCGTTCGCGCATGGGTAAAGCCAGCCTGATGCAGCTGCAAAACGGTGAAATTGCCTTCAACGGCTGGATCAAGGTCGCCGCCGATGGCAGCGTCATCATGGCCATGCCCCGCGCTGAGATGGGGCAAGGCGTCCATACCGCGCTGCCCATGCTGGTCGCCGAAGAGCTGAACCTGCCGTTGACCCGTGTGCGCATTGAGCAAGCTGGGGCTGACGCGATTTACGGCAATGTGGCGATGCTGGTAGCCAGCCTGCCGTTTCACCCGCTGGAGTCTGAAGGCCCCGGCGAAGTGCCCGCCAAAGTTCGCCTAGGAGGCTGGATGATGGGCAAAATCGCCCGTGAACTGGGTATCAACGCGACAGGCGGCTCCTCCAGCGTGGCCGATGCTTGGGGGCCGGTGCGTCTCGCAGCGGCTGCTGTGCGCGCCAGCTTGCTGCAAACCGCTGCCGCGCAATGGAAGCTGCCTGAAGCTGAACTGGTGCTGAAGGACGGTCACGTCACCCACCCGTCCGGTAAATCGGTGGGCTATGGTGTGCTGGCCAAAGACGCAGCGGGGCTCAACCTGCGCACGGCTGCGCTCAAAGACCGTAAGGATTGGACGCTGATCGGCACCCCCGCACCGCGTGCCGATATCCCCGCCAAAATCAACGGCACAGCGCAGTTTGGGGTGGACATTCGCCTGCCCGGTATGGTCTATGCGGCGCTGCGTCAATGTCCGATGCTGGGGGGGGCTGCGGGAGCGCTGGACAGCCAAGCCGCGCTGGCCATGTTCGGCGTCGAGCGCGTGGTGCCGCTGACCAGTTACGGTGGTTCTACTGCAGGTTTTGCCGTGGTGGCCAAAAGCTGGTGGCAGGCCAACCAGGCGGTGCTGGCTGTCAAGGCGACATGGCAGGCACCGGCCAGTGGCAAGCTTGATTCAAAAAAGATAGCTGAAACCCTTCGTCTAGCTTGCACTGACGCCAAAGAAGCCTCTGAAGGCCACCGTTTTTACGCCCTGGGCGACATTGACCAGGCTGAAAAGCAAGCCGCCATCCAACTCGAAGCCCTGTACAGCGCCCCCTACTTGGCCCACGCCACGATGGAGCCGATGAACTGCACCGCACAGGTGAAAGACGGCAAGGTGGACATTTGGGCCCCAACCCAGGTTCCCCAGTTTGCCCGTGCCATCGCCGCCAAAGTCGCGGGTGTCGATGTGGCGCAGGTCACACTGCACCAAACCCTGCTGGGGGGCGGGTTTGGGCGTCGTCTGGAGAGTGATTTCGTCGGGCAAGCCGTGCGTGTGGCGATGGACTGCGGTGGCAAACCCGTGCAATTGATCTGGTCACGTGAAGAAGACACCACGCATGATTTTTACCGCCCCATGCACGTGGCCCAGCTGCGTGCCGCGTTTGACGCTTCGGACAAGCTCATCGGCCTGCGTATTCAATCTGCCGGGGATGCGATTACCCCGCAGGTGATTGCGCGAACCGTGCCTGCATTGGCTGGGCCTTTCGAAGCCCCGGATAAAACCACCGCTGAGGGCCTGTTTGACCTGCCTTATGGCGTAGCGCACCAAAAAATGAGCCATGTCGCCACCCACATGGGCGTGCCGGTGGGGTTTTGGCGATCGGTAGGGCATTCGCACAACGCGTTTTTCTCTGAAAGCTTTATGGACGAGATGGCGCGAGCGGCCAAGCAGGGGCCGCTGGCCTTTCGCCGCGAGTTGCTGGTCCATGCGCCACGCTACCTCGCTGTGTTGAACTTGGCTGCCGCCAAAGCCCATTGGGACACGCCACCACCTGCGGGCCTCGCCCGTGGCATCGCGCTGCACGAATCTTTTGGCGCCATCGTGGCGCAAGTGGCTGAAGTCTCCTTGGTGGACGGCCAACCCCGCGTCCACCGTGTGGTGTGCGCCATCGACTGCGGCATTGTCATCAACCCCGGTATCGTTGCCCAGCAAATGGAAAGCGCGGTGATTTTTGGCCTGACCGCTGCGCTGTACGGCCAGATCGACATCGTGGACGGTGTGGTGCAGCAAACCAATTTCCCCAGCTATTCCATGGTGACGCTGGCCCAGGCCCCGGTGGTGGAAACACACATCATGCCCAGCGAGCGCCCGCCAGCCGGTGTTGGCGAGCCTGGCGTGCCACCGCTGGCCCCGGCGGTGGCGAACGCGCTCTTCAGGTTGACGGGCAAGCGGTTGCGGAGTTTGCCGCTGGTGGTTTGACGCGCTAATGGGCACTTCTGCACGGTGTGCCCTGAGGGCTTGAAAACGGCGTCACACCCTGCTTCTACAATCACCGTCATATTGTCTGATTCATCCCTTTCGCCTCCTTTTTGACACCCTTTCGACATTCTTCGCCCATGACCACCCTAACGCCTCCCTCTTCTGCCGCCGCGAGTACCGAAGCCTCTTTGGCCCACATCATGCCCCGCGAAAAGGCCGAGATTCTGGCCCAGGCGCTGCCTTACATCCGCAAGTTCCATGGCAAAACGCTGGTCATCAAGTACGGCGGCAACGCCATGACTGACCCCGCCCTGCAAGCGGATTTTGCCGAAGACGTGGTACTGCTCAAGTTGGTGGGCATGAACCCGGTAGTCGTTCACGGCGGTGGCCCGCAGATTGAAACGGCGCTGAACCGCCTGGGCAAAAAGGGCGAGTTCATTCAGGGGATGCGCGTGACCGATGCCGAAACCATGGAAGTCGTGGAATGGGTGCTGGCCGGGGAAGTTCAGCAAGACATCGTGGGCCTCATCAACCAGGCCGGTGGCAAGGCCGTGGGCCTGACAGGGCGTGACGGCGGCATGATCCGGGCGCAAAAGCTCAAAATGCTGGACAACAACGACCCCACCAAAGAATACGACGTGGGCCAAGTGGGCGATATCGTGTCGATTGACCCCAGCGTGGTGAAAGCGCTGCAAGACGATGCTTTCATCCCCGTTATCAGCCCCATCGGCTTTGGCGAAAACAACGAGAGCTACAACATCAACGCCGATGTGGTCGCCAGCAAGCTCGCCATCGTGCTGAAAGCCGAAAAGCTGGTGTTGCTGACCAATATCCCGGGCGTACTGGACAAAGCGGGCAAGCTGTTGACCGACCTGACCGCCCGCGAAATCGACGGTCTGTTTGCCGACGGCACCATCAGTGGCGGCATGCTGCCCAAAATCGCGGGGGCACTGGACGCAGCCAAGAGCGGCGTCAACGCCGTGCACATCATTGATGGTCGGGTGCCTCACGCTATGCTGCTGGAAATTTTGACCGACCAAGCCTATGGCACCATGATCCGTTCGCACTGAGTGTCTGCGTTTTCCTTGCGATTTTTCACCGCGACTCTCTCTGCGATAGCCTACTTTTGAAACTGTCCTTCCTGTCCCCCTTGCCTTCACTGTCTGCCATGCCCCACGCTGAATCCCCTGAGTCTGCTTCCACCGTCTTCGACTTCGACCAGTTAGAGCTGCACCCCGAGCAGCCTGCTGCCAGTGCCGCAGACGCTGGCGCTGAACCTCAGGATCTGTTCTCGGCGTCAGAAAGCAGCCTGGACGTGCCCGAAAACCCAGCCACCATAGCGCCTCGCAAACGACCCAAACCCGGCGAGCGGCGTGCGCAAATCCTGCAAACCCTGGCCACCATGCTGGAGCAGCCCGGTGCCGAGCGCATCACCACCGCCGCTTTGGCTGCCAAACTGGACGTCAGCGAAGCCGCGCTTTACCGCCACTTCGCCAGCAAGGCGCAAATGTTTGAAGGCCTGATCGAGTTCATCGAGCAAAGTGTGTTTTCCTTGGTGAACCAAATCGCTACCCGCGAAGGCACGCCAGCCCAGCAAACCGGCAGCGTTGTCACCATGTTGCTGCAATTCGGTGAGAAAAACCCTGGCATGACCCGTGTGATGGTGGGTGACGCGCTGGTGTTCGAGAACGAGCGCTTGCAGCAGCGCATGAACCAGTTTTTTGACAAGATCGAAGCCACACTGAAGCAAAACCTGCGTGGCGACGCCGCGCTAGAGGCTTCAGCCACGCCCACCGTCGATGGGCAGCTGCTGGCATCGCTGCTGACGGCGTTGGTGGTGGGGCGCTTGCAGCGCTTTGCCCGCTCGGGGTTCAAGCGCTTGCCTACGGAGTATCTGGAAGCGAGTTTGGCGAAATTACTACAAATTTAATAGCTGCGTACGCCCATTTGGTGAGTGCTACAAGCCTATTTAACTTGAAATCACCAGTTCCACAGCGTCCCGTCATGCTGTAGCCGGTTCACTGGCAAATACGCACGTTGGTACGGGTACTTGGCGGCCAGCGCCTCGTCAATGTCCACCCCATGCCCCGGCTTTTCGCCGCAGTGCATGAAGCCTTTGGCAAAGCTGTAGTCGTGCGGGAAGACCTCGTCTGTTGCCTCGGTGTGGCGCATGTACTCTTGAATGCCGAAGTTGGGCACCCAGGTGTCAAAGTGCAGGGCGGTACCCATGCAGACCGGGCTTAAATCGGTCGCGCCATGGCAGCCCGTGCGCACTTGGTACATGGCGGCCAGATCGGCAATGCGGCGCAGATGCGTGATGCCGCCCGCGTGGACGACGGTGGTGCGGATGTAGTCGATGAGCTGGTTCTGAATCAGGTCTTTGCAATCCCAGATCGTGTTGAAAATCTCGCCCACGGCCAGCGGTGTGGTGGTGTGCTGGCGAATCAGGCGAAAAGCTTCCTGGTTCTCGGCGGGCGTGGCGTCTTCCATCCAGAACAGGTGGTACGGTTCCAGCGCTTTGCCCAGGCGACCGGCTTCGATCGGCGTCAGGCGGTGGTGGACATCGTGCAGCAGGTGGATGTCGGGCCCCACCGCAGCGCGCACGGCGTCGAACAGCTGGGGCGTGTGGCGCAGGTATTTTTCGGTGCTCCAGTCGTGTTCACTGGGCAAATCGGCGTCAGCAGGCTCGTAAAACAGCGTGCCTTTACCGACGCCATAGACTTTTTCCAACCCTGGCACGCCCGACTGGGCGCGGATGGCAAGGTAGCCCATTTCCTTGTAGCGCAGCACTTCTTCCACGGTTTGGGTGATGTCTTTGCCATTGGCATGGCCGTAAACCATCACGCCGGTGCGGCTCTTGCCCCCCAGCAATTGGTACAGCGGCAGACCTGCGGCTTTGGCTTTGATGTCCCACAGCGCCGTGTCCACAGCGGCGATGGCACTCATGGTGACCGGCCCGCGCCGCCAGTACGCCCCTTTGTAGAGGTACTGCCAAATATCTTCGATTTGGTGCGCATCGCGGCCGATCAGGCAGGGAATCACATGTTCGGTCAGGTAGCTGACGACGGACAACTCGCGGCCATTCAGTGTGGCGTCGCCGATGCCAGTCAGGCCTTCATCGGTTTCGATTTTGAGGGTTACGAAGTTGCGGCCAGGGCTGCAGACGATGACGCGGGCGTTGGTGATTTTCATGGCGTGGTGGTGTTCAAGGAATCCAAGGCGTTAAAGCTTGTCAATGCGGGGATAACGCCGTGCTGGTTGATCTGGCTCAGCCAGTGCGCAATGCGTGCCAGCCACGCTGTGTGCCGAGGCAGAGCGTCGCCCCACAAGGTGGGCAGCGTACACAGCGCTTGCACGGTAGCGGTGGCATTGGCTGCGTGTTCCAGCGCCAGTGCGTGTAACTCCGTCGCCATCGGGTCGTTCAGCTGATACGGCGTGCCTTGGTCGTCCACGGCGCGCAGGTAGCGCAGCCACACGGCGGCTGCAAAGGCCAGGCACTCGGGCATCCGGTGTGCATGCAGCACGCTCAGCGCCGAGGCGGGCCAGCGCTGGGGAATTTTTTGAGAGCAGTCGGTGGCAATCTGGTGGACGCTGTGCTGCAAGGCAGGGTTGGCAAAGCGTTCCAGCAGGGCATCGCGGTACTGCGGCCAGTCTTGGCGCTGGAGCTGGGGGCCGACTTCTTCAGTCATCAACTGGTGGATAAACTGGCGCACGGCCGGCTGCGCAATGCAGTCGCTGATAACGGGCAAGCCCGCCACCGCGCCCAGGCAGGCCATGGCGGTGTGGCTGCCGTTCAGCAGACGGAGTTTGGCCGTCTCGAACGGGCGCACGTCATCCACCACGGTGACGCCTGCGGCTGCCAAGGTCTCAGCGTCACTGGCATCCACAAAGCGCCGCTCAATGACCCATTCCCAGAACGCTTCGGTGCCCAGTGCGGCGTGATCGTTCAACCCGAGGGCCTGTGCAGCAGACTGCAAGCGTTCAGGCGTGGCGGCGGGCACGATGCGGTCAACCATGCTGTTCGGGAAGGTGCAGGCTTGGGTGATCCAGTCTGCGAGGCCTGCGTGTTCGTGTTCGGTGCTTTGGGCCGTCGCCACGCACAGCGCTTCCAGCTTGCGGCCATTTTCGGACAGGTTGTCGCACGAGGCGAGGGTGAGTCCACCCAGGCCTGCTGCCCGCCGTGCCGCCAGACCCCGCACCAGCAAGACAGCGAGTTCCGGGCCATAGCCTTTTTCGGTGACGGTCAACGTGACCCAGCGCGTGGTGGGTGCGGCCAGGGCCGCAATGACCTGCTGTGCTTCGCGTGCCGCCACGCAGGTGTGCCGGATAGCTCCTGGCACCTGCCAATGCGTGCCTGCGCTGCTGGCAATCTGCACGGCGTACAGACCGTCTTGGGCTTTCAAGGTATCCGCCACTGCGGGGTTGTGCATCGCGACACCCAGCACGCCCCAGCGCTTGTCCCCGCTGTGCAGCAGCGCATCGAACACGATGGCTTGGTGGGCACGGTGAAACGCGCCCAGTCCCAGATGCACCACACCGACCAGGCCGCCACGCGGGTAGCTGGGGGTGCGGATGCCGCGTTCAGCCAGCGTGGTGAGGGATGCGGAATTCAAAGTAGCCTTCAATGCGGCATTCGAGACGGTGGGCTTAATCAAACTGCAACCCCCCGTTCAAATCCAATACCTCGCCGGTGATGAACCCGCTCATCGGGTGCGCCAAAAACAGCACCGCGTGGGCGAACTCTTCCAGCTCGCAAAAGCGGCCAACGGGAATCATCTTGCGGAGTTCCGCTTGGCGCTCGGGGCTGACCTGATCCGTCAGCATTTGGGTTTTCACAAAGGTCGGGGCCAAGGCATTGCAGGTGACGCCGAAGGCCGCGTATTCACGGGCGAAGCTGAACGTGAGGGACACCACGCCGCCTTTGCTGGCCGCATAGGCTGGCAGGGGGGAGAGTCCACCCGTTTTAGCCCCATACGAGGCCACGTTGACGATGCGCCCAAAGCCCCTGGCCTTCATGCCGGGCGCGACCCGTTGGCTGACGTAGAACACGCCGTCCAGGTTGATGCGCAACGTCTTGTGCCACAGCTCGGGTGTGGTGTCTTCGCAGTTGGCATATTGCAAGAAACCAGCGTTGTTGACGCACACGTCGATACGGCCAAAGTGCTGTGCAATGGCGTCGCAGGCTGCGTGGACTTCGGCTTGGTTGCTCACGTCCATGCGGTTGAAGAACAGCCGTTTGTTTTGTTCTTTAGGTGAGAGCATCAGGCTAAGGGCCGCCTGCGCTTGGGTGGTGTCCAGGTCGGTCACGGCAACTTTGTAGCCTGCAGCCAGCAAAGCCTTGGCGGTGGCAAGGCCCATGCCTGCGTTCGCGCCAGTGACGAGGGCAACTTGTTCGCTGATGGGGGGGGTGTTGAGCGTCATGAGGGGGTGAGGCCGACTTTGCGGGCGGCGGTGTTGATGTCTGCCCAGGTGTGGGCGTCAATGGTGATGCCGTCACGTTCGCGCTGGATACGCGCTGCGCGTTCGGGCTCACCGGCAATCTGTACGCCCTCGAACCCTGCACCTGCCGGGCTGCACCGCAACCAGTCGATGAAGGCGGTGGCGTCTTGGGCGAAGCGGGCCTGCGTTCCTAATTTGACGGGGTCTATCAGCACCGTCAACATGCTGTTCAGCACAGCGCGTGAGGTGTTGGCAGGTTGATGCCATGTGCCACCGCCTGTCAGTGCGCCACCCAAAAGTTCGCACGCGACGGCGAGGCCATAGCCCTTGTGTTCGCCAAAGGTCATCAGTGCGCCGAACAAACCTTGTGCCGGGTCATCACCTTGCGGGACGACGACCACACCAGGGTCATTGGTGGGTTGACCTTGGGCATCGATCAACATGCCGGGCGCCACGGTTTCGCCCTTGTTGTAGGCGACACGCATCTTGCCTTGGGCGACTCGGCTGGTGGCAAAGTCGAGGATGAAGGGTTCCGCATCCGGTAACGGTATGCCAATGCAGCACGGGTTCGTTCCAAAACGTCCATCGCCGCCGCCCCACGGGGCAACCACGGGGCGGGACAGCACGTTCACCAAATGAATCGACACCAGCCCTTGCGCGGTCGCCATTTCCGCAAAGTGCCCAATCCTTCCCAGGTGGTGCGAATTCGCCAAGGCCATGATGCAGCTGCCGTGCTGTTTAGCCCGTGCCATGCCAAGTTCCATGGCCTTCACGCCTGCCACCTGGCCATAGCCGCGTTGGGCGTCCAGGCTCAGCAGCGTGCCAATGTCGAGTTGTACTTGGAGGTCTGCGTTGGGGTGCAGCCCGCCTTCTTGCACGGCCTCCACATAGCGCGGCACCATGCCTACGCCGTGCGAATCGTGACCACTCAGGTTGGCCATCACGAGATTGGTGGCGACAGTTTGTGCTTCAGTCTGTGCGCTGCCTGCTGCTACCAAAATCGCAGCTGTCTGCGCCCTCAGGGCCTGCGCTGAAAACCTTTTTTCCTGTGGTTTTTCACGCTCACTCACATCACTGCCCCCACCTGCCAGGGCACAAACTCGTTTTGCCCATAGCCGTGTCGCTCACTCTTGCTGGGCGTACCCGAAGCCGTCGCCAGCACCGCATCAAAAATACGCTGGCCCATGGTGGCGACGGTGGACGTGCCGTCAATGATTTCGCCGCAGTTGATGTCCATGTCGTCTTCCTGCTTGTGCCAGAGCGCCGAATTGGTGGCGAGCTTGAGCGAGGGGCTGGGCGCACAGCCATAGGCGCTGCCTCTGCCCGTCGTGAAGCAAATCAGGTTGGCGCCGCCTGCGACTTGACCCGTGGCGCTCACCGGGTCGTAGCCGGGTGTGTCCATGTAGACGAAGCCGTGGGCGGTGACGGGTTCGGCGTACTCGTACACCGCTTGCAGGTTGCTGGTGCCGCCTTTGGCCACCGCTCCCAGCGATTTTTCCAGGATGGTGGTGAGACCGCCCGCCTTGTTGCCGGGCGAGGGGTTGTTGTTCATTTCCCCTTCGTTGATCTGGGTGTAATGCTCCCACCACTTGATACGGGCGATGAGTTTTTCGCCCATCTCGCGCTGCACGGCACGGCGTGTTAGCAGATGCTCTGCACCGTAGATTTCGGGGGTTTCGCTGAGGATGGCGGTGCCACCGTGGGCTACCAGCAAATCCACTGCGGCACCCAGTGCCGGGTTGGCGCTGATGCCGGAATAGCCGTCTGAGCCACCGCACTGCAAACCGATGATGATGTGCGCTGCGCTGCATGGCGTGCGCCGTGCTTCATTGGCTTTGGGTAACATCGCCTGAACGAGGGCGATACCTTTGGCGACCGTTTTGCGGGTGCCACCGGTGTCCTGGATGTTGAAGGTGCGCAGCGTGTCGCCTTCCGCTAGGCTGCTGTGTGCCAGCCAAGCGCTGATCTGGTTGCCTTCACAGCCCAAACCAATCACCAGCACAGCCGCGAAATTGGGGTGGGTGGCGTAACCTGCCAGCGTGCGCTCCAACAGGCGCAGCCCCAAGCCTTCGCCGTCCATGCCGCAGCCGGTGCCATGGGTGAGGGCAACGACACCATCGACATGGGGGAAGTCGGCCAAGGCGGCTGGGTTGGTCTGGCGTGAGAACTGGTCAGCAATCGCCCGTGCGGCTGTGGCGGAGCAGTTCACGCTGGAAAGGATGCCGATGTAATTGCGCGTTGCCACCCGGCCATCAGCGCGTTGGTAGCCCATGAAGGTCGCTTCCAGCCGAGGGGCTTCGGGTTTCACATCAGCACCAAAAGCGTAGTCCCGCGCAAAGTCGCCTTTGTCTGGCCCCATGTTCAGGTTTTGCGTGTGGACATGCTCCCCAGCTGCGATGGGGCGGCTGGCAAAGCCGATGATCTGGTTGTAGCGGCGTACCGGCTCGCCGGTAGCGATGGCCCGTGTAGCGATCTTGTGGCCGGGCGGAATCAGGCCTTTGACGGTGATGTGTTCCACCGGGGTGCCGCTCAGCAGCTGGCTTCGGGCGATCAGCACATCATCCAGGGCGTGCAGGCGAATGAAAGGGGGTGTTGACGTTGGCATGGGAGGTATGGACGGGACGGTACGGGTTCAATAAAACATCTTCGGTAGCCACAACACGGCTTTAGGGAAGTAGGTGATGAGCACCAGGCTGCCCAGGAGCGGCACCAGCCAGGGCAGGATGGCCATGGTGGTGCGTTCCACACTCAGCTTGGCGACACGCGCTAGCACAAACAGCACCATGCCCATGGGCGGATGCAGCAGGCCAATCATCAGGTTCAGCACCATCACCAGCCCAAAGTGGATCGGGTCAACGCCCAGCTTCAGGCAAATCGGCAAGAGGATGGGCACCAGGATGGTGATGGCGGCGGTGGGTTCCAAAAAACAACCCACAAACAGCATCAGCAAATTGGCCATCAGCAGAAACATGTTCGGGTCTTTGGTGAAGCCCAGCACCCATTCGCCAATGGCAGCGGTGACGCCGGTGGCTGTCAGCATCCAGCCAAAAATGCTGGCGGCAGCCACGATGAACAGCACGGTGCTGGTGGTCTCCACGGTGTCCAGGCAGACCTTCACGAACATCTTGAACTTGAGCGTGCGGTACCACGCAAAGCCCAGCACCATCGCCCACAGGCAGGCTGCAATCGCGCCTTCGGTGGGCGTGAAGACGCCGGTCGTCATGCCGCCAATCAGCAGCACGGGTGTCATGATGGGCAACACAGCCTGAAATTTGAAGATTTTGTCAGCTGCAAACAATGCTGCCAGCCCGACGACGACGGTGGCTTGCGGTGGCAGCTCGGCTTTGACAATCAGCAGCCACATGGCCAAGGGCCACGCGATCACCACGCTCAGCTCGATCAAGGCTTTGGCGACTTTGGGCCAAGAGAACTTCACGTCGGCACCCCAGCCGTTTTTGTGTGCGAAGTAGGCCACCGTCAGCATCATTGCGATGGCCATCAGCATGCCGGGCAAGATGCCCGCGAGGAACAGTGCCCCGATGCTGACGTTGCTCATCATCCCGTAGATCACGAACGGCAAACTGGGGGGGATGATGGGGCCGAGGGTGGCAGACGCGGCTGTCACGCCCACGGCAAACTCGGTGCTGTAGCCGTGCTCTTGCATGGCCTTGATCTCGATGGTGCCCAGGCCTGCCGCATCGGCAATCGCGGTGCCACTCATCCCCGCAAAAATCACCGAGCCAACCACGTTGACATGGCCCAGGCCGCCTTTCATCCAGCCCACCAGGGCCAGTGCAAAGTTGTAGATGCGGGTGGTGATGCCCGCGTTGTTCATCAGGTTGCCCGCCAGGATGAAGAAGGGTACGGCCAGCAGCGGAAAGCTGTCGATGCCCGAGATCATGCGGTGAATCACCACGAACGGGGGCAGGTTGCCAGTGGCTAGGATGTAGACGAGCGACGAGCCAGCCATCGCAATCGCGACGGGCATGCCGGTGCCCATGAAGAGCAGGAAAGTGATTTTGAGCATGGGTGCCTAGAGGTGTAGCGGGAAACGTTCCGAGGGGCGTTAAAGACTAGCGGTCATCCATGGAGGATTCAGGCCGTTCCAGCACGGTATAGCCTCGGGCCATGTGGACACGCGCCACCTGCACCGAGCGCACCAGCATGGCGGCAAAACCGAACAGGCAAATGCCGTAGACGATGTTCATCGGCAGGTCGATGATGGTCATCTTGTAGGTGTCCATTTTTTGCATCATCATCCATGTGAGGTACACCGTAGCCGCGAAGAACACGATGCGGATGGCGTCCACCAACATGGCCATGCCGCGTGCCACGGGCTGGGGCATGAAGCGGTAAAAGAAGTCCACCTGAATATGGTTGTTCTTGGTGACGCCCACCGCCGCACCAACGAAGACGGTCGCGATCAGCATGTAGCGGGCGATCTCTTCCGTCCACGCGGCGGAGTCATTGAGCACGTAGCGGGTGAAAAACTGGGTGAACACCGTCAACCCCAGCAGCCAGAAGAAGCCCAGCGAAATCCAGGCCTCGGTGGTGACGGGGGACAAATCCACTTCGTCGTCCTCTACGTGAAATTCACCGTCGTCACCGACGATCTTTTGAGTCTCTTGCATGGCTGCTTTCTCGTTCAGGTCGTGTCTTGTTTCAGATCTTGTTTTTGGTTTTATTTCAGTGAAGTGATGCGGTCGTAGTCCTTGCGGTCAAACCCCATGGATTCCACCGGGGATGACTTCAGCACCGCATCCACAAAGCTCTTGCGGTCTACGTTCACGATGTTGAGTCCCTTCTTTTTGAACTCGTCCACCAGCTCAGATTCCCGTTTTTTGATGTCCGCCGTGCTGCGGGCAGCGGCTTCGCGGGTGACTTCAGTGAACATGGTTTTTTCTGCTGCGCTGAGGGTGTTCCAGACGTGCGGTGCGACCTGTGTGGTCAGGCCATCCACAATGTGGCCGGTGAGCATGATGGCTTTTTGTACCTCATAGAACTTCTTGGCTTCGATGGTGGTCAGCGGGTTTTCTTGTGCGTCCACGGTGCCGTTTTGTAAGGCCAGATACACCTCGGCAAAGGCGATGGGGGTGGGGTTGGCACCGCAGGCCTTGGGGGTGGCGGTGTAGGCCGGTACATCAGGCACGCGGATCTTCAGACCCTTCATACCAGCGCATTCGGTGAACGGTTTTTGGGCCGTGGTGTGGCGTGCGCCGTAGTAGGTGTACGCCAAAATTTGAATGCCGGTTTTTTGGCGGTAGCCTTCCACCATTTCAGCGAACACGTCGCTCTTGGCGTAGGTAATCAGGTGATCGGCATCACGGAAGATGAACGGGTAATAGGCGATGCCAAGGCGGGGGTACGCCCGTGCGGCGAATGAGGTGCCGCTGATGATCATGTCTACCGACCCCAGCGTCATGCCCTGGTTCAGGTCGCTTTCTTTGCCCAGGGTAGAGGCCGGGAACACCTGGATATCGAACTTGCCGTTGCTGCGTTTTTTGATTTCTTCCGCTGCCCAGACCGACTGCTTATGGTACGACTCTGAGGTCTCGTAGACATGCGCCCATTTGAGCTTGGTTTGCGCCTGTGCCATGCTTAAAAGGCCTGTAGCGCTTGCAGCCAGGGCGCAAGCAGCTATGAATTTAAGAGTTGTACGTTTCATCAGGATCTCCGAAAGAGTCAAGGTTGAAGGGAGGGGGTGGGATAAATCAGGTCGCTTTGACCTTGCGCCAGCTCACACTGAAGCGGGCATGGGAGTTGTCCATGTGGGTTTGCATGGCCGTGCGAGCGGCAGAGGCATCATGGGCGCGGATGGCAAGCAGCACAGCCTCGTGTTCGTCAATGGCGGCGCGCCAGGAGTCCACGGTTTCAAAGTAGCCGCCCAGCCGTGTGAACAGCGGGCCACGGCGTGAATCCCAAAAGCTTTGCACTGTTTCGGTCAGCACCACGTTGCCGCAGGCCTGCACGATGGCCGTGTGGAAGGCACGGTCACCTTCCAGTGGCAGGCGGCCTGCGTTGGCATCGGTGCGCATGGCTTGCAGGGCGAGCTCAATGGCGTTGAGGTCTTTGCGTTTGGCCTGCACGGCGGCCAGCGCGGCAATTTCACCTTCGACAACGCGGCGGGCACGAATCAGCTCGAGTGGCCCCCATTCCGTCGGTGCCACCGCTCCAGGACGGTCGGTGCTGTTGCGCTCCAGCACGTAGACACCTGAGCCGGTACGCACCTCTACCCAACCCTCTACCTCCATCGCGATCAAGGCTTCCCGCACTGAAGGGCGGCTGACGCCCAGCTGCTTGGCCAAGTCGCGTTCTGCGGGCAGACGGGCACCCACAACGAACTCGCCCGACACGATCAACTGGCGCAGTTGATCGGCGATTTGGCGGTACAGGCGTTGCGGTTCTAGGGGATGGATGGGCATAAAAAGAGAGCTACGGGATAACGCGGATTGGTTAAGTGGTAAGGCCAATTGATAATCCCATCAATCGCAAACACGTGCATCGGGCTAAACCCCTACGCACCTTGCTTTCACCTTGTCACCTCTCCCTTTGCTTGCCCTTTTTGCAGAAAGACACCCCATGCGCCTCCAAGGAAAAACCGCCCTCATCACCGCTGCAGGCCAAGGCATAGGCCGCGCCACCGCACTCGCCATGGCCGCAGAGGGCGCACAGGTTTGGGCCACGGATGTGAATCCGCAATTGCTGGAGGCTTACACCGGTGTCGCCAACATCCACACCGCCGTGCTCGATGTGCTGGACAAGGCCGCCATCCAGGCGCTGGCAGCGCAATTGCCTGCGCTGAACATCCTTTTCAACTGCGCCGGGTTCGTTGCCAACGGTTCCCTGCTGAACGCCAGCGATGCCGATTGGGATTTCAGCTTCAACCTGAACGCCCGTGCCCAGTTCTGGACGATTCAATCTGTGCTGCCCAAGATGATTGCCAACGGTGGTGGCACCATCATCAACATGGCCAGCGTGTGCAGCAGCATCAAGGGCTTGCCTAACCGCTGCATCTACGGTGCCAGCAAGGCGGCCGTGATTGGTCTCACCAAAAGCGTGGCAGCCGATTACGTGGGGCAGGGCGTGCGCTGTAATGCGGTTTGCCCTGGTACGGTGGACACCCCTTCGCTGGCTGAGCGCATCAACGCCAATGACGACCCGGTGGCTGCGCGCAATGCCTTCATTGCCCGCCAGCCGATGGGCCGCTTGGCACAAGCCGCAGAGATTGCACCGCTGGTGGTATTCCTGGCCAGTGATGAATCCGTTTTCGTCACAGGGCAGACTTATTCGGTAGATGGTGGCATTACCATTTGATGATCTTCAGCAACTGATTTAACCCCCCCAACCCTTTTCAAGGAAGACCCTATGAAACTCGTTCGCTATGGTAATCCAGGCGCTGAAAAGCCCGGTCTCATCGACGCCCAAGGTGTTTTGCGTGACCTGAGCAAAGCCGTCAAAGACATCGGCCCCGATCAACTGAGCGATGAGGCGCTGGCCAAAATTGCCCAGCTTGACACGGCCAAACTCCCCGCTGTCAAAGGCAGCCCGCGCCTGGGTTGTCCGGTCAATGGGGTGCGTAAATTCATCGCTATCGGCCTGAACTATTCTGACCATGCGGCAGAGTCCAATATGCCCATTCCAGCAGAACCTATCGTCTTCATGAAGGCCACCAGCTGTATCCAAGGCCCGAACGATCCGGTGATGCTGCCTAAAGGCTCCAAAAAGACCGACTGGGAAGTGGAGTTGGGTGTGGTTATCGGCAAACGCGCCCGCTATGTCTCGCAAAAAGAAGCCCTCAGCCATGTGGCCGGGTACTGCACCATTGACGACGTGAGCGAGCGCGAATACCAGCTGGAGCGTGGCAGCCAGTGGGACAAGGGCAAAGGCTGCGACACCTTCGGCCCTATCGGCCCCTGGCTGGTGACGCGTGACGAAATTACCAACCCGCAAAAACTGGCAATGTGGCTGGACGTGAACGGCGTGCGCATGCAAACTGGCAACACCAAAACCATGATTTTCAGCGTCGCCAAAATCGTGAGCTACCTGAGCCAGTTCATGACGTTGGAGCCCGGCGATGTGATCACCACCGGCACGCCGCCCGGTGTCGGGCTGGGGATGAAGCCGAACCCTGTGTTCTTGAAGAAGGGCGACGTGGTAACGCTAGGGATTGAAGGCCTAGGGGAGCAGCGGCAGGAGGTGGTGGCGTTCAAGCTGTAGGGCTTGCGCTAAAGCTGGTTTTCACTCTACGCGATTTGGGGAGGCCAGCTCAACATGTCA
>JANXSZ010000039.1 GCA_025356445.1 Betaproteobacteria bacterium | reverse complement strand
GACTTCGGTAAGACGGTACCCGACCATGAGTTGCCATACGACCTAGCTGCTCATACGGCAAGACCCGATCCGTCGCTGTCTTAGAGTTTGGTGAAATCATCGCCCGTTAGCCAGCTGCATGTTGAAACGACTTGACGCTGCATTACCTAAAAAAGCGCCTCAACCTCGATCTAGCGCTTCTTGCTCGGCGACGAAGCCTGCCTCAAGCACGGATCGCCCCAGGTCGGGCCAGCCGGCTGCGCAAGCAAAGTGGTGGATGCGCTCAAGTGTCCGGGCCGAAGCCTTGACCCGCATCGCAGAGGGCACATCGTTCGGTGACATCGCATAGGGCTGAAGGTTAAAGCCAGCTGCCTGGCAAACGGCCGCTATCGTGGATGCAATCCGAAATCCCCCCTCATCGACGTCCCCCCAGTGTAAAACGGGGGTTGCCGGCGGCAGGCTCTCCAGCAGACGCACGTACATTGCCCGCCAGCTTGGTGAGGGCATTCCTGCCGTGTAGACCAAAAGTGCTTCACCGTCCTGGCGCCTCTTCGCCTCACTGTGAAACGTCGTCTTGTTCTCGATGGTGATGACTTCCGTGACCTTGCTGGCCACCCCCTGAATGGCCGCAGCTGGCAACCCCATGTAGGGGGCGTCAATCAGCCCGGTTGAGCGATCGCGCGCGATGTGCACCTGGCCAGCCAGCAGCACGGGATGCTCTTCCCGGAACAAGCCCAGTTCTTGCCACACATGGGCCGCGGCCCTGGGGCTTTCCTCAACGCTACCACTCAGCAGGACATCGAGCTGGGCGGTGAGCGCCTCAATCCGCTTGCTGTCGAGAAATAGCCGGGCGCTGAATTCACGCACCGGGGCGGCAACCGCGTCCTTGCTACGCATCGCGCAAGCCTGAATGGTCTTTGCTGCGTCGATCCAGGCTTGCGTGTCCTGCGGACCCAGCCCGCGGACCTTGGCCATGCTGGTCCAGCGCCCAATCACCTCCTGAATCACGGGAAACTCAGCCTGCAGTGGCTCCAACTGGACAACGGTTTGAGCCAATTGCTCCGCATAGGTTTTGCGACCCAGAAACTGGGCGAGCGCTTGCCCGTCCACCAGATCAATTCGCTCAAACAGTCCATCATTCGGATTCAGCTTGTCACGCTGCAAAGTTACGGCACCGGCGTCGCGCGCGGCCAGAAACGTCTCATCGCATTCCTGCTTATGCTGCCAGCTCCGCAATTCGCTGTAGGGCTTCAAGTGCGTGGCTGTCAGGGCCGGTGCGCGCGCACGGGCGCCGGCTGCGTGCTTGTTGCTGGCATCCAGCAGCTTGGCCAGCAAGTCCTTCGCGATGGCGCCGGCGCTCATTGTGCTGGGCTCGCCGCAGGGCGTGCAATGGGCTCCTGCCGCACGGCATGTAGCTCCGCCTCGAGCAGCTCAGGGTGGTATTCCCACATGTCCTCGCGGAACTGCTCTCGCATGGCTTCGCTGACCCGTCGTTCTTCCACCTGGATCAAATGGCGAGTTTCGTCTTTCATGATCTCGAAGTAGCGGTGCAGGAAGGCGGTCAACGTGGGCAGGTTCTCCCCCGGGCTGGCCAGCAGCACCTGCAACCCGAGTTTTTCGAGGTATCGCATGGTGGCCACAATGTTGGGTGTGTCCATTTTGTCGAAGGCCTCGTCCAGCAGGATGAGTCGCAAACCGTCCTGGTTGTTTTCATCCATGCGATAGGCCGAAGACAGGGCGGCGCCGGCGATCACGTACAGCGGCGCGCGGTGCTCGCCACCGGAACCCGGACCAATGCGTTTGCTCAGGTGCCCGACGGTTTTGGTGACACCGGTGACCGGATCATCCGTCTCAATTTCGATGTCGAACTCAAAGAACTCCCGGTAGTCATCCAGCGGGCTCTTGACCGCGGCATTGCCGGCGGTGGTTTTGTCACGCAGAAGCTCAGCGAACTGGGCAGGGACTTCCCCGGGCTCTCCAAACAGCCCGCCGTCGGCGCCGAAGTCGGCGATGTTCTCGATGAACTTCTTCAGCGGCATCAGATCTGGGCGGACCTTGGCCTGGAACTGGTAGCGCTCCCCATTGGTGAAGGCTGGGGAAGCTTTGAGCGCATCATTCAAGCGCTTGAAGGTAGTGGTTTGGTACTTGAGATTGGCGTGCAGGGCCAGCGCCACATCCTGGCGGAAGGTGTTCTGCGAAGCAAGATAGGCCTCCTGGGCCTGCTCCTTGTACTGAGGCAGCTCCGTGTTCTGCAGCCTGGTGACTTGCTGCTCCATCCAGGCCTTGGATTTGCGCCAGTCGGACGTTACTTCATCGCTAACGGCTTCCCGGTGGTCTGTCAAAAAGGTTCCCAGCAGCGTCTGCGCTGGGCCAAGGTGGCGCATTATCGCGGTGTTGCAGCGCTTGGACTGGGATTCGCAGTGGTCGGTCATGGCCTGGTAGTTATCGCCGAATTGCTCCAGCAGCGAGTCCCAGCGATCGGACGCATAGCCCGGGTCATAGTCGGCATGGCCACGGCAGGCCTCATGGGCTGTCCGCTTGCCCTGGAGCTCCAGCAGCTTGGCCGTGCATTCCTTGGTCAGTCTGTCCAGTACCGTTTGGGCCCGAACAACGGCATCACGGGCATTCCGGGCATCGGTTTCCAGCTGCGGTTTGCGTTCCTGCACTGCTATTAACTTGGCGCTCAGAGCCTGATATTCGGCGCTGGTGCTACCAGAGATGCGCTGGTGGGCGAGCTCTCTTTCGATGAGCGCCTCGCCCAGCTGGGCCGCAAAGCCAAGCAGAAGGCGCAGGGTCTCCGGCGATGACAAGCTCTGCACCGCCAGACGGATCCGCTCAATGTCCCCCTGGCGTCCTTGAAGGTCGGCTACTTTTCGGTTCAAGTCACGGGATTCGGCTCTGAGCCCGTCGACCTGGCCTTTGGCGCCGGCGCCGATCTGCAGGTCAGCCTCCGGAACCAGGCGTAGCCGTTCGAAGTCGCCGGGCCCCACCAGCATGCCGTCCAGGGTCAGGGTACGCTCGCCACGCAATGCCTCCTGGGCGGTATTGGCGCGCTTGAGGTTGCCCAGCTTGCCACGCAGGTAGGCCACGGCCACTTGGTTGCTGCCTTGAATTAGGCCGGCCACCGTGTCGACCGCCGGCTGGCCCTGCCCAGGTCGCGCTTTGTCCGAGCGCACGATCTTGACGCCATAGATGGTGCGTTTGCCCTGCAAGGCCTGGTAGATGCCAAAGGCTTTTTGTTCTTCCTCCGAGTCCCGCAGCAAGATGGCTTCTACGTTCCTGGCCAAGTAGGCTTCGATCGCTGGCTGCCATTTGAGATCGGTCACCTTCACCAGGTCACAGACGGGGGTGGGGTGCAATCCGTGTTCCGCGAACTCATGCATCAGCCGGGCCGTAGGTTCGCTGACCTGTGCGCGGTTGGTGTTGGCGCGCTCCATGCCCAGGCCGATCGTCGAGAGCCGTTCTGTGGCGAGCCGGATCTGCTCCTTGACGACGTCGTGCTCCTCATTCAGGTGCGTACCAGCGACCTTCAGCGTTTCTCCAAGGTCCTGGATGATTTGTTCCAGCGCGTCCTGGTCGACCCGGCTCTGCTCCCACGAGAAGTCTCTCAGCTGCTGCGCGGGCAGTGCAAGTTCCGGCTGCCACTGGGCCAGCAGGTCGTTGGAGCTGGCGTTTTGGAGCAACTGCCGGAAGTTGCGCAGCTCCCGTTTCAAATCTTCTTCCCGGCGCGTGGATTTTTCTTGCGCCTGCGCCAGGTCCTGCTGGGCACCCGCATTCTCGGCATGGTCCGCATGAGCGCGCTGCAGGCCAGACAGTTGACCCACTTCGCGAGTCCAGGCCGCCAGCGCTTCATCGGCTTTCGTGCTGGCCTGGGTGCATTCCTCAACCACGACTTCCTGATCAAGCTTCTCGGCCGTCAGCTTCTCGTGCGCCGCATTGCTAAGTTCGTAACCCGCAGAGGCCTGAAGCCCGGTCCACGTGGCGGATTTGCGAGCCTCGGCCAGTGCAGCATCAAAGTTTTTGCTGACCTCCAGGCCTTGTTTGATTTTTTGCTCGACCCCCTCGACCAAGAGGTTGATCCGCTTGAAGGTCTCCACCAGCTGCTTGAACCGGGCGATGTTGGTGGGCCGGTCCTCCAGAACATCCTGGCGCACGATCTGGTCCACCGACTTGGAAAAGCTCATTCGTAGCGCAAAGCGGAAGGCGCGCGCAAACGCGTCGTAAGATGCCGGACCGGCCTTGCCACGCAGCATGAACAGCACCTGCTTGACGTAGCTCGCGCCATCGTCGAACAGCGGCTCCTCACCGGTGACTTTGGATTGCTCCAGCAACCGGTGGCGGAAACTGCTCCAGGGCAGGGGCATGGTTGCCCCGTCCACCGTCTGCAGGTGTTCGGACATGCTCAGCTCAACGCCGCGGATCACGTAGCGCCCAAGCACTTTCTCCGCCTCGTTGCTCAGAGAAGCCTCAATGCACACGCCCATAGAGACCGGCTCATTTGTCTCGGTGTCGCGCCAGACCAGCGTGATGTAGGTTGTGGCTTGCTGCCGTGCGCATTGTTCGATGGTGTCGCCATACTGACCGAGGCAGTAGGAGCGCAAGGTTCTGCTTTGCTGGTGCGATTTGTTGTCGGCCTGGGCATTAAAGTGCATCTGGTTCTTGTTG
>JANXSZ010000031.1 GCA_025356445.1 Betaproteobacteria bacterium | reverse complement strand
GAAAAATGGTTCAAGCGGCCGTTTTTGTCCAGCTCTACGGCCACCGTTACAAAGTACCGCTCCTGGTGGCTGCCTTGCACAGTGCCTTCAATGTCCCATTCCAGGTTGCTGGTGTAGTTGACTTCGTAGTTCAGCACCTGCTGGTTCAGGTAAACGCTCAAGCCCCGGGCGTAGGTGCCCGCATCCACCTTGGCCAGGATGGACTGGGGGCTGAGGAAAAAACTGGGCATGCTCAATCGGGGCGGCTAAGGCAAAGCCCAGCCGTTGGTTTAAACACCTGCCGCGTGGGCTTGTTGGTCTGCGTGGTAGCTGCTGCGCACCATGGCCCCCACGGCGGCGTGGCTGAAGCCCATTTTGTACGCTTCAGCTTCAAACATTTTGAAGGTATCAGGGTGAACGTAGCGGCGCACGGGCAGGTGGCTCATGCTGGGTGCGAGGTACTGGCCGATGGTCAGCATGTTGATGTCATGCGCACGCATGTCGCGCATGACCTGCAAAATTTCTTCGTCTGTTTCGCCTAGGCCGACCATGATGCCGCTCTTGGTGGGCACATTGGGGTGCAGAGCTTTGAACTTTTTCAGCAGGTTCAAGGAGAACTGGTAGTCGCTACCGGGGCGGGCTTCCTTGTAGAGGCGGGGTGCGGTTTCCAGGTTGTGGTTCATCACATCGGGTGGCGCGGCCTTCAAGATTTCCAGCGCACGGTCATCACGCCCCCGGAAATCGGGTACCAGCACCTCGATTTGCGTGAGCGGCGACAGTTCGCGGATATGGCGAATGCAGTCCACAAAGTGCGCGGCACCACCGTCGCGCAGGTCGTCGCGGTCTACGCTGGTAATCACCACGTACTTCAGCTTGAGTTTGGCAATGGTTTTGGCCATGTTCAGCGGCTCATCGGCGTCCAGCGGGTCAGGGCGGCCGTGGCCCACGTCGCAGAACGGGCAGCGTCGCGTGCATTTGTCGCCCATGATCATGAAGGTGGCCGTGCCGTTGCCAAAGCATTCGCCAATGTTGGGGCAGCTGGCTTCTTCGCACACCGTATGCAGATTGCTTTCCCGCAGGATTTGCTTGATCTCATAGAAGCGGGTGCTGGGCGAACCGGCTTTGACGCGAATCCAATCGGGCTTCTTGAGCACTTCCGCCTGAATCACCTTGACCGGGATGCGACTCAGCTTAGCCCCTGCCTTTTGCTTGGCCAGCGGGTTGTAGTTTTCAACAGATTGCGCGTCGCGAACGACTTCGGTGGTGCTCATGTGCGGGCTTTGGTTGAGGAAACGCTGTTTTCGCGTTCCTGGCGTTGGGGGCGAAAGGGCTGTGAGTTTACGTTCTATGCGGGCAGACTGTCTCTGTGGATGCTGCGTACCAGCAGGGTGTCCAGCCCCAAGTCTTGTCCCTTGGGCCATTGCACGAAGCGAGGATGGCTTTGTACTTGGTTGAAGTACTCAGGGTCTTGCAGTGCTTTGAAGACCCCTTTGTCAAGGTAGGGCTTGACATCAAACCGGCGGTGTTCACCGTTGGTCATGACCAGCGCCAGTTCGTAGTTGGGCAAAGGCGTTGCCGATTGTAAAAGGAGGCTCATGGCTTACCTTAAAGGTTCTATTTTGAACACTTCCTTCCCTTGTATGGCGAGTGTCCGGTATCGAAGAAAAACATCCGAACGATGAGTCCGTAGAACATGCAAATGACCGGCATAACCCCAGGCTTTCTAAAAAATATCGGCTGATCTTATGACGAATTGAAGGCACTTTTGTTTTTAGAGCGTTCAGTCTTGTAACTGTCACTCACTGGGTGTACAGTTCGTTCTATGTTGCAGTGCAGCAAAATTTTTAAATTGTTTTTTAACTTGAAAGGGAATCACCATGACTAACTTCGAACCTCTCATCGCCGCTCAAAAATCCGCTGTTGAAGGCATCTTCAGCCTGTCGAACACCTTGTTTGACGGCGCGCAAAAGCTGGTTGAGCTGAACCTGCAAGCCGCCAAGGCTTCCATGCAAGAAGCACAAGCCAACGCTACCGCTGTGGCCGCTGCCAAAGACCCACAAGCCGTGATCGCTTTGCAAACCGCCGCACTCAAGGCTGTGCCTGAGAAAGCCGCTTCGTACCTGCGCCATGTGTACAACATCACCAGCGCCAGCAGCACCGAAGTGCGCGCTTTCGCTGAAGAAGCCGGTGCCAAGGCCAAAGCCGGTGTGACCACGATGGTTGACGCGGCTGTCAAGAACGCACCTGCTGGCAGCGAAAACGCTGTAGCCCTGGTGAAATCTGCTGTGACCGCTGCGACCAACGCACTGGAAACGGCTCAACAAGCCGCCAAGCAAGCGACCGACAAGGCCGTTGAAGCTGTTGAAGCACAACTCGCTAAAGTTGCTGCTTAATTTTGCGCACCGGGGTTGGGGCGCGTGAGCGCTTAAACCTACGACAATAGGCAAACGGCCTGGTGGTTCACCAGGCCGTTTGTGCGTTTAAGAGCCAGTAAATGACAAGGCCCACGCGTTTCCTTTGATCGTCTTTTGAGAGCTTTACGGATGACTTCAACCCCTCCCTCCTTCCTGGCCCGCCTTGCGCTGGGCTTTGGCACCCTGTTTGCGGTGCTGTCAGATGGCAAACTGGCCGCTCAAGTGCAAGATTTACGTGCGGGTGTGCAACCTCTGGCGCCCCCCGTTGCCCCGCCAGCATCGGTTCCTGCCCCCGCCCCCGTAGCGCCACCGCTGCGCATTGCGACGCCCGATGCCGCCCTGCAATTGCTGGGTCTGATGCAGCGCGAAGCCCGTTTCATCGACTTCATCCAGGAAGACGTGGCCGCTTTTTCCGATGCTGAAATGGGTGGGGCCGCCCGTCTTGTCCATGCCGGATGCCGCAAAGTGCTGGCCGAACACTTCACTTTGACTGCGGCCCGCGAAGAACCCGAGGGCAGCCGTATCGTGCTGAACGCCGGTTTTGACGCCGCCGCCATCCGTCTGACCGGTAATGTCGTGGGCACCGCGCCGTTCCGGGGCAGTTTGACGCACCGGGGCTGGCGTGTCACCGATGTGCGCTTGCCGCGTTTGACCGAAGGCCACGATGCCCGCATCCTCGCAGCGGCGGAGGTGGAACTGTGAGCGACGCCCCCATGAAGGCAGCCCGCTATGCCATCGGTATCGACCTGGGCACCACACACTGTGCGCTGTCATGGGTAGAGATTGATAAAAAAGATAGCATAGAATCCCCGTCTGTCTTGCACATACCTCAACAAAGTGCCCCAGGCACGGTGCAAGATTTCGCGTTACTCCCATCCTTCGTCTACCTGCCTCATCCCAGCGAATTCGCACCGAGTGATTTGGCTTTACCGTGGGATGGCGCACCCGATGCCGTTACCGGAGAATGGGCTCGCCGCCACGGCGCACTGACGCCGATTCGCCTGGTGTCCAGCGCTAAAAGCTGGTTGTGCCACGCCGGTGTAGACCGCCGCGCAGGCATTTTGCCGAACGATGCGCCCGAAGAAGTGGCCCGCATTTCTCCGCTGGAAGCCAGCACCCGCTACCTTGCCCACTTGCGCGATGCGTGGAACCACGCCCACCCGGACGCCCCCTTTGGCGAGCAAGCCCTCACCGTCACCATCCCCGCGTCCTTTGACCCCGCCGCCCGCGAATTGACCGCTGAAGCCGCGCAAGTGGCGGGCTACCACGGTGTCACCCTGCTGGAAGAACCCCAGGCGGCGCTTTACAGCTGGATTGCGCAAAGCGGCGGCGCATGGCGCAAACAGGTCAAAGTGGGCGACGTGATTTTGGTCGTGGACGTGGGCGGCGGCACCAGCGACTTTTCGCTGATCGCTGTCGTCGAGCGCGAGGGCAACCTGCAACTGCACCGTGTCGCCGTGGGCGAGCACATTTTGTTGGGCGGGGACAACATGGACTTGGCGCTGGCCCACGTCGTTGCCCGTCAACTCGCCGCTGAGGGTAAAACGCTGGATGCTTGGCAAATGCGGGCCTTGACCTACGCTTGCCGGGTTGCCAAAGAAGCCCTGCTGAGCAATGCTGACCTGCATGACCAGCCTTTGATCATTCCCAGCCGAGGCGCCAAGCTGATGGGTGGCTCGATCAACGCGACGCTGACCCGTGACGCGCTGACGGTGACGATTCTGGAAGGCTTCTTTCCTCAAATTGACAGCAGTGAACGCCCAACAGCCAAGCGCCGAGGTGGTTTAACGCAGTTGGGGCTGCCCTATGCGCAAGACGCTGCCATTACCCGCCATTTGGCCGCGCTGCTGGCCCGCCAACGCGGGGCCACAGCGGAGTTGGATGGATTTGCGCAGAACGCTTCATCGCACGATACGCCCAACGCGACCTTCCTGCACCCTACCGCTGTGCTGTTCAATGGCGGTGTGTTCAAGTCCGAGGTGCTGGTGCAGCGCACGCTTGCCACGCTGAACGGTTGGCTGGCGGCGGACGGTGCGCCTGCGGTGCGCTTGCTCGATGGTGCCGATTTGGATTTTGCCGTCGCCCGAGGCGCAGCCTACTACGGCACCGTGCGCTCTGGGCACGGCATCCGCATCCGTGGCGGCACCGCGCAGGCCTACTACATCGGCATTGAATCCGCCATGCCCGCCGTGCCTGGCCTGGAGCCACCCATCCAAGCCCTGTGCGTTGCACCGTTTGGCATGGAAGAAGGTACCGAAGCCGCCTTGCCCCGGCAGGAATTCGGCTTGGTCGTGGGCGAAGCCGTGCGCTTTCGCTTCTTCGGCTCCTCCGTGCGCCGCCAGGACGCTGTGGGCCTGCTGCTTGATGTTTGGGCACCGGACGAGTTGCAAGAGTTGGCCGAAATCGAAGCTACTTTGCCGACCGTTGGCCGCGCTGTGGGCGAGGTCGTGCCCGTCAAACTCCATGCCCGCGTGAGCGAAGCCGGCACCTTGGAGTTGCTGGCCGTGCCCCGCAGCGGAGGGGAAGGCTGGAAGGTGGAGTTCGAGGTGCGTGCTGAATCGGGTGAATGAGATGGTGCGTTACACCGTCGGTATCGACCTCGGTACCACGCACACCGTGGTGGCCTACGCCGCGCAAAGTGCCACAAACGGCGAGCCACAGATTGCGCTGTTCGAGATTGAGCAGCTGATCGCGCTGGGTGAAGTCGCTCCGCGCCCGCTGCTGCCCTCGGTGCGCTACTTGCCCACCGCAGGCGAGTTATCACACAGCGATTTGCAATTGCCGTGGCTGCGAAGCGAGGCGGACTCTGCCGTTCAGGGGGGCTTGGCTTTGCTGCTGGGGGCGCAAGTCCCTGGCCGACTGGTGACCAGTGCCAAAAGCTGGCTCTCGCACACCGCTGTAGACCGCACCGCGCCCATCTTGCCCTGGGGTGCTCCGGACGATGTGGCCAAAGTCTCCCCGCTCGCCGCCAGCGCAGGCTATTTGGCCCATGTGCGTGCCGCCTGGGATGCCGCCCATCCCGCAGCGCTGCTGGCCCGGCAAGACATCGTGCTGACCGTGCCCGCCTCCTTTGACGAGGGGGCCCGCGCCCTCACGCTGGAAGCGGCCCGACTGGCAGGTTTGCCCCAGGTTCGCCTGATCGAAGAGCCTCAAGCCGCCTTTTACGACTGGGTTCACAGCCACCGCGACACTTTGGCCGCTGATTTGGCTGTGGATGCGCACACCGCCCGGCGTTTGCTGGTGGTGGACGTGGGCGGCGGCACCACCGATTTGACGCTGATTCAGGTCGATATGGCGAACGGCCATCCGGTGCTGACCCGTACGGCCGTGGGCGACCACCTCATGCTGGGTGGCGACAACATGGATTTGGCGCTGGCGCATCTGGTGGAAAGCCGCTTGTCGTACGTCAGTGTGGGTGCCGGGGCATCGCCTGATCGTCCTGCTGAGCGCCTGTCCGCCGTGCGTCTGTCGCAACTGACCCAACGCTGCCGCGCCGCCAAAGAGATGCTGTTGTCACCGAATGCGCCTGAAAGCACCACCGTCACCGTCTTGGGTTCTGGTGCCAAGCTGATAGGTGGCTCGCGTTCGGTCACGTTGACCCGCGATGACGTACGCCGCGTGCTGGTGGAAGGCTTTTTCCCCAGCGTCGCCGCCGATGCCCAGCCTCAACGCGCCCGCAGTGGGCTGGTCGAATTCGGTCTGCCCTACGCCAGCGACGCCGCCATCACCCGCCATGTCGCGGCTTTTGTCGCCCGCACGGGTACCGTGCCCGATACGCTGCTGCTCAACGGGGGTGTGTTTCACGCCCAAGCGCTGGTCGAACGCCTGCACAGCACGCTGAGCGGGTGGAGCGCACACGGTGCCCCTCCCTTGCGCTTGCTGCACAACCCGCACCTGGACGCCGCCGTGGCACGCGGTGCCGTTGCCTACGCGCTGGCCCGTGCAGGCCAAGGTGTGCGTATTGGTGGTGGCTCTGCCCGCAGTTACTTTCTGGTGTTGGACGACGAGACCCAGGACGGCTCTAAAGATGGCACCACCTCACAGCGCGGCATCTGTGTGCTGCCCCACGGCGCACAAGAAGGCCATGAAATCGCGCTCAATGACCGTACTTTTGCCCTGCGTCTGGCCCGGCCCGTGCGTTTTTACCTTGCTTCCAGCGTCAGCAATACCGCGCACCAGCCCGGTGAACTGGTGGACTTGTCGCAAGGCCATTTTGTGCGCCTGCCGCCCATTGCCACGGTGGTGCAGCCACTGGCCAAGCTTTCTGCCACCTCGGCACTTGAGATTCTGGTGCAACTCAGCACCAGCCTGACCGAAGTTGGCACGCTGGAGATGCACTGCACCGCGCTGAATGACAACGGACTCGACAAACCCCCGCGCTGGCGTTTGGAATTCCAAATCCGTGGTGACCGTGGTGACGCCACCCTGTCGAATGACCTGGCCGATGCCCCTCTGCCGCACCCGCGCCTGAAAGAAGCCGTCGACAAAATAGAGCGCGTCTACGGCAACCGCGCCCAAAACGTGGAGGCCAAAGAAGTCCAGCAACTGCGCCCCCAGCTAGAGCGTCTGCTCGGCAGCCGTGACAGTTGGGACACGCCCTTGCTGCGCGCTCTATTCACCGCCCTGCTGGCCGGTGCCAAACGCCGCCGCCGCACCGCACCGCACGAGCGCCTGTGGTTCAACCAGGTCGGTTACGCCCTGCGCCCCGGCTTTGGTCATCCGCTCGACGATTGGCGTGTTGCCCAAATGTGGGCTTTGTTCGAGCCCGGCATCGCCTACAGCCGTGAGCTGCAGCATTGGTCGGAGTGGTGGACGTTGTGGCGCCGCGTTGCTGGTGGCCTGACGGCTGAGCAGCAAGACATGGTCTATGAAGCCATCGCCTACTACCTGCAACCCGCAGGTTGCCAAGACATCCCCAGCCCTGGCGGCCCCGCCATGCAAGGCTTGGACGACATGGTGCGCATGGCCGCGTCCTTCGAGCGCATGGCCGTTGCCAACAAGGTGCAACTCGGGGGCTGGCTGCTGCAACGCCTGCAAAAACCCACCGAAAGCGCCCAAAGCTGGTGGGCACTGGGTCGCCTCGGTGCCCGTCAACCGTTCTACGCCAGCACCCACACCGTCGTGCCCTCTGAAGTCGCTGTGGCATGGTTGGCGGTACTGCTGGCGCAGGATTGGTCCAAGGCCGAGCCCATAGCTTTTGCTGCCACGCAAATCGCCCGCATGACAGGTGACCGCGTGCGCGATGTGCCGGATGTCTTGCGTGAACAGGTTGCTCAGCGCCTGATCACCGCCCGTGCCCCAGCGGGCTGGGTCGCTATGGTGAGCGAGGTCACCGCACTGGCCGATGTGGACGAGGCAGACAAGCGGCGGATGTTTGGTGAATCGCTGCCGGTGGGGTTGAAACTGGTGGTTTGAGGGGGGGACGCGTACATCGCCATTCGAAACCCAAACCCTGGACAATGCAAAAATGCTCTTAAAACAATAGCTGCTGATGACCACTCAGCTTGCCTAAAAAGCCAAAAGAACACCATTCATGACAAAAATTGCCCCTTCCAAAGCCCAGACCGCGTTGCTGCCGCTTTTCCCCACGCTGACGCTGGACCGCATCGTCATCCCCAGTACCGCTGCCGAGTTCGCAGCCGCCACAGCGGACATTCTGGCGGCAGGGGCTGTGGGGTTTGATTCCGAATCCAAGCCTACGTTTTCGCCCGGTGAGGTCAGCAGTGGCCCGCATGTGGTGCAGTTTGCATTGCCGACCAAGGCCTACCTGTTTCTGCTGCACTGGCCGGATTGCCGTGCGAGTTTGGTTCATCTGCTGCAAGACCCCGCCTTGCGTAAAGTGGGCTTTGGGCTGGAGCAAGACCGGGGGCAAATCCACGCCAAATTCGGTGTCACGCTGCGAGCGGCGGTGGATTTGAACCGCCATTTTCACGATGCGGGCTATGGCAAGTCGATGGGGGTACGGGCTGCGGTGGGTGTGGTGCTCAAGCAGCGGTTTCACAAGTCCAAGAAAACCACCACTTCAAATTGGGCGCAGCCGCAATTGAGCGACTCACAAAAGCTCTACGCAGCGAACGATGCGTATGCTGCGCTCAAGGTGTTTGAGGTGCTGTAGATGCCGACACGGTTTCTAGAGGGCGCCGGGATCCACAGGTGTTTGCATACACCCAGGTGAATTCCGCGCCAATCAGAAAAATCTGGGCCGAGTAGTAGACCCACACCAAAATCACCACCAGCGACCCGGCTGCGCCAAAGCCCGACGCCACACCGCTGCGCCCCACATACAGACCAATCAGCCACTTGCCCAGCGTGAACAGCAGGGCGGTAAAAATCGCACCAATCCACACGTCTTTCCACTGCACCCGGGCACGCGGCATGACCTTGTAGATCAGTGCAAAAATAGCTGCAACAAGTGCAAAAGCGCCTGCAGCATTTGCTGCTGTGGCAAAGAAATACCAGTCACCAAAAATCGGTGCCAACCAGCGCTCGGTGGTGGCCAGTGCGGCGCTGACAACGAGCGATACAGTCAGTAAAAAGCCCATCGCCAAAATCATCCCAAATGACAACAGTCGTGCCCGAATCAGTGCTACCCAGCCGCTGTGCTCAGTGCGTGCGGGCGCACGCCAGATGCGGTTCAGCGCGTCTTGCAACTCGCCAAACACCGTGGCGGCCCCTACAAATAAGAGTGCTACACCCAGCACCGTAGCGGCCACGCCCTCTGAAGGCTTGCGCACGCTGACCAGCAAACCCTGCACCGCGTTCGCCCCTTCGTCGCCCATGAAGGCGCGCAGTTGCGCGGCAATCTCACCCCGTGCTGCGTCTTCGCCAAACACCAAACCTGCAACTGAGATCGCGATCAGCAGCAACGGAGCGAGGGAAAACAGCGTGTAGTACGCCAGTGCCGCCCCCATGCTGGGTGCGTAATCGTTCACCCACGACGTGGCGACTTGTTGAACGAGGTTCCAGCAGCGCTTGGCGTTGAAGATCATGGTGCTGAGGCGGCCCAAATAACGTTGGCTTTAAGCCGCTAAATACTGCACCAGCTTGTCTGCCAATACGGGTGCAGTGTCAGCCCAAGCAGCTTCCACCCCCAACGTCGTTAAATCTACGGTCTGCAGCCCGGCGTAGCCACAGGGGTTGATGCGCGAAAACGGTTCCAGATCCATCGCCACGTTCAGCGCTGCACCGTGGTAAGTGCAATGGCGGCTGACTTTGATGCCCAGTGCGGCGATCTTGCCCAGCGTTTCCGAGTGAAGTTCACTGGAATCGGGGGCAAATTCCAATTGTTTGACGGTGAAATCTGCTGCTAGCCGTGCATGGCTGAATGGATCGTCCAGGCGCACGTAGATGCCCGGTGCGCCTGGCACCCGCAAGCCTGTCACGCCAAAGTGGGCCAGGGTGCGGATGACAGCTTCTTCGATGCGGTAGACGTATTCTTTGACGAAATAACCCGCTCGTTTCAGGTCAAGCAACGGGTAGGCCACCACCTGCCCTGGCCCGTGGTAAGTGACTTGCCCGCCCCGGTTGGTCTGGATGACGGGGATGTTGCCAGGGTTCAGCAGGTGATCCGCCTTGCCCGCCAAGCCTTGGGTGTACACCGGAAAATGCTCACAAATCCATAGCTGATCATGCCCATCCGGCAAGCGCAAGGCCGTGAATTCCTGCATAGCGGCGTAGGTGGGCGCGTAGTCCACGCAGCCCAGAGGTGAAATCTGCATCGCGGTATGTCTGTCGACCTTATAGCACCACTTTCACCATCGGATGCGTACTCAGCGTGCGGTAAAGCTCGTCCAGTTGCTCGCGTGAGGTGGCGTTGACGGTCACGGTGACACCTAAATAGTTACCCGCTTTGCTGGGGCGCAGCTCCACCAAGGATTCATCCAGATCAGGATCGAACTGGCGACAGATGGCGATGACGGCGGCGACATAGCCGTCGGTCTTGATACCCATCGCTTTGATAGGGAAGAGCGAGGGGTATTCGATCAACGATTCTTTGCGGGCGTCGATTTCGGTGGGGATGGGGGGGGTGGCGTCTGTGGTCATGGGCTGGCTTTCAA
Organism: Betaproteobacteria bacterium; assembly: GCA_025356445.1. GTDB lineage: Bacteria > Pseudomonadota > Gammaproteobacteria > Burkholderiales > Burkholderiaceae_C > Defluviibacillus. The sequence goes on along the minus strand of JANXSZ010000031.1, from coordinate 14,521 downwards.
TTTGGCGTGCTGGTAGCCTGCGTAGAGTTGGGCGTAGACGGGGCCAGGCAGGCCTTTCCCTACTGGTTGGCCGTCGAGCAGGGTGATGGGCAGCACTTCTTTGGTAGCGGAACTCAGCAGCAACTCGTCTGCGGCCAGCACTTCAGCGCGGGTGATGGGGCGCAGGGTGAAGGGGATACCTTTGGCTTGGCAAATTTCTTCAAGCAGGCCGAAGCGGATGCCTTCCAGCACGAGGTTGTCCTTGGGGGGGCCGAAAACGTGGCCGTCCTTGACCACCCAGACGTTGCTGGCGGCGGCTTCACTCAGATAGCCATCACGGAACATCACGGTTTCCAGTGCACCCACATCGGCGCTGATTTGGCGTGAGAACACGGCACCGAGCAGGCTGGTGCTTTTGATGTGAGCTTTTTCCCAGCGGAAATCGTCGGCGGTGACGCACGCCACGCCTGTGGCGTGCTGCGCTGCTGTGGGCAGCTTCATGGCATTGCTCATCACGAAAACGGTAGGGGTGATGTTCGTTGGCATCACGTGGTCGCGCGGGGCGACGCCACGGGTGATCTGGATGTAGACGAGTTGATCGCTTGCCTCAGGGGTTGTCCCATTAAGTTGGGCGTAGCGTGCTACTAATTTAATAGCTATTGCAGCCCACTGGGTATGCGTTAACGGGTTGGTAATGCGTACTTCTGCCAGGCTGCGGTCAAGTCTTGCCATGTGCTGGGCGAGGCGAAAGGGCTGGCCTTTGTAAACCGGGATGACTTCGTAAATGCCGTCGCCAAAGATGAAGCCACGGTCAAGCACGCTGACTTTGGCATCCCGCACGGAGCTGTACGCACCATCGAGGTAGCAGGGCAGGTCGGGAAGGTCTGGGGTTGTGGTGTGCATGGGCGAAATTATCGGGTGGGCAGGGTGCGCGTTTCACCAATTTTCAGCAGGAAGAAGTCTTGTTCTGTGAGGTCGTTGGCTTGCAGGGCGATGGCGAGGTCTTTCGGGGGCTGGTCCAGCGGTTCGTCGGTCAGGTTGAAGGTGCCCCAATGCACGCCGACGCTGCGTTTGGCGTGCAGGTCACGGTGGATTTGCACGGCTTCTGCCGGGTTGACGTGTTGGCTGGCCATGAACCAACGGGGCTCATAGGCCCCCACCGCGATCAAAGCCAAGTCGAAGCCATCGTGGAGGTCGCGCCCGTTGTCTTTCCAGCGGGGGGCGAAGTGTTTGCGGGTGTCTTTGAAGTCTTGGCTGTAGCCGGTATCCCCGCTGAAGTACCAGTGGAATTCGGGTGCGAAAACGGCCCAACCGCCCCACAGCGTGGCGCTGCGGTCGCCCAAGCCACGTGCTGACCAGTGCTGGACGGGGGTCAGGTGGAATTCAACGGCAGGCGCGCTGCTTGCGTTGGGTTGTACGCTGGTGCATTGCCACCAGTCCAACTCGCGCACATTCACAATGCCCAAGTCCGTGAACCACGTTTTGAGCCCAAGGGGAACGATGAAAAGCGTAGTGCCATGTGACCGCTGGTTCAACGCTTGCACCGTATTTCGGTCTAAATGATCGTAGTGGTTGTGGGAAATCAGCACCACGTCAATAGGGGGTAAGTCGACCAGAGCGACGCCAGGTGGCTGCGCGCGCTTGGGGCCGGCAAACTGTACGGGTGAGGCGCGGTCGCTGAACACGGGATCGGTCAGCACGCTTAAACCACCCGCTTGCACGAGCATGGTGGCGTGGCCTACCCAGGTGATTTGAGGCGCAGGGCGTGGGCTGGCCTGTGCGTAAGCATTCAGGCGATTGAAGTCTGGTACGGCGATGTCTGTGGTGTGTTCCGGCGGTTTGGGGGTACCGTTTTGAAACGACTCCCACTGCCAGCGAGCGACTTCTGTGAGGCTTTTGTTTACCGTCTCGGCATAGTTGTTTTTGAAGCCCGAGGGCGTGTGGTGCGAAAGCTGGGGGTTGTAATAGGGGTTCACGGCAGTGCAGGCGGCCAGCATGGGCCACAAAAACAGAGGCGAAAATCGCGTTATTAGGGCGTGGGAGGGCATGGGTGTGTGTGAATCACGTCACAAAACGGCTGACAGTGGCGGGTTTTTACTTATAATGAGAGGCTTTGCTGGGTTCTGCTGACAAGCAGTGAAGTTCAAGCAAAACAAAGCGCTGGCGCTGAAAAGTTCTCGGCTGTCATGGGTAAGTAAGTAAAGATTCAGATAATGACACCCGGTTCAGCCAGTGCAATGGATAAAAGCAAGCGCCACGTTGAAGTATTGGAGGTAGAGGCTGAAGTTGAAGATTTCAAGCCCCTGACTGCTGAAGAAGCGCAGGTACTTCGACAAAAAAATCCACCAGTCTCGCCATGGCGCGTGATTGCTGGGCAGGCCTTGGTTGGGTTGGTGGTTGCGCTGTGTGCCTGGGGGTTTGCCGGGCAGCAGGCGATGGGCTGGTCAGCGGCTTATGGTGCTTTGGCGGTGGTAATTCCTGCTGCGCTGTTTGCCCGTGGTTTGGCGAGTCCATTGCTGACCAAAAACGCAGGCACGGCGGTGATGGGGTTTTTCCTTTGGGAAGCCGTGAAAATCGCTTTGACCGTAGCGATGCTGTTCGCAGCACCGAGATGGGTGGCAAATTTGAGCTGGTTGGCAATGCTGATTGGCTTGGTGGTAGTGATGAAGGTGTACTGGTTCGTGCCCGCATTGGGCAAATTGTTCCAGGTACGTCCTAAGACGACAACATAGACGGACATTACAAGAGTAAACAGATGGCTGCTGAAGAACACGGACCTAACGCTGGTGAATACATCAGCCACCACTTAACGCATCTGCAAAATCACCCCATGTCGGGCGTGATCGATTTTTCAGTCGTTAATTACGATTCCATTTTTTGGGCTCTGCTGCTCGGCGTTATTGGCAGCTATGTTCTCTGGCGTGCCGCCAAAGATGCATCTTCTGGTGTGCCGGGGCGTTTTCAGGCAGCGATTGAGATATTGATCGAGATGGTCGATAGCCAAGCCAAGGGCATCATTCACAATGCCACCAGCCGCAAGTTGGTTTCGCCACTCGCTCTCACGGTGTTCGTCTGGATTTTCCTGATGAACTCGATGGATTTCTTGCCGGTTGACTTTGTTGCACGCGTTTGGGAAATGATTGTTGGTGGCACCGGTGGCGATACGCACCATGCTTACATGCGCTCAGTACCCACTGCTGACTTGTCTACCACTTTGGGTTTGAGTGTGTCAGTGCTTTTGGTTTGTGTGGTGTACAACCTCAAAATCAAAGGTTTGGGTGGTTGGTTGCATGAGCTGTTTTGCGCACCGTTCGGTGCCCATCCCCTGCTGTGGCCTGTGAATTTTGGTTTCCAGATGATCGAGTTTGCTGCCAAGACGATTTCGCACGGCATGCGGTTGTTTGGCAACATGTATGCTGGTGAGCTGGTGTTCATGTTGATTGCCTTGATGGGCAGTGCAGCCGCTTTTACCGGGTCTGGTATTGCGCTGGCGCTCGGTCATATCATTGCTGGCTCAGTTTGGTCAATCTTCCACATCTTGATCGTGGCGCTGCAAGCGTTCGTGTTCATGATGTTGACGCTGGTGTATGTGGGCCAAGCTCACGACACCCATTAATTTCAGCTTTTTGCTGATACTTTTTCCCCTTTTCCCTTTCCTTTAACCTTAACTTTTTATTTCACTGGAGCAAAAAATGGAACACGTACTAGGCTTTGTCGCACTCGCAGCTGGTTTGATCATTGGTCTGGGCGCTATCGGCGCTTGTATCGGTATCGGCATCATGGGCAGCAAGTACCTCGAAGCAGCTGCTCGTCAGCCTGAATTGATGAACGAACTGCAAGCCAAGATGTTCGTGTTGGCCGGTCTGATCGACGCGTCTTTCCTGATCGGTGTTGGTATCGCGATGATGTTCGCGTTTGCTAACCCCTTTGTCCTCAAGTAACCCACGCTTGCGCGTTCCTCTAACAGACTGAAAGGGTGTTGCTGTGAGCATTAACGCAACCCTGTTCGTCCAAGCGATTGTTTTTGCGATTTTGGTGTGGTTCACGATGAAATTCGTGTGGCCTCCTATCGCTGCAGCGCTCGACGAACGTGCTACCAAGATTCGCGACGGTCTGGCCGCTGCCGATAAGGCCAAGTCCGAGCTTTCTTCCGCTAACAAGCGTGTTGAAGCAGAGCTGGTCAAATCGCGTACCGAGTCCGCAAGCCGTCTGGCTGATGCCGAGCGCCGTGCGCAAGGTATCGTCGAAGAGGCCAAAGGCCGCGCTACCGAAGAGGCCAACAAAATCGTGGCCGCTGCCAAGGTGGAAGCCGAACAGCAAACCGTCAAAGCCCGTGAGGCCCTGCGTGAGCAGGTCGCCGCATTGGCCGTCAAGGGCGCCGAGCAGATTCTCCGCAAGGAAGTCAACGCGGGTGTTCATGCCGACTTGCTGAGCCGTCTGAAGAGCGAGTTGTGAAGCCACGCTTCACAACAAGTGCTTTAAAGACAATCCCAACAAGTTTGAAGGTTTAACACCATGGCTGAACTGGCTACCATTGCACGCCCCTACGCCGATGCGCTGTTCAAAGCGGTCGGCCCGTCCGATGCGGCGGCGGTGGCGGATCAGATCAACGAACTGGCTTCTATTGCGGCGAACCCGCAATTGCGCGAGTTCGCTGGCAACCCTAAAACCCTGGATACCCAAGTGTTCGAACTGTTCACTGGAGTGGCCAAGGGTTTCATGGGTGACGCGGCGAAAAATCTCTTGCGTGTGGTGATCGAGAACGGTCGCCTGCCCGCTTTGCCCGAAATTGCAGCCCAGTACCAAACCCTGGTGAACGCACGCTCTGGCGTGTTGGACGCTTTGGTTTACAGCGCCTTCCCTATCGACGGTGCTGAATTGGCTGACGTGACGGCGACGCTGGAAAAGCGTTTCGCCCGCAAACTCAACGCTCAGGTTCGCTTAGACCCTTCGTTGATTGGCGGCATCCGCGTCGTGGTCGGTGACGAAGTGCTTGACACTTCTGTCAAGGCCCGTCTAGAACAAATGAAAGTGGCTCTCACCGCCTGATTCAGGCAGTGAAGCGCGCAGGCAACCCTTAAAGAAAGAAGGAAAGAGTCATGCAACTCAATCCCGCAGAAATCTCTGAGCTTATCAAGAGCCGTATCGAAGGGCTCACGGCCAGTGCCGACATCCGTAACCAAGGCACCGTCGTGTCTGTGACCGACGGTATCGTTCGTGTTCACGGTCTTTCCGACGTGATGCAGGGCGAAATGTTGGAATTCCCGTTGACCGCTGACGGCACCCCCACCTTTGGTCTGGCCCTGAATCTGGAGCGCGACTCTGTTGGCGCCGTGATTTTGGGTGAGTACGAGCATATTTCCGAAGGCGATACGGTCAAATGTACCGGTCGCATTTTGGAAGTGCCCGTCGGTCCCGAGCTGATCGGCCGCGTGGTGAATGCTTTGGGTCAGCCTATCGACGGCAAAGGTCCCATCAACGCCAAGATGACCGACGTGATCGAAAAAGTCGCGCCTGGCGTGATTGCGCGTAAATCAGTTGATCAGCCGATGCAAACCGGTCTGAAGTCGATTGACTCCATGGTGCCCGTGGGCCGTGGCCAGCGTGAGTTGATCATTGGTGACCGTCAAACCGGCAAGACTGCCGTTGCTATCGACGCCATCATCAACCAAAAGGGTCAGAACATGACCTGCGTTTACGTCGCGATTGGCCAAAAAGCCTCATCGATCAAGAACGTGGTGCGTGCATTGGAACAAGCTGGTGCGATGGAATACACCATTGTGGTTGCCGCTTCGGCTTCTGAATCGGCTGCGATGCAGTACGTCAGCGCTTACTCTGGTTGCACGATGGGCGAGTACTTCCGTGATCGTGGTGAAGACGCTTTGATCGTGTATGACGACTTGTCCAAACAAGCTGTGGCTTACCGTCAAGTGTCCTTGTTGCTGCGCCGTCCACCAGGCCGCGAAGCGTACCCTGGCGACGTGTTTTACCTCCACAGCCGTTTGTTGGAACGCGCCGCTCGTGTGAATGCCGATTACGTTGAAGCTTTCACCAAGGGTGCCGTTAAAGGCAAAACGGGTTCTTTGACAGCACTGCCTATCATTGAAACGCAAGCTGGTGACGTGTCTGCTTTCGTGCCAACCAACGTGATTTCAATCACTGACGGTCAGATCTTCTTGGAAACCTCGTTGTTCAACGCCGGTATCCGTCCTGCGATCAACGCTGGTATTTCGGTGTCCCGCGTTGGTAGCTCGGCTCAGACCAAGATCATCAAGGGCCAGTCAGGCGGTATCCGTACCGACTTGGCACAGTACCGTGAATTGGCTGCGTTCGCGCAGTTCGCTTCCGATCTGGACGAGTCCACCCGTAAGCAGCTTGACCGTGGTGCCCGTGTGACGGAACTCTTGAAGCAAGCCCAGTACAGCCCTCTGTCCATCAGCTTGATGGGTGCTACGCTGTTCGCGGTGAACAAGGGTTTCATGGACGATATCGAAATCAAGAAAATCTTGCCTTTCGAGCACGGCCTGCACGCTTACCTCAAAGACAAGCACGCGCCCCTGTTGGCCAAGCTGGAAGCCAGCAAGGCCTTGGACAAAGACGCTGAGGCCGAGTTGACTGCTGCTGTGGGCGCATTCAAAAAGAGCTTTGCTTAATTTCTACCTGACCAAAAGGAGCCGTTGATGGCATCAGGCAAGGAACTACGCACCAAGATCAAATCGGTGGAAAACACCAAGAAGATCACCAAGGCGATGGAGATGATTTCCGTCTCCAAGATGCGCCGTGCGCAGGAGCGTATGCGCGCCGCCCGTCCGTACAGCGACAAGATTCGCGCTATTGCGAGCAATCTCGGGCAAGCCAACCCTGAGTACGTTCACACCTTCATGAAAGCCAACGACGGTAAGTCGGTGGGTTTCATTGTGGTGACGACGGACAAAGGGCTGTGCGGTGGTTTGAACACCAACCTGTTGCGCGCTGTGACGCTCAAATTGCGCGAAACGCAAACGGCCGGTAAAACGCCTTCAGCGGTGGCGATTGGTGGCAAAGGTTTGGGCTTCCTGAACCGCATGGGTGCCAAGGTGGTGTCACATGTGACGCACCTGGGTGACAAGCCGCATTTGGACAAGCTGATTGGCCCCGTCAAGGTGTTGCTCGACGCGTATGCCAAGGGCGAAGTCAGCGCGGTGTATCTGTGCTACAACAAGTTCGTCAGTACCATGGCCCAAGTGCCTACGCTGGACCAGTTGCTGCCTTTGTCTGCTGCCAAAATGGACGCAGAAACCAAAGCCAGTGGCAGTCAGCATGCTTGGGATTACATCTACGAACCTGATGCCCAAGCCGTGATTGACGACCTGTTGGTGCGTTACGCAGAAGCTTTGGTCTACCAAGCGGTAGCCGAAAACATGGCTTCCGAACACGCAGCCCGCATGGTCGCCATGAAAGCAGCCACCGACAACGCCGGTAGCGTGATTGGCGAGTTGAAGTTGATTTACAACAAGACCCGTCAAGCTGCGATCACCAAAGAATTGTCAGAAATCGTGTCGGGCGCAGCTGCTATCAGCGGCTAAGCAAATTCAAATTAATTGGAGCGAAAAATGCAAGCCCAAGGAAAAATTGTTCAGTGTATTGGCGCTGTGGTTGATGTGGAGTTTCCACGTAACCAGATGCCCAAGATTTACGATGCACTCAAGATGGACGGCTCCGCGCTGACCCTCGAAGTGCAGCAGCAGCTCGGCGACGGCATTGTGCGCACCATTGCGCTCGGCTCGTCTGATGGTCTGCGCCGTGGTCTGATTGTGTCCAACACTGGCCTGCCTATCACTGTGCCCGTCGGTAAAGCCACACTCGGTCGCATCATGGACGTGCTGGGTGCGCCTATCGACGAGCGCGGCCCTGTGAGCCAAGAGCTTACTGCATCCATTCACCGTAAAGCTCCCGCGTACGACGAACTGAGCCCTTCTCAAGAGCTGCTGGAAACCGGCATCAAAGTGATTGACTTGGTTTGCCCGTTCGCCAAGGGCGGCAAGGTGGGCCTGTTCGGTGGCGCCGGTGTGGGCAAGACTGTGAACATGATGGAACTCATCAACAACATCGCCAAGGCGCACAGCGGCTTGTCCGTGTTCGCTGGTGTGGGTGAACGTACCCGTGAAGGGAACGACTTCTACCATGAGATGGCCGATTCTGGCGTGGTGAACTTGGAAAACTTGGTTGAATCCAAGGTTGCCATGGTCTACGGTCAGATGAACGAGCCCCCAGGTAACCGTTTGCGCGTGGCCTTGACCGGTCTGACCATTGCGGAATCGTTCCGTGATGAAGGCAAAGATGTACTGTTCTTCGTGGACAACATTTACCGGTACACCCTGGCTGGCACCGAAGTGTCTGCGTTGCTGGGTCGTATGCCTTCCGCTGTGGGCTACCAGCCTACGTTGGCTGAAGAAATGGGTCGCTTGCAAGAGCGCATCACGTCCACCAAGGTTGGTTCGATCACTTCCATCCAGGCCGTTTACGTGCCAGCGGATGACTTGACCGATCCATCGCCCGCAACGACGTTTGCCCACTTGGACTCCACCGTGGTGTTGTCCCGTGATATCGCTTCTTTGGGTATTTACCCTGCAGTGGATCCTTTGGACTCTACCAGCCGCCAGCTCGATCCGTTGGTTGTGGGTCAAGACCATTATGAAACTGCCCGTGCGGTTCAGGGTACGCTGCAACGCTACCGCGAACTGCGCGACATCATTGCGATCATGGGCATGGACGATCTGGCCCCTGAAGACAAGTTGGCCGTGGCCCGTGCCCGTAAGATTCAGCGCTTTTTGAGCCAGCCTTTCCACGTGGCTGAAGTGTTTACCGGTTCTCCTGGTAAATACGTGCCCTTGTCGGAAACCATCCGTGGTTTCAAGATGATTGTTGCTGGTGAGTGCGATCACTTGCCCGAACAAGCGTTCTACATGGTCGGTGGTATCGACGAGGCTTTTGAGAAGGCCAAGAAGGTTTAAGCGCCATGGACACGACTCACACCATTCACGTTGATGTGGTCAGTGCCGAGGCGTCCATCTTCTCGGGTGAGGCCAAGTTTGTGGCCCTGCCCGGCGAGGCTGGCGAACTGGGTATCTACCCACGCCACACGCCGCTGATTACCCGCATCAAAGCCGGTTCAGTGCGCATCGAGTTGGCTGATGGCACCGAAGAATTTGTCTTCGTGGCTGGTGGCATTCTCGAAGTGCAACCGCACTGTGTGACCGTGCTGTCCGACACCGCTATTCGCGGCAAAGACTTGGACGAAGAGAAAGCCAATGCGGCTAAGGCAGCTGCTGAAGAAGCACTTAAAAATGCAAAAGGCGAACTGGATTTGGCGAAAGCCCAGTCGGAGTTGGCTGTGATGGCTGCTCAGATCGCTGCTTTGCGCCGATTCCGTCAAGCGCGTTAACTGCTAACCTGCCAAAGCCCCCGTCGTTGATTGACTGCTGATAACCTCAGCCAAGTCGGTCAGCAACGGGGGTTTTGTGCTTTCAACTGAACCCCTGAGGCGTCAAAGTACCATGCCCCGAGCCAAGCAACATGCCGCCACCCTGGGTGGTACCGCCGACGATGTCGAGGCACAGTTTTATGAGGCCATGCAGGCAGGTGATCTTGACAAACTGATGGCCTGCTGGGCGGATGAAGACGATATTTTGTGCATCCATCCCGGTGGCCCACGCCTGATGGGGTCTGGTGCCATCCGCGCCGCTTATGAGGCTATGCTGGCCCAAGCCGGTTCCATGACCTTGCGGGCTGAGCGTTTGCGTAAAATTGACTCTTTGACCAGTGTGGTTCACAGCGTGGTCGAGCGCATCAATATCTTGACGCCCCAAGGCCCGCAAGATGTGTTCGTCATCGCGACCAATGTTTACCACAAGACCGCACAAGGCTGGCGCATGGTGGTTCACCATGTCAGCCCCGGTACAGTGCAAGAAGTCGATGACACGTCAGACATGCCGCAAGTGCTCCACTAGCAGCTCAGAAGTTGTGCTTTGCAATCTCTGTCAATGTTTAATGCTATGAACTATGTAGCGCCTGTTTGGCTTCCCGGCGGTAATTTGCAAACCATTTGGCCCGCACTCTACTCGCGCCGTGTCTTCGGCCCGCATCCGCAGTACCGCCGCGAGCGCTGGGATGCACCCGATGGTGATTTCATTGACGTGGATTGGCTGGCCCCTGCTGTCGAACCACATACGAATCCAAAACAAACTTTGCTGGTGTTGTTTCACGGTTTGGAAGGCAGCTCTCGCAGTCATTACGCCGAGGCGTTTGCCGACTTTGCCCGTGAACACGGGCTGGCTTACGCGGTGCCTCATTTTCGTGGCTGCAGTGGCGAGTTGAACCGCGCACCCCGTGCTTACCATTCGGGCGATTTTGAAGAGATTGGCTGGATTCTGCGGCGCTTCAAAGCCCAGTGGGCAGCTCTGGGTGGCGGCAATGTGATCGCGATCGGTGTTTCGTTAGGTGGCAATGCCTTGCTGCGTTGGGCAGAAGAAGCGGGTGATACCGCAGCTTTGACAGCCAGTGCGGTGGCTGCGGTATCGTCTCCTCTTGATTTGGCCGCCAGTGGCTGGGCGATTGGGCGCGGTTTTAACCGGTTGGTTTACACCCGCATGTTTTTGAACTCCATGAAACCCCGTGCTTTGCAAAAGCTGGCGCAGTTCCCAGGCTTGTTTGACCGTGATGCCATGCTCGCTGCCCGTGATTTGTACGAATTTGACAATATCGTGACGGCTCCATTGCATGGCTTTAGCAGTACCGAAGACTACTGGGCCAGGGCCTCGGCCAAGCCGCATTTGCACCGTATTTGTATTCCTGCTTTGGCTGTGAATGCCCGCAATGACCCGTTTGTTCCTGCTTGGAGTCTGCCTAACCAGCAGGAGGTGGGGCAACACGTTACGCTATGGCAGCCAGCGCACGGCGGGCATGTTGGTTTTCCGCAGGGGCGTATTCCTGGTCATGTGCGCAGCATGCCCGATGCTGTCGGTGGGTGGTTATGCAAAGCCGCCGGTATTTGATGCGGGGTTGAAAGAGGGTTTCTGATGGACGATATGGTTAAGCAAGCTATGGCCAAGTGGCCTAACGTACCCGACTGCTACGGCTGGTTGGGTCTGGATGCACGCGGTAACTGGTACATGCGTGATGATGGCACGCAAGCACTGGGCGCTTTTTCAAGCGGTGTTGTGGGTGCTAAAGGCTCGCGGTTGCTGCATGAAAAGCTGATTGAGTTCATTCAGCGCAACTACAGTGTGGATACTCAGGGTCAGTGGTTCTTTCAAAATGGCCCACAGCGGGTGTATGTCGAACTTGAAGCCACGCCGCAGGTGTGGCGGCTTGCGTCCGATTTTTCAGTGACTTCTCATTCGGGTGAGTCCGCCCGGCCCCAGCGTTGCGTGGTGGACGAGCATGGCCGCGTCTATCTTGAATGTACGCTAGGCCATGCTGTGGTCTTTGGCTTGGTACACACGCAAGATGTCTGGCAAGCTGCCGAGGCTGTAGAGCAGGGGTTATGGGTGCCTGATGAAGTAGCGACCCGTGAATTGCCTCAGCGGTTTGGCTATGTCCGCAGCCCTGCCACATTACACACTACACAGACATCCAAGGCGTAAAAAAACCGGCCTAAGCCGGTTTTGGAAATATATATTCCGCTTTTTACTTGGCGATAGCCACAGCAGGTACGGCATCAGCAGGCGCAGCTGCCGTAGCAGGCTTGGGATCTGCAAACTTGCCACCAGCCGCATTGGCCATGTAGGCCACAGCGCGCGCAATTTCCAGGTCCTCAAAATCGCCACCACCTTGCGCGCCCATAGCGCCCTTGCCTTTCAAGGCCGATGTGACCAATGCCTCAAACCCTTGCTTGACGCGAGGGCCCCAAGCGGCAGCATCGCCAAACTTGGGGGCACCAGCAACGCCTGCGGTGTGGCAGGTGGTGCACTGGGCTTTGAACACGTCTTCGCCAGATTTCAGTTCGCGGTTAGCGTCCTTGATCTCAACCATGCCGACTTTTTGCAGGCGGCTGGCAATTTGTGCATTGTTATCAATCACACCGGCTTCAGGCTTGAAGGCGGAGGTAACGTAATAGACCAACCCGATGATGATAAATATCGGAGCCACAAACGAAATAAAGACGGTCACCAGCAATTGCTTGGGGGTCTTGATTGGGCCTGTGTGGTGGGCATCGTCGTGGCTGTTTTCGCTCATGGCGTCCTCAAATTTCGCTGCGTTGGAATAGCTTTGGATTATAGCTTCCAGGCTTGGCCTCCCTGCGGGGCTTTGTCCAACGGTACTTGTCAACGCGCGCAGTGTTGTACTTTGGCGCATGTGCGAGAATCCAGTCGCGCGCTGTCTCACGTTCAGCGCCATGCGGCTGTAGCTCAGTGGATAGAGTATTGGCCTCCGAAGCCAAGGGTCGTGGGTTCGATCCCCGCCAGCCGCACCACTTTTTGAAACCCAAGCCCCCTGCGGCTCTCCAGCCGGTTCGGGTTTGGCTATCAGCCACTTCACTCATCCAGTTCCATTCAGGAACTGCCCATGAGCATCAAAACCCCACGTCTCACACGAGACCGCTGCGGCGTCTATTACATCCGACTGGTCGTGCCCAAAGCACTGCGCGCAGATATAGGAAAATCTGAACTCAGGCGCAGCCTGCGTACCAAAGACTGCTCAATCGCGAAGCAGCGCGCACTGACGCTGAACCTGGCTTTGGAGGCTGCATTGACCAACCCGAAAATCTCGGACTTTGAGCACCTGTTCAAATCTCCGGAAGTCACGACCCGCAAGGCCATGACCATCGACTTTGAACGCGGTTTCTTCCACGCCGACACCCCTGAAGAAGGCCAAACACTTCAAAGCATTATTGCAAGCTACGCTAGCAATCGCGCCAGTGCGGTCAAGGACCAAATCTCCGAGATCATGCCAGTCACCAAGTGCGGTACCAGCCTCGAAACCGCGAAATTCCGCTACTTCATGGAGCGGATCAAGACCCTCAAGAAGTCGACCTACAACAAACAATTGGGCGTTGTTGGCGCATTTGCCAAGATGACGGGCAATATTGATGTCGGGATGATCACCACCCTAACGGTCGCGGACTACAAAATCCGCCTGCTAGAAGACAACCGCAGTGCCAGCACCGTCAACGATCACTTGTCCATCCTGCGGGGCTTTTTTGACTTCTGCATCAACAACAAAATCGTACGCATGGAAAACCCTGCGGCAGGAATGAACATCGTCGGCAGCAGCAACCAGATGGAGTCCTATGAGACTTTTTCAGAAGAAGAAGTCGGACGAATTTTTAATCCTGAGCATTACCTCAAGCAACTGAAGCTGCCTGACTTTTATTGGTGCCCATTGATTGCCATGTTTACAGGTGCCCGTGCAGAAGAGATCGCCAGCCTGGACATCAGCCAGATCAAGGAAGAAAGAGGCATTGCATACATTGACATCCTCAGAGGCAAGACGGACAACGCCAAGCGCAAAGTGCCTGTCCACGATCAATTGATTGCCCTTGGATTTCTGGACTATGTGAAAGTCATGAAAGAAGCAGGCTACGTCAAACTATTTCCCCACCTGCGCGACGGAAAAAACGGCTATCGGAAAAACATGTGCCGAAACTTCGGTAAGTACCTGGACAAGAAGGAAGTCAATGTCGTCAGCGAACTCAAGGTGTTCCATTCCTTTAGGCACACGGTCGTCACGGCCCTGACCAACGCGGGCGTGAATGATGGCTTGAAACGGGTCATGGTCGGCCATGATGTGGATACGCGAATGTCATCCCATGACGTTTACATCCACGAAAGCGAACTGACTATTGAAAACATGCAGCGGGCAATTAACAAGCTCACATACAAGTCTGTGAACTTTGACGCTTTGAGGTTGCCAGCAACCGCATTTCTAGAGCCTGTGGCACGGCGTCTGAAATCAAAATTCAGCAAACGCAAGGCTGAGTGAATTCACTCGCAGATCGCAAAAAAATCAGGACTGGACCAGCACAAGAGTTTCGCCTCTAGAAGAATCAATCTTCATGGCCAGTTGACTTGACTTCCGCCGTGAATCCGCTAGTTTGTACCGTATGAATAACGGAACAAAAGGATGAACCAGATACTGCAAGATTTTTATGATCACCTCAACGATGCCGTGGTCACCACCAACGACTTTGAGTACGGCACCAGGTTTCGCAAGCGAGAAAACGTAGGTGACTTTGCCTACTGCGGTCTCAACCAGATGTACCGCCACTACCTAAGCTTCGACATTGACGAGCCAGGCTCAGCATTCCGATACGAAGCCGTCGGACTCCCGCCACCAACCATCATCACGGTCAATCCAGTCAACTCGCACTGCCACTACCTGTACAAGCTCAACACACCTGTGGCCTTTCATGCTGGCGGTCGTTTGGACTTCACCCGCTTCCGTAGACATAAATCAACTTCCAGTTCGAAGTTGCTCAAATTCCAATGGGCTCAGTTGGTCTAGGTGACTGTGCCTTCGGACTCGATTGTAGAAACCCTCAATGTAATCAAACACGTCTGAT
>JANXSZ010000056.1 GCA_025356445.1 Betaproteobacteria bacterium | reverse complement strand
TTTTTTTGCAGACGATAAATCGCTGAAAGGGAACGGGATCAGCACCACTGTGCCTGCTTCAAACATGGTTCCACGCCTCGTCAGCATCGTTGTCCCACACACGGTTCATGGCAGGTTGTTGTGCTGCCTGTAAGTCACGGTGCTCCGTGAGCTCTTGGCGAGATCTCAAGAAATAAATGAAGTCCAGTGCCTCGGTGGCTTGCGCATCGGGCAAGGCTTGGGCAGCTTGGTAAATTTTTTGGACCAGTACAGGATTGCTCATGGACAACCCTTTAAATGGTTGGATGGCATCAAAACGGGCTTGGCAGATGAGTTGGTCAATCGTCAAACCTACAAAGCGCACTTTGCCGTAACCGCGTGAACCTGAGCCTCCCACGCTGTCAAGCTCTAGCAGCTTAAGACCTTGCAGCACGGTGTTTAGCAAATCGTCACCATCGCCCGCCAGCCGTTTAACGGACAGACGGAAGTCGAATTGCGCCCCTGCCGGAACGCGCTCAGTTTGGCGGGGATGCTCGGCCACACCCGAAATGCGGTTGATACGGTTCTCGCTTTTGACCTCGGTCAGGGCAAAGTTGTCTTCACGGATTTGCTTTTCCCACTCGGGGTTAAGACTGCAATCCCAAAAGGACACGCGGGTGGGGCCCATTGCGCCCATTTGCTCCACGCCCAGCTTGGCATCACCGCTGATGCCAAACAGCTGTAGGATGCGTTTGACTTCAGCTTGCTGGCTGCCACCGGCTGCCTCGTAGTCTTTCCAGCCCAGCGCCTGCTCTTTTACCGCTCCGCTGCGCCACTCCAGCAGGCTGCGCATCTTGCCTTTGAGGCTGGAGCCAGGAATATAAGGCGACTGGGTGTGCGGGTGTTTGATGACGGTGTTGTCCACGCCGCCGATGTGCATTTCGCTGTCGCCCGCGCCAATGCGCAGGCCGGTGACGAGTTCCAGCGTGGCCTGGATGGTGGTGATTGCGGTGAGTTGGGGCATGGCTTATTTCTCTTGGGCTTTGTAGAAGCCCATGAAGGCTTCCATGAACAATTTGGCGTGTTTAAGGGTCTCGGCATCTGTGATGGACTTGATGCAATGACTGAACATGGCTTCAAAGCTCTCATCCACGTGACCACGGCCTTTGGCATAGGCAACTTTGGCGGTCATCATTTTGATGAAAGGGGCCGACTCTCGATAGCGCTCTTCACGCACATCACTGCTTTTTTGTTCGGGTTCGAGCTTGATTCCCATCTGTACTTTGTCGGCCCACATCACCAGCTCATCGTAGAACTTACGTAGTTGGGTTGATTTGTTTTTAGATGGATTGCCGCGTTGATCTAGACCGCCTTGAAAAATTTCAAAAGCCTTTTCTTTTGCAACTTCCGAAAAAATGTCGTCCTGCAAGTTCTTGCCGAATTCAATTTTGCTATTGGGAATGCCCATGCTGCCTCCTTATCGTTGACGGTAAAAATGGTTGAAAAGCGGAATCCTGTAGCGGGTGCCTAGACCTTCAATGCCTTGCTGGCCCAGCGCCACAGACAACTCTGTTTGTGCCCGCTGGCGTTTTTCGGGTTCGCGGATTTTGTCCACCACGTAGCGCCGCGTGCGGTAGGCAAAGCGGCTACGCCACATGGCGTGTTCGGGGTTGCCTGTATCGGCAGCCAAATCAATCAGTTGCAGCAAACCGTAAACGTAGCCGGTAGACAGATCGTAGTGTTCCCGCACCAGCTCCAATTGCGCTTCAGCGGCCTGCACCACCGCCCATTCGGGCCAGCGCACACGCTCACCAAACAACATCACGGCGTTCTTATCAACGCCTTTGGCCGCGCCCAGTGCCTCCTCTGCCTGCGTGGCTAGGGTATGGATGGGCTGGCCGGGCTTGGTCATCACCATGCCAGCCGAAAAGGTGATGTGGGGGTTGTCTGCCACGTAGGTTTTGAATGCAGAGGCCATGCGGGCCGCCAGCTTTTGTGTGCTGTGCCACGGGCCGATCAGAAAGAAATCGTCTCCACCCGCAAACACGGTGTAGGTATTGGGAAATTCGGTTGCGCACAGTGCGGGTAGCCAGACCGCAAAAAAGGCATTCATCTGGCGTGAGAGTGCCGCCATTTTGGCGAATGTGGGCTCTTGCAAACCTTGCTGAAAGACGGTTCCCAGGTTGTCCACATCGCCTTTGAGAGTCATCAATGCGACCTGCCCC
>JANXSZ010000084.1 GCA_025356445.1 Betaproteobacteria bacterium | reverse complement strand
AAGCGGCTGGCACGCAGCCAAGGCAGGTAAACGTCTGCATCGTCAGGTGACAAAGCCAAGCAGCCTGTGCAAACCATCTCCAGCGTGGTAGCTGCTGCGGTAGCGGCATTCAGGCCCGGTGCAGTCACGTCCCGGTCGGCCACGCCTTGGCGGTAAAAGGCGTAATCAGGGTGACCAGATTCGGTCAGCCCCACCACAGCGAGCGAGGTGGTGAGCTGTACCAGATCGGGGCGGGCCAGCACCACGCCGTCCTGCACCAAAGATTCAGCCAAGCGGCGGCCAAAACGGTCACTTGACAACGGGTTGAGGTACAGCGTGCCTACGCCCTGGCGGGCAATGGCACGGGTGAAATTGAACACCGCCCCCCCCAAACAAGGGTCAAACAAACCATCAGCACGGCCAATCAAGTCGATCAGCGCTTCGCCTGCGGTGGCGATTTTCAAATGCACAGAGGAATTTGTCTCAGGGTTTTCCATAAGTAAATTAACTTGATTTAGTAAGTCAAGCGCGACTATAGTCCATCCAGCGCCGCAAAGTACGCGCTGATTGCCAAATTCTGGTACTCAAACACCCTGATTCACCCTTTTTGCCCTCTTGGAGACACCCCGTGAAGACATCCACCACGCTGACCTTGACCTCTATTGCTTTTTCTGCTTTGACGCTTTGTGCCACCCCCGCCATGGCCGCTGAGCCGGTGATTGGCCTCATCACCAAAACAGACAGCAACCCGTTCTTCGTCAAGATGAAAGCCGGTGCTGAAGCTGAGGCCAAAAAGCTGGGGGCCAAGCTGCTCTCGGGCGCAGGCAAAACGGACGGTGACAACGCGGGCCAAATCACCGCGATGGAAAACATGATTTCCGCCGGTGCCAAAACCATCCTCATCACCCCCAGCGATGCCAAAGCCATCATCCCCGCCATCAAGAAAGCCCAGGCGCAAGGCGTGATGGTGATCGCACTGGACAGCCCAACCGATCCCGTGAGCGCAGTGGACGCGCTGTTTGCCACGGACAACTTCAAAGCCGGTGTGCTGATTGGCCAGTATGCCAAGGCCGCGCTGGGGGGTAAAAAACCTGTCATCGCCACGCTGGACTTGTTTCCTGGCCATCCCGTAGGCGCACAGCGGCACAACGGATTTTTGCAAGGCTATGGCCTGCAGTCCATGGACGCCAAGAGCAACGATCTAGCCAAACCCGCTGAGGTCGTCTGCATGGCTGACAGTTTTGGTGATGCGGCCAAAGGCCAAACCGGCATGGAAAATTGCCTGCAAAAAAACCCAGGTATCAACGTGGTCTACACCATCAATGAGCCCGCTGCCGCAGGTGCCTACAAGGCGCTGAAGGCGGCGGGTAAAGAAAAAGATGTGGTGATCGTGTCGGTAGACGGTGGTTGTGCTGGCATCAAGGACGTGGGCGCTGGCGTGATCGCAGCCACCTCGCAGCAGTACCCGCTGAAGATGGCGACAATGGGCGTTGCCGCAGGCGTGGAGTTTGCCAAATCAGGCAAAAAAGTCAGTGGCTATGTGGACACGGGGGTGACACTGATTGCGGCGAAACCCATGACGGGCGTGGACAGCAAGGACGTGAAAACGGGAACCGAGCTGTGCTGGGGAAATAAATAAGGTCTGAATACCCCTCACCTCTGCTCCACATCTCCCGCACACCGTTGACGGGAGAGGGGCAAGATCGGGGATAAACCACCATGAACACCACCCCCTCCAAACTCCCACCGCTGGCGACACTCGGGCCGTTTATTGCCCTGCTGATCGCTTGCCTCTTCTTCGCCACCCAAAGCGACCGCTTTTTGTCCGCGCAAAACTTCTCGCTGATCTTGCAACAGGTGATGGTCGTAGGCGTGATTGCCATTGGCCAGACGTTCATCATCTTGACCGCCGGCATTGACCTGTCATGCGGCATGGTGATGGCGCTGGGCGGCATTGTGATGACCAAGTTTTCTGCCGATTACGGCCTGCCCACGCCTCTGGCCATTCTGTGCGGCTTGGTGGCGACCACGTTGTTTGGTCTCATCAACGGCCTGCTGGTGACGCGCATCAAGCTGCCACCGTTCATCGTCACGCTGGGTACGCTGAACATCGCGTTTGCCATCACACAACTGTATTCCGGCTCGCAAACCATCACCGACATCCCCGAGGGCATGACCTTTCTGGGGAACACCCTCAAAATCGGCAATGCTTCCGTCGCCTACGGTGTGGTGCTGATGCTCGCGCTGTATGTGGCAACTTGGCTGTGGCTGCGTGAAACCGCACCAGGCCGCCATGTCTATGCCGTGGGCAACAGCCCCGAAGCAACACGCCTCACGGGCATCCCCACAGAACGGGTTTTATTGTCAATGTACGTTCTTGCGGGCATCTTCTATGGCATTGCAGCTATGCTTTCCGTAGCACGAACCGGCGCAGGGGACCCGAATGCGGGACAGACCGAAAATCTGGACGCCATCACCGCCGTGGTGCTGGGCGGCACCAGCCTGTTTGGCGGGCGTGGGCTTATTCTGGGCACGCTGGTGGGCGCACTGATTGTGGGCGTGTTCCGCAATGGCCTGACGCTGATGGGCGTGTCGTCGGTTTACCAAATTTTGGTGACGGGTATTTTGGTGATTCTGGCCGTGGCCACGGATCAAATGTCGCGCAAGGGAGTTCGGTAATGGGCACAACAACATCGACCTACTCAGCCTACCAAGCCCCACTGCCCATCGTGATGCAAGCCAGAGGTCTGGTGAAACGCTATGGCCAAGTCACCGCGCTGGACGGTGCCGATTTTGAGCTGCGTGCGGGTGAAATTTTGGCCGTCATTGGCGACAACGGTGCGGGCAAATCCTCACTCATTAAATGCCTATCGGGCGCAACCATCCCTGACGAAGGCGAAATTTTGCTGGACGGCAAGCCTATTCACTTCCGCAGCCCACTCGACGCCCGTCACGCCGGTATCGAGACGGTCTATCAAGATCTGGCTGTCGCCCCAGCCATGACGATTGCCGAAAACCTCTTTATGGGTCGCGAGCTGCTGCGCCCCGGCTTTTTGGGGAAGCTCTTCAAAATGCTGGACAAGAAAAGGATGCTGGAAGAAAGCATCTCGCGCATGGCTGATTTGAAAGTCGGTATCCGCTCGATGACGCAGGCGGTGGAAACGCTCTCGGGTGGCCAGCGCCAGTGTGTAGCTGTGTCACGTGCTGCGGCGTTTGCACAGCATGTGGTCATCATGGACGAGCCGACAGCTGCCTTAGGTGTGAAGGAAGGCAATATGGTGCTGGAGTTGATCCGCCGGGTGCGCGACAAAGGCCTGCCCGTGGTGCTGATTTCGCACAACATGCCGCATGTATTCGAGGTGGCAGACCGCATCCACATTGCCCGGCTGGGCAAAAGAGCGGCGGTGGTCAACCCCAAGCACATCAGCATGAGCGACACCGTGGCGGTGATGACAGGAGCCATGTCTGCGGATGAACTACCGGAAGCGGCCCGTGCTTGAAAGCAACTTATGTTGAAAGGCATTGACCCTCTTATCACCCCTGAACTCATCAAACTGCTGATGGAAATGGGCCATGACGATGCCCTGGTACTGGCCGATGCCAACTTCACGGCAATGAGCCTAGGGGTGGGCAAACCAGTGCTGCGCTTGCCTGGGGCTGGCATGGCACGGGTGGTGTCGGCCATCACGGCTGTTCTGCCGCTGGCCGCTGATGTGGCGCATCCGGTGGCGTTCATGCAGGTGTCAGACACCACGCCACCTTATCTGTCAGCTTTGCAGCGAGAAGTGGTGGCAATGGTGAGCGCTGACATGCATCAAAACCAAAGCGCAGAGAGCGTAGAGCGCTATGCTTTTTACGACCGGGTGAAACGCGCTTATGCGATTGTGGTGACGGGTGAGCTGCAGCCGTTTGCTAACTTTATTTTGCGTAAAGGCGTCATCGGTGAAAATCTGCGCCCATGACGCCAGAACCGCAACACGCACCCACTGAGCCAGCCCAAGCTGCCCCCCCCCTGCTGCGCCAACGCGGCTCGAACCATGTTGGGATGCGCCAGTTCAACGAGCGTGTTGTGCTTCAAGCCATTCGCCAAAACGGCAGCCTGCCCAAAGCCGACATCGCCCGTCTGACAGGCCTCACCGCACAGACCATCGGCCTCATCACCACGCGACTGGAAGACGATGGTCTGCTGGTGCGGCAAGACCGGGTGCGCGGGCGCATTGGCCAGCCATCGGTGCCGCTGGCGCTGAATCCGGACGGGGCGTTTTCCATCGGTATCAAAATCGGCCGCCGCAGCGCAGACTGGCTGTTGGTGGATTTCACAGGACGGGTACGCGCAAGGCATACCTTGGCTTATGCCTTCCCCGACAGCCAAACCCTGCTGCCCGCCTTGGCCAAGCACATGAACGAGTTGTGCCAGAGCCTGCAAAATGATGCAGGTGATCTGCGCGACCGGCTGGTCGGTGTGGGTGTCGCCGCCCCCTTTCAAATGGGCGGCTGGCACAAGATGCTGGGGCTGTCAGGTACGCAAGCACGCAGCTGGAACGACATGGACTTGCGCGCCGAGGTACAGGCGATGACAGATTTACCCGTCAGTTTTGCCAAAGACACGTCTGCCGCCTGCGTGGCCGAATTGGTGGCCGGACATGGGCGGGATTTGAAAAGCTTTTTGTACCTGTTTGTAGACACGTTTGTGGGTGGCGGCTTGGTCATCAATTCCCACTTGCACGGCGGCGTGCATGGCAATGCAGGTGCCGTCGCCTCTGTCCCCTTGGCGGTGGCGCACAACACAGCAGGACGACCTGAGCAACTGCTAAGCCTTGCATCGTTATGGGAACTGGAACAGCGCCTGCGGGCCTGCGGACTTGACCCCACCGCAGCCTACGATGAACGCGCGATGGTGGCACCGTTTGAGGCCGAAACACAGGCCTGGATCGCCCATGCGGCCCCGGCGCTGGCGCACTGTGTGGTCAGCGGTACGGCATTTTTGGATTTAGACGCTGTGGTGATTGACGGCTCGTTTTGCCGCCCTCTGTTGCAACGGCTGATAGAAGCCATCCGCGCCGCCCTGCCCATCTACAGCTGGGAAGGGCTGTGGCCCGCCACCCTGGTGGAAGGCAGCATTGGCTCGGATGCCCGGGCCTTGGGTGGTGCGCTGCTGCCGCTGCACGCCAACTTTGCACCTGACCGGGATTTGTTTTTAAAAGCGGCGGTTTAAAACAAACAGCTTAACGTACCAAACCCTTGGAGAAATCCATAATGAGCCGGGTGGCCAGGTACAACCGAGGCTCAATCGAATCCACCAGGATGTATTCATCGTCATTAGAGTGCGCACCAAACGAGAGGGGACCAAAGCGCTCAATCACCGGTTTTTTGGTGTTCAGCGCAGCAAACGCAGCGTCAGTGCCACCACCTGAGACGGTATCCACGACCTTCAAGGTCTTACCGATCTCGGTGTAAATACGCTGTGCGTATGTAGCCACCGTGATTTGTGCGGGATTGGCTTCCAGCGGAGGACGGCGGCGCTCGAAGTTCATTTCGACTTTGGTGCCTGCGATCAGCTGCTTCTGCAGGGTACTGCGCAGCTTGGTTTCCAAACCGTCGTAGTCCGACACGCGCTCTACCCGCACGTCGGCAGCGGCGTTGGCATCTGCAGGAATCACGTTGCGGTTAGTCCCACCGGAGACCATCGTCCAGTTCATTTTGAGACCGGTCGCAGGGTTGGAAAAATCCTTGGTCTGCAGCATTTGGTGCGCCAACTCGTAAATGGCGTTCAAGCCCCGCTCAGGAGCGCTGCCAGCATGAGATGCCTTACCTGTCACCTTGAGCGTGACAGCAGCAATACCCGCCGTCGCCAAAGACAACTGATCAGAACCCACCGGAGAGCCTTCAAAAGACATCGTCAAATCATGCTCCGCCCCCAGTTTGGCAAAGTGCGAGCGCGATGCGGGTGAGCTGATCTCCTCGTCACCGTTGATAAGCACCGTCAGCTGCGCAAAGTCTTTGAAGTTAACGGCCTTGAGGCTGGCAACCGTGTGCAGGATGGTGGCCACACCGGCTTTGTCATCGGCAATGCCCAAGCCGTAGGCTCGGTTGCCTTCCACGCGAAACGGCTGTTTGACCCCCATACCGCGCAGATACACCGTGTCCATATGGGCAATCAGCATGATTTTGGCGCTGCCGGTGCCGGTGAACGTGGCACGCACCATGCGGCCCACTTTGGCAGGGGTGTCATGCATGCGGTAGGTATCTTCCCCCGGCTCAATGAACTCAACCTTGCCGCCCAGAACTACCAGACGGTCATGAATCAGCTGGGAAATACGGTCTAACCCTTCGCGATCGCCACTGCCTGACTCGATCGCTACCAAATCTTTCAACGTATCGAGCAAGGGTTGCTTTTGTTGCTGTGCTTGCGCGCGCACCGCTTCATCGGGTGCAGCCCATGCAGACAGCGAGCAGCCCAAAGCGGCAACCAAAGTGACGAGTGCAAAGCATGGTGCGTGACGCAGTTTTTTCAGCATGTTCATGGTAGTTTAGAAAGATGAGAAATTAAAACGAAATTAAAGCAAAAAACCCGCCTGAGCGGGTTTTTTGCGTGACAGGCTTGGGCCCTGTCTTAGCCCATGTGCAGGCCACCGTTCACAGAGAAATCAGCACCTGTGGAGTAACCGCCGTCGGTTGATGCCAGCCACGCGATGATGGAAGCAATCTCGCTAGGTTCACCAAAGCGCTTGACCGGAATCGTTGCAACGATTTTATCTTGCACGTCTTGGCGAATGGCTTTCACCATGTCGGTACCGATATAGCCAGGGCTAACGGTGTTGACCGTCACGCCTTTGCTGGCCATTTCTTGTGCCAGGGCCATGGTGAAACCGTGCATACCGGCTTTGGCAGCCGAATAGTTGGTTTGACCAGCTTGGCCTTTTTCACCGTTGACAGATGAAATGTTGATGATGCGGCCCCAGCCCTTTTCAACCATGTCGCCCACCACTTGCTTGGTGACGTTGAACATGCTGTTCAGGTTGGTTTCGATCACCGAATCCCAGTCTTCGCGGGTCATCTTCAGGAACATGCGGTCTTTGGTGATACCGGCGTTGTTCACCAACACGTCGATGCTGCCATGCTCGGCTTTTGTCTTGGTAAAGGCTTCAACAGTGGAATCCCATGCGCCCACATTGCCTACCGATGCATGGAAGGTGTAGCCCAAAGCCGCCTGCTCAGCGATCCACTTGGCATGGTCGCGGGTAGGGCCGCAACCGGCGATCACAGTGAAACCTTCTTTGTGCAGACGCTGGCAAATGGCGGTACCGATTCCGCCCATGCCACCGGTCACGTAAGCTACTTTTTTGCTCATGAAATGCTCCTTTGAATGTTTTAAAAAATGCGCTGAAACTATAGAACACTATAGATTTAATAGCTGCCCACGCCCATCTGGTGCGCACAGGCTGCTATTTTGACTGAAAATTAACGCTCTAGAGCAAGGGAAACACCCATGCCGCCGCCAATACACAGGGCAGCCAAACCTTTTTTGGCATTGCTGCGTTGCATTTCGTGCAACAACGTCACCAAGATGCGGCAACCGGACGCACCGATAGGGTGGCCAATAGCAATCGCGCCACCGTTCACGTTGACCTTGGAAGGGTCAATCTCAAGCGCCTGGTTCACAGCGCAGGCTTGCGCAGCGAAAGCTTCGTTCAATTCAAACAAATCCACATCCTGGGCTGACCAGCCCGCACGTTGCAGTGCCTTGCGTGAAGCAGAGACAGGGCCCATACCCATGGTGGCGGGGTCTAGACCGGTTGTCGCGAAACCAGCGATGCGGGCCAAAGGCGTCAAGCCCAGTGCAGCGGCTTTCTTGGCGGTCATCACCATCACAGCGGCGGCGCCATCGTTGATGCCAGAGGCATTGCCTGCCGTCACGGTACCGGCTTTGTCAAACGCGGGGCGCAGACCAGCGAGGGCTTCGGTGGTGGATTTTTTGTTGATGAACTCGTCGGTATTGAAGAGGATGGGGTCACCCTTCTTTTGGGCCAGTGACACGGTGAAGATTTCATCCGCAAACTTGCCAGCAGCTTGGGCTGCAGCGGCTTTGGTTTGCGAGGCCAGGGCCAATGCATCTTGCATTTCGCGGGTGATGCCGTTGGCTTTGGCAACGTTTTCAGCGGTGATGCCCATGTGGTACTGGTTGTACACGTCCCACAGACCGTCAACGATCATGGAGTCGATCATCTTCCAGTCACCCATGCGCTGGCCATCACGGCTGCCGAGCAACACGTGGGGAGCAGCGCTCATGTTTTCTTGACCACCGGCAATCACGATTTCGCTGTCGCCATAGGCTACAGCCTGAGCAGCCAGCATCACGGCCTTGAGGCCAGAGCCGCATACGGCGTTGATGGTCAAGCCAGGAACGGCTTGAGGCATGCCGGATTTGATGACGGCTTGACGGGCTGGGTTTTGTCCAGCGCCTGCGGCCAGCACCTGCCCCATGATGACTTCACCAACCAGGCTAGGGTCAATCTTGCTGCGAGCCAGTACTTCTTTGATGGCCAATGCGCCCAAATCAGTTGCTGCGATTTTGGCCAGCGAACCGCCAAATTTACCCACGGCGGTGCGGGCTGCTGAAACGATGACGATGTCTTCCATGGTGTTTCCTTCTAGGGGTTGCTTAAACGGTGACTTAAATTTAACCGAATGTACGGCTAAGGTTGACTGAGACGTTAGACGAGTGTTAACCAGCACGCTTCAGTGCTGCGGGCTGTAGCGCCCCACCCTCTTCAGCCTCAACCAAGGTTTGCTCGGGAGAATCGTTCTGCTCTGGATTGTCCAGCTGCTGGGTCAACCGGCTCATATCGACTTCACCGCACCACTTGCCCACCACAATGGTAGCCAAGGTGTTGCCGATGGTGTTGGTCAACGCACGTGCTTCGGACATGAAGCGGTCGATGCCCAAAATCAAGGCCAAACCAGCCACGGGCACGGTGCCCACCGCAGACAAGGTAGCCGCCAATACGATAAAGCCGCTGCCAGTGATACCTGCCGCACCTTTGGAGGTCAACAACAACACCGCCAACAGCGTGATTTGGTGCGTCAAATCCATGGGCGTGTTGGTGGCCTGGGCGATAAACACAGCGGCCATCGTCAGATAAATCGACGTACCGTCCAGGTTGAACGAGTAGCCAGTAGGGATCACCAAGCCAACGACAGATTTTTTGACACCCAAGTTCTCAATTTTTGTCATCAACCGAGGCAGCACCGATTCTGACGACGAGGTACCGAGCACAATGAACAACTCTTCTTTGATGTACTTGATGAGCTTCCACACACTGAAGCCATGCACCCTGGCAATGGTGCCCAGCACGACAAAAATGAACAACAAGCAGGTGGCGTAGAACGCCGCCATCAGCTTGCCCATGGAGAGCAGCGAACCAATGCCAAATTTACCAATGGTGAAGGCCATGGCACCAAACGCGCCAATGGGGGCCAGCTTCATGATGGTGCCGACGATGCCGAACAGCACGTGCGACATTTTATCGATCCAGTCAAAAATCGGCCGTCCTTTGGCACCCATGGCGTGCAGAGAAAAACCAAAGAGCAAGGCAAACAACAGCACTTGCAACATCTCACCTTTGGCAAACGCATCCACCACAGTGTTGGGGATGATGGCCATCAAGAACTCGGTGGTCGTTTGCATCTTGCCAGGGCCGGTGTACGCCGCGATGCCCTTGGTATCCAAAGAAGCGACATCCACATTCATGCCAACACCCGGCTGCAAGATGTTGATAACCACCAAGCCCACAATCAAGGCCAGTGAGCTCACAACTTCAAAGTACAACAGCGCATAGCCCCCTGTTTTACCGACCTTCTTCATGTCCTCCATGCCTGCTATGCCGACCACGATGGTGCAGAAAATGATGGGCGCAATCACCATCTTGATAAGCTTGATGAAGCCATCACCCAAAGGCTTCATGGTGGCACCCGTATCGGGGAAAAAATGGCCCAAGCTCACACCGATGATGATCGCCATGACCACTTGGAAATACAGGGAGCTGTAGAGTGGTTTTTTTGCTGCTGTAGCCATTCTCAATACCGATTTAAAAGGGTTGTAGCCTGCTAAGGCTGTCAGGTTTTATAAGGTTTTAAGCCTAGATTAGGCTTTTGCCTTGACTTTCACATAGCTGCCCGGTGCCGGCTCCATGGCTTTGTAAGCACCATTGCCGTAGTCTTTAGGCGCCGCAATCTGTTTGCCTGCTTGGCCTTTGAGCCAATCAGACCAGTCCGGCCACCAGCTACCGGCATGCTCGGTGGAACCGGCTTGCCATTCGGCTTGAGTGGGTGGGAATTTGCCGTCGTCACGCGTCCAGTGGCTGCGCTTGTTAGCGGTTGGCGCATTGATCACGCCTGCGATGTGGCCTGAAGCCCCCATCACAAAACGCTTTTTGCCAGGCAGGTACTGGGTGCTGGCATAGGCACCGCCGATAGGCACGATATGGTCTTCACGTGAGCCGTAAAGATAAACTGGCATGTCCATGTTGGACAGGTCGATCTTCTCGCCGCACACGACGGCCTTACCGGGCTTGATGAGGTTGTTCTCGTAGTACGTGTTACGCAAGTACCACGTGTACATGGGGCCGGGCAGGTTGGTGGAATCGCTGTTCCAGTAGAGCAAATCGAATGGTGGTGGGGTTTCGCCCTTGAGGTAGTTGCCCACCACGTAATTCCAGACCAAATCGTTCGGGCGCAGAAAGCTGAAAGTTGACGCCAGCTCTTGCCCTTTGAGGATGCCGCCCTGGGCAAGCTGCTGCTCACGGTACTTGACCATACCGTCGTCAATGAACAAGTCCAGGATGCCTGTATCGGAAAAATCCAGGAATGTGGTGAGCAGCGTGGCCGAGGCCACTGGCTTTTGCTTGCGCGCAGCCAGTACCGCGATGGCGGTGGACAAAATAGTGCCCCCTACACAGAAACCCAGAGCATTGATCTGCTTGGCTCCCGTGATCTCTTGCGTCACTGCGATTGCTTTGATCGCCGCTTGCTCGATGTAATCGTCCCAGGTGACATGGGCCATGGACTCATCGGGGTTGCGCCAACTGAGCACAAAGGTGCGGTGGCCTTGGGCCACGGCATAGCGGATCAGTGAGTTTTCAGGCTGCAAATCGAGGATATAAAACTTGTTGATGCAAGGCGGTACCAGCAAGAAGGGCTTTTCAAACACTTTGGCGGTGAGGGGCTTGTATTCGATGAGTTGGAAAAACTCGTTTTGGAATACCACGGCGCCTTCGGTGGTGGCAACGTTTTTACCCACCTCGAACACGCTCTCATCGGTCATCGACACATGGCCCTGGCGCATGTCGTGCAGCAGGTTTTGCATGCCCTTGGCAATGCTTTCGCCCTTGGTCTCAACGGCTTTCTTGAGTGCTTCAGCGTTCATCGCGAGGAAGTTGCTGGGGGCGGAGGCCGCCATCCACTGTTCCACGGCAAAGCGGATGCGACCTTTAGTTTTTTCGTCGCCCTCAACGGCTTCGGCCAAACCCATCAGCGTACGTGAATTCAGCAAATAGCTGGCGGCAGAGAATGCTGCCACAGGGTTACTGGCCCAGGCATCGTCTTTGAAGCGCTTGTCTTTGACAGGGGTGGTACCCTTAGACCCCTGCGCACCTTCGCTCATCAGCTTGGCAACTTCTTCCATGTACTGCTTTTGCAAAGCTTGGAGTTTGTCGGGAGCGATGGTTAGTTTGGGAGGCATTCCCGGCACCTGCGGCATGGCAGGCATTTGAGGCATAGCGCCCATGCCGGGTACCGTCGGCATTTGAAAACCTGTAGCGGAAAACCCCTTCAAGAGATCGTTGGGATCCATGGCCTGGAAGGACTGGGTGACTTTGCTCAGGCTGTCGGCAAAGCTTTGTTGGAGTT
Organism: Betaproteobacteria bacterium; assembly: GCA_025356445.1. Classification (GTDB taxonomy): domain Bacteria; phylum Pseudomonadota; class Gammaproteobacteria; order Burkholderiales; family Burkholderiaceae_C; genus Defluviibacillus. The sequence goes on along the minus strand of JANXSZ010000084.1, from coordinate 53,420 downwards.
GTTGGGCGGTTTTGGCCCAATCTGCCTGAGAATTCATAGTGGTCTCCTCTGTTTCTCTGTATTCACGGTAGCGCCGCATCATTGTCTCGGATGCGTCTCTGCGCATCAACACGTAAGAACACGTATATGTATATCGTCGCTATTGGCTGGTTGTATGTGGCCATGATGATGGGTGTCGCTGAAGCGACCAACACCACTGGCACAGTCATGGGGGGAATAATAAGCTTTGTTCTTTACGGTTTAGCCCCTGTATCACTGGTGGTTTACCTGATGGGGTCTCCCCTTAGAAATCGGGCTGTCAAGGCCCGCGAAGCAGCCGAGTGGGCGCAAGCCAAAACGCTGTCAGCGACGGCGGACTCGCCCGCATCACACCCGCCAGATACTGGCGGCGAACCGGCCACTGACACCCAGGTCGCGCCGGTGGGAAAAGAACTGTGAAGGGTTGCTGACCGTACACCACGCGGCGCTGCCGTCATTGCCGTGAATATGGGCAAGAGAGAATCCCAGACGCTGTAGCCGATGCCGCGCCAGACCGGCCAAATCGGCCAAAAACTTCCCGCCACCCAGCGCACAAAACAGCGCATTGCACGCAGAATCGTCTTGCACAAAGGCTTCGCGCACCTCGGCACCGACCTCAAAGGCTTGTGGGCCAATGCAAGGGCCTAGCCAAGCCAGCACGCTGTCATCAGGAGGGGTTTGTCGCCCAACATTTGCTACGTTATTAATAGCTACAGAAGCCAACTGAGATTGCGCATAAAGCTTAAATCGCTCGAAAGTCGCTTCCAACACGCCATAACTTCCCTGGCCAAGCAACCCACGCCATCCAGCATGGGCAGCGGCGACCATGGCCCCATCTGCTCGGGTAAACAGCACAGGCAGGCAATCGGCCACCATCACGGTACAGGCAATGCCTGGCTCTTGCGAGGCGCTGACATCGGCAGTGTGACCATCAGGCGTGTGAGCGGACAAAGCGACCACATTCCAGCCATGTACCTGCTGCAAAAATACCGGGCGCACGCTCAGTGCTTGGGCAAAACACTGGCGGTTGTGGGCGACAGCGCTGGGCTGATCGCCCACATGGTCACCCAAATTCAAGCCAGCGTACGGCCCTGTGGAGACGCCACCGTCGCGGGTGCTACACACCGCACGCACATTGGCAGGCGCAGGCCAGACGGGCGTTAACCAGGGCATCAACGCAATCACACCTCGTTGTCTGGGCAATGAGAGGGTTGGGACTGTATGAACGCGTCCAACTGCATACATGCATCAAATGCCGCCATGGTGCGTGGCAGGCCTGTTAAATCAGCATCGAAACGCCGGGCATTGAAAATTTGGGGAACCAAGCAGCAATCGGCCATGGTGGGCGTATTGCCGTAACAGAACACAGCGGGACGTTGCTGGACCAATTGACGCTCAAAAGCCAACAAACCATCACGGCACCAGTGGCGGTACCACGTATTTTTGGCGTCCTCTTCGGCGTTCAATTCGCGCACCAGGTATTTCAGCACCCGCAGGTTGTTAAGCGGGTGAATCTCACAGGCAATGGACTGGGCCAACGCACGTACATGGGCACGGCCGAGCGCATCGGCGGGCAACAAACGAGGCTCGGGATGAATATCGTCCAAATACTCCATGATGGCCATGGATTGCGACAAGCGCGTGCCATCGTTGGTCTCCAGCATGGGCACCAACTGATCCGCTGAAATACCGGCATAAGCCTCCTTTTTATGTTCGCCTTTGGCAATGTGAACAGGCACAGACTCGTAAGCCATACCCTTGAGGGCTAAGGCAATGCGCACACGAAAGGAAGCGGAAGAACGGAAGTAGGTATAGAGCTTCATAGGTAAATAAGATAAGTCGAAGCAGTGTACCGAAGAGAGATGTAAAGACCTCATACCACGCTGGGGAATGCCTCCAGAGGAGGTCGCCCGCACCAAGTGAGTAGTTACACTTGTTACAAATTTAAGAAGAATCAATCGCAAGTTGCGCAGGTTGACATGGAGCCATAGTGCTGTTGACATTTGACCGAGAGGTGCGCGCGGTGGATGCTGTTTTACGTAGTTGGGCGCCTGCCTTACTGGCGCCGCCATGAAGCGACTCATAACGCTTTGGCGTGCACAGCACACCACCGTCAGTACTTTTCAGGCGGTTTGGCCAGCACTGGTGGTGTTCCTAATGGGTCTGGTCATTACCAGCTTGTTCTGGTACACGGCGCAGACCGATGCAGAAAAACTGAACCAAACACAGTTTGACACCCGCACCCAGGAAATCCAAAGCATTATTCAAACCCGCATGCTGGCTTATGAGCAGATTTTGCGTGGCGGTGTCAGCCTGATGGCCACCCTGAACACAGTATCTCGCACCCAATGGGCTGCTTATGTTGCGCAGCTGAATGTGGAAACCAATTTCCCCGGGATTCATGGAATTGGCTACGCTGAACAGGTCCCCTTCGCCGCCAAAGCCGCATTTCTACAGCGCATGCGCACTCAAGGTTTGCCCGATTACGCGATCTGGCCCGCAGGCAACCGTGACATCTACAACCCTGTGACCTACCTTGAACCCCGCACGCCACGTAACCTGAAGGCCCAGGGGTTTGACATGCTCTCCGAGCCCACACGCCAAGCAGCTTTGGTCCAGGCACGCGACACAGGCCAGCCGGCCATCACCGCGCGCCTGACACTTACAGCAGAAACCGAGACAAAACCAAATACACCAGCCAATTTTGGTTTCATCGTGTATCTGCCGATCTACCAATCAGGCCTGCCCACCGATACCGTAGATCAACGGCGTGCCGCTTTGCGTGGTTTTGTTAACAGTCCGTTTCGCGTTAACGATCTGATGCGCAGTTTGCTCAGAGGCATGACAGATGGCATTAATTTACGGATTTACGATGGTGCATCAGCCTCGCCCGAAGCCTTGATGTACGACGAAGAGGAGACAAACCATTCTGCATCAGCAGCACGCCTGGATTCACCAGAACACGCCAAAGTCAAAACAATAACCATGGCGCTCTACAACCACACTTGGACTTTAGAACTGACGACATTGCCCAGTTTCAGCCCACAGCGCGGTGTATCCCCCCTTTTGATACTGTTGCCCGGTGTGGCGATCAGCCTGCTACTCAGCCTGTTGACACTGCTGCTTAGCGTGCGGTTTCGCATGATTCAACATTCACAGCAGCATTACTTTCGGCTGTCCAATTTTGATACGCTCACCAAACTGCCCAACCGGGCCATGTTCAATGACCGCCTGGAGCGCAACCGGCTGCAAGCACAGCGGGGTGGCTTCAAGCTGGCCGTGCTGTTTGTCGATATTGACCATTTCAAAGCCGTGAACGACAACCTGGGTCACGACGTGGGTGACGCCTTGCTGCAAGAAGTCGCGGCCCGCATGGAAGCCTGCGTGCGCAAAGTGGATACCGTCGCGCGACTGGGTGGGGACGAATTCACAGTGATCTTGTGCGATTTACAAGATACCCATGATGCGGGCAAAGTAGCGCAAACCATGCTGAACAAGCTGGCAGAACCGTTTGCGCTGGACGATAAGCTGCTGTCGATCTCAGTAAGCATCGGCATTGCGCTTTACCCCGCTGATGCCAGCGAAGCGGCTGATCTTTTGAAAAATGCAGATCTCGCGATGTATGCCGCCAAGCGCCAGGGGCGTGGTCAGTTTCAGTACTTTGTAGCAGCAGCGCCTGACGACTTTATGCCGACAGCACAACTCAACAGACCCAGTGAAGAATCTAGCGGGTAAACAGGCCTCTTAACGTGCACAAATGGGAACAACCCATAGTCTGAACTCGTCACGCCCAGGCTGTCGCACTCCACCAGCGCATGAACCAAGGGCTGAAACACCGGACGGCAGTACATGCGGGACTTGAGCAGCACATAGCGGTGGGCTGTAGGGTCAAGCCCCACGCAAGAGAACACGCCCAGATCCCATGGTTCATGGGTCTGCGCCGTCACCACAATCTGAGCGACACCGATGTCAAACAGCACCGTGCGCCCCATGCAAGCCCGCTGCCCGGTATAGGTAGGCCCGGTGATGGTGTATTCGCCATCGCTCACAGCCAGCACGGTACCGGTGACAGCCATCGGCTGCTTGGTGATGCCCAGCTGCACCAGCTGAACCTTGTTGCCTAAACCCAGGCTGACCTGTGCACCCACACCGGCCCGGGTCAATATATCCACAGCCTCGGGATCGCACAGTGGCCCGACAGCAATGTCCGTCAAACCCAGCGCCAGTGCGGCTTCCAGCACGTCCATGGTGTCACAGGTACCACCGGACATGCAGTTGTCACTGTGGTCAAGCAGCAAGATGGGACGCTGATCTGAGTTGCTGGACTGAGTCGCCAAGACCAGCGCGCGTAGCAATGAGGCCTGCAAAGGCTCGCTCTCGTACACAAAATCTTCGCGGCTGGCCCACATTTGCGCGCTAATGCGGTCAGCGGCAGCCTGGGCAGCGTCAAGTCCTTCTGGCGTTGCAAGCCCCGTCACCACCACGCTGACGCAGGGGGCTTCAATGTCGGCTAAACCAAAGCCAGCAAACACCGATACCGCTGGTACGCCCTCCCCCTCTGTGGCTTTGGCCGCTTCAACGGCTTGCAGCATCGCGCCAGACAGTGTGGTGCTGCGCAGGGTGTGGCTCATCAAAGGCAGTTGCTGCCAGCGCACAACGTAAGCAGGCCCACCTTGCAGCATCCCGAGCAGCAAGCGCCCTGCGTGTTCGCCGGTTTCATACATGTCCACATGAGGGTAGGTCTTGAAGCCTACCAATACGTCACAGTTTGCTATTATTTTTGAAGTGATGTTGCCATGCAAGTCCATCGCAACACCGATGGGCACACCGGGTGCCGCAGCACGCAGACGCGCCAGCAGATCGCCCTCGCCGTCCGCTGAGTTCTCAGCGACCATGGCCCCGTGCAAATCCAGCAACATCGCATCGCAACCGATGGCCGCATCCACGATGCACTGCGTCAATGCGTCATAAGCTGCCGCGTGTACCCGACCGCTGGGGTTGGCTGCTGCCGACACGGGGGTAATGACGCGGGCCCCCAACCCCTCAGCCAAATCAATGAACGCCGCCATTGCGGTGCGCATTCCTTTGTTGTCCTGGTAAGCCGCGTGACCAAAACGGGGAACAAAGGCAGACAGGGGCGTGGGCACGGGCGAAAATGTGTTGGTTTCGTGGTTGAGGCGGGCAATCAGGATGTTCATAGGGGCATATCACGGGTGAGCATGTCGAAAATGAAGAGGGGCAAAAGACCAGGTTAAAAGCTCAAACCAGGCCAACACCCAGGTAACGGTCTTTCACGGCGGCATCAGCCAAAAAGCTCGCGTTGTCCGCGCTGTACACAATGCGCCCCTGCTCAAGGATGCAGTGCCGATCAGCCAACTGCGTGCAAACCTCCAAGTTTTGCTCCACCAAAAGAATCGCCACGCCTGCCGCCTTGATGGTCTTAAGCTGAGCCACGATTTCTTCCACAATCACCGGGGCCAAGCCCTCCACCGGCTCGTCCAGCATCAGCAGCTTGGGGTCGTTCATCAGCGCGCGGCCAATGGCCAGCATTTGCTGCTCGCCACCCGAGAGTTGCCCGCCACCGTTTTTACGCCGCTCCTTCAGGCGCGGAAAGATGCGGTACACGTCTGTCAGTTGCCAGGGCGATTTGACGCGCTGGCCGAGCAGCAGGTTTTCTTCCACCGTCAACAGCTTGAAAATACCCCGGTGCTCTGGCACCAAACACACGCCACGCTGGGCAATCATGTGCGATGGCAGGCCCTGAATGGCTTGCCCAGCAAAGTGGATGCGCCCCGACGTGGGAGGCACCACACCGACAATGCATTTGAGCGTGGTGGTCTTGCCTGCACCATTGCGCCCCAGCAGCGTGACCAGCTCGCCATCGTTGATGTGCAGCGCAACACCTTGCAGCACATGGCTTTTGCCGTAGTAGGCATGGGCATCGTCCATCTCCAGAATCATGCTTTGCCTCCGGTAATCATGTTACCCAGGTAAGCAGCGCGCACCCGATCGTCACTGCGAATGGCGTGGGGCAAGCCCTCGGCCAGTACACGACCCTGCTGCATCACCGTCACAGTGTCAGAGATGTCCATCACAATGTTCATGTTGTGTTCAATCAGCACCACGGTATGCTCGGTACGCAAGCTTTGGATCAGGCGCTTCATGTCGTCCAGATCGTCAATGCCCATGCCCGAGGTCGGCTCGTCCAAAAAGATCGCTTTAGGTCTAGCAGCCAACGCCATGCCGACCTCAAGCCGCCGCTGCTGCCCGTGCGAGAGGTTGCCCGCAGGTGTGTCAGCAAAGCGCTCCAGACCCAGCTTGGCAAGCACGCTTGCCACGGTGTCTGCGCAAGCGCGAGGCCCCACAGGCGCGTGCCAGCAGTTCAGCGCTTTGGCCGGGGCCACACCTTGGGCTGCCAAACGCAGGTTTTCCCGCACCGAGAGCGTCAGGAACAGGCTGGTAACCTGGAATGACCGTGCAATGCCACGCTGCACACGGCGGTGATCGGGTTCGTTTGTCACGTCATGGCCATCAAAAAGGATGCGGCCTGCGCTGACGGTTTTAGTGCCGGTCAGCATGTGAAACAAGGTGGTTTTACCCGCGCCATTGGGGCCGATCACCGAATGCACGGTGTTGGCGTACACCTTGAGGTTGACACCACCCAGGGCCGCAAACTTGTCGTAGTATTTTTCGATGCCGATGGCTTCGAGCAGCACAGGTGCTTGGATGGCCGATGCACTCATACATGCTCTCCTTGCGCAACGGTAGCTTTTGTGGCTTTACGGCGTACCCATGCCCACAGCGTTTCACCCACACCCCACAGACCGCGCTGCATCCCCAGGCTGACAGCCATCAGCACAAGGCCCAAAACCAGCAGCCAGCGTGGCCACAGGGTGGACAGCCAGTCCCCCAGCAGCAAATAAAACGCAGACCCCAGCACCGACGCAAACAGGTTACCTGTGCCGCCGATCACCGTCATCACCAAAATCATCTCGCTGGTGTGATGCTCAGCATTGGCCAGTGGCGCAATGCCTGTCATCATGGCGTGCAGCGCGCCCGCCAGCCCGGTCACCGCACCGGAAATCACGAACGCTTGCAGCTTCAGCAACTTGAGGTTGTAGCCAATGGCACCTGCCCGTTCCTCGTTGTCCCGCACGGCCAGCAAGGTGCGTCCAAAGGTAGATGTGGACACCTTCGACAGCAGCGCAAAGGCGACCATGAAGACCACCGCCACAAAGCCGTAAAACTGCCATGGAGACACCAGCGGCCACAGCGTCTGCCCCAACGCCGTGATGCTGGGGCGAGGAATGTCCAGCAGGCCGTTATCCCCGCCCGTCAGGCCCGTCGCGGTGTAGGCGATGAAGTAAAACATCTGCGCAAATGCCAGCGTCAACATCACAAAATACGTGCCCTTTTGGCGGATAGCGATCCAGCCGACAAGCGCTGCCCCCAATGCGCCCATCACCATGGCGAGCACCAAAGCCAGTGGCATCGGCAACTGTGCAGAGAAGGGCCAACGCGTCAAACACAGCGCAATGGTGTAGCTGCCCAGACCAAAAAAGATGCCTTGGCCAAACGACAGCAGCCCCGTAAAGCCCAACAACAGGTTACAGCCCATAGCGGCCAAACCAAAAATCAGCACCTCACTGGCCAAAGAGCCAGAATGCATCAGCAGTGGCATGACCAACACCACCGCCAGTGCCAAAAGCAGGTGAAAGGATTTCTGAAAATTCTTGTGAATATTGCTTTGAGAGTTATGTTGAGAATTATTTTGCAGGTTCTTTGTCATGGCACTCACTCCTTTCGACCCAGCAGGCCATGCGGGCGCAGCAGCAGCACGGAAGCCATTGCCACGTAAATCATCAGCCGTGCGCCTTCGGGCCACAGCGTGCTCATCACGCTTTGCACCACGCCAATCAACAGGCCGCCCAACAAGGCCCCGCTGAAGCTGCCCAGCCCACCAACCACCACGACAACAAAAGCCACGCCCAAGGCCTCAATACCCATGAATGGCTCGGCACCCCGTATCGGGGCAGCCAACACACCAGCAATAGCAGCCGTCGCCGCGCCGAGCGCAAACACCAAACTGAAGATGCGCAACACGTTGATGCCCAGCAACGCCACCATTTCGGTGGATTCACTGCCTGCGCGCACCGCACTGCCCAGCCGGGTGCCTTCGAGCACAAACCACAGCCCCACGGCCAGCACGGCGGTAAAAGCGATCACAAACAAGCGGTATTTGGGGTAAATGAAGCTGCCCCACATCACCACGCCTTGCAGCACATCCGGCACGGCCACGCTGTCGCCCAGCGGCCCCCATTGCAAAATCACCAGCTCTTGTATCGCCAGCGCCAGCCCGACGGTGACCAGAATATGGAACTCGTGCGCTTTGGCGTACACATGGCGCAGCAGCAGCTTTTCGGTCAGCCACCCCACTGCCCCAACAGCCAACGGAACCAGCACCAAGGCCAGCCAAAAACTCAAGCCCCAGCGCGTCATCTGAAAGCAAAAGTACGCACCCAGCAGGTAAAAGGCCCCGTGCGCAAAGTTCACAAAGCGCAGCAGACCAAACACGATGGACAGGCCCACGGCCAGCAAAAAGTACAGCATGCCAATGCCGATGCCATTGATGGCCTGAAGCAGATAAATGTTCATCCAGGGCCGTCCGACTTAAGCCAACTTACAGCCCGTTTGGTCCAGCGGCAAAAACGATTTTCCGGAACTCAGCACATCCACAAAGTCATCTTTGTTTTGCATCTTGGCCTTGGCTTTGCCTTTGAGTAGATAGTAGTTTTTAAGCACCTGGTGATCGCCCTTGCGCACCTCTTCTTCACCGGTCAAGCCCTGGTATTTCATGCCTTCCAAGGCGGCAATCACGGCTTTTTGCTCCACTGAACCGGCCTTGATGATGCCGTCAATCAGCAACTTGGTGCAAATGTACGAACCCGCCAAGCTGTAGTTGGGGTTGGCCTTGAACTTGTCGTTCGAGCGTTTGACCAAATCCAGGTTAAGCGGCGAATTCACGGTGTGCCAGTACTGCGCACCAAAGTAAATGCCTTCACACAGGTCAGCGCCCAGCGATTCAAACTGCTCCAGACCCGACGCCCAGGCGACCAGAATTGTCATATTTTTGCTCATGCCAAAGCTCACGGCCTGACGCAGCGTGTCCGCACACTGGCCGCCAAAATTCAACAGCAACAGCACATCGGGCTTGGCCGCAATGGCGTTAGTGATGTAGCCGCTGAATTCTTTTTCAGCCAGCGAGTGGTAGCTGTTGCCCACATGCTCAATGCCTTTTTCTTTGAAGATGTTTTTAGCCGCCGACAGCAAACCATCACCAAAAACGTACTGCGGCGTGATGGTGTACCAGCGCTTGGCCTTGGGCATGGACTCGATCAACGGGCGCACGGTTTGCTCGATCGCGCCGAAGGTGGGCACCGACCAGCGGAAAGTGGCGCTGTTGCAGTCTTTGCCGGTGATTTCATCGGCACCCGCCGTGGTGATAAAAAGGCCCCCAGCTTTCTCAGCCTCTTTGCCCATGGCCAGCGCTTCCGATGACAAAATGCCCCCGGCAAAAAAGCGAGCCCCCTGCTGCTGCGCAGACTCTTGCACCTTGCGAATTGCCGTAGCGGGTTTGCCTTCGGTGTCCAGCAGGGTGTAGGCCAACGGGCGTTTAAGTGCACTGCCGTACTGCTCAATGGCGAGCTTCATGCCCAAATCGGCGTACTTGCCATTGGCCGCAAAAGCACCCGACATGGGCACCGGGCAACCAAACTGTATAGCACCGGTGGCCTGCGCCAGCGCGTTGTGCGCAAAGCCCAGGGAAGCGGGCAAAGCGCCCAAAGCGGAAAGCTGAAGAAGTTGACGGCGTTGCATGTGAGAAGCTCCGGGTTGTGAACATCAGATGAAAAGAACAGGCTAAAACAGTGTCTGCGCCACCCTTAAAAGCAGGTTATATGCCAAGATACAGCGCATGAAAAGAACCGTCCTATTTATAGTGATAAATAGAATAAATACCCCGAGTAAAAACCCTTGCACCGCCTTGGTGCGGGATCGCCATGCAATGCACGGTATGGCAGCAGACTGTGCCCACTTACGGGCTTTACCTGATGCCATGTCGGGCGTATGGGTCTGCGCTTTTGCCCCTCAGTTATAAACACCACCCATGACACTCACCACAGCGCCCCAACGCGGCATCAAGCAACTCAAGCGCTCCGATCTTGTCGCTGAAGAGATCAAACGCCTCATCACCGACAAAAACTTAAGCCCAGGGGACAAGCTGCCACGCGAAAGCGAATTGCAAACGCAGTTTGAAGTGAGCAAAGGCACTATCCGCGAAGCCCTGAAATCACTGGAAGTGCAGGGTTTAGTGAAAATTTCGACTGGCCCGTCAGGCGGCGGCACGATTGTTGAAGTGCCGCTGGACCGCACTTTGCAGCTCATGCAGAACTACCTGTTCTTCAAAGAAGTCACCATCGCTGACATCTACACCGTGCGCCAGTTGCTGGAGCCTGCATTGGCAGCGGGCGCGGTGCCGCACCTGACAGAGGCAGACTTTCATGCGCTGGAGCACAGCATCGCCTGCTGCGACCCCACCTCCAGCCACGATGACCTGCTGAGCCAGCGACGTGAGGATGTGAACTTTCACGACATCCTGGCCGCCGCCAACCCCAACCCGTTTTTGCGCTTCACCTGCGAACTGATCAACGAAATGATTCGCCAGTTGATTGTGTTTGGCAACCGCACGCCGCAAACCGAACAGCGCCGGTTTGGGGAAGCCAATGCCCAAATCCACCGAGAAATCACCCAGGCGGCACGCGAACGCGATGCAGGCAAAGTCCAAGCCCTCATGGCTCAGCACATGACCGACGCGGCCAGCAGCGTCAAGCGCATGAAAGGCCGGCTGCAAGGGCGTTTGATACTGGACGCAGAAACCTTGCGCCGCGTTACACCTGCTGCAAAACCCCCCGTAAAAGCAGCCCTGACACCCAAAGTAAAAGGTGAACTGAAGGGGAAGCGAAAGGTGGATTGATGCGCCTTTTAAGGAGCTAAGGCGCAAAAAACCATGCAACCAAAGCTGCCACTGCTGGCACCGTCTGCACAAACAAAATACGCTTAGACACGGTAAGCGTCCCCCAAATACCAGCCACGGCCACGCACACCAGCCCGAACACGGTAAACGCCTGCGCCGTGGTCGCGTTGGGCAAGACAAAGCCCAACACCAGTGCCGCAACCAAAAATCCGTTGTAACAGCCCTGGTTCGAGAACATGGGCGCGATCTCGTCCACCCGCTCAGGGGCAATCGCAAACACCTTACAACCACGGCTTTTGAAGAGCACCGTCTCGATCAACACGATGTAGACGTGGATCAACAGCACCAAACCCGTCAAAATTTGCGCAACAACAGCCATCAGAATCTCCAAAAAATCAAAAGCTGCATTTTGCGGTACGCGCTAGACTCATGGGCGGCATGGGTGTCCCCGTTTTGGCTCCCTCGCCTTTTCCAAAAAATCTAACTGGGGTCAAACCATGATTCTCGAATTTGCCGACATACGTATCCACCCTGGCCAGCAGGCTGCTTTTGAAGAAGCCATTCAGCGTGCTGCAAGCACCATCATCAGCCAGGCCAAGGGCTTTCAGGGCTACAAAGTGAACCGGGGCATCGAATCGCCTGAGCGCTTTGTGCTGCAAATCTTTTGGGATACGCTGGAGGATCACACCGTGGGCTTCCGTGAATCGCCCCTGTTTGCCCAATGGCGCGCCATCGTGGGGCCGTTTTTCGCGGCACCGCCAGCCGTAGAGCATTTCGAGTTGGTAGGAAAGTCGGACTGATGCGTGCAAGCTTCGCCCTCCAGCGCAGAACTGCTGCACTGTTGATAGCTGCCATAGCTCTACCAGCTTCCGCAATAGCCCAATCAGGCACAAAAACCACCGTCAATACAGTCAAAAAGGCCTCACAAGAGGCCCTATCAACTTGGCCAAGTAAACCGCTGCGCATTCTGGTCGGCTTCCCCGGTGGCTCCAGCCCGGATGCCACGGCTCGCACGCTGGCGGAAGGCCTGTCCAAAGTACTGGGCCAGCCCGTGGTGGTGGACAACAAGCCAGGGGCATCGGGCAACATCGCAGCGGACATGGTGGCGAAGGCGACAGACGATCACACCTTTGGCGTGGTCATCAACGGCAATTTAACCTCAGCAAAACTGCTCAACCCCAAGTTGCCCTATGACCCGGCGACGGACTTCCAGTTCATCTCTCTGCTGGCCAAAGCCCCCTTGGTGCTGGTCGCGCAACCCAGCTTGCCATCAGGTAGCGCGTTCTTTGAGGCGGCCAAAGCCAGTGGCTCGCAGTGGAACTACGGCTCGCCGGGCAACGGCTCTGTGGCGCACCTCGGGCTGGAGTTGCTCAAAAGCAAAGCGCCGGGTCTGCAAGCGGTTCACATTCCGTTCGCAGGCAGCCCACAAATCGTGACCAGCATGATGGGCGGCCAAGTGCAACTGGCCTTCATGGCGCCTGGCGTGGCGCTGCCGCAAGTGCGCGCGGGCAAGCTCAAAGCCATAGGCATTACCGGTGGACGCAGCCCTCTGGTGCCAGATATAGCGCCTTTGAGTGACTTAGGTATCAACGGCGTCAACTTGGAAGTCTGGAACGCACTGATTGGCCCAGCCAACCTGCCCCAGCCTATCGCCCGCAAGCTGAGTGCTGCCGTGGTCAGCGTGCTGCGTGACCCCGACACCCGCCAACGTCTGTTCAACCAAGGCTGGCAAACCGTAGGTACCTCGCCTGAAGGCTTGGCTTTGCGCGTGCATGAAGAAGCCGCACAGCTGGGCGCCATCATCAAAAGCCAGGGTATCAAGTCGGAATAAGCACCTGCCAAAATTTCTTTCGCCACCTCTTTCGCCAACCCATCTTCAAAACGGCCTTCATCTCGCGATGACGCTCACCATGACCACTTACGTCCTTCCCCCAGCCCCCCAAGTCTCTGTCCCCGTTGTGGGTACCACCGAACGCTTCCCCGTGCGCCGCGTCTACTGCGTGGGCCGCAATTACGAAGAACATGCCAAAGAAATGGGCTTCACAGGCCGTGAGCCACCGTTCTTTTTCTTCAAGCCCGCCGATGCCGTGGTGCCCGTCAACGCCGGCGAAACAGGGCACATAGCCTACCCCAGCCTGACCAACAACCTGCACCACGAAATCGAGTTGGTCGTGGCCATTGGCAAGGGCGGCAAAAACATCCAGGCCGCCGACGCGCTCAGCCATGTCTACGGCTATGCCGTAGGCCTGGACATGACACGCCGTGATCTGCAAAACGAGATGAAAAAGCAAGGTCGCCCTTGGGAAATCGGTAAATCATTTGAAGAATCCGCTCCCATCGGCCCCATCACCCCCGCCGCGCAGGCTGGGGACATCGCCAACGCCTCCATTTGGGTGCAAGTGAACGGCCAAGACCGCCAACGCAGCAACATGTCCAAACTGATCTGGAATATCGGGGAGTTCATCGAATACATGAGCGCCGCGTGGGAGCTGCAACCCGGGGACTTGATTTACTCGGGGACGCCAGAAGGCGTGGCAGCAGTGGTGGTCGGCGATACGCTGGTTGGTGGGGTAGATGGGCTGGAGACGCTGCGGGTGACTGTGACGGGCTGATGCAAGGCATCAGCATGAACCGCACAAGAATAGCAACGCACAGTGACCCGTATCCCTATACGGTGTACTCCTTCCCTATAGCCTCTACACTCTGATGCCATGATCTTTCGCAGTCCCATTAAGCATTGCAAAGCCTGCGGCATCGCCGTGGTTTACCGACTTCCTGACGACGGCGATGTGCGCGAGCGCGCCATTTGCCCCACCTGTCATACCGTGCACTATGAGAACCCACTGAACGTGGTCGGTACCGTGCCTCACTTGGACGAGCGTGTGCTGCTGTGCAAGCGCAATATCGAACCCCGCAAAGGGTATTGGACGCTTCCGGCAGGCTTCATGGAACTCAATGAAACAGCAGCCCAAGGCGCGGCCCGTGAAACGGATGAGGAAGCCGGAGCGCAAATTGAAATGGGGGCTCTGTTCTCACTGCTGAGCGTGCCACGGGTAGGTCAGGTTCATCTGTTTTATCTGGCGAAACTGCTGAGCGACAAGTTTGACCCTGGTCATGAAACGATGGAAGCCAAGTTGTTCACAGAGGCTGAGATTCCTTGGGATGACATCGCTTTTCGCACCGTGCGTGTGACGCTAGAGCGCTATTTTGCAGACCGGCGACAGGGCATTTTTGGTGTTCACACCGTTGATATCGTTTAGGGGCCTGCGATGAATGAATCACCAACGCACTTCGCTGAGGAACAGGATCTCTTGGTAGAGCCTTTGCAGGCTGCAGCGTGGATCATTCACAACAACCCAGAAGCGACAGCCGTGGTGGATATATCGCTGCCCGGTACACCCGTAATACAGATCAACCAAGCCTTTGCTGCCATGACCGTGCACAACGCAGCTATGGCGGTAAAAGCTGCGGGTTCTGCCGGGAATCTGCCCGACCTGCTGGGCCTGGATGACAGCAGCACAGACTGGTTGACGCTGTCCACGCGACTCATGGCTGGATTGCCTGCCCAGCTGCAATGCCGCGCCTACCGCCAGCAACGGGAAGCTTTTTGGGCTGATATTTCCTGCCGCCCCCTCACCCCCCCACCCGATCACACCGCGCAATATCCAGCACGGTCAACACTGGTCATCGTGGTGGTGCGCGATGACAGCGCAGCATGGCTCAGTGCTCAAGCCATTCGCCACCAAGTCCGACGAGTTGATGCACTGCTGGCCGAGATTGACGAAGCTGTGCTGCAAGCGGATGGCGCCTTGGTGCTGAGTGGCATCAACCCTGCAGCACAAGCACTAACCGGCTGGACAGCAGTAGCCGCCGCGGGTCGCCCTTTAGGAGATGTGGTTCAGCTGGTTCACCAGCAAACCGGCGTAGCACTAGGTAATCCACTGCTGAATGCACTGCTGACAGGCGAAGAAAGCCATGGCGTCAGCGATGCCGTGCTGCAGCGCGAAGACGGTAGCCGGGTACCTGTTACTTACCGCACAGCCGTGGTACGCGACGACGAGGGTAAAGCCATTGAAGGCCTGTTGTTGCTGCGAAACACCAGCACAGCAACCATATTGGCAGATGCTGTAGTGCATTCCGCAGGGCATGATGGTTTAACCGAATTACCCAACCGCAGCACGTTTGAAGATCGCCTTACACAAGCCTTGGCATTGGCGGGCAGGCATGAACGCTTGTGTGCCATTTTGCTGATCGAAGTCGCTGATTTTGCGCAAACCACCCAAGCCTTGGGTCAAGATGCGGGAGACGGCATGTTGAAGGTACTTGCTTCTCGCTTGCGCACCATTTTTCGCCGCTCGGACACCGTATGCCGTCTGGGTGATGCCCGCTTTGCTGTAGTACTGCCACAGGTTGACAACCAAGCAACACCGGATGTGCTCGCTGCCAAGGCCTGTAGCGGAGCTTCGCAACCGATGCAAATTAACGGTGTAGCGCTCAATGTCAATCTGCGGGTCGGCGTAGCGATCTACCCCATGGATGGGAACACGATGCAAAAATTAATGGACAGTGCTGTTGCACAGCTATAACCAACAACGGTCAATACAGCGAAGACGGCTGTGGCGGCCAACCAAATAACCCTCGCCTCACTGGTCAGGGCAAAACTGCATACGGAAAGCTTCGCAAAACTGCGGGCTACCCGTGAGTGACAAGGTGACACTGTGCCGAGGCGCTCTTGGCTCATCAAGACGCGCGGTGAGTTGGCCCGCTGTTTCGTCGTAGGTTAAAGCTTCAATGGCAGACCATTCTTGCTGGCCTTGCAAGTCAAAATCCCATTCTCCGCCCTCATCCAAAGGCGCTCTCATGCCCGAAAAAGTGCTGTGCGCCCAGTTCAGTACACGGGTAATTTCTTGGCGAACATGGCCAGCTTGTGCCGCTTGGGTGGACGCCATGGCTTCAAAAGTACCCGCACCCTCTGCATCTTCGCTGTAGTCGAAGTCCAGATAGTGGAGCCGTACGGACTGCGACAAGGGCAAAATCACATTCAATGCAACGAATCAATCGGCTGAACTGTCAGCTTGCGCATCGAGATCACGAGAGGCTTTAGCCAAGCGATGCCCCGTTTTCGCCAGCAACTCTATGTAGAACGCGGTACCGCCTCCTTGCACTACAGCGTCAATCAACCCTGTGATAGCGGCGAAATGCACAACGACGGCAGTCTCTTCACTGGCACCAAACCGACAGTCAAAATCCCAGTAATCCACGCCTACAGGCAAGGGAACGCGTCGCTGACGTTTCACATATTTACGAATTTCGTGTTTAGTGGCCTCAAGCACGCGGTCAGGGTGCTTGCCTTCAATGTTCAGTTGGAATGTTTTTTTCATCGTCAAAATCCTCAATTCATGGCAAAGCAACAAGTTCCAAGACCAAAAATAACAAAAGGGCTAGCAACTGTAAAGTTGCTAGCCCTTGTCAATTTTGGTGGGCGTGAAAGGATTCGAACCTTCTATTTCTCGCACACCTATTCAATACGATAGGTGTCTTGTACAGCTCGAAGTATTTTAACACAGGACATGTTTTTCTTATAAATCAATGGCTTATGTGGCTACTTGGCTTATGGCGGCAGATCTTGCCCATCGTTCGCCAGTGAGTTCTTGTGTATGCATCCTCAGCCGCAGAGGCGGGCAAACTGGGGGAAGTCTTAGTCTGCTTGTTCATAAACAACCCTCTCCTTTCTGGGCATGTCCTTGAATGCTAAACTGATAATGCGTCGAACCGACGCTTGCTTTCAGCGCTGATCCAGCGGCCTAAGAAGAATGCCAACCAGGTAATCATGCGCGAATACAAACGAGCAGACTTTGGGAGGCAAGAGCCATGCCTTGACGCACATAAGTTGGCCGTTTTTTGGGGGCTGGTGACCACTGCCTTCGTTCTGCTCATAACAGGCGCTTATTGGCAGCAGGAAGACAACAACCTTAACGCCATACAGTCTCGCGCTTTGAAGCGTCAGGCAGATGGGCTTATCACATACATAGGCAATCGCCTGAGAACCTACGAAGCGGCTTTACGTGGGGTCAAAGGCTGGTGGAGCCCTTCATAATCAAGACCTGCCTCCCCCCCGCTTTTTCGAGAGACCTACCTTTCATCATGGATAAATTCTTGCTACAGCAGCAAGTGCTGGAACGGCTCGCCGAAGACCTGCTGCAAGCCGAACAGGCACTGCGGGCGGCCCATGAAACGGCGACTCACGAAGAAAACATCGCCGAAAACAAATACGACACATTGGGACTCGAAGCCGCCTACCTGGCCACCGGCCAAGCTCGGCGCGCCGAAGGCATCCGCCAGGCGATGGCCAATTGGCGCCAATTCCGCCCGCGCCCATACGACTCCAGCAAAGGTATACAGCTCGGCGCGCTGGTCTGCCTAGTCGATTCCAACGACAAGCAGCAACAGCTCTTTCTAGGGCCAGATGGGGGCAGCATGAAGTTGGTCAGCGGCGCTCAGCTCGTTCAGGTCATCAGCAGCGAAGCCCCTTTGGGCAGGGCCATGCTGGGTAAATGCGAGGGTGATGAGGTGTGGATACAGGTCGCTCCAATCCGACAGCAGTTTGAGGTGCTGCGGGTTCATTAAGCCGCAAGCAAGCCCACGCCGAATTGGCCGAGGTCAGCAGACGTGCCCGGAGGCTAAACTTCTGCTGCCAGCCAGTTGCTGTCGTAATCGAGTGACCACTTTGGAGCCGTGGTTCCGTTGCTTTGGCGAAACCGCATACAGACTACCGCTGTAGGCAAGTTGCCGCCGCTCATTGGCGATCCGTCGACCGGTCGCCATTAGGCCGTCCGACGACCAACAGCTGATCTCTCGCTCTACTCGTGGTCTCAGAAAAGCTGAACCGCCCCGGGGCGATTCACTGCCACATCTTCGACCCCGTGCGCTTCCCTTACGCGCCGGACGTACCTTACCGCCCTGCGGGTCAGGAGATGGGCTTGGCCGATCTGTTTGCGCACACCATGGACGCCTACAGCCTACGCCATGCGCTGCTGGTGGGGCCTAACTCAGGCTACGGCCTGGACAACCGATGTCTGCTGGACGCATTGGCGCGCTACCCTGATCGCTTCAAGGGCATTGCGGTGGTGCGCAACAGTGCCTCTGCGGAAGAATTGGCGATGTTGCAGGCTGGTGGCCAGCAACTGACCGTTTTTGCGCGCGCCCGAGCGCATCGACTTGGGAACGTTGCTCCAGCTGAGCCACACCCTGCTGCCCGACGCCACGCTGCGGCAGCAGGTGATGCGGGCCACACCGCGTCGCCTGTTGGGCTGGGGTTGAGAAAGGTTTACACCGCCTTCGCTGCCATCGCAGCGCCCAAGCCCCCCCAAGTCGCGCTGAACAGCCCGGCGTCCATCGTCTTCACGTTGTTCATGATGGGCTTGAAGCCCATGTGGGCCAGCACGTCGCGTTCCAGGTCAATACCGGGGGCGATTTCGGTCAGCTCCAGGCCTGCAGTGGTCAGCTGAAACACGGCGCGTTCTGTCACGAACAGCACGTTTTGCTGACGCTTTGCCGCATCCAGGCCATTGAAGGTGATTTGCTCTACCTTGTCGATGAACTTGCGGGATTTACCCTCGGTCACGATGGTCAGTTTGCCGTCGCCTACCGCCACTTTCAGGCCACCAGCGGTGAAGGTGCCGCAGAACACCAGATTGGGCGTGGAGCGGGTGATGTTGACGAAACCACCGCAGCCGACCGGGCGGCCATTGAATTTGCTGACGTTCACGTTGCCGCTGTTGTCGGCCTGCGCCAACCCTAAGAAGCTGGCGTCCAAACCGCCGCCGTCGTAGAAGTCGAACTGCAGCGATTGTTCGATGATGGCTTCGGCGTTGTACGCCACACCGAAGTCGCCCAGCTGCGCGGGGATGCCGCCGGTGATGCCGCTCTCAATGCTCAGCGTGAACTGGTCAGACACGCCCTCCTCTGCCGCCACGGACGGCACACCGGCAGGGATACCGATGCCCAGGTTGGTGATGGCACCGGGTTTCAATTCCAAGGCGCAGCGGCGGGCGATGACTTTGCGCTCGTCCAGCGGCATGGGTTCCAGGGAGCTGGTGGGTACGCGCACGTCGCCGCACAGCGCAGGGTTGAACTGGGTGGCAATGGTCTGCATGTGGTTTTCAGGCTGGCTGACGACCACGTAGTCCACCGAGACGCCGGGAATTTTGACGGCTTTGGGGTGCAGGCTGCCCGCTTTGACGATGCGCTCGACCTGGGCGATGACGATGCCGCCGCAGGCTTTAGCGGCGTGGGCGATGTTGATTTGCTCCAGCAGCACGCCTTCTTTGTCGAGCGTGATGTTGCCGTTTTCGTCAGACAGCGTGCCCCGGATGATGGCCACGTCGATTTTGGGGCTGGGGTAGAACAGCCATTCTTCACCCTGGAACTCCACCAGCTTCACCACATCTTCGGTGGATTTGGCGTTGAGCTTGCCGCCTTCAATGCGCGGATCGACAAAGGTGCCCAAGCCCACTTTGGTGAGCAAACCAGGGCTGCGGCTGGCGATGTGGCGGGTCAGGTGCGAGAGGCTGCCCTGGGGGAAGTTGTAGGCCTCGACTTCGCCTGCAAACACCATCTTCATCATCTCGGCCCCGGTCTGGCCGAAGTGGCCGGCGATGGTGCGCTTAATCATGCCCGCGTGTGCAAAGTGAACCATGCCAGCATCTTTGCTGTTGCCGATGGCGCCGCACGCCCAAGTGGTGACTTGGCGCGGGTGGCCAGTGGTCAGGAAGTTGTGCTCCACGCCTTTCAGGACTTCTTCGGGCAGGCTGGTGACGGCCAGACCACCGAGAAAAATGGTGGCGTTGTCTTTGATGAGGGCGCCGGCTTCGTTGGCAGTAATGATTTTCATAGCAAACTTTATAGAGTGGATGGGCGTTGAGTCGCGTGATTTGCGTCAATTACGTGAATTGCGTTCAAGCTTCGGAGTTTTCGATCAGCAGGGCCATGCCTTGGCCGCCGCCTACGCAGGCGGACGAGATGCCAAAGCGCTTGCCCCGGCGGCGCAGTTCACGGGCCAGGGTGAGCGTCAGGCGCACACCGCTGGCGGCCAGCGGATGGCCGATGGCGATGGCACCGCCGTTGACGTTCAGCTTGTCGTGGTCAAGACCGAGTTCGCGGGCAACGGCCAAGGTTTGTGCGCCTTGGGCTTCGTTGATTTCAAACAGGTCAATGTCGGCCAGCGTCAAACCGCAGCGCTCCAACAAGGCG
This sequence comes from Betaproteobacteria bacterium, assembly GCA_025356445.1. GTDB lineage: Bacteria > Pseudomonadota > Gammaproteobacteria > Burkholderiales > Burkholderiaceae_C > Defluviibacillus. The sequence continues at coordinate 33,118 of JANXSZ010000084.1, read as the reverse complement.
CGGATGGCAGGTGCGGGGCCAATGCCCATGATTTCAGGCGGAACACCCGCCGCTGCCGCGCCGAGCAGGCGGGCGATGGGTTTCAGACCACGTTGCTGCACATAGGCGCTGTTGGCCACCACAGCACCGACAGCACCGTCCACCAGGGCGGAGCTGTTGCCCGCCGTTTGCACACCACCAGCATAGACCGGGCGCAAACCGGCCAAAGCCTCCAACGGCGATGGGCGCGGATGGGTGTCATGGTCGAGTTGCTTCGCATTGCCGGGAAGCTTGCGCGGCAGCTGGATACCCCGGTTGGCATAGCCCTCGAGCGTGAAGGTTTCGCTGACCACAGGAACGATTTCACCGGCCACAAAGCCGTCGGCCTGGGCTTTCAGGGCGCGCTCGAACGAGGATGCGGCATAGGCATCGACATCGGCACGGGTGATGCCGTATTTGATGGCCAAGTTCTCAGCGGTCTGGATCATCGTGACCGGGCCGGCAGGGTCGTTCAGGGCTTCGATCAGGAAATCTTTGAACTCGACCGGTGCGCCTAACTTGAAGCCGCTGCGGTGGGTGTAGGCGGCTATCGGGTTGCGCGTCATCGACTCGGTGCCCACCACCAAAGCGACGCGGGCGTAGCCCAGGGCAAGCTGGTCAGCGGCCTGGCGGAACAGCTCAAAGCCGGTGCCGCAAATGCGCTGCACCAGGATGGCAGGCACCGGGTAAGGCACACCAGCGTAGAGGCCAATGTGGCGCGGCAACACAAAGGCGTCAAAGTCGGCCTGCGCCATGGAGCCGGTGATGACCGAGTCCACATCCGTCGCCGGAACGCCACTGCGCTCTAGCGCGGCGCGGGCGACTTTGATACCCATGTCGGTGGGCGACACCGCGCCCAGTGCGCCGCAGTAGTCCACAAACGGGGTACGTACACCGTCGATGATCCAAGTGTCTTGAATTTTGGCTGAAAAGTGGTTCATGTGCAGTCTCCTTGGGCTTGAGCAGCTATTATTTTTAATTGACTTAGCGGCGCGTCGTCTTGCTGTCCGTCACGCGAATCACCGTTGCGTAGCCGCTGTCGCCAGCAGCGCAACCGGTGAACAGGCCTACGCCACCGCCGCGCAGCACCAGCTCTTCGATCAGCTCGATGATGGCGCGCATGCCCGTCGGGGCTTGCGGGTGACCCCAAATGATGGAGCTTCCGTAGTTGTTCATCTTGTCCCAGGCAAAGCCCAGGTCACGCGACAAGGCGATGTCGTTCACGGCGAACGGGTTGTGGGTTTTGATGGCGTCGATCTGGCCAATGCTCAGGTTCGCGGCCTTCATCGCGTTCAGCGCAGCGGGTGACGGTGCCATGGGCATGTAGCCTTTTTCCACGCGGGCCATGCCGAAACTCAAAATTTCGATCTCGATACCGGGGTTGGTGGCCACCGCTTTGGCGCGGGCGCGGCTGGTGACGATAGCCCCTGCATTGCCGTCGGCGGGATGGGTCTGGCCACCAAAGGTGACGGTGCCGCCTTCTTTGACGGGCTTCAATTTGGCCAAGCCTTCAGCGGTGGTGGGGAAGATGCCTTCGTCCGCTTGCAGCGTGCCGGTTTGCTTGCGAAATTTGGAATCGGTCAGCGCCACGTCCACCATGTAGCGCTTTTGGAAAGCGCGGTCATCGGCCAACGCAGCGGTGTATTGGTTGTAGCGGTGCAGCTTGAGTTCGTGCTGCTCTTGCGTGCTGATACCGTAGCGTGCGGCCACGTTTTCGCCGGTTTGCAGCATAGGGTTTTTGGCGTAGGGGTCATGGCCCATGTTGTCGGGCACCCAGTGCTCTGTGATGCCGTAACCGCCGGTGCCGGAAGGGTCTGGGTAGTACACGACAGGGCCGTTGGACTGGCGGTCAGCCATCACCAGCAAGGCGCAATCGGCCGTGCCGCAGCTCACTTCCTGGGCGGCCATTTGCAGGGCGCGCACACTGGTGGCGCAGGCTTGCTGAATGGTGGGCCCCGCCACGCTGTCGATGCCCATCAGGCCGGTCACGTAAGGCAGGCCGTAGAAGCTGCCTTTTTGCGGGTTGGTCAACCCCAGGATGCCCAGGTCAATCTGCGCCATGTCGAAGTTCTTCGACTGCAAGGCCTGCTTACCCACGTTAGCCGCGAGTGGCAGTGCATTCAGGTTGGCGAGCGATCCTTGCCATTTGGCAAAGGGGGTGGACCAGTAGATGCCGTAGGGGATGAAGGCTTGCAGGGTTGTCATGGTGTTGTCTCCTAAAGTTAATCAGCGGTGAATTTGCTTGGCAGAATTAGGGTTTTCACGGGGGTTCAGCGTTAATTTGCGGCTTGTTGTCACTTCAAATTAGTTATAGACTGTAACCAATTTAATAATTTTCAGCAAGGATTTCAAGATGACTGTCACGCAAATTTCCAACGACCTTTCCTTAGAACTCAAAGGCGCTGTTGCCATCGTGCGTTTGACCCGTCCGACCAAGCGTAACGCCATCAATGATGCGTTGGTTTTGGCGCTGCGTGATGTGTTTGAGTCATTCAACAGCGACATCAAGGCCGCGGTGATTGCAGGGGAAGGCGACCACTTTTGTGCCGGTCTGGATTTGAGCGAACTCAGCGACCGTGATGCGGTGCAGGGCTTGCACCACTCGCGCATGTGGCACAAGGCGCTGGACGCTGTGCAGTTTGGCCCCGTGCCCGTGATCACCGCGCTGCACGGCGCGGTGGTGGGCGGCGGTTTGGAACTGGCCAGCGCCAGCCACATCCGCGTGGCCGATGAATCCACGTTTTACGCCCTGCCCGAAGGCTCGCGTGGCATTTTTGTCGGCGGTGGGGCCTCGGTACGCGTGCCCAAACTGGTAGGTGTGGCCCGCATGACGGACATGATGATGACAGGCCGCGTCTATAACGCGCAAGACGGCGAACGTGCGGGCTTTGCCCAGTATTTGGTGCCCACCGGCCAAGCCTTTGCCAAAGCACTGGAGATTGCGGAGAAAGTAGCGCTGAACGCACCCATGACCAACTACGCGCTGACGCAGGTGCTGCCCCGCATTGCCGAGCAAACCGCAGACCACGGCTTGCTGACCGAATCGCTGGTGGCGGCCATCACGCAATCGGCACCTGAAGCCAAAGAACGGGTGAAGGCGTTTTTGGAAGGACGGGCGAACAAGGTGCAAAAAGGCTGATGACGGACATAGCCCCCTGAAAACATAGAGACAAGCATGAGCACAACAACAGCAAACCGCCCCCAATACAGAGCCATGCAATTCGGCGTCACCCGCGTGCAGCTGCGCGACGGTGTGCCCGGCACGCGCTACATGCGCGCAGAGCCTGAGCTTCACCCCTACGCCCCCACCATGGGCGAGCGCCTCGTGCACTGGGCCACCACCGCACCCGACCGCACCTTGTTCGCCCGACGCGCTACTTTGGCGGATGGCACCACAGGGGATTGGGTGCACTTAAGTTTTGCCCAAGCCCTGAGCGCCGCCCGCCACATCGGCCAAGCCCTGCTTGACCGGGGCTTGAACGCCGAGCGCCCTGTACTGATCCTGAGCGACAACGATCTGGAGCACGCCATGCTGTCGCTGGCCTGCCTCTACGTGGGTGTGCCCTACTGCGCCATCTCCCCGGCCTATTCCACGCTGGGTACCACGTTTGACAAATTCAGGCACGCCATCGCCACGCTGACGCCCGGCCTGGTGTTCGCCAGCGATGGCGCACGCTTTGGCAAGGGGCTGACGGCTGTGGTACCTGCCGACTGCGAGATTGCTCTGACTTCTGTAGCAGGCTTTGCCCGACCAGCTGGCACAGTAAGCACTTTTGAGCAACTGATGGCTACCGAGGTAACGCCCGCTGTCGATGCCGCCTATGCGGGCCTCACACCCGAGAGCATCGTCAAATTCAGCTTCACCAGCGGCTCGACCAAGATGCCCAAGGCGGTCGTCACTACCCAGCGCATGTGGTGTGCCAACCAGCAGCAAATGGCGCAGTCCATGCAACCGATCACCGATGGCGAGTTGGTGCTGGTCGATTGGCTGCCCTGGAACCACACCTTCGGCGGGAACCATAACTTTGGGATGGTCATCACCCACGGCGGCACACTCTATATTGACGACGGCAAACCCACGCCCACAGGCATGGCCGAGACGCTGCGCAACCTGCGCGAAATTGCCCCTACGCTTTACTTCAATGTGCCCACCGGGTTTGAGGTGATCGCCGAGGTGATGAAGACCGACGATCTGCTGCGTAAAAACCTGCTGAGCCGCGTGCGCATGTTCTTCTATGCCGCCGCAGCGCTGTCACAGCCGATTTGGGACGCCCTGCACAGCGCCCAAGAGCGCGAAATCGGTGAACGCATTGTGATGGCCACGGGTCTGGGCATGACAGAAACCTGCCCCTTCGCCCTGTGCGTGACCAACGCGAACGTGAAAGCGGGTGACATTGGCGTGCCCACACCGGGTATGGAAGTCAAACTGATTGACGTGGACGGCAAAGTCGAGGTGCGCTACAAAGGCCCGAACGTCACCCCCGGCTACTGGCGCAACCCCGAAGCCACCGCAGAGGCGTTTGACGAGGAAGGCTTCTTCGCCAGCGGTGACGCGGTGAAGTGGATTGACGCAGGTGACGTTCACCAGGGTCTGGCCTTCGATGGCCGCATTGCCGAAGACTTCAAGCTCAGCACGGGCACCTTCGTCAGCGTGGGGCCAATGCGCAGCAAAATCATCGCGGCCGGTGCGCCCTACGTGCAAGACGTGGTGCTGACCGGGTTGAACCTGAAAGAAGTCGGTGCGATGGTTTTCCCCACAGGCCATGTGCGCCGGCTCTCGGGCCTGGAAGCGTCGGCCAGCATGGCTGAGGTGCTGGGCAGTGCGCCTGTGTTGGCGCACTTTCAAAACGTGGTGAATACGCTAGCCCAAGCCGCCACCGGCAGCGCCAGCCGTGTCGCCCGGCTGTGCCTGCTGGACATACCCCCGTCGTTGGACCTGGGTGAAATTACGGACAAAGGCTCGATCAACCAGCGTGCCGTGCTCAAGCACCGCGAGACCCTTGTCAATGCGCTGCATGACGACAGTTTGGCGGGCATTTTGAAGCCGCAAGCCTGACGTCTGTCCCGTTCCATTCAGATCCTCACCGAGAGATTTTCATGCGCGTTTCATCTTCCTGTGCATCGACCTCTGCTGTCGCGCTCGTAAGCACCGCATTGCTGGCGGCTTGTAGCAGTACGGGTTTTATGGCGCCCAAAGTGGCCGTCCCCCAACTCAGCGCGGCAACAGGCCGCACCTTTTCCGGGGATTGCACCGCACTGCCAGCACTGCTGGCCAGCTTGAACAGTTTGGGCAACACCACCATCACCTCTGCCGTCACCGTGCCTGCGGGCACCGTTTCAGGCGTGGCCACAGGTGAGCATTGCCAGCTGATCGGCAAGATGAATGAGCGGGTTAGCCTCGTGGATGGGGCAACTTATGCTATCGGTTTTGAAATGCGTGCACCTCAAAACTGGAATGGTCGTTTCTTCTACCAAGCCAACGGCGGGCTGGATGGCAGCATCGGCACCGCAGCCGGTGGCATCGGTGGCGGTGGGCCCAGTGCCACCGCTTTAAGCAAAGGCTTTGCGGTGCTCAGCTCGAATGCCGGGCACCCGACGCCCACCCCCTTCTTTGGCCTGGACCCGCAGGCTCGTTTGGATTACGGTTACAACGCGGTTGCCCAGCTCACGCCGATGGCGAAAAATCTGGTCAAAGCGGTGTATGGCAAAGCACCTGACCGCTCTTACATAGGGGGCTGCTCGAATGGCGGGCGGCACGCTATGGTGGCAGCCTCGCGGTTGGCGGATCAGTACGATGGCATTCTGGTGGGCAACCCTGGATTTAACCTGCCCCAAGCCGCCGTCGCCCAAATCTGGGGTGCACAGCAGTATGCGAAAGTGGCGACAGGCACCACTGCGGTGTCTGTTGTGGCCAGCGGTGTGGCCGCCACGCAGACCTTTCCAGACATCAAAACCGCATTCACCACGGCAGAGATGAACACGGTATCGAATGCCGTACTCGCTAGATGTGATGCCCTTGACGGGGCCAAAGATGGTTTGGTGTCAGACATACAAGCCTGCCAAACCAGCTTCAATCTGGTACGCGATGTACCCACCTGCACTGGCGCTCGGGACGGTTCATGCTTAACCACGGCCCAAAAAACCGTGCTGGGCGATGTTTTCAAAGGTGCGCGCAACACCGCAGGCACGGCCCTCTACAGCAGCTTTCCGTTTGACGCAGGCATCAACGGTTCCGATTGGCGAGGATGGAAATTCAGCTACCCGGAGGCACGCGACGCGGGCGCTGTGGCCTTCATTTTCACCTCACCACCTCAAACCCAGGTGAAGACCTTTGCGGGATTGCCGTTCGTCATGAACTTCAACATGGACACCGAGGCCCCCAAGATTTTCGCCACCAGCGGTGTGTATACAGCGTCACCCATGTCGTTCATGACCCCGCCCAACCCCACCAACTTGGGCACGCTGAAGAGCCGGGGTGCCAAGCTCATGGTTTACCACGGCACCAGCGACCCCGTGTTTTCGTTCAACGACACCCGCAACTGGTATGAGGGTCTGGCCGCCGCCAACCAAGGCGATGCCAGCAACTTTGCGCGCCTGTTTGCCGTCCCCGGCATGAACCATTGCTCCGGTGGCCCAGCGACGGACAAATTCGACATGCTTGACCCACTGGTGGCCTGGGTTGAAGGTGGCACCGCGCCAGATTCGGTGGTCGCCAGCGCCAGAGGCGCAGGTGCGGCCGTGGTCAATACCGGCCTGCCCGCCAACTGGTCAGCCACCCGCACACGCCCAATATGCGCCTGGCCCTTCGTTGCCAAATACAAGGGCAGTGGCGACCTGGAATCCGCCAGCAGCTTCAGCTGCCAACCGTAAACATCGCCGTTCATTCACCGCACATCAACCCCCATCAAAGGACACACACCATGAACATCCAAGGACACAGCGCTCTCATCACCGGTGCCGCTTCCGGCCTGGGCGAAGCCACCGCCCGCGAACTCGCTCGCCAGGGGGCCAAAGTGGCCCTGTTTGACGTGAACATCACCCTGGCGGAAACCGTGGCTGCGGACATCAACGCACAGTACGGTGCAGGCACCGCGATCGCCTGCCAGTGCGACATCACCAACACTGAAAGCACCCAGGCCGCCATGGTCAAAGCCGCAGAGGCTCATGGCACCGCACGCATTTTGATGAACGTGGCCGGTATCGGCAGCGCCAAGCGCATCGTGCAACGCGACGGCTCGCCCGCACCGCTGGAAGATTTCGTCAAAGTCATCAACGTGAACTTGATTGGTGGCTACAACATGGCACGCCTGTTCGCTGCCGCTTGCAGCAAGCTGGAGCCACTCCCCAATGCAGAGCGCGGCGTGATGATGTTCACGGCATCTGTGGCTGCGTTCGACGGCCAGGTTGGCCAGCAGGCATACAGCGCTTCCAAGGGTGGCTTGGTCGGCATGACGCTGCCCATGGCCCGTGATTTGGCACAGCATGGCATCCGCGTATGCACCGTGGCCCCTGGCCTGTTCGCTACACCGCTGATGAAGCAATTGCCCGAGCCTGTGCAAGCCTCACTGGCAGCCAGCATCCCGTTCCCCCCCCGTCTGGGCCACCCGGAAGAATTTGCCCAACTGGCAGCGCACATTGTGACCAACGGCCATTTGAATGGCGAAGTGATTCGCCTCGATGGCGCACTGCGTATGGCACCACGCTGATTTAGCGCCCTTGCTTTCACCTCAACACCTGATTTTCAAAAGAGATTTTTTTCATGCTTACATCACGCCGCGAACTGCTTCAATTCGCCCTCGCTACCGCTGCGGGCAGCCTGCCGTTGATCGGTCAAGCCCAGTCCATTGAAACCACCAAGGTGCTGACCGGCTTCGCGGCTGGCGGCACCGTGGACACACTGGCCCGCCGGGTCGCCACCAAGCTGGCTGGCCACTATGCCAAAGCCGCCGTGGTGGACACGCGCTCGGGGGCCGGTGGGCAAATCGCCATCGCCGCCCTCAAGTCCGCCGCACCAGACGGCAGCACCCTGCTGGTCACGCCGATGTCGATGCTGGGCATCTACCCACACACCTACAAAAAACTGCCGTATGACCCGGTGGCGGATGTGACCCCCGTGTCGCTGGGCGTGGTGTTTGACATGGGCTTTGCGGTAGGCCCCCAGGTGCCAGCATCGGTAAAGACCGTGCCCGAGTTTTTGGAGTGGTGCAGAGCCAACCCGACCAACGCCAACTTCGGCTCACCCGCACCCGGTTCGGTGCCGCACTTTGTGGGTGAACTGATTGGCCGTGCGGGCAAGGTTGACCTGCGGCACGTAGGCTTCAGGGGCTCACAGCCCGCGATTTTGGACATGCTGGGCGGGCAGATTGCAGCGGTATCCGCCCCCGTAGGTGAATTTTTACCCCACCTGAGCGGCGGCAAAGCCCGCTTCCTGGCGACCTCGGGTGCCACGCGTAACAAGTTTGCCCCCAATGTGCCCACGCTGGTCGAGCAGGGGTACAAAGATTTGGTGTTTGGTGAATGGTTTGGTTTCTTCTTGCCCGGCAAGGCCGCGCCCGACGTGGTGCAAAAAGCCAATGCAGCCATCCGTGTGGCGCTGGCCGAAAAAGACGTGATCGACGGGCTGGCCGTGATGGGCCTGGAGGCCAAATCTTCCAGCGCCGCTGAACTGGCTGCGTTGCTGAAAGCCGACGGCGACAAATGGGGTCCGATTGTGAAAGCAATTGGGTTCACCGCCGAATCCTGAGCGTCAGCCAAGCGCGCCCCTTTTTTCCGTTACCCCTGAGCATCTCAACCCATAACCCGCACTGGAGACAACCATGCACGCTCGCACACTTAACCGCCGCCATTTCATAAACACCCTGGGCGCTGCGGCTGCACTGGGCGCCCTGTCACCCCTGAGCGCTCTGGCACAGGCTTTGGAACAGGTCAAAATTTTCTATGGCTTTCCCGCTGGCAGTGCGGGTGACAGCGTGGCTCGCCGCGTAGGTGAAAAGATGGCGGGCTCTGCATTCGCCAAAAACAGCGCGGTGGTGGAAAACAAACCCGGTGCGGGTGGGCGCATTGCGATTGAATCGCTCAAGTCCGCTGCGGCGGACGGTTCGGTGCTGGCTTTGACGCCGTTTTCAGTGATGTCGATCTACCCCCACGTTTACAGCAAGCTGAACTACGACGCATTCAAGGATTTTGTGCCCGTGTCGATCGCGGCCATCATGCACCACGGCTTGGCGGTGGGACCTATCGTGCCGGCCTCGGTCAAAACGGTGAAAGATTTTCTGGCCTGGGCCAAAGCGAACCCGAAAGACGCCAGTTACGGCTCACCTGCGGCAGGGTCTACGCCTCACTTTTTGGGTGCCTTGCTAGGCATCAACAACAACGTGGATTTGAAGCACATCCCTTACCGAGGTTCGGTGCCAGGCGTGACCGACGTGGTGGGCGGACAAATTGCAGCGATGGTCACCCCTTGTGGCGACTTTATTGCTAACCACAAGGCGGGCAAGTTGCGCGTGCTGGCAACCTCAGGGTCCAAGCGTTCGCCGTTCTTCCCGGACGTGCCCACCTTTGCCGAGTCAGGCTTTCCTGAACTGGTTGCTGAAGAGTGGTTTGGGTTTTACGCTCCGGCCAAAACCCCTGCGAGCGTGCTGGCAGCCGCCAATGCTGCCATCAACATCGCAGTGAAAGACAAAGTGGTGATCGACAGCCTGGCTGTGGTCGGGCTGATTGCGCAAGGATCGACCGCGGAAGAGATGGCCAAGTCGCAACAAGCCGAATACGACCGCTGGGGGCCGTTGATCAAGAAGATTGGTTTCACAGCAGAGTCCTGAGCGCAGCTTGCTGCGCACACACCAACGCCAGATACAGGAACCGGTGTGCGCCAAAAGCACACCTTGCGCAGTCACAATACCGGCCATGCGCAAATCGACCGTCAAACCCACCACCGCTGTTGACGCCAGCTTTCTGGAAACCCTGCTCGGCTACAACACCCGGCGGGCTTCGCTGGCCATTATTTCGGTTTTTTTGAACCGCATGGCGCAGTACGAGCTGCGCCCGGTCGAGTTTTCCGTACTGTCGTTGATCTTGCACAACCCGGGTATCACCTCCCGCGAGTTGTGCAGCAACCTGAACATGCTGCCACCGAATTTGGTGGGCATGATTACCGGACTGGAAAAACGTGCCCTGGTTGACCGCATGCCCCACCCCAGCGATGGCCGCGCACTGGGCCTGCACCTCACGCCAGAGGGCACTGAACTGGCGCAAAAAGCAGAGCTGACAGCCACGCAACTGGAACAGGACGCCTCAGACCGCTTGACAGCTGCCGAGCGCAAAACCTTGATGCGCCTGTTGCAAAAAATCTACCGCTGATCTGCATCGCCATGCACATAACGACCAAGCACTGAATAGCGGGCATGTGCAGTTCTCACCGGCACTAGCAGCTATGAATGTTGTAGCAAATCAAAATTTACGCTATAGTCTTGGTCAGCCCCCTTGGGGTACAGTGCAAATCGCCGTGGCAACCTAGTGTTTGACCGGTGCCGCGCAAAAAATCACACGACAGCCCAGGCGCGCGCCAGCTACCTGAGCCCTTAAAAAGAGGAGATGATCCTATGAGTTCCAAAGAAAATATCGCCGTCAACCAGTTGCTGAGCCTGCTGGAATCCCGCTATGCCATGCGCGTACTGTGGGCCTTGCGCGATGGCCATCCACAAACCTTTCGCTTGTTGCAAGACAGCGTGGGCGGCATCACCCCCAACACCCTGAACACCCGCTTGAAAGAGCTGCGCGAGGCCGACCTCATCACCCATGGCAACGATGGCTATATCGCTACGCCATCGGGTGCTGACTTGCTCAAGCGCCTGTCAGACTTGCAAGCCTTTGCTGGCAAGTGGGTGGTCAGCCAAGCCAAAAAAACAGCGGCTTAACGCAACAGCCTACCAGCCGCACCAGGCAAATCATCCAGATTGCCCACGTGAGCGTGTAGGCGCTGGATACGCATTAGCATCTGCTAACGATTGGCCGCAAGTGAGGTTTTTATGCTGAAGCATCTCGATATTTCCACCGTTTTCCCCAACGATGTGAGGCGTGCCGTGCTGGTGGGCCGGGTGTGGATTGAAGGCACAGGAGCCGTGCTGGTTCAGGTGCGAGACAACGGTATTTACGATTTGTCTGGCATTGCAGCCACCTGTAGCGCACTGCTACAGCTGCCCGATCCTGCCAGCTCGGTACGTAAAAGCATAGCAGGCCAAGTCCCATTGGCGCGCACTGCTGCCGTATTGGCCAATTCAGCACACGACGCACGCAACAAAGATATTCCCTGGTTTATCGCCCCCTGTGACCTGCAGGCAGTGAAGGCGGCGGGCGTGACTTTTGTTGCAAGCATGCTGGAGCGCGTGATTGAAGAGCAAGCGCGCGGCGACGCCAGCAGAGCCTCAGACCTGCGGCGTGAGATTGTGGCGCTGATCGGCGATGACTTAAGTCACGTACAGCCCGGCTCACCCATGGCCGAGAAGCTGAAGGCCACCTTGATCGCCCAGGGCGCTTGGTCACAGTACCTGGAAGTGGGCATTGGCCCTGATGCAGAAATTTTCACCAAAGCCCAGCCCATGAGCGCTGTCGGCTTAGGGGCGGAAGTGGGTATTCATCCGCGCAGTGCCTGGAACAACCCAGAGCCCGAAATTGTCTTGGCCGTGAACAGCTTTGGCCAAGTCAAAGGCGTGGCGCTGGGCAACGACGTGAACCTGCGCGATTTTGAAGGCCGTAGCGCCCTGCTGCTGGGCAAAGCCAAAGACAACAACGCCAGTTGCGCGATTGGCCCCTTCATTCGCCTGTTTGATGAAGACTTTCGCCTGGAAGATGTGCGCGAAATTGATATCTCAATGGAAATCACAGGTACAGGCACAGTGGAGAGTGCAGAGGCGCCTTTTTCGCTGCACGCTGTGAGTTCCATGCGCCACATCAGCCGCGACCCCATTGAGCTGGTGCGCCAAACGATTGGCGACAACCACCAGTACCCTGACGGTTTCATGCTGTTTTTGGGCACCATGTTCGCACCCACGCAAGACCGGTTTGCGCCAGGTGAGGGCTTTACCCACAGGGCAGGTGATGTGGTGCGTATCTCGGCACCTCAAATTGGCAGTTTGGTGAACCAAGTCAACCGTTCCGACAAAATTGCCCCATGGAAGTACGGCACGCGCGCCTTGATGCGGGACTTGGCGCGGCGCGGCGCGCTGGCATAATCGGCGCTTTTTCCAGGACACTTCATGATTACCACCGCGACCGGCCTTCAATACCTCGATACGACCGAAGGCGCAGGCACTGAGGCCAAAAAAGGCAATAGCGTTAGCGTGCATTACACAGGCTGGCTCTACAACAACGACACGCAAGGTGCCAAGTTTGATTCCAGCCTTGACCGCAACCAGCCGTTTCAGTTTGCACTGGGCGCAGGCATGGTTATCCGTGGTTGGGACGAAGGCGTGGCAGGCATGAAGGTAGGCGGCAAGCGCACACTGGTGATTCCATCGGAATTGGGCTACGGCGCACGCGGCGCAGGCGGCGTAATCCCAGGCGGTGCCACGCTGAAGTTTGATGTGGAATTGCTGGACGTTAAAGCTTAATTCACATGCATTGACCGCGTATTTCACGCTGAGCCAGCCTCATACTGGCTTTTTTGATGGCCGCCTTCGCGGCTTTCGCGTTTTCTGGACTGCCTTCAAACGCTTGAAATGCCCTCTGCAGGCCCCAAATGAGGCCTTACCGATTAACTCACTTCTTTAGCTTAAGCATGTCCCAAAACCAAAAATTTGAGGAAAATCAAACTTCTTCCAGCATTCTCCCGCTGGACATGAGCCCCGAAGAGGCTGAAGCGGCGCAAGCAGCTGTGGATGCGGGCACCGTAGACCCGCTGTCAGAAGCGCTGGCCCGTGTGGCTGAGCTGGAGGCCAAAACCGCCTCGCTCACAGAACAGTACCTGCGCGGCCAAGCCGATGCACAAAACATCCGCCGCCGCTCAGAAGAAGACGCGTCAAAGGCCCGCAAGTTCGCCATCGAAAGCTTTGCCGAAAGCCTGCTCCCTGTCACCGACAGTCTAGAAACCGGTCTGGCCATCAAAGACGCCACCGTGGAACAGATCCGTGAAGGTGCTGAGGCAACCCTGCGTCAACTGAAAAGTGCGCTAGAGCGTAACAAGGTACTGGAAATCAACCCACCGTCAGGCACCAAGTTTGACCCGCACCAGCACCAAGCCATCAGCGTAGTGCCTGCACCAGACCAAGAGTCCAACACCGTGGTCACCGTGCTGCAAAAGGGTTACACCATTGCCGAGCGCGTGCTGCGCCCTGCGTTGGTCACGGTTTCTGCACCTAAATAAATTGCATCTTTTTTGCGGATAACACGGCGCATCGACTTGAATCGCCAAAAGTTATCCACAAGTTACTCATCATCTAATTTTTAAATATCTGGAGTTAAAAAATGGGAAGAATCATCGGTATCGACTTGGGCACCACCAATTCTTGTGTGGCGATCATGGAAGGCAACACCACCAAGGTGATTGAAAACGCCGAAGGCGCGCGTACCACACCGTCCATCGTGGCTTACCAGGAAGACGGCGAAGTACTGGTGGGCGCGTCCGCCAAGCGCCAGGCTGTCACGAACCCGCGCAATACGCTGTACGCGATCAAGCGCCTGATTGGCCGCAAGTTCACGGAAAAAGAAGTTCAAAAAGACATCGACCTGATGCCTTACAAAATCGCCGCTGCGGACAACGGGGATGCATGGGTCGAAGTGCGCGGCAAGCAGATTTCTGCCCAGCAGGTCAGCGCTGACATCTTGCGCAAGATGAAGAAAACCGCTGAAGACTACCTGGGTGAAGAAGTCACCGAGGCCGTCATCACCGTGCCTGCGTACTTCAATGACGCGCAGCGCCAAGCCACCAAAGACGCTGGCCGTATCGCCGGTTTGGATGTCAAGCGCATCATCAACGAGCCTACCGCCGCTGCCCTCGCCTTTGGCCTGGACAAGCACGAAAAAGGCGACCGCAAAATCGTGGTGTATGACTTGGGTGGCGGCACGTTTGACGTGTCCATCATCGAAATCGCTGACGTAGACGGTGAAAAGCAATTTGAAGTGCTCTCCACCAACGGCGACACCTTCTTGGGCGGCGAAGACTTTGACCAGCGCATCATTGAATACATCATCACCGAGTTCAAAAAAGAACAAGGCGTTGACCTGTCCAAAGACGTGCTGGCGCTGCAACGCCTGAAAGAAGCCGCTGAAAAGGCCAAAATTGAGCTGTCAAACAGCGCACAAACTGACCTGAACCTGCCTTACATCACCGCTGATGCGTCTGGCCCCAAGCACCTGAATATCAAGCTCAGCCGCTCCAAGCTAGAAGCCTTGGTAGAAGACCTGATTGAGCGCACCATTGCACCTTGCCGTACCGCCATCAAAGATGCAGGCATCAACGTCGCGGACATCCATGACATCATCTTGGTCGGCGGCATGACCCGCATGCCCAAGGTACAGGAGAAGGTCAAAGAGTTCTTCGGTAAAGAACCTCGCAAAGACGTGAACCCAGACGAAGCCGTGGCCGTGGGCGCTGCGATCCAAGGCCAGGTGCTCTCCGGTGACCGCAAGGACGTGTTGCTGCTGGATGTGACACCACTGTCTCTGGGTATTGAGACCTTGGGTGGTGTGATGACCAAGATGATCACCAAGAACACAACCATCCCGACCAAGTTTGCCCAGACTTTCTCGACGGCGGAAGACAACCAGCCTGCGGTAACAATCAAGGTATTCCAGGGTGAACGCGAAATCGCCAACGTGAACAAGCTGTTGGGTGAGTTCAATCTGGAAGGTATCCCGCCATCGTCACGCGGTACGCCTCAAATTGAAGTGAGCTTTGACATTGATGCGAACGGCATCTTGCACGTGGGCGCCAAAGACAAGGGCACGGGCAAAGAGAACAAGATCACCATCAAGGCCAACTCTGGTTTGTCCGAAGCTGAAATTCAGCAAATGGTGAAAGACGCCGAGTTGAACGCCGCTGACGACAAGAAAAAACTCGAACTCGTACAGGCTCGCAACCAAGGCGAAGCGGCCGTTCACAGCGTGAAAAAGAGCATCACCGAGTACGGTGACAAACTGGAAGCCGATGAAAAAACAAAGATCGAAGCAGCGATCAAGGAGCTGGAAGAAGTCTTGAAGGGTGAAGACAAAGCCGCTATTGACGACAAGAGCACGGCGCTGATGACTGTCAGCCAAAAGCTGGGCGAAAAGATGTACGCGGCATCGCAAGCGGAAGAAGCGGCCAAAGCGGCGGCTGCTGCACCGGGTGCAGAATCAGCATCCACTGAAAAGCCCCATGACGACAATGTGGTCGATGCGGAAGTGAAAGAAGACAAGAAAGGCTAAGCCTTCCCCTTGACCAGATGACTCTTATGGCATCGACTCGCCGCGTGAAGACCCCTTGGGAAGCTTCACGCGGCGTTTCACTTCTTTGTTTTCAATGTCCAGAGCATGAATAAAACCCGTTTAGAAGCCTTCAGCGATGGCGTGATTGCCATCATCATCACCATCATGGTGTTGGAGTTGAAAGTGCCCCATGGCGATAACTGGGCCGATTTACGCCTGCTTGGGCCGGTATTCCTGAGCTATGTGCTGAGTTTTGCCAACGTGGGCGTCTACTGGAATAACCACCACCACATGCTTCACGCCGTAAAGCGTGTCAATGGCAGCGTCTTGTGGGCCAATATGCACCTGCTGTTTTGGCTGTCGCTGATGCCTTTCACGACAGGCTGGATGGGAGAAAACCACTTTGGCTCACTGCCAGTGGCGGTATACGCTTTTGATTTGCTGATGTGCGCTGTGGCTTACACCATTTTGCAGGCGCAAATCATCAAGCTGCAAGGCAAGGCGTCGGTATTGGCTCAAGCGGTGGGCTCGGATTACAAAGGTAAAACTTCAGTTGTCGCCTATGCGCTCTCCATCCCCATGGCACTCCTGGGGTATTCATGGTTGGCCGGTGCACTGCTGATTGCCATAGCGCTGATGTGGTTCATTCCAGACCGCCGTATTGAAAACAAATTGAGCAACGAATAACAAACTCCCCACGTTCATGGCAACCAAACGCGACTATTACGAAACGCTGGGCGTCCCTAAAAACGCCAGCGAAGAAGAGATCAAAAAAGCCTATCGCAAACTTGCGATGAAGCACCATCCTGACCGCAACCAGGGTGACACGGCCAAAGACTCGGAAGCCAAATTCAAAGAAGGCAAAGAAGCCTACGAGATGCTGTCCGACGCCAACAAGCGCGCCGCTTACGACCAACATGGCTTTGCCGGTGTTGACCCTAATATGCGCGGCCCAGGCGGCGGGGCTGAGGGTTTCGGTGGTGGTTTTGCCGAGGCCTTTGGTGATATCTTTGGTGACGTTTTCGGCCAAGGCCGAGGCGGTGCGGGTGGTCAACGTGGTGGCCGACAGGTCTACCGTGGCAGCGACCTCAGCTACGCCATGGAAATTTCGCTGGAAGATGCGGCACGCGGCAAGGAAACCCAAATCCGCATTCCCACCTGGGAAGGTTGCGATATCTGCCACGGCACGGGTGCCAAGGTGGGTACCAAGGTCATCACCTGCACCACCTGCCATGGGCAGGGTTCGGTACAAATGCGCCAAGGCTTTTTCAGTGTGCAACAGACCTGCCCCACCTGCCGCGGTACGGGTAAGCTCATACCAGAACCTTGTGTGGCGTGCAGCGGTCAAGGCAAAATCAAAAAGCAAAAAACGCTGGAGGTCAAAATGCCAGCGGGCATTGACGACGGCATGCGCATCCGCAGTGCGGGCAATGGTGAGCCGGGTACGAACGGTGGACCAGCAGGTGATTTGTACATCGAAGTGCGTGTTAAAAAGCACGATATCTTCGAGCGCGATGGTGACGATCTGCATTGCAATGTGCCTATCAGCATGATTACCGCAACCCTGGGCGGTGAAATCGACGTCCCAACCCTGGAAGGTAAGGTAGCGATTGATATCCCTGAGGGTACCCAAGCTGGCAAGCAATTCCGTCTGCGCGGCAAAGGTGTCAAGGGCGTGCGCTCAAGTTACCCTGGTGATTTGTACTGCCACATCGCGGTCGAAACACCAGTGAAGCTGACAGAACACCAGCGCAAGCTGCTGAAAGAGCTGGATGAGTCTCTGAAAAAGGGCGGCAACCGGCATTCACCGACGTCGGACAGTTGGACCGATAAACTGAAGAATTTATTTACTTAAAACAAACTACCCTGTCCTTCACACCCCAAAGGCTCCGGCTTGCGGAACAGTGATAAATCAGGTGTATGCCGCGCCCGGTTGTAGCCCAACCGGGTCGTTGCCTTCATAAACCGCTGCCGAATCAGCTCTGCCCACAGGCCACTGCCTTTCATGCGCGTAGCAAAATCGGCATCGTAGTCTTTACCGCCCCGCATGTCTTGAATACGCGCCATGATGCGGGCTGCACGCAGGGGATAGTGAAGCTCCAGCCACTCTTTGAACACCTCCTTCAACTCCCAGGGTAGGCGCAACACAGTGTAGAAGGCCGTGCGTGCACCGGCATCCCAAGCCGCATCCAGAACTTGCTCCATGTCTTCGTTCAAAAATGGAATTTGTGGCGCAAGGCTCACACCCACAGGAATACCCTCTGCAGCCAAAGTACGGATAGTGCGCAGGCGACGCTGTGGCGAAGCAGCCCGAGGTTCCAGCTTGCGGGCCAGATCCCCATCCAGCGTGGTAATAGTGATATAGACTGCAGCCAAATGACGTGCGGCCATAGGCGCTATCAAATCCATATCACGCTCCACGGCACTGGACTTTGTTACCAAGCCAAAAGGGTGATGGGTTTCATGGAACAGCTCGATCACAGCACGGGTCAACCGTAAATCGCGCTCAACGGGTTGGTAGCAATCGGTAGCGGTTCCAATAGCCACCAGACTGGGTATATAGCTTGGTTTGGCCAATTCGGCGCGCAACACAGTGGCAATGTTGCGCTTGGCGATGATTTTGGTCTCGAAATCCAAGCCTGGTGACAGGCCCAAAAAACTGTGCGTAGGCCGGGCATAGCAATAAACGCAGCCGTGCTCGCAGCCCCTGTAGGGGTTGAGGCTGTGGTCGAAATAAATATCAGGTGAATCATTATGGGTAATGATGCTTTTGGCATCCTCCCAAATGA
Source organism: Betaproteobacteria bacterium (assembly GCA_025356445.1). GTDB lineage: Bacteria > Pseudomonadota > Gammaproteobacteria > Burkholderiales > Burkholderiaceae_C > Defluviibacillus. The sequence continues at coordinate 14,909 of JANXSZ010000084.1, read as the reverse complement.
CTTGAGTGGCAATAGAAGGCCCCACGCCATCCGTCGAGACATTCCAAGTACCCCAACCATCGTCAAAGGCATTTCGTTGAACATGCTCGAAACGGTGAGCAATGCGCGTGGCTGCACCACGGCCTTTGATGACAGTGACGGGTAGTATGAATTCATCCATTTACTGTTATTTTATACAGTTATTTTGACTTTTAAATCTCTTTAATTAAGGGTAATCCCGATGTTTATAGACACACAGAAGAGTAGGATTAATTCCGAACCCCCTCACCCCGCCACTTCACACCACACGTTGGTTTACGCGTCACACCCTGGCGCAATGCGAGGCGGGGGTTCTTCCGTTTCATAAAGCCCTACACTTGGCACCCATGTCAAGTCCTCGCGAAGCGGCCAAAGCGCCCGTCAAATCCCTCTCCGGTTTACTACCCTTCCTCAAACCTTACCGCGTCCGTATTGGGCTGGCGTTTGTGTTTTTAGTGATGGCCGCTGTGACCACACTGCTCTTCCCTGTCGCTCTGCGCAGCCTGATTGATGGCGGCCTGGTATCAAGCGATAAATCTGTCCAAGTGATGGCACTGCAAGAACACTTTTTTGCTCTGTTTGCCGTTGCCGTGGGTCTTGGAATGTTCTCGGCTGCACGCTTTTACATGGTGAGCTGGCTGGGCGAGCGAGTGACCGCAGATATACGCAATGCGGTGTACGGCCATGTACTCCAACAAAGCCCCGAGTTTTTTGAAACCACACAAACCGGTGAAGTATTAAGCCGCCTGAGCGCGGACACCACACTGGTACAAACGGTGGTGGGTTCATCACTGTCGATGGGCCTGCGCAACGCCGTCATGGGTCTGGGCGCATTGGCGCTGCTGGTATGGAACAACCCCTACGTAATGATCCAAGTATTCGGCGTGCTGGTATTGATTGTGCTGCCCAGCGTTTGGTTTGGACGACGCGTGCGCAAGCTTTCAAGGGCCAGCCAAGACCGTTTAGCGGACTCCAGTGCCATTGCAGCAGAGGTGCTGAATGCCATCAGCTTGGTGCAGAGTTACACGGCTGAAGAACGCGAATCAAAGCGGTTTGCAAAATCAACAGACGACACTTTTCAAACAGCGGTCACCCGCAGCAAAGCACGCTCAGTACTGGTAGCCTTCATCATCATCGCCACGTCAGCCGCCTTGCTATGGGGCCTGTACCAAGGCACACAGGCAGTGGTAGCAGGCACAATGACCCCTGGGCACTTAGGACAGACCGTGGTGTACGTGATTATTCTGGCAAGTGCTTTTGCGGTGCTGGGTGAGGTCTACGGTGATTTGCTGCGGGCTGCGGGCGCCACGGAACGCTTGATGGAACTGCTGGGAACGCGTTCACCGATTCAATCTCCATCAAACCCGCTGGTGAAGCAAGCTACACGGGTAGGAAGCGCTATACATTTTGAAGCGATCAATTTCCACTATCCTTCTAGGCCTGCGCAAGCGGCGCTGTCCAAATTTTCGCTGTCCATTCAACCTGGCGAAACGGTCGCCTTGGTCGGAGCAAGCGGTGCCGGCAAGAGTACCGTGTTTCAGTTGTTGATGCGGTTTTACGACCCGATAAGCGGTCAGATCACGCTGGACGGCTTGCCGATTGCACAGCTTGAGCTGAATGATTTGCGCCACCGTATCGCGATCGTGCCGCAAGATGCCGTGATTTTCTCGACCAGTGCACTGGAAAATATCCGCTATGGTCGCCCGGAGGCGACAGATGCTGAAGTCAAGGCCGCAGCAGTGGACGCCTTTGCCCATGATTTCATCATGCAGTTGCCCGAAGGCTACGAAACCTTTCTGGGTGAACGTGGTGTGCGCTTGAGCGGTGGTCAGCGCCAACGCATTGCCATCGCCCGTGCCATGCTGAAAAACGCACCACTGTTGCTCTTGGACGAGGCAACCAGTGCCTTGGATGCCGAGAGTGAACGCATGGTGCAAGCCGCACTGGAATCAGCCATGCAAAAGCACACGGGCCAACGCACGACGCTCATCATTGCGCACCGCTTGGCAACCGTGCAAAAGGCAGACAGGATTGTGGTTCTTGATCTTGGGCAAATCGTAGAACAAGGCACGCATGACACACTGGTTGCGGCGAATGGCGTTTACGCCCGGCTGGCCGCGTTGCAATTCACGCAGTAGGCACCAAGGGCACGGGCAGCAGGTTCAACAATGGGCCTACTGAAGCGGTCCATTCAACCCAGCAGGAATGGGCAGGGGCATGATGGAAATGCCCTCGTCCAACAATTCGGCCGTTTCTTTGCGCGAGGCGTGGCCCCGAATGGCCCGCTCTTCCGATTCACCGTAATGAATTTTTCTGGCCTCCTCGGCAAACTTATCACCCACATTTTCCGTGTTGGCCACAACATGGCGGACCATTTGTAACCATGCGGCTTGTAGAGCAGGCTCTGACAGAGGCACAGCGGCATCAGATACGGAAGTAGCAGCGAGGGCACCTGAATTTGAATCCATATGAGCCGCCCTAGAACCTGCACCAGGACTGATTTGAGATGCAGCTGAAGGCACAGACGGTACTACAGATTGGATTGCTCCGAAATTCAACCTGGGTGCAGACAACATCTTGGTGATGGTTTTATCGCTGCACAGCGGGCATTCAATCAGGCTACGGGTCAACTGGCTTTGAAAATCGTCCTCAGACACAAACCAACCTTCAAACGAATGCTGGTGGCTGCACAGGAGATCCAAAACTTTCATAATACAATTATCTGCGAATGCTGGATACAAAAGGGTAAAGTTCAGCCAACGCGAACGGTCTGCCAATCCAAAATCCAAGCACCAGCTTGCACATTTTGCAACCACAGCGTAGCAGTCAAGGTTTTGGCATCAGTCACCGTACCATCAAAACAGCCCTGCAGCAGTTCTGCTGGACTGACCAGCACCACATCCAGAAACTCACTGTCATCAAGTTTACGTATGCCTGCACGCAAACCTCGGGCAAACCAAATATCAATAAACTCTGTACTATAAGAAATAGTGGGATGCAACAACCCTGCACGCGCCCATTCGGTAGCGCTGTAGCCTGTTTCTTCTAGCAGTTCGCGTTTAGCACAATCAAATACCGATTCACCGGCATCCAACTTACCCGCTGGAAACTCCAAAAACACCTGCTGTACGGGATAACGGTACTGACGCTCCATCACCAATCGGCCATCGTCCGTCATCGGAACAATCATCACAGCCCCAGGATGCGTCACAAATTCACGGGTCGCAAGATGGCCATTCGGAAGTTTGACAACATCACGCAGCACCCGAAGGAACTTGCCCTGAAGCAACTCTTCGCGGCTTTCGAACACCTCGATCAGATGCTCATCATGCACAGATGCGGATTCTTCAGGGATCATTCAGAGGGCTGATGCTTGAGCAAATAACGGTAGATGAAACCAGGAAATGAAAGGGTCAAAAAGAGAGCCAGCGAAATGGCATAGAACTCCCACCCCTGAGGTGCTATCTGACCTGCCCTCCACTCCAGCACCAAACCAAAGCCACCCACCAAAAGGTAAAACACCAGCAATTCTGCCAACCGAAGTCCCAGACCTTTAGGGCTGTTCAATAACAGAACAGCCATCAGACGCTGACTGACAAAAGGCAGGTTAGCCGCAACCAAGGCCAACAGCAGGACCAGCCAAACGGCGAGAGTTTGAGACAAGCGCTTAACTGCCCAATGTTTTAACGATGGCTCGCGCGCACAAAGACATCAACCCACCGGGCAACAAACCCAGCGCGACGATCAGTGCACCATTGAGACACAGTACGATACGAACGTCAGCAGATGCCGAGACTGTGGATGCGGTAATCGGTTGGTCAAAATACATGACCTTAACAACGCGCAGGTAGTAGAAAGCACCGATCAAGGACATCATCACAGCGAAGATGGCTAATACCAAGTACGAAGTCTGACCCGAGGTGATAAGGGCTTGCAACACCGAAAGCTTGGCATAAAAACCGACCAAGGGAGGAATGCCAGCCATAGAAAATAAGCACACCGCCATCACACCAGCATAAAGTGGACTGCGTTGGTTCAGCCCCGCCAAATCACTGATTTCTTCGCTCTCAAAGCCTTCACGGGCCAAGAGCAAAATCACGCCAAAGGTTGCCAATGTCGTCAATACATACGTAATGACGTAAAACATGGCTGAACTGTAGGCATTGGCAGCAGACAAGGTGTTGCCGTTGATAACACCTGACAGCAAACCCAGCAGCACAAAACCCATTTGGGAAATGGTGGAGAAAGCAAGCATGCGCTTAAGGTTGGTTTGGGCAATTGCGGCCAGATTACCAATCAACAAGGAACCGACGCACAGGACCACCAACATCTGTTGCCAATCAATAGCAAGAGGCAACAAACCTTCCACCAGCAAGCGAATGAAGATAGCAAATGCGGCTAATTTAGGTGCGCCACCAATCATCAATGTCACAGCCGTCGGTGCACCTTGGTAGACATCAGGCACCCACATGTGGAACGGTACTACACCCAGTTTGAATGCTATACCGGCCACGATGAACACCAGACCAAACACCAGAACCTGATGCTTGATGTGACCAGATGCCACGGCCTTGAACACCATGCCAATGTCCAGCGAACCTGTCGCACCGTAAAGCATAGACAAGCCATAAAGCAAGAAACCAGAAGCCAAGGCTCCCAATACAAAGTACTTCATCGCCGCTTCAGTAGCCACGGCGTTATCACGGCGTAAGGCTACTAAGGCATAACTGGAAAGTGTGAGTAACTCAAGACCTAAATAGATCACCAGAAAATTATTTCCAGAAATCATCACAAACATGCCCAAGAGCGAGAACAGACTGAGCGTGAACATCTCACCGCCCCGTAGCATATCGCGGTCAGCGGCATAAGGGCGACCATAAACCAAGGTTGCCATCATTGCGATGGTAGCGAAGCATTTCAGCCAATTGCCCATAGGGTCACTGACCACTTGGTTACCAAAGCCGTAAATCGTGGCTTCACCTGAGGCATACAGCGCCAGCAACACGGCAACCACACCCAAAGTCAACAGGCTGAGCACATAAGTGGCCGTGCGGCGTGGGCTTTTAACGCCCAAATCCACCATGGTTATCACGAGCGCCATCACTGCGAGGATGAGCTCGGGGTAAACCGCGATCAAACTGATTTTGTCCATCTTCTGTCTTATCTCTCAGTGCAAGTTCAATTTAGCTTGGGGGTTGCTACGTGCTTGAGCAAATCAGCGACCGAGGTATTCATCACATCGGTAAATTCTTTGGGGTACACGCCCATGTACAACACAGCGAAGGCCAGCAGACTCAACATCAAAAATTCACGGGCGTTGATGTCCTTCAGTTCTTTGACATGATCGTTACCGACAGGGCCAAGGTAAACCCGTTTGAACATCCATAGGGTATATGCAGCACCAAATATCAATGCGCTGGCAGAGGCAAAGCCTAACCAAAAATTCGCCTTGATAGCGCCCAAAATCACCATCCATTCACCCACAAACCCGGCCGTACCAGGCAATCCGCAATTAGCCATAGAAAACAACAACGCGAATGCAGCGAATTTTGGCATGGTGTTGACCACTCCACCATAGTCAGCGATTTGACGAGAATGCATTCGATCGTATAAAACGCCAATAGACAAAAACATGGCACCAGAAACAAAACCGTGGGCAATCATCTGCACCAAACCACCGGCAACACCAAGATCATTGAAGATAAAGAAACCCAGCGTCACAAAACCCATGTGCGCAACAGACGAGTACGCGACCAGTTTTTTCATGTCTTTTTGCACCATGGCAACCAAGCCAACATAGACAACAGCAATCAGCGACAGCGTGATCATCAACCATGCCCATTCGCGTGCAGCATCAGGTGCAATAGGCATAGAGAATCGCAAGAAGCCGTAAGCACCTAGCTTCAACATAATGGCAGCCAATACAGCGGAACCGCCAGTAGGCGCTTCTACGTGAACATCAGGCAACCACGTGTGAACTGGCCACATGGGTACTTTCACAGCAAAGGCCGAGAAGAAGGCAAAGAACAGCAAGGTTTGCTCAGTAATTCCCAAAGGCAGTTTGTGCCAAGTCAAAATATCAAAGCTGCCACCCGACTTCGTGTACAAGAAAATCAAGGCAATCAACATCAGCAGTGAGCCGAGAAGTGTGTACAAGAAGAACTTGAATGCCGCATAAATTTTGTTCGCCCCACCCCAAATACCAATGATGAGGTACATCGGAATCAGGGTTGCTTCGAAAAAAACGTAGAACAAAATACCATCCAACGCAGAGAACACACCGATCATCAGTCCACTGAGGATAAGAAAAGCCCCCATGTACTGATTGACACGCTCGGTGATGACTTCCCAGGCAGAAATCACAACAATCACATTGATGAACGCTGTCAAAAGCACAAACCAAAGTGAAATACCGTCAACACCAATGTGGTAATTGATATTGAAGCGCTCAATCCAGCTGCCTTGTTCAACGAATTGCATCGCAGAAGTACCCAGCTTGAAGCCATCATACAAAGGCAAAGTGATCAGAAAGCTGGTGATAGCACCGATGAGCGCAAACCAGCGCACAACCTTGGCTTGCTCATCACGACCGAGCGCCAACAACACGACACCAAAAAAGACTGGCGTCCAGATGGCAAGACTCAACAAACCCATTTTTGCTTTTCCTTTTACTTGCCGAACCAGACGAACCAGGTCATCAGCACAAACACGCCAACAATCATCGCCAAGGCGTAGTGGTAGATGAAACCTGATTGCAACCAACGCACCATGCTGGAGACCCAACCCACCAACTTCCATGATCCGTTAACCACAGCACCGTCAATAATGGCTTGATCGCCAACCTTCCAAAGTCCAAGACCTAGACCACGTGCACCATGGGCCAAGACGTTTTCATTGAACCAGTCCAAGTAATACTTGTTTTCTAACAAGGTATAAATAGGCATACAAGAACGTTTGATGGCCGCAGGTACTGCCGGATTGACCATATACATGTAATACGAAGTAGCGACACCCGCTACTGCCAACCAGAACGGCAGGGTTGAAAGCGCATGCCAAGCCATCTGCACTGGACCATGGAAGGCGTGACCCAGCTCTTCCATAACGGGATGCTTTTCAGCATTGATAAAAATGGCATCTTTGAAAAAGTCACCAAACAACATTGGCTCAATCGTCAAGAAACCAACAACGACAGAAGGAAACGCTAACAACAACAAGGGAACGGTAACCACCCAGGGCGACTCATGAGGCTCATGCATTTCGTGGTGTCCATCATGAGCATGGTGTGCATCAGGATTTTGGTCAAACCGCTCCTGACCATGAAATACCAAAAAGTACATGCGAAACGAATAAAAAGCAGTGATAAATACACCCGCTAACACAGCGAAAGAAGCAAAACCAGCACCAGCCAGATGACTTTCGCGCACGGCTTCAATGATGCTGTCTTTGGAATAAAAACCTGCAAACAATGGCGTGCCAATCAACGCCAAAGATCCCAACAAAGAAGTGATCCAAGTGATAGGCATGTACTTACGCAGTCCACCCATCCAACGGATGTCTTGGTTGTGGTGCATGCCCATGATGACAGAGCCTGCCGCCAAGAACAGCAAGGCTTTAAAGAAAGCGTGCGTCATCAAGTGGAACACGGCAACGGAATAAGCAGAGGCACCCAGTGCAACAGTCATATAACCCAGCTGTGACAAAGTGGAATAAGCCACCACACGTTTGATGTCATTTTGAATGATGCCCATGAAACCCATGAACAGCGCCGTAATGGCACCAATCACCATTACAAAACTCAGAGCAGCATCGCTCAGTTCAAAAAGGGGCGACATACGAGCCACCATAAAGATACCTGCCGTCACCATGGTTGCTGCATGAATCAGTGCAGAGATGGGTGTTGGGCCTTCCATTGAGTCAGGCAACCAAACGTGCAAAGGAAATTGCGCGCTCTTTCCCATAGCACCAATAAACAGGCAAATGCAAATCACAGTGATCAACATCCACTCTGTACCAGGAAATATCAATTTGGCCAAATCATCACTTTTGGAGAATACTTCCGCATAATTCAAAGAACCAGCGTATGCGGCGATCAAACCGATACCCAAAATGAAACCGAAATCACCCACCCGGTTCACCAAGAAGGCTTTCATATTGGCAAAGATGGCAGTAGGTTTGTTAAACCAAAAACCGATTAGCAAATACGACACCAATCCTACGGCCTCCCAGCCAAAGAACAACTGGAGCATGTTGTTGCTCATCACCAGCATCAACATGGAAAAAGTAAACAGCGAAATATAGGCAAAGAAACGGTTATAGCCTTCGTCTTCCTCCATATAACCAATGGTATACAGGTGAACCATCAGCGAAACAAAAGTCACCACACACATCATCATCGCAGTGAGGCCATCGACCAAGAAGCCAATTTCCATTTTGAGCCCACCTACAACCATCCAGGTGTACAGGGTTTCACTCAAACGAGCCCCGTCTTGAACCACACTTTTAAGAGTCAAGACAGAAATCACGAATGACACCAGCACACCGAGAATAGTCAGACTATGGGTCAGACGACGACCAATCCAATTCCCACCTAAAGCAGTGCCTAAGACGCCAGCAAGCAAGGCACCGACGAGTGGGGCCAGCGGGACGGCTAATAAAGTTGTAGCAGAAAGCGTTGCGCTCATGGTTGTTCTCTTAGCCTTTGAGCGAGTTCAATTCTTCAACATTGATGCTGGACTTGTTACGGAACAAGAGCACCAAAATCGCCAAACCGATAGCAGACTCTGCAGCTGCCACCGTCAAAATGAAGAACACAAAAATTTGACCGTTCAAATCACCTAAAAAGTGAGAGAAGGCCACGAAATTCATATTAACGGCGAGCAACATCAACTCAATAGCCATCAACAGAACGATGAGATTTTTACGGTTTAAAAAAATACCAATCACAGACAGTGCAAATAAAATCGCACCCAATGACAAAAAGTGACCAAGACTTGGGATCATGCCTTTTTCTCCGCAATATCAGCCGTAGTGTCTAATACTTGGGCAGGTGCAACTGCCTTTTTAGTAGCATCCATTTTGATAATATCCATACGGTCACGGGCTTTGACGCGCACCTGATCTGAAACACTGATGTACTTACTGTCTTTGCGTTCACGCAAAGTCAATGCAATAGCAGCAATCACGGCAACCAACAAAATGATCGCAGCAATTTGCAAGGGATAAAGATAGGCTGTGTACAACAAAATACCAAGCTCTTTGGTATTAGCGACTTGAACTGCAGCCTGACCGACAGCAAGCAATGCTTTTGGCTCCTCATTCAAACGGAACCCTCCCATCAGTACAGTTGCCATTTCCAACGCAATCAAAGCACCAATACCAGCAGCCAAAGGGAAATGCTTCCAAAAACCTTGTCGAATGCTGTCAACGTTAATATCCAACATCATCACTACAAACAAAAACAGCACCATCACCGCGCCAACGTATACCAAAACCAGCGCAATTGCCAAAAATTCGGCTTTCAGCAAAATCCATAAGGCTGACGCTTGGAAGAACGCCAAAACCAGGTACAACACGGCATAAACTGGATTACGTGCGGTAATAACGCGGAATGCGGCAAAGAGCAGCAGCGCTGAGAAAACGTAAAAAAGACCTGACTTAACGTCCATAGAATGCTTCGTGTAGTGCTTTTTGTAATGCTTAACGTGAAAGAAAAAGAGACGAGTTAACGGTATGGCGCATCTGCTGTTTTGGCCGCTGCAATTTCGGTTTCATAACGATCCCCTACCGCCAAAAGCATCTCTTTAGTGAAGTAAAGATCACCACGTTTTTCACCGTGATATTCAAAAATATGGGTTTCAACAATAGAATCAACAGGGCAACTTTCTTCGCAAAACCCACAAAAAATACACTTCGTCAAATCGATGTCATAACGCGTTGTACGACGGCTGCCATCAGCGCGCACATCAGACTCAATAGTAATCGCCATGGCAGGGCAAACGGCTTCGCACAACTTGCAAGCGATACAACGCTCTTCACCATTTTCATAACGGCGCAAAGCATGAAGTCCTCGAAACCTCGGGCTTAATGGTGTTTTTTCCTCAGGAAATTGCACCGTTATTTTGCGACGGAAAGCATGTTTACCTGTTAAAGCCATGCCTTTGAAGAGTTCAATCAGCATGAAACTGGATAAAAAATCCTTTAACGAAAATGCAGGCTTGATAAACGTAGATGAGAACATGGGAGAAAGTAAGGCCATGATGCTGTTTTTACTTCCAGATATTAAAAGAGGTTTGCATCCAAGCACCGACCACGACCAACCAAACCAATGTGACAGGAATAAAGATTTTCCAACCTAATCGCATAATTTGATCATAACGAAAGCGAGGAAAAGTGGCGCGAACCCACAGAAATAAGGTGACAACGGCGACAGTCTTCAGGCCTAACCAAATCCAACCGGGAATCCAGTTGAACAACGCACTGTCAATAGGAGGCAACCAACCACCCAGGAACATGATGGCTGCCAAAATAGAAACCAACCACATGTTGGCATATTCGGCCAAGAAGAACATGGCAAATGACATACCCGAATATTCAACCATATGCCCAGCCACAATCTCGGACTCACCTTCTACCACATCGAATGGATGGCGATTAGTTTCGGCAATACCTGAAATAACATACACCACAAAAATTGGCAAAAGTGATAACCAGTTCCAAGACAGAAAGTTCAAACCATTTTCAGCAAACATGCCTTTGTTTTGGCCTAACACGATATCGGTCATATTCAAACTGGAAGAGACCATAAGCACTACCACCAAGCAAAAGCCCATGGCAATCTCGTAACTGACCATTTGTGCAGAAGCCCGCAATGCACCCAAAAATGCGTATTTAGAATTAGAGGCCCACCCGGCAATAATGACACCGTAGACTTCCATCGAGGTGATTGCCATGATGAGCAACAAACCAGCATTCACGTTGGCCAGTGCGATATCAGGGCCAAAGGGTACAGCAACCCACGCCGCCAACGCAGGCATGATAGTCAGGATAGGTCCGAGGATGAATAACCCTTTGTTGGCAGCACTCGGTACGATAATTTCTTTAGTCAAAAGCTTCAACGCATCGGCAATAGGTTGCAACAAACCAAATGGCCCTACGCGGTTAGGGCCTATACGGATTTGCATCCAACCTATGACTTTACGTTCCCACAAAGTGAGATAAGCCACGCACCCCATCAACGGCAACACAACCACAACAATTTTGATCAGCGTCCAGACCACAGGCCATACCAAACCAGCCCACCATCCAGCAGCAATGAGGTTCAAACCGAATCCGTAAATCGCGTTAATCATGCGACCACCTCTTCACAAAACACAGCACGCGCATCGGTGGTCAATTGCAGGCTAGGTGAGCGACGCACAAGACTATCCAGCTGGTAAATGCTGGCGGTACAAGGCTTCACGTCTACAGACACGGTAGGCACGATACCCAATACTGCATTGCTGAGTTGTAATGCTGATACCTGTTGGACACCATCTTCTGTCGCAAGGCCCAGCGAAAGAAGCACATCCTGTGACGACTCGAAACCAAAACCTGGGAGAGCCAATAAATTACCCAGTACACGCAAAACCTTCCATGCAGGACGAGTGTCACCTAAAGGCTTCACCACCGCGTGGAAACTTTGCGCCCTGCCCTCTGCATTTACAAAAGTACCCGAAGTTTCGGTAAAGGGCGCAATCGGAAGGAGCACATCGCTGAAAGCAAGATTAGTTTTGAATGGACTGAGTGTCACCACCATTTGGGCTTTATCCAAACCTTTAACGCCATAAGCAGAATCTAAAGCAGGTTCTGTGTTTAAAAGAATCGCAGCCTTCAACCCACTGTTCAACATCTGCTGAGCATTCAACCCATTTTTTTGAGGTTGCGCACCAATAAACTGAGCTCCTACCGTGTTGGCCGCTTCGGTGAAGTAGCCAACACTCGCACCGCATTGGGTACCCAACCAATTCGCAAGCACCAACAGGCTGCTGGCATGTGAATGGTGTGCCGCTGCGTTACCCAACAAAATAGCTTTACGATCACCACTCAACAATGACTGCGCAATGGCAACAGCCATCGGCGTTGCGGTGCCTGCCTGCGGCGCTGGAACACCCTTCTCAGCTGCCACAACAACAGCAATATCAGCCAGTGCTTGCATCCAAACGTTGGAATCCCCGAGCAACGAGTGCTTGACAGACATGGCCCAACTATCAACCGAAGGCAATTCCGCAACAGAATTAACAGCGGAAAGCGTGCATCCCTTCCGGACAGCTTGGCGAATTCGCTGAGCAAACAGCGGATGGTCTTTACGCAGATTGGAGCCAACCACCAGCACGCGCTGAAGCAGAGACAACGAGGCGATAGAAGTTCCAAGCCAACGCACACCTTCAGAGGCGGTAAATTCGGCATGACGCAAACGATGGTCAATGTTGTCACTGCCGAAACCACGCATCAGTTGAGTGGCCAAAGCCAATTCTTCCAAAGTACTGTGTGGACTGACCAAAGCACCGATACTTTGAGCACCATGGTCTGCCTTGATTTGCTTCAGGCCATTGGCGATATATTCCAAAGCGACCTGCCATTCGACCGTTTTCCACTCTCCACCTTGTTTGAGCATGGGCCCAGTAAGGCGGTCAGTGCTACTCAACGCCTCGTAAGAAAAACGATCACGGTCAGCAATCCAGCATTCGTTTACCGCTTCGTTTTCGAGTGGCACGACACGCATTACCTTGTTATTTTTGACCTGCACAATCAGGTTAGCCCCTGTCGAATCATGCGGACTGATAGATTTACGACGGCTCAACTCCCAAGTACGAGCGCTATAACGAAAAGGCTTACTGGTCAACGCACCAACAGGGCAAATATCGATCATATTGCCAGACAACTCGGAATCAACCGTGTCACCGACGAAGGTTTCAATCTCAGCATGTTCACCCCGGTGACTCATGCCAAGCTCCATCACACCAGCAACTTCTTGTCCAAAGCGTACGCAACGGGTACAGTGAATGCAGCGGCTCATCTCTTCCATGCTGATGAGGGGGCCAACATCTTTGTGAAATACAACGCGCTTTTCTTCTTCATAACGTGATGAAGAACCACCATAACCGACGGCCAAATCTTGCAATTGGCATTCGCCACCTTGATCGCAAATAGGGCAATCCAAGGGATGGTTAATCAGCAAAAACTCCATCACAGACTGCTGCGCTTTGATGGCTTTCTCGCTTTTACTGCGAACGATCATGCCATTGGTCACAGGCGTTGCACAGGCTGGCATGGGTTTGGGCATTTTTTCCACATCCACTAAGCACATGCGGCAGTTGGCCGCAATACTCAGTTTCTTGTGGTAACAGAAGTGCGGAATATACGTCCCAGCCTTATCAGCGGCATGCATAATCATGCTGCCTTCCTGAATTTCTACTTTCTTGCCGTCGAGTTCGATTTCAACCATTTTGTGTATTAACCCGATCAAACGTAAGCAGGAACCATACAGGTCTTGTGCTCTACGTGGTATTCAAACTCGTGCCGAAAATGCTTAATCATGGCCCGAACAGGCATGGCAGCAGCATCGCCCAATGCACAAATGGTGCGACCCTGAATGTTGTCCGCCACAGAGTTCAACAAATCCAAATCGCTGGCACGACCATCACCAGTCTCAATGCGGTCTACCATGCGCGACAACCAACCTGTACCTTCACGACAAGGTGTGCACTGCCCACAGGATTCGTGCATGTAAAAATAACTCAACCGTTGTAACGCTTTCACCATGCAACGCGAATCATCTAAAACGATCACCGCACCAGAGCCCAGCATAGAACCCGCTTTGGCAATGGAGTCGTAGTCCATAGTGCAGTCCATCATGATTGACGCTGGCAATACGGGAGATGACGATCCACCAGGAATTACCGCTTTGAGCGTGCGCCCCTTGCGTACACCACCCGCCAATTCAAGCAAAGTGGAAAAGGGTGTTCCCATGGGAATTTCAAAATTACCGGGATTTTCAACATCACCACTGACGGAATAAATCTTGGTGCCACCGTTGTTAGGCTTGCCGCAAGCCAAATAGGCAGCACCACCGTTTCGGATAATCCACGGGACTGCAGCGAAAGTTTCCGTGTTGTTAATGGTAGTCGGCTTGCCGTACAGACCAAAACTGGCAGGGAACGGTGGCTTGAAGCGAGGTTGACCCTTTTTACCTTCGAGAGACTCCAATAACGCCGTCTCTTCACCGCAAATGTAAGCACCAAATCCATGGGCAGCGTGCAACTGGAAACTATAGTTGCTCCCCATAATATGGTTGCCCAGCAAACCGGCTGCACGGGCTTCTTCTAACGCCTCTTCAAAGCGATCGTAGGTCTGGAAAATCTCGCCATGAATATAGTTATATCCCACATTGATACCCATAGCATAGGCCGCAATCGCCATACCTTCAATCACAATATGCGGATTGAATTGCATGATGTCACGGTCTTTGCACGTACCAGGCTCGCCTTCATCAGAATTGCAAACTAAATATTTTTGGCCCGGAAACTGACGGGGCATGAAGCTCCATTTCAGACCTGTTGGAAAACCCGCACCACCACGACCACGCAGTGCAGATTCCTTCACAGTCGCAATGACCTGATCTTGCGTCAAACCTTCACCACCGTCTTTACCCAAGATCTTACGCAAAGCTTCGTAGCCTCCACGCGCTTGGTAAGCCTCAAGACGCCAATTGGTGCCGTCCAGATCTTTCATGATTTGCGGGTTGATGTGACGTCCATGAAACGCGGTTTGAACACCCGTTGCTTGGAACTGCGTGAGAACTTGTGAAGGCGTCATCATGCAGCATCCTTTGCAGCACGCAAACCATCAATCAA
>JANXSZ010000072.1 GCA_025356445.1 Betaproteobacteria bacterium | reverse complement strand
GTTTGTTGCATGGTGAAGAGACGGTTGCATTCGGGGATGCTGGGTACCAGGGCATCCAGAAACGCCCGGATGCGAATGCAGATGTCACTTGGCACATCGCCATGCTGCACTCTCGAATTTGTGGATGGTGCGCGGCAAACTGATGGGAGCGCGGGGATGAGTGCGCTAGAAGCCCGAGGAAATGCCCCGCGAGGGCCCAAAAGCAGCCCAATGGGCGTAAGAAACGGTGCCGCCTTTGAAAGCTTGCGCGTCAAATCCCGCTATTTGAACATCATAGACTCGCTACCTCAATTGGCAGCGAGTTATTCAGACCATCCTTAATGAGTATGGAAAGCAGGGGCAAGATCATATTTTCCAAATCGGGATAGCTGTTGAACCCGACTTTTGATTCAATCAGTCCGAACCCTAGCGCTTGTTTTCAACACCAAAGGACATCTCCATGGCAGTGCCTGAATCTTCGCCCACCCCGTCAACCGCCACCGGTCTGCAAAAGGTGCTCGGCCCCGTCCAGCTCTGGGGGATCGCTGTCGGCTTGGTGATCTCTGGCGAGTATTTCGGCTGGAGCTATGGCTGGAACACGGCAGGCACGCTGGGTTTTTTGGTCGCTACCGTGCTGGTGGCGACGATGTACACCACGTTCATCTTCAGCTTCACAGAGCTGTCTACCGCCATCCCACACGCCGGAGGGCCGTTCGCCTATGCGCGTCGGGCGTTTGGGCCGACAGGGGGCTTCATTGCCGGGTTCGCCACGCTGGTGGAGTTTGTCTTCGCACCACCTGCGATTGCACTGGCGATTGGGGCCTATCTGAACGTGCAGTTTCCAGGCGTCAACCCCAAGGTGATTGCGTTGGTTGCCTATGTGGCCTTTATCGCCCTGAACTGGGTGGGTGTAGGTATTGCTGCAGCGTTTGAGCTGATCGTGACGCTGCTGGCCATTTTCGAGTTGCTGATGTTCATGGGCGTGGTCAGTCCTGGCTGGACGATGGCCAATTTTGTGGCGCACGGCTGGTCAGGGGCTGACAGCTTCAGCCTCAGCGCGATGACGGGCATCTTTGCGTCCATTCCGTTTGCCATCTGGTTCTTCCTGGCCATCGAAGGTGCCGCTATGGCGGCGGAGGAAGCACGCGATCCGCACCGTACCATCCCTATCGCTTACACCACGGGCATCGTGACGCTGGTGGTGCTGGCCTTTGGGGTGATGGTTTTTGCCGGTGGCGTGGGCGATTGGCGCACTTTGGCCAATATCAATGACCCCTTGCCGCAGGCGATGAAAATGGTGGTGGGCGAGTCCAGCGGCTGGCTGCACATGTTGGTTTGGATTGGGCTGTTTGGGCTGATTGCCTCGTTCCACGGCATCATCATGGGCTATTCGCGGCAGATTTTCGCACTGGCCCGGGCGGGCTATTTGCCGAGTTACTTTGCCGAACTCAGCCCGCGCTTCAACACACCGCACCGGGCGCTGGTGGCAGGTGGTGTGGTGGGTGTTGTGGCTATTTTCAGTGATGAGCTCGTGCAGTTTGGCGGGCAAACGCTGACCGCCAATATCGTCACCCTGGCCGTATTGGGGGCCATCGTGATGTACATGATGTCCATGGCCGCGCTGTTCAAATTGCGCCGCAGCGAGCCTGACTTGCTGCGTACCTACAAAGCACCGTTTTACCCGGTGTTCCCTGCGATTGCACTAGGGCTGGGTGGGGTATGCCTGGTGGCGATGGTGTGGTTCAACGCCATGCTGACGCTGCTGTTTGTAGGCTTGATGGCGCTGGCCTACGGTTACTTTGTGCTGACCTCTGCGAACCGCGATGCCGCAGCACCGGACGCGATGTTGCACACCATGCCCTAGGCTTAGTCCTAGACCCTTCCTCATGCGTTACCACACCACCATCGCTTCCCAGGGCTTCGCGTTTGACGATCTGCGGCAGGTTATGGCCATGGCCAGCCCACCACGCTCTGGTGACTACCTCGCTGGCGTGGGTGCGGCCACCGCTCAGCAGCGCATGGCCGCACGTTACGTGCTGGCCGATGTGCCACTCAAGCAGTTTTTGCAAGAGGCATTGATCCCGTATGAGCGCGACAACATCACCAGGCTGATTCTGGACAGCCACGACGCCATCGCCTTTTTGCCTGTGGCCCACATGACGGTGGGGCAGTTCCGCAACTGGCTGTTGGGTGACGTGGCCACGCCCGAGGTGCTGACCGCGTTGGCCCCTGGCCTTACGCCCGAGATGGTGGCGGCGGTGTCCAAGCTGATGCGCAACCAAGATTTGATTGCCGTGGCACGCAAATGCCACGTTATCACCCGCTTTCGCAACACCTTGGGGCTGCCCGGTCACATGGCGGTGCGCCTGCAGCCGAACCACCCGACGGACGATCTGCGGGGTGTGGCCGCTTCCACGCTGGATGGCTTGATGCTGGGCGCGGGCGATGCTGTCATCGGCCTGAACCCGGCCTCGGACAGCTTGCCCGTGCTGGGTCAATTGCTGCACCTGCTCGATGAAGTGGTGCAGCACTTCGAGATCCCCACCCAGGCCTGCGTGCTGACCCATGTGACCAATACCTTGCAATTGATCGAGTCCGGTGCGCCGGTGGATTTGGTGTTCCAGTCGATCGGGGGTACCGAGAAAACCAACCTGTCGTTCGGCGTGACCCCTGAACTGCTTGATGAAGCCTGTGACGCGGCCTTGTCACAAAAGCGCGGTACGGTAGGCGGGAATAGCGATGGGGGTGGCGAGGTGAACGTGATGTACTTTGAAACCGGCCAGGGCAGTGCGCTCTCTGCCAACGCCAACTTTGGCGTTGACCAGCAAACCTGCGAGGCACGGGCTTATGCGCTGGCACGGCGCTACAAACCGCTGCTCATCAACACCGTGGTCGGCTTTATCGGCCCTGAATACTTGTATGACGGCAAACAAATCATTCGCGCTGGCCTGGAAGACCATTTTTGCGGCAAGCTGCTGGGCCTGCCCATGGGCTGCGATGTCTGCTACACCAACCACGCCGAGGCTGACCAGGACGACATGGACACGCTGATGGTGCTGCTCGCCACGGCTGGGCTGACCTTTTTGATCGGTGTGCCGGGGGCGGACGACATCATGTTGAACTACCAAAGCACTTCGTTCCATGACGCCCTGTTTCTGCGCGAAACCCTGGGGCTGCAACGTGCGCCCGAGTTTGAGGCATGGTTGCAGCGGATGCAGATCAGCGATGCCGCAGGGGGCATCTTGCCCGTGGCCTCCACGCACCCGCTGTTGCAAGGCATGGGCCGTTTGGCTTTGTCCGCCTGAACAGGACCCCTCTGATGGACGACATCATCCCCAGCCCCTGGTCACATTGGCGCAGCCTCACCTCGGCCCGCATCGCTTTAGGGCGTGCCGGTAACGCCACGCCCACGGATGAGGCTTTGCGCTTTGGCTGGTCGCACGCGATGGCCCGCGACGCCATCCATGCGCCGCTGGACGTGACCGCACTGGAGCAGGCCTTGCACGCGGACGGTTGGACCAGCACCCACGCCCGCAGCCGCGCCACAGACCGCACCACCTACCTCCGGCGGCCTGATCTGGGGCGGCAGCTTGACGAGGTTGATGCCCAAAGGCTGCACGCCCTTCGTGCCCTGCGAGAGGGCGTTGGGCGACAAGGCGGGCCAGAAAGGGCAGTCGATCTGTGCCTCGTTATCGGTGACGGCCTTTCCTCGCTGGCCGTGGCCCGCCATGCCGTGCCCTTGCTGCATGCGCTGCGCCCACTTTTGCCCGTGGGAACAAAGATCGCTCCTGTTGTCTTGATGACCCAGGCCCGTGTGGCCGTGGCTGACGAGGTGGGTGAAATCTTTGGCGCAGCGCTGTCGGTCATGCTGATTGGCGAGCGCCCTGGCTTAAGTTCGCCAGACAGTCTGGGCATTTACCTCACCCATGCTCCCCAGCGCGGGCGGCACGATGCCGAGCGCAATTGCATCTCCAATGTGCGGCCAGAGGGCCTGTCGTACGGTGCTGCCGCCTTCAAGTTGGCATGGCTGATGCAGCGTGCTATGCGCTTGGGGCTGACGGGCGTCGGTCTGAAAGACGAGAGTGATGTGTCCGATAAGGCCACCCTGGGCCAACCTGTTTCAACTTGAAAGGCTTTTCATGAACTTCAGTACTTCCACCAACCGCCGCATGTTTATGGGCACCGGCATCGTTTCTCTCGCCCTCATGGGCGCGGGCTGCGCCACGGTGGCGTCCGACACCACGCCAGCGCGCCTTGCTCCTGGCCGTTGGGACAGTTTCAACCTCGATCAAATCAACCAGCTCATTGCCCGCCTGGGCAAGTCCAGCCTGGGTTACAACCCCACCAAGCCGCCTTACATCGTGATGGACTGGGACAACACCAGCGTTTTCCTGGACATCGAAGAAGCCTCGCTGATTTACCAGCTGGAGAACCTGGTGTTCGGTGCCACCCCCGCTCAGCTGGATGTGGCGCTGCGGGTGAACATTCCCAAAACTGCTTTCGTGGCCGGCTTCAATAACGCGGCGGGCCAGCCCGTCAGCATTGACAGCGTCGCCCCCGACATCGTGGCCAGCTACACCTGGCTGTACGAGAACTACAGCGGTCTTAAAGGCAGCAAGCCACTGGCCGAGGTGCGTCAAAACCCGCACTACACCGCCTTCATCACCAAGCTGCGTTACCTCTACGAGGCGATTGGTGACACCTTTGACCACAACACTGCCTACCCCTGGGTCACGTACCTGTTTGTGGGCATGACCGAGGCGCAGGTGCGTCAGCTGACCCGTGACACCATCGCATGGCAGGTGCAGCAGCCGGTAGCCAAGGTCAAGTGGACCAGCCCCGCTGCGCTGCCGGGTCAGGCTGGTGTGGTGTCGGTCAGCTGGAAAAACGGCTTGCGGTTGGTGCCTGAAATGCAAGACCTGTACGCGGTGTTCCGCAAAGCCGGGTTTGACGTGTGGGTGTGCTCGGCTTCGTTCGTGGACGTGATCAAGGAAATCTCATCCAACCCTGCCTTTGGTTACAACAACCCGGTCGACCGTGTGCTGGCAATGGAGCTGGAACGCGACGCCGCTGGCGTGCTGCAAGCCGAGTTCCGCCGGGGCTATGACCAGACCCAGGGGCCGGGTAAAACCAGCAACATCAAGCGGTTCCTGGTCAGTAAATACGGCTATGGCCCGAGCTTTATCGCGGGTGACAGTGAAGGCGACCAGAACATGATGGCCGACTTTGCCGATACGCAAAAGGTGCTGATCGTCAACCGTCTGCGCGACCCGAAATCGGATATCGGCAAATTCTCCGCGCTGGCTGCGCAGAACTACGGCAAGCCCGAGACGCGCTACCTGTTGCAGGGGCGTGACGACAACACCGGGCTGTTCGTGCCCTCGCAGTTGCACACGCCACTGGGTGCTGCGCAGGGTAAATTGCTGAAGTAAGCAGTAAAAAGGTCATCTGTGCAATACAGATGGCCTTTGTTCGCTATTTAAACTATAGCAAAATGTACGTGGTTGACTTGGCTGAAATTCTTGAGGAACTACCGCCGTTTCTTGGTCTTTTTGAGTACCCGCTGCGCCGTTATCCCTAACGCTGCACGCGCCAGGGCATCGGCTTCAGCATTGCGGTGCCCGGGTATCCACACCAGTCGGGCGTCGCCAAACGAATGCAGCAAGGCCCGCGCCTCGTCAAATAAAGGTGCCAGCCGGGCAATGGGTTTGGCGCTGTTGCTGCCGACCTGTTCGACCACCACGCTGCTGTCGCAGTGCACCAGCAACCCATCCGCGCCCTGTCGTTTCAGTGCCTGCAAAGCCGCCACCAACGCCCGCACCTCCGCCTCGTTGTTGCAGCCGTAGCCTGGGGCCACCTGCGACAGCGTGTGGCGCGTGCCGTCGGGCGCCGTCCACACAGCACCCAGGCCCATGCGGCCGGGGTTGGGGAGTGCGCTGCCGTCGGTGTGGATGAGCCAGGGCATGGTTTTTGGGGGTAGGCGGGA
Source organism: Betaproteobacteria bacterium (assembly GCA_025356445.1). GTDB lineage: Bacteria > Pseudomonadota > Gammaproteobacteria > Burkholderiales > Burkholderiaceae_C > Defluviibacillus. The sequence goes on along the minus strand of JANXSZ010000072.1, from coordinate 7,291 downwards.
TGGGAATGGTGGGTCTCCGCTGTGCTTAAAGCGGACACTGATGCGGCTCACACACTGCTCCAAAGATACAGGCTTCGGTGTTCTACCTTGGCTATTTGCGCGAGTTTGAAAAGAACAAGCAACCCGTCGCGAAACTCATCAAAACGCTCTGAGCCTAATTCCAGTTTGAAATGCTTCCACCGCCCAGACATCCTAGCTGTGAAACACAGGCTGGTTTTTGGCCTTCTCCATTTCAGCTGCTGCCGTTTTGGTTATCCACCGGGTGTGCCAGGCGATGAAGTCTGCCACCGGCATTGGGCGACTCAGGTGGTAGCCCTGGGCTTCGTCGCAGTTCAGCTCACGCAGCAGCACACAAATCTCTTCGTTCTCTACGCCCTCGGCCACCACACTTAAGCCCAGGTTGTGGGCCAAGTCAATCGTCGAACGCACGATGGTGGCGTCGTCGGCATCGCTTTGCATGTTCATCACAAATGACTTGTCGATTTTGAGCTGCTCCACGGGCAGGCGCTTCAGGTAGGCCAGCGACGAATAGCCGGTGCCAAAGTCATCAATTGACAGCTTGAAACCCCGTGCGTGCAGGCGGTTCAGCGTGTTTTCTGCGCGCTCAGGGTCTTCCATGATCGCGCTTTCTGTGATCTCCAGGCACAGGCCCTGCGCAGGGATGTTGTGCTTGATCAAAATAGCGTCCAGCTTGGTGGGGAAGTCCTGGTCAAGCAGATCGCGGGTGGAGAGGTTGATGGCGATCATCAGGCTGGTGCCTGACGCATCGCCCATGGCGGCACCAGCAGCTTGCAGTTCGTTCCAGCGTCGGGCGACTTCTTCCAGCATCCAGATGGTCAGGTGGCGCACAAAGCCCGTTTGCTCCGCAAAGGGGATGAACATCATCGGTGGCACCAGGCCACGCACCGGGTGCTGCCAGCGTACCAATGCTTCGGCGCCTACCACTGCGTTATTGAGCAGCCCTACTTTGGGCTGCAAGTACAGGCGCAACTCGCCCTGTTCCACCGCTTGGCGCAATTCGGACAGCAGAGACAGCGTTTGTGCACTGGACGAATCCAGCGCCGGGTCGTAGATCACGGCTTCGGTGGTTTTGTGTTTGGCCGCGTACATCGCGACTTCGGCATGGCCCAGCAACAGGTCGGCATTTTCGGCATGGGCAGGGTAGCAAGCGATGCCAACACCCGCGCCAATGTCCACCGTGTGGTCGTCAAACGTCATGGGGATCTCGAACGATTGGGCGATGCGGCGTGAGATCGAAACGGCGTCTTCCAGGTTGCTGTGCGTCAGAAGCATCGCGAACTCATCGCCACCCAAGCGACCCACTATGTCGCCTTCACGTCGTACGGTTTGCTGCAAGCGCTCGGCTACGGTTTGCAGTAACCGATCCCCAAAGTTATAGCCCAGCACTTCGTTCACATGCTTGATACGGTCAATGTCTAAAAAAACCACCGACAAACTCTCGCCTGCCGCCTTATGGGCTTCAATGGCGGCTGTCAGCGCTTGGTGAAAGCGAACCCGGTTGGGCAGCCCGGTCAGTCTGTCCCAGTAAGCGAGCTGGTTGATTTCAGCTTGGTGGGTGGCAATGTCCAGGCGCATGGTGTCAAAGGATTTTGCCAAGTCGCCAAACTCATCGTGTCGGTCTTTGTGCCGCACCGGCGTTTCCAAGTCGCCTTTGCCAAGGCGCTCTGTTGCTCTTACAAGTGAGCGCAAAGGCGTGGTGACGCGCCGAGCCAAGTAGGCGCTGCCAATGCCAAACAGCAGTAACCCCACCACAGTGATGACGGCCAGCACCACCTGCATGTCATGAAAGGGCGCTTTGACTTCTTCCACCGAGCGCAGCAGCACGGTTTGAATTTCTCCCTCGCCTGATTTGATGCGCAGCGTGCGTGCCATCAGCGTATCCCCGGCATAGATGATGTCCTTGCCGTCTTTGGCTGTAGCTATGACTTTGTCATAAGCGCCAGACAGCATGGTGCTTGCCACTACTTCCATGTTGGTGTCCGCTCCGTGCTGGCTGAGCAGGCTGACATGCTGGCCCGAAAGCGCACGCATATCGTCCACCAGCGCTTGCCCCACCGGGAAACCCATGACCACCCAGCCAATCACCACAGGCGCACGCAGTGGCACGACCACGAACTGGTAGGGGATATTGCCAATCAGCGCGAAATTGCTGCCTGCCGGATCCCACGGTTGCCCGTCCAGCGCGGGCAGCATGGCTTTCGTGCCACCAGCTTCGGGCGAGCCGCTGACCGCCAGCACTTTGAACTGCGTGTCCAGCAGAGCCGTGATCGCGGCACCGATGCGTGCACCGTGGTTTTCCAGCGCCGACTGGATGGTTTCGGTGTCACCGGACGTGACGGCCGCACGAAAGCCGAAATCTGCGGCCAAAACAGAGCCACCCAGACGCAGTTTTTGGGCATTCTGATCGAGCATGCGTTGCCAAACGCGTTCACCCAAGCGCAAATCTTGTGCGACTTGTGCACGGGCATTGCTGTCAATGCTGCGGCGCAGAACCTCAAAGCCGGCCAATTGCACCAGCAACAGCAAAGCCAGCGACAACATCACAATGCGCGTCGCCAGCCGCCAGTAGCGGTGGTGCAGATTCAGGCTGCTGAAATAGGATTTAAGGGCTTCAACTGATCGCATTCAGGCATTCATATCGCTTAAGTGGAGTTTCTCAGACCGCCAATGCGAGTCCCAGAGACTTTCAGATGCAGTTTATAGCGCAGTGACAGGCAACTTGATGGTAGTGCTACTGCCTGCCGGAGCCAAAGTCAGTGCTTGGTCAAGTGCTGGTGCGCCTACGGGCAGTCCAGGGTGCCATGCGCGCAGCCGGTAGGCCCCGGGGGGCACGTTTTCCAGCGTGATATGTCCGCCAATGGGACTGCGACCATAGTAGGGCGTTTCCACCACCACCATCCAAGCTGTCATCGCATCATGGATGTTGCAGCCAAGTACCGCAATACCGGGCTTGTCAAACACCACGGGTGCGGCAGGGGTGCCCACGTAGAGCTTCAGTTCAAAGTTCTTGATGGCAGAAAACGAGTACACATGGTGACGCACCGAATCCCGGTTCGGGAACTGCACTGCCGTGCCTACTGTAATCACGTTGACTTGGGGCGCAAACTGTTTGCTGACCTGAGCTACTTCAACACCGATAGCGGGTTTGCTCACCGCTTTGGCGTCGCGGGATTCGAGGAAGACAACGCCGTCAGTCAATGGTTTTCCGCTGCTGTCTTGCAGGTCTATTTGCAGCGTAGCGGCCAAGGATGCGGAGACTGCCAACGACAAAGTCAGGCAGGCCGCAGTGGACAGGATCACAAAAAATCGCATAGGTAACTCCGTAGGCCGTGTTGTCAAAGCCACAGAGGTCTTGGCCCATGGCGTAGCTAACCATAGCTCAATACAAAAGCCCCTGCAACCGGGCGTTTTTAGGGCTCAGGCTCATGGCGGTACGATGCCGCTGTGGCCCTTCCTTCTTTTCATTCTCCTTATTTCCTCCCTTGGCAGTCTGCTGGCATCGCGGTGGTGCTGAGCGCCGCTGCTACAGCCATCAACGTCTGGCTGGACACCCACATGTCTGTCGCCGCGCTCACCATGGTTTACCTGTTGGCGGTTGTGGCGGCTGCGGCCACCTTGCCCCGCTGGGCGGGTCTGTTGGCTGCTGTGTGCTGCGTCTCTGCCTTGAATTATTTTTTTGTACCGCCCCGCCATACGTTTCACGTGGACGATGCCGAGTACCTGCTGGTATTGGGTACGCTGTTGGGGGTGTCGCTGGTGCTGAGTGGGCTGATTGCCCGTTTGCGGCAACGGGGTGCCTTGGCCGAAACCCGCCGCTTGCATACCGCCCAGTTGCTGGATTTGACAGCGCATCTCGCTGATTGTCACAGGGGGGCAGACGGTATGGCTCAAACGGCTGCACAGTGGATGGCTGACAACTTGGCATTGCCCTGTGCCGTGTTCGTTGACCTCAATGGCCCTGCTGCGATGGCCAACCCCGCCAGTCTCACGCCTCTCACTTGCTTTGGCGCACCCGGTGCCTTGGGGGATGCCACGCTGTTCCATCCCCGCTCCGCCGTCTGGGCCGTCGAAAACAGCCGCCCGTTAGGCTTAGGCTGTACCGATTGGCCTGATTTACCCCTGTGGTGTGCTCCGTTTGCCCGCCACGCGCCTACAGGGGCTGTGCAGCTGCTGCTGCCCAGTCGCCATTTGCCCGCGTCTGTGCCCGACCATGCCACCCAGGCCCATTGGCTGGCTTTGGTGCGTCAAATTGGCCTGTGTGTAGAGCGCGAACGCGCCGCCGCTCTGGCCCGTACTGCCCAGACCCATGCCCACAGTGAAGCCATGCGCAATACCCTGCTGTCGTCACTGGCGCATGATTTGCGTACCCCACTGGCTGGCATCATGGGCAGCGCCAGCACCCTGCGCGAGCAGCAGGCCAGCCTCACCCCAGCCCAGCGGGACAGCCTGCTGCGTAACCTGGAAGACCTTGCCCGCGACATGACGCTGATGGCAGACAATACGTTGCAATGGGCGCGCCTCAGTCCCCAAAACCTACTTCAACTGCAATGGGAATCGCTGGAAGAAATCCTGGGTGAAGCCGTCACCCGTGCGCGGCGGCGCTGGCAAACCCCGCTGATTGAGCTGCGTGTCGTGCGCGATCTTCCCCCCGTGCAAGCCGAGGCTCTGCTGTTGTTGCAGGTGATGGCCAATCTGCTGGACAACGCAGCCCGCTATGGTCAACCTGCACGCGGTCGCATCATGCTGCAAGCAGGCCGCAGTCGCGAAGGTGTGTTTATCGCCGTGCGTGACCACGGCCCTGGCTTGCCACCTGGGGAACCTGGCGCCCTGTTTGAGCGTTTTCGCCAAGGCCAAGCCCCGTCAGGTGACCGCAGCGCGGCATACCATGGCACTGGCCTGGGTCTCTCCATCTGTCAAACCATCGTGCAGGCCCACGGTGGGCGCATGGAGGCCCGGCGTTGTACTGCAGAGAGCGGTGGCGGGGCTGAGTTTTATATCGAACTGCCACTGCGTACACCTGGTGCCGAGGTTAATTAAAAATGATAGCAATAAGCCTTTGTAGAGTATGCGCATGAGCAGTGAAACTGTCCTCATCATTGAAGATGACAGCGCCATTGCCCAGTTCGTTGCCGCGTCGCTCAGCGCGGTTGGGCTGCGGCCGGTTCACGCAGATACCGCCGCCTTGGCCCGGTTGGAGTTGCAGCGCATGACGCCGCAACTGGTGATTGCCGATTTGGGCTTGCCTGATGCTGATGGCGTCGCGTTAATCACCGAGTGGCGGCGCGCAGGTGGTGCCCACAGCCTGCCACCTCAAGTGCCCATTCTCGTGCTGTCCGCCCGCGTTCAAGAGCTGGAAAAAATAGCCGCTCTTGACGCTGGGGCTGATGACTACCTTACCAAGCCTTTTGGGGCCGGTGAACTGCTTGCCCGCGTGCGTGCCATGCTGCGCCGTGCCACCCTCAGCACCACACCACAGCCTGTAGCCGTGCTGCACATCGGCGCACTCACGCTCAACCGCAGTACCCGCTGCGTGCAACTGGACGGCGAACCTGTCCACCTCTCGCCCATCGAATACCGCCTGCTGGAGCGCTTGGCCCGTATCCCCGGCCAAGTCCTCACCCACCGCCAGCTGCTGGCCGATGTGTGGGGCGCCGAGCAGATTGACCAGTTGCATTACCTGCGTATCTACATGGGCCATTTGCGCGCCAAGATTGAAACTGACCCAGCGCAACCACGTTATCTACAGACAGAGCTGGGGGTCGGGTACCGGCTGACCGATGTGTAGACGACCAGGTATTCCCCTGAATGCATTCGAAGTGCGGATGCGGATGCTATGGTGTAGTGGTGACTTGAATGTGCCGGGGTACCGAGCTGGAAGTGCCTCCCCGCCTTAGCCCTTGCCGCGCTGTGCGTCATGAACGCTTGCATCCCGTGACAAGGTGCCGGACTTCCATGCCTCGCAAGTCGCGCGGGTGGCGTCGTCGCAGGCAAAGTAGCTTTCCAGGCGCAACTCGTCCAGGGTAATGTGCTGCGGGGCGGCAAACGCCGTCACCACGGTGAAAAAACGAAGGCAGATGCCATCGCGCGCTAGCTCCAGCGGGAGTGTGGGTGCCGTGGGCTGCGCAAAATCGGTGTGCCGCCAGGCCTGCGGCACCTCTGGGTAGGCCAGCACCTGGTCCAGCAGGATCCACAAACGGCTGTCGTTATGGCGAAGCAGGGCCTCGCGGTGCAAACGCGCCACCATGCTGTGGCCGATCTGCGCCCAGTTGCGGATGAAGGGGCGGGCCAAGTCCGGGTCAAACACCAAGGCATACAGGTTCAAGGGTGTAGCGGGTGCCTGTCCAGTCGATTGCAAGTGCGCCGGGCGCCGCACAAACCGTGAGAACACCGTGCGTGCCGCAGTGTTGCTGCGCAGCAGGTTGTAGGCCGCGTCCATTACCGTCATCGGAAAGGGCTCCTGCTGTTGCAACATGCGTGCAATGGCCTGCTCCACCTCAGGTGCCAGCGCATCCAGATCAGGCTCCGGGTGGCGCGGTGCAAACGATGCGGCGCTGAGCACCTCATTCTGATCGCGCAGAGGCACGTTCAGTGTGCTGAGCAGGCGCAGCACCATGGCCTCGCTGGGGCGGGCGCGTCCGGATTCCAGAAAGCTCACGTGCCGCGCTGATACCTCGGCCGCCATGGCCAGGTCCAGCTGCGACATGCCCCGCCGACCCCGCCAGTATTTGAGCAATGCGCTGAAAAGGGTGTCTGCCATGGCGCCACTATAGGGGGTGCATCTGGGTCACAGCAATGACCTGTGCGGGTAATTGCGGCAAAGCCTGCGGTGGCGCATCATCGCCGCATGAAAACTTATCCAGATCTCAACGCGCGCAAGCGCACCGTTTTTCTCAGTGTTGCCGCTGCCATCGCCGTAGGTGTGGGGGCAGCTGCGTTGCTCTTCCCCGCCCAGCTGTTGGCCAGCAAAGGCACGCTGCCCAGTGCTGCGGCCAACGTGTGGATGCGCGAAGTGGGCAGCATGCTGCTGTGCGTGGGGCTGATCGCCGCGCTGGTACGTACCCATACCAACTCACCCACGCTGCGTGCGCTGATACTGGGCAATGCAGGCATGCAGCTCGGGCTGTTCGGTGTTGAGGCGCTGGCCTATGCGCAAGGCACCATCACCCAACTGGGCGGGGTATTGCCCAACTTGCTGATCCACGTGGTTCTGGCGGCTGGGTTCATGTACTTTTACGCGGACCGTCGTGGCGCAGGCTTCACTACCGGCTAG
>JANXSZ010000047.1 GCA_025356445.1 Betaproteobacteria bacterium | reverse complement strand
GTGAGCAGCCATGTGAAGGCGATTTACGCCAAAACGCATATCCACAGCAAAGCCAGCCTGACGCGTTTGGTGCTGTCTCTTGGCAAAGCTGTGGCGTAACGGCGTAAATGCCCGATTTTTGTTCAGCGCTCAATACACCGGCTGATGCTGCCGAATGCTGGATTTCACCGCATCCGTCAACGCAAATCCGTCACCAAACTTCGCTGCCAGTTCCCCTGCGCGCTGGATGAAGGCGTCCACGCCCACGCTATAGATGAACTGCATGGCACCACCCGTCCAGGCCGGAAAGCCGATGCCGAAGATCGAACCGATGTTCGCGTCATGCACCGTTGTCAGCACGTTCTCAGACAAGCAACGGGCCGTTTCCACGGCTTGGCGGTAGAGCAAGCGGTCTTTGATATCCGTCATGTCGTAGTGCACATCCGCACGCTCGAATGTGGTTTTGAGTCCTGTCCAGAGCGCTTTCTTTTGGCCTACGGGGTAGTCGTAGAAGCCACCACCACCCGCACGACCGGGGCGCTTGAGTTCTTTCACCATGCGCTCTACCAACAACTGGCCAGGGGTCACTTCGTAAGGCTTGCCCTCAGCAGCCATGTCCGCGCGGGTTTGCTCCATCACATGGACGCTCAAGGACAGCGCCGTTTCGTCCAGCACGGCCAGCGGGCCGACCGGCATGCCGCACTGGATGCCTGCGTTCTCGATCACCGGGGCGGGGATGCCCTCGGCCAGCATGGCAGCGCCTTCCATCACGAAGGTGCCGAAGGTGCGGCTGGTGTAGAAGCCGCGTGAGTCATTCACCACGATAGGGATTTTGCCCAGGGCTTGCACGTAGTCAAAAGCACGGGCGACGGTTTCATCGTCCGTTTGCTTACCGCGAATGATTTCCACCAGCTTCATCTTGTCCACGGGGCTGAAGAAGTGGATGCCGATGAATTTCTCAGGCTTGGCGCTGGCTGTGGAAAGACCGCTGATGGGCAGGGTGGAGGTGTTGCTGGCGAAAAAGCCACCGGCTTTGAGCTTGGGTTCTGCGGCCTGGGTGACTTTGGCTTTCAAATCGCGTTGCTCGAACACGGCTTCAATGACGAGGTCGCAGTCTTGCAGGTCGTCATAGCTTTCCGTCGGGGTGATGCAGGCGAGCAGCTTGGCCTGGGCCTCCACCGTCATGCGGCCTTTGTCCACGCGGGCTTGCGTGATTTTTTGGCTGTAGGCTTTGCCGTTTTCGGCCTTATCCAGGGCCACGTCTTTCAGCACGGTGGCGATACCTCGGCTGGCTTGGGCGTAGGCGATACCCGCACCCATCATGCCCGCGCCCAGCAGACCAACTTTGTTGGGTTTGAATTTTGGAACGTCTTTGGGGCGACTCTGGCCGGACTTGATCGCGTTCATATTGAAAAAGAACGTGTTGATCATGTTCTTCGCCACCGGGCTGACGATCAGGCGGGCGAGGTAGCGGCTTTCAATCCGGGTAGCGGTGTCGTAGTCCACCATCGCGCCTTCCACCATCGCCGCCAGAGCGGCTTCGGGGGCGGGGTAGAGGCCACGCGAGGTTTTTTTGAGCATCGCGGGGGCAACGACCAAGGCACCGGCGATTTTGGGGTTGCTGGGCGTGCCACCGGGCATTTTGTAGGCTTTGTCGTCCCACGGTTGCTGTGAGGTGGGGGTGGCGGCGATCCAGGCCAGCGCCTTTTCTCGCATTTCAGCAGCGGCGTTGGCTCCGGGGGCGACCAGCGCGTGGATCAAGCCCAGGGCATGGCCCTCTGCGGGTGTGAAGAGTTTGCTTTCCAGGATGTACGGTTGTGCCGCCATCAGACCCAGCAGCCGCGTCATTTTGGTGATGCCCGTGGCACCGGGAATGAGCCCAAGGGTGATTTCAGGCAGGCCGAGCTGGATTTTTTTGTCGTCAATAGCGATGCGGTGGTGGCCCACCAGCGCGACTTCCCAGCCGCCGCCCAACGCGGCACCGTTGATGCAGGCTACAACCGGCTTGCCCAGAGTTTCCAGCGTACGGAAACTCTTCTTGGTTTGCTCAATGCCCTGGAACACTGAAGGTGCATCCGATGGCTGTAAACGCATCGTACCTTTGAGGTCTGCGCCCGCAAAGAAGGTGGTCTTGTTAGACGCGAGGATGATGCCCTTGATGGCCTCTTTGTCTTTGACGACGTGGGCCGTGACTTCGGTCAAGTCCGCCTGCCACTGGCTGCACATGGTGTTGACGGGCGAGCCGGGTTCATCGAAGGTGATGGTGGCGATGCCGTCAGCTAGGGTGTATTGAATGGTTTTCATAATCAGATGCTTTTCCCCGCTTAAATTCGTTCAACAATCGTGGCGATACCCATGCCGCCACCTACGCACAGCGTAGCCATGCCGTAGCGCAGACCGCGCCGGTGCAACTCGTCGATGACGATGTTCAAAATCATCGCGCCGGTGGCCCCCAGCGGGTGGCCCATCGCAATGGCACCGCCGTTCACGTTGACTTTCTCGTGCGGTACGCGCATTTCCTTCATGAAGCGCATAGCGACAGCGGCGAAGGCTTCGTTGATTTCAACCAAGTCGATCTGGTCCATCGTCAGCCCGGCTTTGGCCAGCGCTTTGCGGGCCGCAGGCATGGGACCAGTCAGCATGATGGTGGGGTCGGCACCGCTGAGTGCCACCGACACGATGCGCGCTCGGGGTGTGAAGCCGTGGGTTTTGCCCGCAGCCTCAGAGCCGATCAGCACCGCGGCGGCACCGTCCACGATGCCTGATGAATTACCGGCGTGGTGAACGTGGTGGATGCGCTCAACCTGCGGGTAGCGGTTCAGCGCGACCTGGTTGAAGCCCATCGCACCGAGTTGCTCGAAAGCGGGCTTCAAGCCGCCCAAGCCTTCCAGTGTGGTACCTGGCTTGATGAACTCGTCAGCCGCCAAAATCGTTTGGCCCAGGAAGTCTTTCACCGGCACGATGGAGCGGTCAAAGTAACCGGCGGCACGGGCAGCCGTGGCCCGTTTTTGCGATTCCAGCGCGAACGCATCCACATCGGCACGGCTGAAGCCCTCGATGGTGGCGATCAAATCTGCACCAATCCCCTGGGGCACAAACAGCGTGGCGGAGTTGGTTTCCGGGTCTTGCGCCCAGGCACCACCATCAGAGCCAATGGGCACACGGCTCATGCTTTCTACGCCACCAGCGACGACCAAATCCTCCCAGCCCGAACGCACTTTTTGCGCTGCCATGTTGACCGCTTCCAGGCCCGAGGCGCAAAAGCGGTTGATTTGCACGCCTGAGCAGGTGAAATCCCACCCCGCCTTGAGCGCGGCCACCTTGGCAATCACCGAGCCTTGTTCGCCCACGGGGGACACCACACCCATAACGATATCGTCCACCTGCGCGGTGTCAAAGTCGTTGCGGCGTTGTAATTCGGTCAGCACGCCAGCCAGCAGATTCACGGGCTTGACTTCATGCAGGCTGCCGTCTTTCTTGCCTTTGCCGCGTGGGGTGCGGATGGCGTCGTACACATAGGCTTCGGTCATCGGTGTCTCCTTCTTGGGGTTAGGGGATAGGTAGGTTCTCAGTATATTCATTTCACAAAGCAATTGCTCTGTATAAATAGATTGAGAACCCAAAAAGCTATCCCGTAAAATTTTGTCATTCTGGAGAACCTATGACCGCGAATATTTTGCAAAGACTTCCCGCCGGCGAACGCGTTGGTATTGCTTTTTCTGGGGGCTTGGACACCAGCGCTGCCGTCCATTGGATGCGTGCCAAGGGCGCTGTCCCCTGTGCCTATACCGCCAATTTAGGCCAGCCCGACGAATCTGATTACGATGAAATCCCCCGTAAGGCGTTGGCCTACGGTGCTGAAACAGCCCGACTGGTCGAATGCCGTCCAGCGCTGGTGGCTGAAGGGATTGCAGCTATTCAATGTGGCGCATTCCATATCTCTTCGGGCGGTGCGACTTACTTCAACACCACGCCTTTGGGCCGTGCCGTGACAGGTACTGCGCTGGTGGTGGCAATGCGCGAAGACAACGTCAACATCTGGGGCGATGGCAGCACCTACAAGGGCAATGACATTGAGCGTTTTTACCGCTACGGTCTGCTTGCCAACCCCAACTTGCGCATCTACAAGCCTTGGCTGGACCAGCAGTTCATTGACGAGCTGGGTGGACGCAAGGAGATGAGTGAGTACATGAATGCGGCAGGCTTCAACTACAAGATGAGCGTAGAGAAAGCCTATTCCACCGATTCCAACATCTTGGGTGCCACGCACGAGGCCAAGGATTTGGAGTTTTTGAACGCGGGCGTGAACATTGTCCAGCCCATCATGGGCGTGGCGTTTTGGCGTGAAGACGTGGTGGTCAAGGCAGAAACGGTGACGATCCGTTTTGAAGAAGGCCAGCCCGTGGCGGTGAATGGCCGCACGTTTGCGACACCGCTGGAGCTGTTCACCGAGGCGAACGTGATTGGTGGCCGCCACGGCATTGGCATGTGTGACCAGATCGAAAATCGCATCATCGAAGCCAAGAGCCGGGGCATCTACGAAGCGCCCGGCATGGCGCTCCTGCACATCGCTTATGAGCGTTTGGTCACGGGCATCCACAACGAAGACACCATCGAGCAGTACCGTACGAATGGCCGCCGTTTGGGCCGCTTGCTGTACCAAGGCCGCTGGTTTGACTCGCAGTCGCTGATGTTGCGCGAAACCGCCCAACGCTGGGTGGCGCGTGCCGTGACCGGTGAGGTGACGCTGGAGCTGCGTCGCGGTAATGACTATTCGCTGATGGACACCACCAGCCCCAACCTGACCTACCACCCCGAGCGTTTGACGATGGAAAGCGGCGCCGGCTCGTTCACGCCGCTGGACCGTATCGGTCAACTCACCATGCGCAACATGGACATCAGCGACACGCGTGAGAAGCTGGCGATTTACTCGCAAGTGGGCTTGCTGGGTGCCCATTCGGATGGCGGGATTCCGCTGTTGACGAACCCTGCGAATGCTGCGGACGATACCTGACCTGATGACGGACTAGATTCAACGCCGTTTCAGTTTCAAGGTATCCAGCGGGGTACCTTGAAGCGCACGATAGCCACATAAGCCGTCACATAGCTGACGGCAAACAGGCCACAAAATGCCATCAGGACGGCTGTGTTGTTCCAGAACAAAACGGCGGGCAGGGTGGTCATGCCCGCAATCACCCACAGGTAGGGTGACGTGCGGTTATTGCGCATCAGCATTTGCTGTGCGTCATCATGGTGAAACACGTTGCGCACGATGCGGCGGTGGATCAGCTGGTGGAAGTGCAGGGCGTCTGCCGCACCGGGCGAGCCACCGCGCGCAGCCTTGCGGTAGATTGAAAAAATGGCCTCCCACACGGGATAAATCAGCAGCAGCATAGGGAACCAAGGGGAGACCGTCGGGTGGCGCTGAACCAGCAAGATGCTGGCGATGGCTGTTACCACCCCCCAAAGGTAGGCACCGCCATCACCTGCAAAGATCAGGCCATGGGGGTAGTTCCACACCAAAAAGCCTGCCGTGGCCCCTACGGCACACAGCACGATAGCTGCCAGCTCGCGGTCGCCTACTTGCAGGCTCACGTGTGCCAGCGCCAAGCAAATCATCACCGCCACAATACCGGCAAGACCGTTGTAGCCGTCGATCATGTTGAAAGCATGAGGCAGGCCACATATGGCAACGATGGCCAGGGTAGCTGCCAGCCAGGGCATGGTTTGCAACCAGCCGTCAGCCAAGGGAATGCCCAAGCGGCGAATAGACACATCAAGCAGCCACCAGGCCAGCACGGCTGACAGGGCAGTGAGGGCCAAGCGGAGTTTGGCGTTGAGGCGTTGTGTAGCGTCCTCTACCGCACCGCCCAACACGGCGGGAGCCAAGGCCACCAGCCACGGCCAAACTTGCGACCACATCAGGTGAACTTTGAAGTCACCCAGCACAACCCCCCCGAACGGGCCGAATCCCCACCCCAGTGACATACCCACCATGATGGCCAAGCCACCCAGGCGGGGCACGTTACCCACGTGAAAGCGCTGTGGCATGGTGTCCGAGTAATGCCTGGTATGGCCTTGTGTGCGGTGGATCAGCACGAATGCCAAGACGAGCGCCACCAAAAAACTGAGCGTAATCAACAAAACCATGGGGAATTTCTAATTCTTTGTCTCTGGGCTACAGGCGGTTCCCTAGCGGCTGCGGCTTTTCATCGCCCGCTCCACCTCGCGCTTGCCTTCGCGGTCTTTGATGGTATCGCGCTTGTCGTGCTCTGCCTTGCCTTTGGCCAGCGCGATTTCACATTTGATTTTGCCGGCCTTCCAATGCAGGTTCAAGGGCACCAGGGTGTAGCCTTTTTGCTCGACTTTGGTAATCAACCGGCGAATCTGGTCTTTGTGCAGCAGCAGCTTCTTGGTGCGCACCGAATCGGGGTTGACGTGGGTCGATGCCGTACCCAATGGGTTGATTTGGCAACCCAGCACAAACAACTCGCCACCGCGAATGACGACGTAGCCGTCGGTCAGCTGTACTTTGCCTTCGCGCAGAGATTTGACCTCCCAGCCTTCCAACACCATGCCAGCTTCAAAGCGTTCTTCAAAGAAATAGTTGTACGCGGCTTTTTTGTTGTCGGCAATCCGGGTGTTCTTCGGCGTGCTCTTGGAGGTACTTTTGGAAGAAGAGGTGTCTTTTTTTGTGGCCATAGGGTTCAAATGAGGTCGCATGGCTTCAATACAATTGCCAAACGCTGTCGCCTTGGTAGCGATCAGTCCCCCATTCTATGAAAACCGTTCACAAGTCCGTATTGATCTGGTTCAGCGCTGAAGAAATGTTTGCGCTGGTGACGGATATCGCCAGCTATCCCGCCTTCCTCCCTTGGTGTGACCGTGCCCTTGTGCAGGCGGTCGAGGTGGACGGCGTTGTGGCTGAAGTGGGTATTTCTATCAGCGGAATCAGGCAAAGCTTTGTCACACGCAATGTGCACAGCCACGTCGGCCTGCTGGGGCGCAAAGTACAACTGTCGCTGATCAAAGGGCCTTTTTCTGATTTGAACGGTGAATGGTGCTTTACGCCTCTGGAGGCTTCCCCGGTTGCCGTGGATTCAAGCCTGTCCAGTGAACCCATGCCCGCACCCCGTGCCTGCCGCGTTGATTTACGGCTTAACTACAGCTTTGACAACGTGGCCTTGTCAGCCCTCGTGGGGCCGGTGTTTGACCGTATTGCGGGCAGCCTGGTGGACGCTTTCGTCAAGCGCGCAGAGCAGGTTTACACGTGATGCCACCCAGTGCCTCCTTTCGCGTCACCGTTGTGTTTTCTCCCGAACCGCGAACCGTGCGTGAATGGATCTTGCAGGTCGAGCCGGGCACGGTGGTGTCGCAAGCCTTGGCACGGGTAGATGGCCTGCCTGTAGATTTATCGCCAGTGTCTTACCGTATTGGTATTTGGAACAAGGCCGTTGAGTTGACCCAACCCCTGTGCGCACATGACCGCATCGAGGTGTACCGTGCCCTGAAGGTTGACCCTAAAGTCGCGCGGCGTGAGCGCTTCGTCCAGCAGGGGCGCCGGTCTGCGGGTTTGTTCGCAAAAAAGAAACCATCCTGAACCCCTGCGGGTGGTGCGTTGGGGGTCTGCCTTTCGCCCAGGTTACGGGCAGTCGCTGCTCGCAATACCCTGCACCCGTTGGGTTTCGGCTTGGCGTGCCTCGTCCGACATGAACTCCCGCTCACCTTGGGCATTGATCTGTGCAATGCGAATGCCCGACTGCAATGATGCCAATGCCTGCTTGGCGCGTGCGCAGTTATCGGTTTTGACAGCGGCAACGCGTTGGTCTTCCGCTTTCCTTTTATCGGCCTCTGCTGCTTCAGCTTGCGCTTTCTTCTTTTCCAGTGCGGCGTCTTTGCTGCTGACTTTGGGCGTGCCGACAGGTGCGGGTGCCGCCGTCGCCGTCGTATCTGAGGATGGGGTTGCCGATGGTGCCGGGACGGACATGCCGCCAGGCCGCTTCAGGATGTTTTTGTCTGGCACATCCATGGGTGGCGCTTGGTCGCTGAACACCCTTCGTCCACCTTTGTCCAGCCACTGCCATTGCGCGGTGGCGGACAGCGGCAGGGCAATGGCCACCGTGCACAGCAGACTGGCCAAAGACATGCGCAAAGGGTTTGTCGTGGAGCGTGTAAGCATCATGACCGGAGTTTAGCGTCTTCATAGCGGGGCTTGACCTCCATGGCCAGTTGTTGAGGCGATCGCAACAGTGCCTGCCAGCGCATCCTAAGACTGTGTAAAACCCTAGCTTTGTTCGATTGAGGCACTTTGGTGTTCGCTAATCGCTCAATTAGGGGAAACTTCAGCACCTCGTGAGGATGCAAACCTCTACATTTCTTGATCTGATGACAACCTGGAGACAAAACATGACCACGCCCTTTAATCCGCTATCTCGCCAACATTTCGCTTTTAAAATGATAGCTGCTTGCGCTCTTGTGGCAAGCACTGCAGGTGTTTTTGCCCAACAAACGATCAAACTGGCCAATATCATCGAGTTGTCCGGTGGTGGGGCGACTGCAGGAACCAACTTTAAAAATGGCGTGGAGTTGGCCGTCAAAGAAATCAACGCTGATGGCGGCGTGCTGGGGAAAAAATTCGAGACCACTACCACTGACACCCAAAGCAACCCCGGCGTGGCCAAGGGGCTGACGCAAAAGGCGGTGGACAACGAGGTGTTTGCGATCTTTGGCCCGGTGTTTTCCGGCTCCATCATGGTCAGTATGGCCGAGAGCCGTCGTGCCGAGATCCCCAACTTTACCGGCGGCGAAGCGGCCAGCATCACCAAGCAAGGCAATCCTTACATCTTTCGCACCAGTTTCACGCAAGAAACCGCCATGCCCAAGGTGGCGCGCTACATCAACCAGGTGACCAAGGCGAAGACGCTGGCCATCATTTTTGTGAACAATGATTTCGGCAAAGGCGGCTTGGATTCGATCAAAAAAGCCCTGGCATCGACCGATACCAAGATCGTGGCTGAAATCTCTACTGACAGCGGACAGGTTGATTTTTCCGCTCCGGTGCTGAAAGCCAAGCAAAGCAATGCCGACGCGGTGTTTGTCTACTCCAACGAAGAAGAATCCGCCCGCGCTCTGCGTGAGCTGCGCAAACAAGGTTGGGTCAAGCCCATCATCGGTGAGACGACATTGACGGGCCAAAAGGTGATTGATCTGGCAGGTGATGCGGCCAACGGCGCTATTGCCCATGTCGGCCTGACGGTGGATGCCCCCATCCCCGCCATTCGTGCCTTCCGCGCCAAGTTCGAGAAGGCTTACAACTACACGTCGGACCACAACGGCATGAAAGGCTACAGCGGCGTGTATGCCCTCAAAGCTGCGATTGAAAAGGTTGGCAAACTGGACCGCAAGGCCGTCGCCGCTGTTCTGCATGGTCTGAAGGTCTCGACCGACAAATACCCTGGCATCCTGATGAACGTTGAGTTTGATAAAAACGGCGATTTGGACCGTGAGAGCTTCATGGTGGAAGTGAAGAACGGCAAACAAGAAGTGATCGCCATGGTGCCGCCGTTGAACGAGGCTAACGTCAACGTCAAAACCACGGCCACCGCCAAGAAGTAAGCGCTTCAAATTCTTCTCCCGTAACCGCACCCGCAGGAGTTCCCCGTGACTGACTTTCTTCAACTTCTGTTCAGTGGCCTGGCCACCGGGGGCATCTATGCGCTGGCGGCCCTGGGCTTTACGCTCTTGTGGCAGGCGGCTGGCACTATCAACTTCGCCCAGGGCGAGTTCGTGATGCTGCCCGCCTTCATGATGCTGGCCTTCATCCACATGGGCGCGCCGTTTCTGGTCAGCTTTTTGCTGACCTGCATCGTCGCCACGGCCGTGCTGGGCTGGGCCTTCAAGCGCGGCATTGTGGACCCGCTGTTCAAGTTCGGCATGATGCCCATCGTGGTGGCGACCATCGGCTTGTCGATTGCCCTGCGCAACGGCATGCGGGCCGGCTACAGCGCCGAAGCCCACCCCTTCCCCAGCCTGTTTGCCGACAAGCTGTTCAACATCGGCGGGGTCACCGTCACCCTGGCCGACGTGGGTACGCTGGTGCTGGCCTTGCTGCTGGTGTTTGCCACCCAGGCCTTTCTGCAA
>JANXSZ010000017.1 GCA_025356445.1 Betaproteobacteria bacterium | reverse complement strand
GCGTCGCTGAAAGCGTGGGAGCGAGGCTCGCTGCACAGGGCGGAGGGTGCAGAGGGGGTGGAGGACTGTGCTTTCATTTGTATAGCGCAATCCACTCACCAGATAAGCGGTGGACGGCGATTCGGTTATCAAACACCTGTTGCAAAGCGGCATGGGTTGCCACGTCGTCACACGCGCCAAAGTGGGTGACGCGGCCTGCGGCCATCACCACCGTCGCATCCGCATGCAGCGCCATGGAGATTTCGTGCAGCACGCTGACGACGGTGGTGCCAAGGGCTACCAAGCCACGCACCAGGGCCAGCCAGTCGGCCTGGTGCGGCGGGTCGAGGTTGGCCAAGGGTTCGTCCATCAGCAGCACGCTGGCCTGCACCGCCAGCGCGCGGGCCAGCAGCACGCGCTGGCGCTCGCCACCGGAAAGCTCACCCAGACTGCGCTCGCGCCAGTCCCAGGCATGGGTGCTTCGCAGCGCCTGCTCAACCGCCACACGGTCAGCCGCGCTGGGGGCGGCCAGCCAGGGCTGGTGCGGCAGGCGGCCCAGCATGGCCACGTCATAGACGGTTAAATCGTCGGCGGCGGATTCGTTCTGGCCCAGCCACGCCAGCTTTTGTGCGCGTTCGCGGGCGGGCAGACTTGCAAGCGGGCGGCCCGCGAGCTGAACTTCACCGCTGACGGGCAGCAGCCCTGCCAAGGCTTTGAGCAGCGTGGACTTGCCTGCGCCGTTGGGGCCGACGATGCTGGTCCAGCGGGCGGCGGGCAGGTTCAGGTTGATCTGATGCAAAACCTCAGAATTTCCGAGCTTTACGCATAACTGGTGGGCGCTAACAGCTATGGAATTCGTAGCAAACCCTGTTGCAGAGTCGGTGTCAAGCTGCATCACACGCCCCTGGCCCTTGGTGGAACACCAGATCGGCCACCGGCGCACCGCCGACCAAATGCTGGTCAATGATGCGGTCCATGTTGGCAGGGGTGACGTTGTAGTACCAAGTGCCGTCCGGCTGCACGCACATCACCGGCCCGCCTCTGCAAGCCGCAAAGCAACTCACACGGCTGCGTTTGACGCGCATCTCGCCCTCATGCAGACCCGCCGCCTTGAACTTGTCGCCCAGGCTGTCGAACAGCGCCTGCGACGCACCGTCCTGCGTGCAGCGGGTGCCGGTGCAGATGAGGATGTGGCGCTTGTAGGCACCGATGCTGGGTTTTTCGATGGTATTCATCACTTGGCTCATAACGTGGCTCATAACGCTGAACCTCTGCTGTCGCTGCGGCGGTGCATCAGCCACAGCAGGTAACTGCCCCCCAGCACGGCGGTCAGCACACCCACGGGCAGCTCTTGCGGGGCGATCAACCAACGGGCGAGGATGTCTGCGGCCATCAGCAGCACGGCCCCCATCAAGCTGGCCAGCGCCATCAGGCGGCCATGGGTGGTTTTAACGACGGAGCGCACCAAATGCGGCGAGGCCAACCCGACAAAGGCGATCAGACCCGTTTGGGCGACGGCCGTGCCCGTGGACAGGGCCAGCACCGCCACCAACGCTGCACGCATTTGTGGCAGCGGCAAACCCAGGCTGGCGGCGGTGGCTTCGCCCAAACTCAGGCCATCCAGCGCATGGCTGAGCGCCCACGCGGCGCCCAAGCACAGCGCCCACACCGCAGCCATCAGCAAGCAAGCCTGCCAACCGATGAAGCTGGCACTGCCTAGCGTAAAGCCTTGCAGCGATTGCAAAATGTCAGGGAAAGCCAGCGTCAGCATGTCTTTGACCGCCCCCAGAACCACCCCGACGATGACCCCGGCCAGCAGCAGCCGCAGCGTGTGCTGCACGCCACGGGCGAGTTGCAGGGTCAGTAAAACGGCCAGCACGGCGCCAATAAAGGCGGCACCCGTCAAGCCGATGCGGGCCAGCCACTGCATGGCAAACGGTGACACGCCAAACAACGCCATCGCGGCCGCCACCCCCAGCGAAGCACCTGCGGCACTGCCCAGCAAAAACGGATCGGCCAGCGGGTTACGGAACAGGCCTTGCGCGACAGCCCCGGCCAAACCCAACAGCGCCCCGGCCAGCCACGCGCCCAGCGTGCGGGGCAAGCGGATGTCCCACACTATTTGCCAAGCCAGCGGGTCTTGCGCCATGTTCAGCACGCTTTGGAAACCTGTGCTGCCCACGCTGGTGCCCAAGAGACCCAGGACAACAGACATCATCAGCAAAGCAAGACCTAAGCGCAGGGTTTTGGCATCTTGGGTGTGCATCACTTCACCGCCTTCATTTCGCAGCCTTGTCCAGCAAGCCTTTGTCCAGCAAACACTTCGCCATGATGCGGGCCGCTTCGGCCATGCGGGGGCCGGGGCGCACCACCACGTCGGATTCGTCAACGCCATAAACGCAGATGCGCTGCTCGCGCACGGCCTTGATGCTGTCCCAACCGGGGTAAACCACCCGCTCTTGCATGCTGCGGTTGCCTATCATGATGAGGTCAGGGTTGGCACGCACCACGTACTCCGGGTTCAGGCGCGGGAACGGCCCCAATGAGGCGGGGATGACGTTTTTAACTCCCAGGCGGATGAGTGTTTCGCCAATGAAGGACACCTCACTGGCGCCATAGGGGCCACGGCTGACCTCGAAATAGACGCGGGTGTTTTTGACGCTGGCGGGCAGGCTTTGCGCCGCTGCCGACACGCTGGCATCGATCACGCGCCACAGGCGTTTCGCGCCCTCCTCTTCAGGCACGTCCAGCAACTGGCCTACCGCTTTAAGCACGCGCTGCACGTCCGCATGGCTTTTGGGTTCCAGCGCGATGACCTTCAGGCCCAAGGATTCCAGCCGGGCGCTGGCACGGGACGAGACGGACAGCAGCACCACATCGGGTCGCAGGGCGACGACAGCTTCGACATTCGGGTCAATACCACCACCCAGCTTGGGCAAGGCACGCACGCTTGTCGGGTAGTTGGAATAGCGGTCAGTACCAACCAGGCGCTGGCACTGGTCAAGCGCGCAAATGCTTTCGGTCAGCGAAGGCAGCAGGCTGACGATGCGCTGCGGACTTTGCGCAAACTGCACGGTGACACCGCGCTGGTCGGTGATGGTGATGGGGCCACTCCCTGCATAAACCGCCGTGCTGAGCAACCAACACAAGCCAAAAATGCACGGACTTTGGAAAAACGTCATACCGGGGCTTTCAAAGTAAGGGGCAAACCTGCGGCCATCAGCGTGACGCGCTGGCAAGCTTGCGCAACATCCTGGTTCAGACGGCCCAGCGCATCCACGTAGGCACGGACTTCGCGGCCCATGGGGACGACACCCAGGCCGATTTCGTTGCTGACGAGGACGACAGGGCCGGGGGCTGCACTGATTGCTTCCAAAAGCATAGCTACTGAAGCCGATTCAGTAAGCGATAGAGGCTGATTAGATTCAATATTTGGCATCGTCCAGTTGGTCAGCCACAGCGTGAGGCAATCGACAACGATCAGCGTACCCGGCTGGCTGTGCTGGCGAATGGCCTGGGCGAGGTGCAGCGGCTCTTCCACGGTGCTCATGCCAGGCAGGCGCTCTGCGCGGTCCTGCTGGTGGCGGGTGATGCGCTGGCGCATCTCATCGTCCCACGGCTGGGCGGTGGCGATGAAGACGGCGCGGTGGCTTGGCGACGCGGCCAGCCAATCGACGGCCAGTGTTTCAGCACGGCGGGATTTGCCGCTGCGCTGACCACCCAGAATCAGTTCGTGGACGGGATGCTGTGCTACCACAGCTTTGACGTTTGCCATGAGGTCAACCATGAAGTTCAGCCCACCTCGTTACGATGCGGTGCAATTGCGCGACACCGTCGGTCAGCGCCGCAGGGCCAGGTTGCAGGATATCGGCGGATTTGATCTCGAAAATTTGGCTGTGTTTCACGGCATTGACGCTCTCCCAGCCTGCACGGGCTGCTACCTTTTCAGGACGAAACTTCTTGCCGCACCACGAGCCGATGATGATGTCCGGGTTGCGGCGAACGATCTCCTGCCCGTCCGCGATGATGCGGTTTTTGCCCAGCGATTCGGTGCTGAGTTCGGAAAAGCAGTCATCCCCCCCGGCCAGCCCCATCAGCTCGGACACCCAGCGGATAGCGCTGATGTGTGGCTCGTCCCATTCCTCGAAAAACACTTTCGGGCGGCGTGGCAGGTGGCTGGCAACAGCCTCGATGGCAGTGAGCTGGGTTTGCATTGCGGCCAACAAGGCCAAGCCCCGCTCTGCCTGCCCCACCATGGCAGCGACTTGGTAGAGCATGGCGAAAATCTCACTCACGCTGCGCTGGTTGAACACCGTGACCTGGATGCCCTGGCGAATCAGCAGCGCGGCAATGTCGGCCTGCAAATCCGAAAAACCAAAGACGCAATCGGGTTGCAGCGCCAGGATTTTGTCGATCTTGGCCGAGAGAAAGGCACTGACCTTGGGCTTCTCGTCTCGCGCCCGCCGAGGCCGCACGGTGTAGCCGGAAATACCCACAATGCGCGCCTCTTCACCGAGCAGGTAAAGCCACTCGGTGGTTTCTTCGGTGAGGCAGACGATGCGCTTGGGGGCGTAGCTGTTGGCCCTCACGCTTGTCGCTTCGCGTACTGCACTGCCCCCCGAGGGGGTCGTTCTGGCGGGGTTGAAAAAGTTCATGGAACAGGTGGTAAAAAAAGCTGTGCGGCCACTTCAGGGTTGGATGCAAACCAGGCGTGGAAGTAGCTGGCACGCACACTGCCCTGCACGTACAGCGCTTCGCCCGCATCAAACGTGGGGATGGTGTCAGGGCGCGATGTGCGGGTGATGACCGCCAGCGGGGTGTGGCAAACGGAGTAGTGGAAGGTGTGACCGCGCAAAGTTTGCTCTTTCCACACCAGCTGCTGCGGCCCCAGGCCTGCCAAGCGCTTTTGCATGGTGACTTGGCCGGGCAACAGGCCCCACATGGCATGCGTGAATCCGTCTGCCATCGTTAACGACTCAAACAGCAGCATCATGCCGCCGCACTCAGCCCAGACGGGTTTGCCTTGGGCCACATGGGCGTGGAGGCTGTCACGGCAGGCGTGCTGACGTGACAACACATCAGCGTGCAACTCGGGGTAGCCACCGGGCAGCCAGACGGCATCGCAGACAGGCACAGCCGCATCGGCCAGTGGCGAGAAGAAGACAAGCTCAGCCCCCAGTTCCAGCAGGGCGTCCAGGTTGGCTTGGTAAATGAAGCAGAAAGCGGCGTCACGGGCAACCGCGATAGTGCGGCCCTGGAGCAGGGGGGGCACGGTGTTGACAGCGCAGGCGTCCACACCCAACGTCACGGCCCAGCGCTGCAAGTCTGTGGTGCTCATCTGCCCCAGTGGCGTAGCGGCCAGGGCATCGGCCGCTGCGTCCAGGCGAGCCATCGCGTCGCCGACTTCGCTGGCAACGGTCAAGCCCAAATGCCGCTCAGGCAGGGCCAGCGCGGGGTTGCGCATCAACGCACCCAGCCACAAGGAGGGGTGATCCGGCTCATCGCGTAAACCGTCCTGCAACATGCTGGCGTGACGCTCACTCGCGACACGGTTGGCCACCACACCGGCCCAGCGCAGGCCAGGGCGGTAGTGTTGCAAGCCAAAAGCGAGCGCCCCAAAGGTGCCCGCCATGGCGGAGGCGTCGATCACAGCCAGCACCGGCAAACCCAGGCGCTGCGCCAAATCGGCCGCACTGGGGTCGCCGTCGAACAGGCCCATCACGCCTTCCACAATGAGGAGGTCAGCATCCTGCGCGGCTTGCTGCAAACGTGCTCGGCAGTCGGCTTCGCCCGTCATCCACAGGTCAAGCTGATGGACAGGTGCGCCGCTGGCCAAGGCCAACCAATAGGGGTCAAGAAAATCGGGCCCGCATTTGAAGACGCGCACCCGTCGCCCTTGCCGCGTGTGCAGCCGCGCCAAAGCGGCGCTGACGGTAGTTTTACCTTGACCAGAAGCGGGTGCGGCGATCAGCACAGCGGGACAGGTGGACGCCACCTGTCCCTGTTGCCGATTTACTGCGGTGCCCATTTAGCGGCGACGTACAAGCTGCGCCCTGGATTGGCGTAGGTGCTGGCGGTCTCGTAGACCTTGCCCGTGGCGTTGTCCAAGCGCGCCAACAGCGTCCAGTCTTTGGCAACGCGGGTGCTGGCGTTCAGGTTGAGCAGGCCATAGCCGCCCATCGGCACGGTTTCGCCTGCGCTGCTGTAGCGCTTGCCCGACAGCAGTGTGTCCACACCCAGCAACCAAGTGCCGACACGCCAGTCTGCACCCAGCACCGCGTGTTGGCGCGCACGGCGGGCCAGTTGCTTGCCGGTGTCCAGGTCACGCGGGTCCTGGACATCCAGAGAACCACGCAAATCGACGGGGCCAAGTGCAGTGGGCAAGCGGTAAGCACCCGCCAGCGTCACGCCGGAATACTCGGCGCGGGCAGTGTTGCTGTAGCAACCGGGGAAAGAACCCGTGCCCGCAGCGCAAGGGCCTGCACCATTCACGAAGGTGATGAGGTTGGACACCGTGTTGCGGTAAGCGACGACGCTCGCACTGGTGCTGCCCTCGGCGTAGCGCAGGCCCAGTTCCAGATTACGGCTGGATTCGGGTTTCAAGCTAGCGACGCCGTACTGGCTGAACCGCTGGTAAAGCGTGGGAACGCGAAAGGCGGTGCCAGCCGATGCCGTAGCACGCCACTGGGGCGTGAACGCGTAGGCGTAGGCGGCGCTGCCGGTGCTTTTGCCACCGAATTCACTGTCTTGGTCACGCCGCACATTGAGCTGCAAGGTATGACCGGACTGGACAAAGCCATAGCCTAAAGCCACGCCATTTTGTGAACGGTCTTTGCCGATGGGGGCATTGTCCAGACGGTCAACGCGCTGCTCCAGCGTGGCAGACAGGCGGTGTGCGCCCAGACGCAGATCGTTCTGGAACAGCGCACCGCGCAACTTGGTTTGCGTCAGGTAGGGCGAAGGGGTGGTTTCGTAGCGGCTGGTGGATTCGTTGACGCTCAGGCGGGTGGTATACACGTCGCTCCACTTGGCCGACCATTGCAAGCCCAGGTTTTGCAGCTTGTTCAGGTTGCGGTCGTCCAGCGTTTTGCTGCTGTCGTACTGGGAGTTCAGGTCGTTGTACAAGCCTGTGGCTTCAATGCGGTGATCAGGATTGATCTGGAAGCCCAAGCGAGCGCTGGCAGACTTGCTGCGGTAGCCATCGTTATCAGGGTTGGCGGAGGCGATGGTACGGGCGTTGAAGCCCGTGCTTTTCTCGTCAGCGAGACCCAAGGCGTAGTCAAAACCGGCTTGCGAGCCACTGAAACCAGCGTCCACCTTGTGCGTGCCGTAACGGCCTACGCCGATACCGATGACGGGAGAGAAAGCGCCCTCGCCTTTTTTGGTGAAAATCTGGATCACACCACCCAGGGCATCAGAACCGTAAACCGCAGCAGCGGGGCCGCGCAGCACTTCCACACGGTCAATTTGCGACAAAGGGATGACTTCCCAGGGGGCGCCACCAGTGGATTGCGAATCGACACGGATGCCGTCGATGAACACGGCGGTGAAGCGGTTTTCGGCACCACGCAAAAACACGCTGGTGTTGTTGCCAGGGCCACCATTGCGGGCCATTTCAATGCCAGGCAGACGCGACAGCACATCAGATAAGCCACCAGCACCGGCACGATCCAGCATGGCGCGGTCGATGATGGACACATCGGCCACCACGTCCGACAAAGGCTGCTCGCTGCGGGTAGCGGTGATGGTGGTTTCTTTGAGGGAGACACTCTTATCGCTCGTTTGGGCCATCGCAGGCACCATCACAGTCAAAGAAGCGGACACAGCCAAAGGCACAGCGCACAGGCGCCAGGAGTTCAAGGTTTTCATAGCAAAGATCGGTAAACCGTTACCCTCACTGGCTTCCCCGCCAGTGCTTGGGCGCAAAGACAGCACCTGCTCTTGATCACAAATCAGGGCAGGCACCATCACCTTATTGGCCGGTATCCGGGCTAGAGCATTCAAAAAACCCATCGCCTTCCCAGACCTGCTCAGGTTGACCTGAAACGTCCAGTGGCTGCGTGATGGGTGTGCGGTATTTGTAAAACACCACTGCTCGACCGTTGCGGGGGCAGCGCAGGTGAGGCGTTAACGGGGGTCTTGCGACCCGTTGAGCGCCCTCCTGCTTCCCGTTGAACTGCACTGTGTGAACCACAATGCGAGCACCAACATGGCGAATTTTAAAGCACAAAGCTGACACGGCCCTTAAAATAGAAAGCTTAAGTCTTGCTGCAAACTTCTTTTCAAATGACCATCTCGTCTCCCCTTGCCCAGATCGCTGACCGCGTAGAGCGCCTGCTGCTGCGCCAAGAAGCACTTCAGCACAGCAATCTGTCGCTGGCAGAACAGGTGGCTGCCTTGACCCAAGAGCGGGATTCACTCAAATTGCGCCTGAGCGCTGCCCGTGCGAGAGTAGACGCGCTTTTGGACCGTCTGCCTGAAGCGGCGCCAGTTGCCCTCAGTACGGCTTATGCCGCAGTGCCCCGTGCCATTGAAAGCCCCCAATGACAATGAAACAGCTTGAAGTGCAAATCATGGGGCAGAGCTACCTGCTCGGTTGCCCCGACGGTGGCGACGCCAGCCTGTTGGACGTGGTCAACCGCGTCGATCTGGCCATGTGCAAAATCCGCGACTCCGGCAAAGTCAAGGCACGGGACCGTATAGCCGTGCTGGCTGCGCTGAATTTGGCGTTTGAGGCCCAATCCCAACTGCAAGCCCAGTTACAAGTCCAGGCCCAGGCACACAACGAAGCCGTGGCACAGCTACAGGCCCAACTTCAATCCCAGATGCAAGCCACGGCGGCATCCGCATCGCCTGAGCACCTTGCCAAACACTTGCCCGAAGACGCCCTGGCGCTTGCCCATGACGGGTCCACCGCCATCAGCGACAGCGAATCGGCCCAACTCCTGACACTGATCGAGCGCATGGACACAGCGCTCAACGACAACCCTCAGCTGTTTTAAAAAAACTTCAGTACCGGTTGATTGCCGTAAAAGCCGCTGCCGGGCACAGCAAAGCTCACCGCATCGCTCTACAATAAAAGCGTCTGCGGTTTCACTGGACTTTATATTTCCTTGTACCAATGCTCTTAGAGCACGGGCTTGGAACATTGCCACTGAGCGTGATCGTCTCGCGTTAGACGAACCCAACAGCCGGCTGCCCTCGCCCACCTGAACCCTGGTTCAGGATGACGGTTTGGTGCAACCGCAGGCACCTTCTTCTTTCTCGGCATCCTCCCAAGCGCCGCACGGCGCACTCCTGGCACTCCACCCAACATGACCCTTGAACCCCTTGTGATCGCTGAGTTACTGGCCCTGGGCTGCGTATCCGGATTTTTGGCAGGCCTGCTGGGCATCGGTGGCAGCATGCTGATGGTGCCGGTCATGACCTGGGTGATGGGCCACCAAGGCGTGCCACATGATTTCGTTGTCCACGCCGCGATAGGCACATCGCTCGCCACCATCTGCATGACCTCGCTGTCTTCGGTGCGCGCCCACCACCAGCGCGGGGCCGTGCGTTGGCCCATCGTGGTGGCGCTGACGCCAGGTATTTTGGCTGGGGCGTACCTGGGTTCGTTGATCGCCACACACCTCAACAGCAAGGTGCTGGGTTTTGTGTTCGGTGGGTTTTTGTATTTTTCAGCGGCCCAAATGCTGGCCAACCTCAAACCCAAAGCCGCGCGCCAACTGCCGCAAACGCCAGGCATGCTGGCGGCGGGCGGTGTGATTGGCACGCTCTCGGGTCTGCTGGGTGCCGGGGGCGGTTTTGTGTCGGTACCCTTCATGACCTGGTGCAATGTGCCTATCCATAACGCGGTGGCCACATCGGCTGCGCTGGGCTTTCCCATTGCGCTGGCAGGCACCGTGGGCTATGTGGTGAATGGCTGGAACACGCCGGGCATGCCGCCCTACACCTTCGGTTTTATCTACCTGCCCGCCTTGCTGGTGATTGTGGTGGCAAGCATCTGCACCGCGCCTCTGGGTGCCAAAGCAGCACACAGCCTGGACATTGCAGGACTCAAACGCGCGTTCGCCACGCTGCTTTTGCTACTGGGTTCGTACATGCTGTACCGCAGCCTCAACGCCTAGGCGGGCGTACAAACAAGGCTTTACCAAGCCTTGCCGCATTCCCCTTTACCAAGCCCCCAGCGCTGTGCGGCAAACATCCAGCACACGCGGATTCATCTCATGTGCCAAAGCCCACGCGGCCACCACAGCCAGCGACGCGCCTGCCACCCGCATTCCCCAGGCTTGGCGCCGGGGATCGCGCCAAGCCTGTAGACGCAGCCATAACCACGGCCCCACGGCCAGCGTCAACCCACTGCCTAGAGCGAACAGGGCCATCGCCCTTGCACCGTCCAGCGGCCCACCGCTCAAGGACGCGACGAACAGGGCCGAATAGAGCAATCCACAGGGCATCAGCGCCCAGACAGCGCCAGCAACAATCAACCAAAATCGCCCGCCTTTGGGCTGAAGGCGCCAACGTGCCCAGATGCGACGCCCCATGCCGTCGACCCACAGCGGCTGCCGCGCGAGCACCAACAGCGTCAAACCCCACACCAGAAGCACCACGTCAAACAAGGTTACAATCGGGTGCAGTGCCGGCGTCAGGCGGGTCAGCCATAGCAAATTTTGCACTGCAAAGGCCGATAAACCGCCCACCGTGGCATAGCCCAGCAAACGCCCGGCCTGGAACGCCACCATGCCCCGCCCGGGAGGCTTATTGCGGGTTGAGACGCGCACCAATCCGCCGCAGGCTGCACCGCACATGCCTGCGCAATGGGGGCCACCGGCCAAGCCCATCAGCAACGCCGTCCAGGCAAGTCCGGTTGGCATCAGAGGATGCGTGAAAAGCGGTTGCGGTTGCGGTCGGCCTGCAAGTAGCGGTCAAACACCATGGCCACAGCACGCACAAAAAACCACCCCAGGGCCGTCACCTGAATGCCAGTGGCGCTAACAGTGACCATGCCCTGCTCCACCAAAGGCTGAAGTGCGCTCAGTTCAGCCGCAAAACTGCGTTGAAAATCAACCAGATAGGCCAGCTCAATCGACTCGAACTGAACCTCACCCTGGCACATCAAGGCCATGATGATGGCGCGGCGCACCAGATCATCCCGGTTCAGTGCCAAGCCACGCACCACGGGCAAGCGGCCCTGGTCCAGATGATCGGCATACTCTTCCAGCGTTTTGGCATTTTGGCTGTAGGTGGCCCCTACCCGGCCAATCGCCGACACGCCCAAACCGATCACATCACCGTCCAGCTGGGGGCTGTAGCCCTGAAAGCTGCGGTGCAAGCGCCCTTGCCGCTTGGCCACAGCCAAAGCGTCGGTGGGCAAAGCAAAGTGGTCCATCCCGACATACACATAGCCGGCCCCGATGAACGCTGCCAGTGCCGCCGACAGCATCGCCACCTTGTTGGCCGCCGTGGGCAGCTCGGCACTGAGAATGCGCCGCTGCGGCTTGAAGCGCTCAGGCAAATGGGCATAAGCGTAGAGCGCGATGCGATCAGGCCGCAGCTGCACCACCTGCGCCAAGGTACGGGCCAACGATTCCGGTGTCTGCCGGGGCAGGCCATAAATCAGGTCAATGTTGATGGACTCAAACCCCAGCGCGCGTGCCGCGTCAACCAGCGTGAACACTTGCTCCGTGGGCTGCACACGGTGCACGGCTTTTTGCACCTCAGGATCAAAATCCTGCACGCCCAGGCTCAGCCGGTTAAAACCCAAATCGGCCAAGGCCCCCAGGCGGCCTGGGTCAACAGTGCGGGGATCGACCTCAATCGAATACTCCCCTCCCGGGGTGAATTCAAAATTGCGGCGCAGTATCGCCATCAATTCGCCCAGTTCCTCATCGCTCAGAAACGTGGGACTGCCCCCGCCCAGGTGCAACTGGCTCACCGCAC
The DNA here is from genome assembly GCA_025356445.1 of Betaproteobacteria bacterium. Lineage (GTDB taxonomy): Bacteria > Pseudomonadota > Gammaproteobacteria > Burkholderiales > Burkholderiaceae_C > Defluviibacillus. The sequence goes on along the minus strand of JANXSZ010000017.1, from coordinate 30,813 downwards.
GGCCCACACCCAACCGGGCGACCTGCAAATCCACCTCCAGGCTGACATAGCGCAGGTAGGACGTGGCACGGCCATGGCGTTTGGTGATGATTTTGTTACAGGCACAGTAGTAGCACAGCGATTCGCAAAACGGAATATGCACATACAAAGACAACGGTACATTGGAGGCAACAGCACCGTCCTTGCGCTGCGCCAGGGCTTGCGCATAATCATCGGCGGTAAACGCTTCTACAAAACGGTCAGCTGTCGGGTACGAGGTATAGCGCGGCCCGGGGACATCAAAGCGGCGCAGCAGTTCTGGGGTGATAGGGGTCATGAGAGATGCCCTTGTCGTGTCGAGAGGGCTTTAAGCCGACCCGGGGATTCTTGTTGTTCATATTGCATGACCACAATGTGCCGTGAAGTGGCTGCACCTTCCTTGACCTGGATCAAACGCCGTGCATATCGTTGTAGGGACAATGCCGCATAACAGGAGTTATTCATGCTTGACGCGATCAAATACCGTGGTGACAACGCATCCCATGCCCTTGCGCCCGAGGCGCAAGCACCCACACAAGCCCAGCGCATGAGTCCCCAGAGCCTCAAAGTGGCCTGCTCCAACTGCAATCTGCGCGAGTTGTGCATGCCACTGGGCTTAAGCACGGACGAGCTCAACCGCATTGATGACCTGGTGGCCCTGCGGCGCAAAATCAAACGCGGGGTGGCCTTGTTCCGCAATGGCGACACGTTTACTTCGTTGTTTGCCATCCGCACCGGTGTCTTCAAGACCTGTGTCGCTACAGAGGACGGGCGCGACCAGGTCACGGGCTTTCAGATGGCCGGTGAAATCATCGGGCTGGATGGCATCGTGAACGACCACCATACCTGCGACGCCGTGGCGCTGGAAGATGCTGAAGTCTGCGTGATGCCCTTCAACCGCATTGAAGAGCTGTCGCGCGAAGTGAACGCGCTGCAACACCATGTCCACAAAATCATGAGCCGTGAAATCGTGCGTGAGCATGGTGTGATGCTGCTGCTTGGCAGCATGCGGGCAGAAGAACGGCTGGCTGCATTTTTGCTTAATCTGGTGCAGCGGCTCCATGCACGGGGATTTTCACAATCGGAACTCACCCTGCGCATGACACGGGAAGAAATCGGCAGCTACCTGGGCATGAAGCTGGAAACCGTGAGCCGCACCTTCTCCAAGTTCGTCGAAGACGGCACGGTGGAAGTCAAACAGCGCCATATCCGCATTCTCAACACCGACGCCCTCAAGCGCATCGTCAATCCGCAGGTGTGCCTGTAGAGGGCTTGGCTGGGGATACCAGCTGCGATAACGAAGGTAACGGCGGTTGTGGTGCTATCGGTGTTGCAGCATGGTTACGCGCCTGCATCGCAGGGGCCAGCGAACCCTGTTTGGCCAGTGTCTTGTTGATGTTCAGCCCCTGGCTGTAATAGTCTTGCGCGAGCACCGGGTCTTGCTGGCACACAGCAATCCACGCCGTAACTAGCCCGGCCACCACCACCAGCGCGGGGCCTGCAATCACCAGCCAGACGTGACCGTAATGCCACCAGGGTTGTGGAGAGTGAGGCATTGAAGGTTGAGGGTTCATGGCAGGGTCCTTAAAATTTGCAAGGTTTAGCGCGCTGCTAGCGAGGCACTAAAAAGGTAGATTTCTCAAGCACACGGGCTGTGCCGTCTGCGCTTTGGATCTCCAGCACCACGGGATGCGCACCCGGCGTGGCAGAGCCATACGGGATGTGCAAGCGCACGGCCACCCAGCGGGATTGGGCAGCATCGACCTCCACCATGTCGTCAGAAGCCACCGTCAAGCCCGCCAGCCCCTGCGCGGCAATGCGGTAGCGCTGAGGTGATTCGGTGGCATTCATCACCTGCAAACGGTAAACGTTCTCCAGCTGCCCGCCAGCCACAATCCGTGCCAAGGCGGCACGGTCGCGCACCACATCCACCTTCAAGGGCGTGCGCAACATCAGGCTCACCAGCAACGCCCCCGACAGCAGCACCAGCACAGTGGTGTAGATCAGCACACGGGGTCGCCACACGCGGCGCAAAATGTGTTGGCGTGTCCAGCCTGCCGCCATGCCGTTTTGCGTAGCAAAGCGCACCAGGCCTCTGGCGTAGCCCATTTTGTCCATCACCGTGTCGCACACATCGGCGCAGGCACCACAGCTGATGCACTCGTACTGCAAGCCCTGGCGAATATCAATGCCCGTGGGGCAAACCTGAACGCACAGCGTGCAGTCCACACAAGCCCCCAAATGGGCAGCAGCAAGGGCCATGCTGTCCGCCTTGCGTGAACGTGCGCCGCGTGGCTCGCCACGGGCAGCGTCGTAACTCACGACCAGCGTGTCTTTGTCGAACATGGCGCTTTGAAACCGCGCATAGGGGCACATGTATTTGCACACCTGCTCGCGCATGAACCCGGCATTGCCATAGGTGGCCAGGGCGTAAAAGAACACCCAAAACACGTTCCACGACCCCATCTCGGTCTGCAAAAACGCCATGCCCAGTTCCCGCACCGGGGTGAAGTAGCCCACAAAGCTGAACCCCGTCCACAGGGCAATACCTAACCACACAATGTGTTTCAGCCACTTTTTCACCAGCTTTTCCAGCGACATGGCGCTGCCGTCAAGCCGGATGCGTGCCAGACGATCGCCCTCGATCTTGCGCTCGACCCACATGAACATCTCGCTGTACACCGTTTGCGGGCAGGCAAAGCCACACCACAATCGCCCCGCCACGGCCGTGAACAAAAACAGCGACAGCGCCGACACCACCAGCAAGCCCGTCAGGTAGATGAAGTCTTGCGGGTAAAGCACCAAGCTAAAAAGGTAAAAGCGCTTGGCCTCAAGGTCAAACAGCACCGCTTGGCGCTGGCCAAACGTCAACCAAGGCAGGCCGTAAAAAACCAGTTGCGTGAGGAACACCATGCCCCAGCGCCAACGGGCGAACAGGCCTTGCACCGTGCGCGGGTGAATCGTTTTCTGCGCAGCGTACAAGGACACCAACTCAGCATCATCCGCACCAACAGGGATGATGGGAATGACTTTGGTGTTGGCGTTGGCTTTACAGGGGCTGGGGGATGTCATAGGCTGAATCGCCCCCTACTTCGACACGGTTGCCGTACTCGGCTTGTTCGACAAGCCCCACACATACGCCGTCAGCACATGGATTTGGGCTTCGGTGAGTTTGTCTGCCTGTGCGGGCATCTGGTTCACTTTGCCACTGTTGACCATGGCGGTAATGGCTTCCACGCCCCAACCGTGCAGCCAGGTGTCGTCCGACAAATTAGGCGCACCCAGGGCAGGGTTGCCTTTGCCACCCACGCCGTGGCAGGCCGCACAGACGCCAAATTTGGACTTGCCCAAACCGGCCCGCAGTGAATCATGCGGGCTGCCAGACAGGCTAAGCACGTAGTTAGCCAGGTTCTTCACCTCATCGGGCGTGCCCACCGCAGCCGCCATAGGGGGCATTTGGCCAATCCGCCCCAGGGTGATGGTTTCCTTGATTTTGTCCGGCGTGCCACCATGCAGCCAATCGCTGTCAGACAAATTAGGGAAGCCCTTGCTGCCCCGTGCGTCCGAGCCGTGGCACTGGGCGCAGTTGTTCATGAACAAGCGCTCGCCAATCGCCATCGCCTTTGCATTGCCTGCCAGTTTGTCTGGCGACGTGGCCGCAAAATCGGCGTACAACGGTGCCAGCGCCTGGTTGGCGTGGGCCACCTCATCGTCATATTCACCCTGCTGCGTCCAGCCCAGCGTGCCTGCAAACGTTCCCAAACCGGGGTAGGCCACCAAATAGCCCACGGAGAACACCACGGTCAGGATGAACAGCCCCACCCACCACAGCGGCAACGGGTTATTCATCTCGCGCAGGTCACCATCCCAGACATGGCCCGTGGTGTTGTCGCTTTGGAAAGGCACTTTTTTGCGGGCCGTGACCCACAGCAAAAGCAGGCAGGCGGCGATACCGGCCACCGAAAGGATGGTGATAAAAACCGACCAGAAGTTGCTGGTGAAATCGCTCATGGGGAAACCTCGTGGGACGGGTCAATCTTGGAGAAAAGGAAGCTGCGCCGCCTCGTCAAACTGCGCCTTGTTACGGCGCGAAAATGCCCAAACAAGGATGCCAACGAAGGTGATAAAGCTGCAAACCGTGGCGGCGATGCGCAAGGTGGTGACATCCATAGAGGGCTTTCAGGTTCAAGGTGGGGAAGGTGGGGTGGACGTTACGATGGCATTAGGAGCAGAAGGCGCCTGTGCCGCCTTCGCTGCCAGTTGGTCAGACAATGCCCGGCCCAGCACCTGCAAATAGGCGATCAACGCGTCCTGCTCGGTTTTGCCCTTCACCGCCTCGGCACTGCCCGCGATGTCACCATCGGTGTAGGGCACGCCCACGGTGCGCAAAGCCTTCATGCGGGGCGCCACATCGCTGGGGTCTAGCGGGGTTTTTTCTAACCAGGCGTAGCTGGGCATATTGGATTCAGGCACCACGTCACGCGGGTTGTTCAGGTGAATGCGGTGCCACTCGTCGCTGTACTTTCCGCCCACGCGGTGCAAGTCAGGGCCGGTGCGCTTGCTGCCCCACTGGAACGGGTGGTCGTAAACAAATTCACCTGCCACCGAGTAGTGGCCGTAGCGCAGCGTCTCGGCGCGGAAGGGGCGGATCATCTGCGAGTGGCAGCCGTAGCAGCCTTCGCGCAGGTACACGTCGCGGCCCATCAGTTGCAGCGCGGTGTACGGCTTGAGGCCCGTAACCGGCTCGGTGGTGGATTTCTGAAAGAACAGCGGCACGATCTCCACCAGCCCGCCCACGGCGACCACCAGCAAAATCAGCACGATCATCAGAAAGTTGTTGGTCTCGATCTTTTCGTGCGAGAAAAACGGAATGGGTTTGTTAACGGGTTTGTGCATCTCAGCCATGTTGTTTCCTTAAGCGTGGGCCAACTGCGCCGTGGGCACAGGCACCACCACAGAGCGACCCGAGATGGCCGTCATCCATACGTTCCAGGCCATCACCAGCATGCCGGTGAGGTACAGCAGGCCACCCGCCACACGCACCACGTAAAACGGGAAGGTGGCTTTCACGCTTTCAACGAAGGTGTAGGTCAGCGTGCCGTCGGTGTTCACCGCACCCCACATCAAACCTTGCATGACACCGGCAATCCACATGGCGGCGATGTAGAACACGATGCCCACCGTGGCCAGCCAGAAGTGCAGCTCAATAGCGGGCACGCTGTGCATCTTTTTAGCGCCAAACATGCGCGGTATCAGGTAATAGAGCGATCCCATAGACACCAGCCCCACCCAGCCCAAGGCACCGGAATGCACATGGCCCACCGTCCAGTCGGTGTAGTGGCTCAGTGCGTTGACGGTCTTGATCGCCATCATCGGCCCCTCGAAGGTGCTCATGCCGTAAAACGACAGTGACACTATCAAAAACCGCAGCACCGGATCGTCACGCAGCTTGTGCCAGGCGCCGGAAAGCGTCATCACGCCGTTGATCATGCCGCCCCAGCTGGGGGCCAGCAAAATCAGCGAAAACACCATGCCCAGCGATTGCGTCCAGTCCGGCAGCGCGGTGTAGTGCAGGTGGTGCGGACCGGCCCACATGTAGGTGAAGATCAGCGCCCAGAAGTGCACGATGGACAGGCGGTACGAGTACACCGGACGCTCAGCCTGCTTGGGGATGAAGTAGTACATCATCCCGAGAAAACCTGCTGTCAAAAAGAAGCCCACCGCGTTGTGGCCATACCACCACTGCACCATGGCATCCTGCACCCCGGCGTAGGCAGAATATGACTTCATCCAGCCCGCGGGCACCTCGGCGCTGTTCACCACATGCAGCAGGGCCACAGCGATGATGAACGCCCCAAAAAACCAGTTGGCTACGTAAATATGCTGTACGCGGCGGCGGCCCACGGTGCCGAAGAACACGATGGCGTAAGACACCCACACCAGCGTGATCAAGATGTCGATGGGCCATTCCAGCTCGGCGTATTCCTTGCCAGTGGTGTAGCCCATGGGCAAACTGATGGCCGCAGCGACGATCACCGCCTGCCAGCCCCAAAAAACAAAGGACGCCAGCGGCGGACAAAACAGCCGTGCCTGGCAAGTGCGCTGCACCACAAACAGGCTGGTGGCCATCAACGAACAGCCGCCAAACGCAAAAATCACCACATTGGTATGCAACGGACGCAAGCGCCCATAACTGAGCCAGGAAATGCCGAAGTTGAGTTCAGGCCACGCCAGTTGCGAGGCAATGATGACCCCCACCAGCATCCCCACCACACCCCAGACCACGGCCATGAGGGAAAACTGCCGCACCGCCGTGTCGCTGTAGACCTCGAGCGGGGTAGCTTGCGATTTTGGAAAACCCATAAGCACCTCTTTTTGTACAGTGCTCAGTGTCCCGGGGTTCATGTGGCTAGACTTTGATGCAGGTCAATCGTTGTGCAGAATGCGCTCGCCTTCTCGCTCGACAGACTCAAATTGACCACAGTGGATGGCCCACCACAGCCCACCGAGAATCAGCAGCACCAGCACAACGGACAAGGGAATGAGCAGGTAAAGGATGTCCATCAACGGGCTCCAAGCCAGTTGCTACAGATTAGATAGCTGCTTACGCCCATCAAATAAGCACAGAATGCCTTTTTCATATCAAAATCAACCTCGTGACAAGCGGGCAGCATTCAGGACAACCAGCAGCGAACTCAGTGCCATGCCCAACCCCGCCAGCCACGCGGGCAGCCATCCGGCCAGCGCCAGCGGCACGCACACGGCGTTGTAGCCCGCAGCCCACACCAGGTTTTGCCTGACCACCCGCAGCGTGCGCCGGGCCAGCAGCAGCGTCTGCAGCACCTGTCCCAGCGCGTCGCCAGTGACAACCAGATCCGCCTGCCGCCGCGCCAGAGGTACGGATTGGCCGAAAGCAAAGGACACGTGGGCAGCGGCCAGCACTGGGCCATCGTTCAGACCATCACCCACCATCGCCACATGACGGCCCTGGCGCTGCAAGGCTTGCAGGTGCAACAGCTTGTCGTTGGGCGTGCAGCCGCCGCGCGCCTCGGCCATGCCGAGCTGGGCTGCCACCCGCAATGCGGCGATGGGCTGGTCGCCCGACAGCAACTCCACCCGCAGCCCCGCAGCCTGGAGCGCCTGGATAGTCTGTAGCGCGTCAGGCCGCACATCCTCGGACAAATCAAAGGTGGCCAGCCAGCCCAGCCCATCGCTCAGGTAGACCTGGCGAACAGCGCCCACCTCCATCGCATTCACACCCACCTTCACATCTACTCCTGCGGGCACGCTGCACCACGCAGCAGACCCCAAGTAGACCCGCCCCAAAGCGTCCGTCCCACGCATGCCCTGCCCCGCCACCTCCTCCACCTGCCGCAACGGCTCTGCGGCCACACCCTGCGCCTGTGCGGCCGCAGCCACCGCCCGTGAGGCCGGGTGCAGCGACTGCGCAGCCAGGCCCGCCGCCAACCCCAGGGCCACGGCAGGTGGCATGCCCCCCCGGGTGCGGGTGGCCACCACGGTCATGCCATCCCGCGTCAAGGTGCCGGTTTTGTCGAAGACCACGGTATCCACCCACGCCAGGTTCTCCAGCGCTTGCAGACGGCGCACCAGCACGCCAGATTTCGCCAAACGGCCCGCCGTGGCCAACAGCGCCGCCGGGGTGGCCAGCGAAAGTGCACACGGGCAGGTGACGACCAACACAGCCACCACCACCATCAGCGCATGGCCCGGGCCAGACGGCCACCACAGCACACCCGCCAGCGCGGCCACCACCAGCACGCCGACCAAAAAGGGCCGTGCCACGCGGTCTGCCAGCTGCGCCAGCCGGGGCTTCTGGCTGGCGGCCTGGGCCATCAACGCCACAATCTGTGCAAAGCGGGTGCTGTCGCCCAAACGATCAACATGCACCTCTACTGGGGCGCTCAAGTTGTAGCTGCCCGCCAGCACGCCCTGACCTACGCTGCGCTGAAGCGGGGTGGATTCCCCCGTCAACAGCGCCTCGTCCACCTGCGTATGGCCTTGCAGCAGCGTACCGTCGGCAGGAAAAGCCTCACCTGGCAGCACGCGGATGCGGTCGTGCAGCCGCAGCCGCCGCACGGCCACGCGCACAAAAGCGGGAACACAGACGGCGGGCACCACACCATCAACGTCCCAGCGTTCCACGCTGTCGGGCAGGCGACTGATGAGGGCCTCCAAGGCCCCGGCGGTGCGGTCACGCAGGCGCAGTTCCAGCCAGCGCCCGGTCAGCAAAAAGAAGACGAACATGGTCAGCGAATCAAAATACACCTCGTGCCCCAGCACGCCCTGTGGGTCGAAGGTGGCAGCGCTGCTGACGGCAAAGGTCACAGCCATGCCCAGTGCGGCGGGCAAATCCATGCTGACGCGGCGCTGCCGCACATCGCGCCAGGCATTGGCAAAGAACGGGCCGCAAGAAAACACCAAGACCGGCAGCGTCAGCACCCAGGAAGCCCAGCGCAGCAGTTGCGCCATGTCAGGCGTCATCTCGCCCGGCCCGGCAACATAGGCGGGCATGGCGTACATCATCACCTGCATCATGCACAGACCAGCCACCAGCCAGCGCCACAGGGCCTGGCGCTGTGCCACCTGGCGGCGTGCCCGCTCGCTAGCGTCCAGCGCGGGGATGGCGTGGTAGCCCGCCTTCTCTACAGCAGCCAGCCACTGCGAAGGCCGCACCACGTCAGCGGCCCACACCACCCGCGCCCGCCGCGATGCCGCGCCGACCTCGGCCAGCACCACGCCGGGCAAGTCGCGCAAGGCCTGCTCCACCGCCAGCGCACAGGCGGCGCAATGCATACCGTCAATCAGCAGCTGGGACTCTTGGCAGGCGGGCCAGTCGGTGGAAGGTTGGCTGAAAGCGGCCCACTCGGCAGGATCGTCCAGCCACGCGGAAGGGGCAGAAGGAAGGGCAGGAATAGGCGCTATAGGGACTGAAAAGGGATGGCGCGCAAGGTTGGCAGGCATATAGCGAGACTATCCGTGTAGGACAACGCCGCGTTTGATCCAGATCAACGCCAAAGCGGATAAATAACACTATGCTGAGGCTTCCTATCCACAAACGGAGATGACCATGTACAAACATATTCTTGTTGCCACCGACGGTTCGGAGCTGTCCCAGCTCGCCGTTACCAGCGGTATTAACTTGGCCGCACTGACCAAGGCGGATCTGACAATTGTCAAGGTCATCCCGCACTACGCCCGTACCTATTTCGAGGGCTCCATGACCATCAGCCTGGAAGATTCTGACCGCATCGAAAAGCAATGGGTAGACGATGCACAAGCCATCGTTGATGCCCACAAAGCCACGGCAACCGCCAGAGGCATCACCACCTACGCCATCGTGGTGAAATCAGATTTGGTGGCTGAAGGCATCATCACCGCTGCCACCAATTGCGCCGCCGATCTGATCGTGATGGCTTCTCATGGCCGCAAAGGCATCAAACGCCTGCTGCTGGGCAGCGAAACCCAGCAGGTACTGACGCACTCGCATACGCCAGTGCTTGTTTTGCGGTAAATCAGTCTCTTGCGCTTATCTGATCGGCTTAACCAGCTATCAAATAAATAGCGCATTGCGGTTTCATGGCAAAGCGGGGCAAGACTATTGCCGATAATCCGCTGTCATCCCATGCTTTCCATGAAACCAGTCCTTCCTTATTTCCATACCGCATCCAAAACACAGTCTGGTGCCCTGCTGGCCTCACTGGCTTGGGGGCTGGCTGTACTTGTGGTGCTATGCACCCTGGCGGTAGGTGCCGCCGCCGCGTGGTGGTATCCGCAACTCCCCAGCCTCGATAAAGTCACCCGCTACCAGCCACAACAGGCCTTGCAGGTGTTCACCAGCGATGCGGTGGAAATCGCACAGTTTGGCGCAGAGCGGCGTGAGTATCTGCCGTTTGCGCAATTGCCGAAACTAATGCAAGACGCGGTGCTGGCCATCGAAGACACGCGCTTTCGCCAACACAAAGGGATTGACCCCATCGGCGTGCTGCGTGCGTTGGCCTCTAACCTGACGGGAGGCCGCCGCCAAGGTGCATCGACCATCACCCAGCAGGTGGCACGCACCTTCTTTTTGTCAAACCGTAAAACAGCCGAGCGCAAACTCAAAGAAGCCATGCTGGCGTTGAAGATGGAGCAGACCCTCTCCAAGGACGAGATTCTGACGCTCTACATGAACCAGATTTACCTGGGGCACCGGGCCTACGGCTTCGGTGCAGCGGCGCAGGTGTATTTTGGCAAACCGCTGGCTTCCCTATCGGTCGCCGAGGCTGCCATGCTGGCCGGTTTACCGCAAAACCCGTCTTATGCCAATCCCATCACGAACATCGAACGCGCCACCCAGCGGCAACGCCTCGTGTTGCAGCGTATGTTCAATGTGGGCGTGATCACCCAGGCGCAGTGGGATGCGGCCAAGGCCGAAAAACTCGCGGTGCGCTCACCACTGCAAGTACCGGTACATGCCGAAAACGTGGCCGAGATGGCGCGGTTGGCCGTGTTTGAGCGCTATGGCGAGCAGGCCTATTCACAGGGCTTCAAGGTCTACACCTCGCTGGTGTCCACCGACCAGCAAGCCGCCTACCAGGCTGTGCGCAAAGGCGTGCTGGCGTTCGAGCGCCGCCAGACCTACCGTGGCCCCGAGGAAACGGAAGACCTGCCCAACGATGCCGCCCAAGAAGACCAGGCTGCAGCTCTGGCCCTGAAAGACTACAACGACGATGAAGATCTGCGCGTGGCCATCGTGCTGCACGCCAGCCCTCAAGAGGTGGTAGCCCGGTTAGCCACTGGCGAGACGGTACACCTCAGCGGTGAAGGCCTGCGCTGGGCGCAAGCGGCGCTGAGCGCCAAAGCGCCACCGGCACTGGCCGTGCGCCGGGGAGCCATCATCCGGGTGCAGCGGCATGACAAACCTGTGCCCTCCGGCGCGCGCGTTGCCAAGACCGGTAAAGTCCCTGCGCCGACACCGCCATCTGTTACCGCCACCTGGGCCATTGCGCAATGGCCTGAAGTCCAAAGCGCGCTGGTGTCCATGGCACCCAACACAGGTCGAATAAAGGCGTTGGTTGGTGGGTTTGATTTTTCTGACCAGCAATTCAACCACGTCACCCAAGGTTGGCGGCAGCCAGGCTCTAGCTTCAAGCCATTTTTGTATTCCGCCGCACTGGAAAGAGGCGTCACACCTGCCACCGTCATCAACGACGCCCGCCTCGTCCTGCCTGGAGCAGAGGGGGCAGCGGCCTGGAGCCCCCAAAATGCAGACGGCCAGTACGACGGCCCGCTGACACTGCGCCAGGCGCTGGCCAAATCCAAAAATCTCGTCAGCGTGCGGTTATTGCAATTTTTAGGCATTCCGCCTGTTCTAGACTGGGTGACACGCTATGGTTTTGATGTTGATAAACAGCCCGACAACCTCACCCTGGCGCTGGGTTCAGGCACCACCACGCCGCTGCAACTGGTCAGCGCCTACGCCATGCTGGCCAACGGCGGCTACAAAGTCCTGCCCGTGGTGATAGAGCGCATCACCGACGCACAAGGCAAACTGCTGTTTGAAGCACCGCCCCCCCCTGTTTTGGCCGACCTTGAACGTGCCGTGCCCGAGCGCAATGTCTTCATCACCAACAGCTTGCTGAACGAAGTGACACGCACAGGCACTGCGGCCAAAGCGCAAGCCACCTTGCAGCGCACCGACATTTACGGCAAAACTGGCACCACCAACGACGCTGTAGATGCATGGTTCGCCGGGTTTCAACCTGGCTTGGCTGCAGTGGTGTGGATGGGCTACGACAAGCCTCGCAGCCTGGGCAGCGGGGAATCAGGTGGCGGGCTTTCGCTGCCCATCTGGATCGACTACATGATGAAAGCGCTCAAAGGCGTTCCCGTGCAAACTTACGACGCCCCAACAAGCGTACTGCGCGTGGCCGACGACTGGACTTACCTGGAGCCCCCTGCGGCAGGGGTTGTGGCACGGATTGGGTTTGAAGATGGCAATTAGCGCAATTAGCAGCCGTTAACTATGCTTAACCGCACAACTCAGTAGGCGTGCGTGCCCGGTAGTCGGTGATGAAGTCATCGAAGCTGCCCGTTTGTACGCTTTCCATCTGCGCTTGCTCTGCCAAGGACGATGCGGCCAGCGCGTTGAGGGCGCTGCGCTCAGCGTCGCTCAAGGGCCGGGCACGGAAGTCAGCGGCATGGGCATGGCTCTGGGCCAGGCCGAATGCGGGGTAGGAATCGCCATGTTGGTGAATCGCTGCCAGCACCTTGGCTGAAGGCGTCAGCGTCACATCGCGCAGTTTGGCCTGCTGTTCGAGCAGCGATTGCGCATGAACCGTGTCACCACGCAATTCGTCCAACAGGGCAGCCACGGGCGCTATGCGCTCCAGCAATTCCAGACCCCAAGTTTTCAGGTCGCGACTGGTACCGTCACAGTGCAATTGCAAGCCGTGGCGACGGCCTTCCTTCACTGTTTTGGCAAAGTTGTCTGCATTCTCAGCACCGATTTTTTCATTGGTTTGCGGACTGTCTTCCAGCGCACAGAACAGTAAAAAAGCGTCCAGGAAGCGAGCAGTCTGCAAACTGATACCGATAGGCTCGAACGGATCAACGTCCATACAGCGCACCTCGATGTACTGGATGCCACGTGCGCACAGGGCCTCCAGCGGGCGCTCACCAGTGCGGATCACGCGCTTGGGGCGGATGGTGGCGTAGTACTCGTTTTCGATTTGCAGCACATTGGTGTTGATTTGCCACCACTCGCCATGGCGTTGTGTGCCCAGGGTTTCGTAGAACGGGTAAGGCTTGCGCACTGCCAGCGCCAGACTGCGCATGTAGCTGTACATGGTGTTGTACGGCGGAATCAAACCTGCTTGGGCGTCGTTTTGGTAGCCCAGATCGCTCATGCGCAGGCTGGTGGCATATGGCAAATACAGCGTGTCGTCGGACAAACGTTCCAGTTGGTGTTTTTGACCGCGTAAAAAATGGGCCGGCAGCGCAGGCGATGCACCAAACAGGTACATCAGGAGCCAGCTGTAGCGCATGAAATTGCGAATGGCAGCGATGTAGCGTTCAGACTGGTAATCCTTGTCCGAGGCCAGCGTCGGGTCTGCGGCATGCAAGGCTTTCCACAGGTCGTCAGACACAGAATAGTTGTAGTGGATGCCTGCAATGCATTGCATGGATTTGCCGTAACGCAGCGCCAAGCCGCGTCGGTAGACGTGCTTGAGCATCCCAATATGGGATTTGCCGTACCACGCGATGGGGATGTCGGCCTCTTCAGGCAACTCGCCTGGCATGGACTGGCTCCACAGCAGCTCTTCTTTTTTGTCCAACTCGGTGATGGCAAAGCGGTGGATAGCGTCGAGCTGTGTGAGTGCAGTGGCAATGTCGGGTTCTGCGGGCGTGATGAACTCCATCAGCGATTCCGAATAATCGGTGGTGATTTGCGGGTTCGTCAGCGCCGACCCCAAGGCAGCAGGATGGGGCGTCAGGGCCAGCTTGCCCTGCGGGGTAACGCGCAAGGTTTCACGCTCCACCCCACGCAAGCCACTGGCCAGCAGATGACGGTTGGGGACTTTAGCAAGCAGGGACAGGCTGCGGGTGAGTTGGTCTTTCAAGCGAGATCCGTTCAAGGCTTTTGACAGGGGAAGCGAGTGCTCTGCGGGGCGCAAGCTTAAGGGCAAATGGGTGTCAAACCGAGAACTTCAAGCCTTGAACAACCCCTTGTACTGCTCCCGCAGCAAGTTCTTCTGTACCTTCCCCATGGTATTACGTGGCAATTCGGCCACCACAAAGCAGTGTTTGGGGATTTTGAAATTGGCCAGTTTTGACTTCAGGTCAGCAATGATCTGCTCAGACGCTAGGCTGGCCCCCGGTTTGGCGATTACCACGGCCACGCCTACTTCACCGAAATCAGGGTGCGGCACACCAACCAGCGCGCTCTCGTTCACGCCCGGCATATCGTTGATATAGCCCTCGATTTCTGCGGGATAGACGTTGTAGCCGCCGCTGATGATGAGGTCTTTGGAGCGGCCCACAATGGTGACGTAGCCACGCTCGTCCACCTTGCCGACATCGCCGGTTTTGAAAAAACCATCGGCGGTGAACTCTTCGGCGGTCTTCTCGGGCATACGCCAGTAGCCTTTGAAGATGTTTGGGCCTTTGACCTGGATGCCGCCGATCTCACCTGTCGCCAAGACTTGGCCTTCGTCATCTTGCACCCGCAACGTCACACCGGGCAGTGGGAAACCCACCGTACCGCCGCGACGCTCGCTTTGACCACCATAACGTGCATCGGCTGCGTAGGGGTTGCTGGTGAGCATGGCCGTTTCGCTCATGCCGTAGCGTTCCAGAATGGTGTGGCCGGTGCGGGTTTGCCATTCCGTAAAGGTTTCCAGCAATAGGGGCGCAGAACCAGCGATGAACAGGCGCATGTGGCGCACGGCTTCTTGCGTCAAACCCGGCTCGGCCAACATGCGCACGTACAGCGTGGGTACGCCCATGAAAACGGTGGCTTCCGCCATTTTGGCGATGGCAAATTTGGGATCGAACTTGGCCATCCAGATGATTTTGCTGCCGTTGATCAACGCACCGTGCAGCGCCACGAACAGGCCGTGGACATGGAAGATGGGCAACGCGTGGATCAGCACATCACCGCCCTGCTCTGCCGTTCTCCAGCCCCAGTAGTCTTTGAGCACCAGCGCGTTGGAAAGCATGTTGCTGTGTGACAGCATCGCGCCCTTGCTACGGCCTGTGGTGCCGCTGGTGTACAGGATGGCGGCAAGGTCGTCTGCGCTGCTGGTGGCGCAGGTGTGCTGGTCGCTGTGGTGGGCGGCGCGGTCTAGCAGGCTGCCAGTGCGGTCGTCGCCCAGGGTGAAGACGCTGTTCGTACCCGCCTTGAAGGCAATTTTGCTGACCCAGCCGAAGTTGGACGGGCTGCACACCACCACGGCGGGTTCGGCGTTGCCGATGAAGTACTCGATCTCAGCACTTTGGTAGGCCGTGTTCAGCGGCAAAAACACATAGCCTGCGCGCAGTGTGGCGAGGTAAAGCACCATGGCTTCGACGGATTTTTCCACCTGCACCGCCACGCGGGCACCGGGCGCCAAGTCCAGCGATTGCAGCAGGTTGGCCACCATGGCGGTAGAGCGCTCCAGATCGTGCCAGGTGTAGGTCAGGCCGTTATCGGTCTCAACGGCTACCGCGTTCAGGTCAGCGGGAAAGGCTGCGCGCAGGGCGGCAAAGAGGTTGTGGTTGCTGCTTTGGGTTGTCATGGCTTGAACAGGATTAGAAACAAAATTAAAACTGGGGTTTTCGTTTGTGGAGGAAGGCAGTGATACCTTCACGGTGCTCAGGAGAATCGGCGTACTGGTAAGCGATGGCCGACACCTGGACAGCCACGGTGGCGTGCCTGAAAGTTTGCTTGTTCAGCCTTGCCGCTTGAGGCGCAAGGCTGGCAATACGCTGGGCGCTGGCCTCTGCACTGGCCGCAACAGCGTCATCCGCTAGCACACGGTTCAAGAAGCCACGGGCTTTCATCTCTGCGGCGCTTAGCACGGCAGCTTCCAGCAGCATTTCGCGGGCGGTCAACTCGCCAGCGGCACGGGCGACCAGCGCGGCTTCGCGGGGGGCCATGGGAAAGCCGAGTTTGGCGATGGGTGCGCCGAACTGGGCGGAGGCGCTTGCGATGCGCAAGTCGCAGCAACTGGCAATCTCCATGCCCGCGCCCATGCAGGCGCCTTCGATCAACGCAACGATGGGCACGTCGCAGGCCAGCATAGCCGAGAGGCCACCCCAGACATCGCTCTCGTGAAATTCGCGGAGTGCGGCTTCATCAAAACGAAAAGCGGGGTATTCCGAGATGTCCCCCCCCGCACAAAAACTGTTTTTTTCGCCTTGAATCAGCACGCAGCGCACAGCGGGTGTGCTGTGCAAGCTCTCAAAAACAGAGCGCAGCTCACGCCACATGGTGCGTGACATGGCGTTGAGTTTACCGGGATGCGACAGCGTGACGCACACGACCGCACCGTCGAAGCTGGCTGGAGTAACTTGAATGTGTCCGCTCATGCCGCCCTGCTCAGTCCAGCTTGGCACCCGAGGCCTTGACCACGGCAGCCCAGCGCTTCACCTCGGCGCTCACAAAACCGCCAAACTGGGCGGGTGACATGCTGGAGAACTCGGCACCGTTGTTGGCCCAGGCGGTTTTGAACTCGTCCGCTGCACTGGCTTTTTTCAACTCTTCCAGCATGCGGGTTTGGGCTTCTTCGGGTGTGCCTTTGGGAGTGAACAGGCCGTACCAGGTGGTGACGGTGTAGTCAGGCAAACCCACTTCAGCGGCGCAGGGCACATCAGGGAAAGCCGGGTTGCGCTTGTTGCCCGAGACCATCAGCGCCTTGATACGCCCGCCTTTGATGTGCTGGGCACTGGAGCCCAAACCGTCAAACATCATGTCGATATTGCCAGCCATCAGGTCTTGCAGTGCCGGGCCAGCACCTCGGTAGGGAATGTGGGTGATAAAGGTTTTGCTTTGCAGCTTGAACAACTCACCGGCCAAATGGTGGGAGGTACCACCACCGGCTGAGCCGTAGTTGTAGCGGCCTGGGTTGGCCCGCATCAGCGCGATAAAGGCTTTGAAGTCCTCGGTCGCGAATTTCTTGGGGTTGACCACCAGCACCTGTGGCACGTTGGCGATCAGTGCCAGGGGGATAAAGTCTTTCTCGATGCTGTAGTCCAGTTTGGGGTACATGCTGGGCGCAATGGCGTGGTGAACCGCGCCGATGAAGTAGCTGTACCCGTCCGGTGCGGCCTTGGCAGCGATGCTGGCACCCAACGTGCCGCCCGCCCCCCCCCGGTTGTCAATCACCATCTGCTTACCCGTGTTTTTGGAAAACACCGCAGATAAAGGCCGTGCAAAAGCATCGGTGCCACCGCCTGCGGGGAAAGGCACGATCACGTTCACCGGCTTGGTGGGCCAGCTGCTTTGGGCGAACAGCAGGGGTGAGGTGGTCAGGGCCGTGGCGGCGGCTGCGTTGAAAGCTGCGATGCGCAGTATGTCGCGTCGATGGAAAGTTGGGGCGTTCACGTTAGTCATGGTTTTGTCTCCTGGCGGTATTGCTGAGTATTGTTGAGTATTGTTGAACAGGGTTGAAACTTGAAATGCAAGGATGTGAGGAAAGGGACGAACAGCGCGAGCCATCAGCGCAAGACTGCACTCGCTTGCGCCGCCTGGACCAACGCAGCCGCGTCGTCAGCCAGCAAAAACCCCTCAGCCACAGCGCGCTGGCTGGCTTGGGTGACCGCGTTCACATAACCATCGTGGGAACCGTAGCGCTCCTCCAGCGACAGGCGGGGATCGGCGTTAGCTTGTCGTTCTTGCGCCGTTTTGGCAAATGGCACCATGCCGCCTACGTAATTGCAGATCTGCCCTTGGTGAAAGGGTCTGGCGCCACCCGCAGTGATGTTCCAGCCCAGGTAAGTCCCCAAAGGTGCCGCTGCCAGCACAACCGGGACACCGCCCAGTTCGTTGCCATCGGCATCCACGCGGGGTGCCAGCATGGTCAGCACATGCTTGATGGGGGGCGGCGCATAGCCTGCAATGCCTGCGCCATCCCTGGCGTTGAAGTCAGGGCCCCAGTCGTAGTCCAGCACCGGCATGATGAAGTCAGGCTCTGGTACGGTAGGGCGCAGTTGAGGGAGGGTGGGAAAACCCAGGCTGGCTTTGTTCGCTAGCGCCAGCGTACCCCGCGCCTCACCAGGGCGTGCGGCCAGTGTGGGATAACGGCTGGCTGGAGGCGCTGTGCCACGCATCACCCAGTTGCGAAAGTGAACCCGCAGCGCATTGACCGTTTCGGTGTGCGGCATGGGGTTGGCAGGCAACAGGCCGGTGCCGTAGTTGTTGCCTGGGCAACTGGCCCCTACCGTCGGCAAGCCCACGCCCGGCAAACTGGTGTCAAAACCACCGGCACCACCACCGTGGTTGGAGCTGGCAATGTAGTAGCGTCGCACGTTGGCAGGCAGGGGCAAATCGGCCTTGCCATCGGTGCCCACCCATTCTGGCGTGAGCTTGAGTGCCCAGACCTCGGCAGAACCAAAGCTTTCAACAATCTTGGGACAGGTTTTGCTGGCTTCGCAGCGGTCAAGAATGCCCGCCGCCGCCCCACCGCGCACCGGATCAGGGTGACGCGACCACCATTGCGGGCCTTCGCTACCCGCCTGGTACAACTCTAAAACACCGTCTGGCTGGGCCCAGCGGAAGTTAAGCGCGATACGCCGCCCGGCGATGAGAGGCCACAGGCCATCATGAACCTGTCGCCCAGCCTCGTCCTGGTTGAACCCCAGGTGCAACCAGCCGCGCAAAAAATTGCCCGATTGCGAAACACCGCGCCCGATGCTGTGCGTGACACGCTGGACCACCGGGTTCGGCGTGCCGGTATCGTCGGTCTTTGCCTGTTTGAAAAAAACCCCCATGTCACGCCAAGCAGCAAACCCCACGCCCAGCACATAGGGATCAGCCGCCTTGAACACCACTTGGTAGAGGCGTGAGGCGTCAAAGCCGTTTTTCAGGCAAATCTGCGTCGCATCCGGCACACCGGGAAAAGGGTTGGCCGCATCGCACTTGGCCCAGGCCCAGTCGGCGGGCGCGATCACGGTTTCGCCAATGACCTCACCTCGCGTGGACTCACCCCGGCGCGACACCAGCCGGGATTGCGTGGTGTCCAGGCTGACGGGCTTGTAGGGCACAGGGTTGGTTTGCACGATCAACGGTTGTGACGAGGGGCCCGCACGGTTGACGATGCGGCCAAACACCTCGCCCGTGATGGCTGCGCCACCCGGCCCACGGGCAATGGGCAACTGCAACCAATGGCTACCGGCAACAGAGGCCGTAGGGCGCACGGCGGTGGCACCGGCGTTGTCCCCCTGCCAGGCACTGGTCAGGTCAATATCACCATTGGCGCGCTCAGCAGGCACATTGGGCCGCCGCAAACCCCGGTTGGGCACCTCGTGCCACAGCAAACCGCTGGCTTTGGCCATGTCAACAGGCTTGGTGAGGACAAAGGTGGCCACATAGCGCACTTTGCCGTCGGTATCCTGGCCCAGCGCAATGTCCTGAATAAGCGCGTTCCCCGGCAGACGCGGATCGAGTTCACCAAAGGCACGGCCTGCAACTTGCTCATAGGCGATGCCCCCGGAAGCATCCGCTGCCAGCGGCAGGGTTTCGTCGATGACGATGCGGGTAATGCGGGCTTGGGCAGGGATTGCGGCCACGCCTGCCAGCACCAACAGTGCGGCGGCGGCCACGGTTTTTGTTTGTCTCTTCATGGGCATTTTTGTATCCATTTGTCTGTTGTATTTGCTTTTTTCTGCTTTTTTTCTGCTTTTATACCGGGTAAAAGTGTCACCCCAGCAAGTCGTCAACCGCACCGGAAACTGGTATTTTTCCCTGAAACAGCATGGCGCGGTGTTTGTCCAGCCGCTTCAGGTCGTAAAGGTAATTCACCATCAGTCCATACGATTGTTTGAGACCTTTGCTGGACGGGTCACCCGCCCAGTTCAACTGCTCAACCCGAGCGCCGTTGCCCAGGTGAAAGCGGGCGACCGGGTCAGCCGGTTTGCCACCCACCATCTCACGGCCCAGATACTGCGCAGCGGCGCGCTGCATGAAACGGCGCACGGGCGAGGTATCAGGCAGGGCCAAGGGTTTTTCCATGGCGGACTGCACATGCTCGGCACGGGGCGGCTCAAAACCCACGGCACGGCCCAATTCGGCCAGCTCTTTCTCACTTGAGCGGGCCAGCATGGCGGTGGTGTTTTTGGTCAACCACGCCCGAAAGCCGGGAATAGGCGACAGGGTGGCGAAGGTTTTGAGGCGAGGAAACTCAACTTTGAGCGTTTCCACCACCGTTTTAATCAGCGAATCGCCGAAGCTCACGCCACGCAGACCGGTCTGGGTGTTGCTGATGGAATAAAAAATAGCCGTGGTGGCTTTGCTCAGGTCTTCGGCATCAGCGGACTCGTCCAGCAGTGGCGTGATGCTGCGGGCGATGCCATCGAGCATGGCGACTTCGACAAAAATCAACGGCTCATCGGGCAACCGGGGGTGGAAAAAGCCGTAGCAGCGGCGGTCTGAATCCAGCCGGTTTTTGACATCGGCCCAGCTTTTGATGTCGTGAACGGCTTCGTATTTGATGAGCTTTTCGATCAGCGACGCGGGTGAATCCCAGCTGATACGGCGCAGATTGAGAAAACCCACGTCAAACCAAGTGGAGAACATGTACTCCATTTCCACGTCCAGCGCCTGCAAGCGCTTGTCGGTCTTGAGGTAAGGCAGCATGTCGGCACGCATGTCCACCAGGAAGCGGATGCCCTCGGGGAACACGCTGAAGCGCTGCAACAAACGGCGGCGTGGCGACACGGTGGCACGGCGGTAATGCACCTCCGCCACCGCTTCATCGGGCGTGCCCACAGCGGCAGCAAACTGGGCTTGCGCAAGTTTGAGGTTGGCCTGGTCTGCGACGAATTGCTCGCTCATCAACAGCCACATGTCACGCCGACGCTCTACCGTAGCGCTGGCATACCAGCCCGCCACACCTTTGGCGCGCACGCCACCTTCGACTTCGCTGACCTGGGGGTCCACGATGGCACGCAGTTCTTCCAGGGTGCGGCGCAGCACGCGGGGCGATAGGGCCTCTTCCTTTTGCCGCAGCGTGGCTTTAAGGCGTTCGCGGGTGGAACGCGAAGTGGCGGCGGCGACAGGCGCCGCCACTGACAACGTTGGTGCGGGTACGGGTGTTGGTGCTGACGCCGCTACATTTTTGATAGCTGATGTAGCTTTACCAGCTTGCGCCAAAGGTGAATTTGGTTCATTTTTCACCTCCAGCGGGGTTTTAGAAGTGGTTTTGCCGACCTCTGGCGAGGGGGTGCGCAGCTTGGAGACGCTGCGAGAAATCCAGTTGGAGGTACTCATAGGGAAACAAGCCTTGATGTCAAGTTACGCGCAAGCTCGCGCAAAGCCACGCGTTGCCGCGTCAAATGGGTGCGCATGGCGGCTTCTGCCCCATCGCCGTCGCGGGCCTTGAGAGCGGCGAACACGGCCATGTGCTCGGACAAACTCTGCGCCAACCGGCCCGGTGCGTGCAGCTGTTGCAGGCGTGCAAGCTTCACGATTTTGCGCAAGTCAGCAATGCTCTGCGCCAACCAGCGGTTGTTGGCCAGCAGGATGATGGCCTCATGGATAGCGAAATTCACTTCGTAGTACTCAGGAATGCGCCCTGCTGCGGCGAAGGTGTTCAAGCGGTCATGCAACGTTTGCAGCGCTTGCACATCCGCATCGCTGGCGCGGTGGGCAGCCTCGAAAGCACAGCGCCCCTCCAGCAAGGCCAGCACAGGGAAGATGTCGTCCAGGTCTTGCTCGGTGACTTGGTTCACGAAGCACCCCCGGCGCGGCTCATGGCGCACGATGCCCTCTGCCGTCAGCACCTTGAGCGCCTCACGCAACGGGGTACGCGAGATTTTCAAATCCTCGACCAAAGCCAATTCGTCAAGAAAGGCACCGGGAGCCAACTCGCCCGCAAAGATGCGGTCCCGCAAGGTGGCGGCGACTTCATGGTGAAGAGAATTATGGACAAGGCGCATAGGGTCAGGGTTCTTGGTTATGGTGGGTTTGATGGCAATAATTCTGTGTAATTACTTATAATTATGCACATCAAACACTGAAGATTGCAACCCTTGTTTAGCGGGTGAATACCCTGGTCTGTTTGAACCGGGGCATGCTTCAGCTACGGGCAAGCGTCGTGCTCGCCTTACCCCGCCCAAACCACCACCACAACCCTGCCCCGCCCAGAATCATCGGTACACACAGCCACTGCCCCATGCTCATGCCCAGGCTGAGCAAGCCCAAATGGGCATCAGGTTCGCGGAAAAATTCAGCGATAAAGCGGAACACACCATAGCCCAGCAAAAACACCGCAGACACCTGTCCCTGGCGGCGCTCGTGGCGGGCATACAGCCACAGCAAGACGAACAACAGCAGCCCTTCCAGCAAAAACTGGTAGACCTGCGACGGGTGGCGCGCCAACATGGAGCCGCTGTTGGGGAACACCATGGCCCAAGGCAAAGATGGATCGGCAAAGCGACCTGGCAACTCTCCATTGATGAAGTTACCCACCCGGCCACAGGCAAGGCCGGTGGGCACGCAGGGGGCAATGAAATCCATCACTTGCCAGAACGGTCTGGCACGCGAATAAGCAAACCAGATTTGCGAGACGATCACGCCCAGCAGCCCGCCATGGAACGACATGCCGCCCTGCCACACGGCAAAAATTTCCAGCGGATGGGAAAAGTAGTACTCGGGTTTGTAAAACAGGCAGTAGCCGATACGCCCTCCCAGCACGACGCCGAGCACACCGAGGAACAGAATATCTTCCACATCTTTGCGCTGCCACACACCAGCGCCCGTGATGCGCGCAAACGGCTGATGGTGCAGACGCAGCGTGCCCAGCCAGACAAAGAAACCGAAAGCGGCGAGGTAGGTCAGCCCATACCAGTGAATGGCCAGGGGGCCAAGTTGCAGGGCGACGGGGTTGAATTGAGGGTGTATCAGCATAGGGTGGATTGTGCCTTGGGGCGCTGGGGCGGCTCAAGACCAGAAATCGCCCCTCACACGCTTTAAAACGCTATTTAGAATTCAACCTTCTTAACTGAAGCGCATGGGCGCTTCAAGAGACGCAACAAGAGACGTATCGTGAGCTTTTTAAACCAACTCAAATCGCAAGCCACGGCATTGCAGCAGGCGCAAAACGCGCAGCAACACAATTTGACGGAAAACACGGCGTCCACGGAAGCGGCATTCCAGCGGGCCTGGTTTTACCTGGACGACTTGGCCAAGCAGCTCAATGTCATCGCGCCTGTGGGCCCAGCCTTGAGTCTGGATGGCAAAACACACTGGCCTCCGATGCGCCTGAGTGGGTTTCGTGTGGACGCCCGCAAGAAGATGGTGCGCAACCAGGAAGTGTACGACTACATTGGCCTGTGGTGGCGCATCTTGCCGCACAGCGGTCAGGGGGAATCGGGTGAGGTCAGCGTGAACTTTCCGCCTGATTTGCAGCGCGTGGAGTCCCGCCTATCGCTGGGACATGTCAAGCATGAACGCAAAGAAGTGCGCCACCCCGAGAAAAACAGCCTGCTGGCCATCCGTTTTTTGTACACCACGGAAAGCCGGGGCACAGTCACCTTGACCGCTGACCACGACAAGGGCGAAATGGCCTGCCGCATTGCCAATACGCGGGGGTTTGAGGTGCTGAACACCACCAAGCGGTCACCGACTATGGACACGCCGATGCTGGACGAACTGGCCAAACTGATCCTGGGGCAGACCAGCCGGTTTGTCTAAGTTTCATTCCGCTTGGCAGGTGCGGTAGCCCATCTGTTGCGCAACAAAGCCATCAAACGCGGTCAGCAAGGGCGTAAAAGCCTCGGCACGCTGCTCCAATTGCCCCAGCGCTGCACAGGTGGCCTCCAGCGTAGAAAGTTGATCGGGGCGGTGCGCTTTGCGAATCAGGTAGTGAGATGCGGGCATGTTGCGCAAAGGCAAGCGAGGCAACTGCTGCAACAGCGGATTGAGAAACAGCATCTTGCGGCTTTTGCGCCACGTGCCGTCCAGCACGATAAGACGCAATTGCGCGGAGTCGTACAAGGCATCGGGCCGTAACGGCAGGGGCGGGGCCGTCTGCTGACCCGATGGGTTTTCGGGGTACAGCAAAACTGCGTATTTAGTGCCACGCAAGTTAGTGCTGCTTGATGAAGGCTGACCGGGCAGTGGCTGGGTCAGCAGGGAGTGGAGTGCTGTTTGGTCAAACACCTCACCCGTCACCAAAAGACTGCGGGATAAGCTGAGGCACAGCAGGCGCGCGCTGCCTTTGGGGTTGTCCACCTCCAGCGGGTGCTGTAAAACCACAACTTCAACGGTGTGTGCAGTGGGTGTAATCCATCGGCAGATGCATGCCGTTTGTGGGCGTGTGCATGCGGCGCAGGTGAGGCGTTGAACGGTACTCATGCGACCCCTGACCGCTCAGAAGAGCCTGACGAACTCGGCAAGCGCCCCAAACGCTCTTCCACAAATGCCAAAAACCGACCCAGCGCAGGGCTGCTGCCTTGGCTCGCCCACACCAAGCTCGTCTCACACCCCGGCATTGTTACGCCCTGTTGGCCCACCACGTTGCGGTAAACCACCCCAGGTCGCTGGAACTGCATGACGCTCTCTGGCACCCAAGCCACGCCCAATCCGGCGGACACCAGGTTGTCGATGGTTTGCATTTGAATCGCTTCTTGCACCACCACAGGGGCGGTGCCTGCTGCGTGGTAAAGCGCAAAGAGAGCATCGTAGAGTGAGGGCACGATGCGGCGCGGGAAGATCACCACGGACTCAGACAGCACGTCTGACAAGGGCAAAACGGCCAAGTGGGCCAAGCGGTGTTGCGAGGGCATGGCCAGCACCACGGGCTCTTGCGCGATACGGCGGTGGGCCAAACCAGCAGGCTCGAAGCCTGGGGAGTGCAGCATGAAACCAGCGTCCATATCGCCTCGGGCCAGCATCTGCAACTGCACGTCACCGGTGGCCTCCAGCAAGTCAAGCTCCACTTTGGGGTACTGACCGCGGAACGCCCTCACCCACTGCGGTAACAGGTCATAACCTACGGTGGAAACGAACGCCAAGCGCAGATGCCCAACCTCCCCTGCCGCCGCCGCACGGGCATGGGCTGGAAGTGCTGCGGCGCGGGCCAGCAGATCACGCACCTCGGGCAACAACGCAACGCCCGCCGCACTGAGCTGCACGCTCCGCTTGGTGCGGTCGAACAGGCGCAGACCCAGCGTGGATTCGAGCTGCGCAATCGCTTGGGTAAGCGGCGGCTGGGTCATGTTCAAGCGCACGGCGGCACGGCCAAAGTGCAGCTCCTCGGCCAGCACGAGGAACTGCCGCCAGACGCGCAACTCCACGGCGCGTTCAGGCACAGGGGCATTTAAAAGTGTCAGAAGTGCTTCATTCATATGCCATGCATATTAATAGATACCGACAAATATATTGGAAAGATAAAATAAGTCCGCGCATACTCTGCCCCGCGACAGTCTTTTCAAAACACCCCACGACACTTTCCACAGGAGCCACTGACATGACCGAACACAAAGTCATCATCATGAACCCGCGCAGCCAAAACATCACCCAAGGCAAGTCCCGTGCGCCCAACCGCAGCATGTACTACGCCATGGGCTACGAGGCAGGGGACTTCACCAAGCCGATGATTGGTGTCGCCAACGGCCACAGCACCATCACGCCGTGCAACAGCGGCTTGCAAAAGCTGGCCGATGCCGCGATTGCCGCGATTGAAGAAGCAGGCGGCAACGCTCAGGTGTTCGGCACGCCCACCATCTCTGACGGCATGGCCATGGGCACCGAGGGCATGAAGTACTCGCTGGTGTCACGCGAAGTGATTTCTGACTGCATCGAAACTTGCGTGCAAGGCCAGTGGATGGACGGCGTGCTGGTGGTTGGCGGCTGCGACAAGAACATGCCCGGCGGCCTGATGGGCATGCTGCGCGCCAACGTGCCGGCCATCTACGTGTATGGCGGCACCATTCTGCCGGGCCGCTACAAGGGCCAAGACCTGAACATCGTCAGCGTGTTTGAGGCTGTGGGCCAGAACGCCGCAGGCAACCTGAGCGACGAAGACCTGCTGGAAATCGAAAAACGTGCTATTCCCGGCACCGGCTCGTGCGGCGGCATGTACACGGCCAACACCATGTCCAGCGCGTTCGAAGCGTTGGGCATCAGCCTGCCCTACTCGTCCACCATGGCGAACCCGCACGACGAAAAGCTCAACTCGGCCAAAGAATCGGCCAAAGTGCTGATTAACGCGGTGAAAAACGACATCAAACCACGCGACATCGTGACCAAGAAGTCGATTGAAAACGCCGTGGCCGTCATCATGGCAACAGGTGGCTCGACCAACGCCGTGCTGCATTTTCTGGCCATCGCCCACGCGGCTGAAATGGAATGGACAATCGATGACTTCGAGCGCATCCGCGTCAAAACCCCCGTGCTGTGCGATTTGAAGCCCTCGGGCAAGTACCTCGCCGTCGATTTGCACCAAGCCGGTGGTATTCCCCAAGTGATGAAAACGCTGCTGACAGCTGGTCTGCTGCATGGCGACTGCCTGACCATCAGCGGCCAAACCATCGCCGAAGTGCTGGCCGATGTGCCCGATGTGCCGCGTGCTGACCAGGACGTGATTCGCCCCATCGACAAACCCATGTACGCCCAAGGCCACTTGGCGATCTTGAAGGGCAACCTCAGCCCCGAAGGCGCTGTGGCCAAAATCACCGGACTGAAAAACCCCGTCATCACCGGCCCAGCGCGGGTGTTTGACGACGAACAGTCGGCCTTGGCTGCGATTCTGGCGGGCAAAATTGTGGCAGGTGACGTGATGGTGCTGCGCTACTTGGGCCCCAAAGGCGGCCCAGGCATGCCTGAAATGCTGGCCCCCACGGGCGCACTGATTGGCGCCGGTTTGGGTGAAAGTGTGGGTCTGATTACCGATGGCCGCTTCTCGGGCGGTACCTGGGGCATGGTGGTGGGCCACGTCGCCCCTGAAGCGGCAGCGGGCGGCACCATCGCGTTTATCCATGAAGGTGACAGCATCACCATTGATGCGCGCCAGTTGCTGCTGGAATTGAACGTGCCCGAGGCTGAAATCGCCATTCGCCGTGCGGCATGGACAGCCCCCAAGCCACGCTACACCCGTGGCGTGCAAGCCAAGTTCGCGTTCAATGCGTCAAGTGCCAGCAAAGGCGCGGTGCTCGACGACTATTGATGCGGTGGTGCAGGGATGATAGCGGCCCCCGCTGGCTTTATTTGCGGGGGCGCTTCATCCCTAAAGCCACACGGTTTTTGTCAATGCGGGCTTGTTTGACTTTGTCCAAGCGTTCCATCGCACGGCGTTTGGTGTAGCCTGACCAGTCAGCCCAGCTCCACCACAGTACGGCCAAGCCAAAGGGAATCAGCACTTGCCACCACTCCCAAGTGGCTACGGTGCCGATTTCAAGGTATTTGAGTGCCAGCAACACAATGCCAAGGCCTAACAGGTACATGTTTAACTCCAGGTAGTCGTTGTGGGGGCACTGTGCCACCTTGTTTTGCTTGAAAGCGAGGGGCACTGAGTTAATGCGTTACTGGAGTTGACCGCGTCAGCAACGCGTCAACCGCACTCTCTACAATCACGTTGAACCCACAGCGTACAGACCACTGTACCCCACACCCCACGAGGAAATTATGAAGCGTACCCTGTTTGCTTTGCTTGCCCTTTCCGCTGCTGTCGCAGCTACCACACCTGCTTTTGCCGATCAGGCTCTGGCAACGGCCAAAAACTGCATGGCCTGCCACGCCGTTGACAAAAAAGTGCTTGGCCCCGCGTACAAAGACGTGGCCGCTAAATACAAAGACGACAAAGGTGCTGTGGCCAAGTTGACCGAAAAAGTCATGAAAGGCGGCGCAGGTGTCTGGGGCCCTATACCCATGCCAGCCAATGCACAGGTCAATGAAGCAGAAGCTAAAAAACTCGTCACGTGGATACTGGGTATGAAGTAATTCAATACCGTCAATACGGCATGACCTGTCCTGTCACAGGTTGACAGTTTGAGATCGGGTCAACAGGCCTAACTTGTCACAAGGTATCCAGTTGATTGCGCAAGCCACTGGCCTTGTTCTTGAATGCAGCGACGGCTTGAGGCGTCATCTTCTCCAGCTGACGGTACACCATGCCGATGCGCGGATTCTTGGCAAGTTTGTCACTGTGGCGGGCATGAAAATCCCAGTACAGTGCGTTGAACGGGCAAGCGCGTTCGCCATCCCGTAGCTTTTTGTCATAGTGGCAATCTTTGCAGTAGTCACTCATACGGTCGATGTAGGCAGCGCTGGACACATAGGGTTTGGTAGCCAGCAAGCCGCCGTCGGCAAACTGGCTCATACCCACTGTATTCGGCAATTCGACCCACTCAAAAGCGTCGATGTAAACCCCTAAATACCAGCGGTGCAACGCAAAGGGGTCCAAACCTGCTAAGAGCGCAAAATTGCCAATGACCATCAGGCGTTGAATATGGTGAGCATGGGCTTGTTCTAGAGACTGGCCAATCGCATGGGCCATACAGCGCATCCGGGTTTCACCTGTCCAAAACCAGCGGGGCAACGGTTGGGTATGACCAAACACGTTGCTGTGCTCATACGCAGGCATATGAGCCCAGTAGAAGCCACGCACATACTCACGCCAGCCTAGAATCTGGCGAATAAAGCCTTCTGCAGCGGCCAGTGGTGCCTGCCCTGCCCGTCCAGCAGCTTCAACCTTGGCAACCACCTCTTGCGGGTTAAGCATCTTGGTATTGAGCGAAAAAGACAGCAGGGAATGAAATAAGCGCCAACCCTTGCTGCTCATCGCATCCTGAAAATCCCCAAAATACGGCAGCGCATGCAACACGAACGCGTCCAGATGAAGCAACGCTTCAGCACGGTTCAAAGGCCATGCCAAGCTGTCCGCATTAGGCGAGCCAAAGCTACCGACGCCTGTAGCAACGATGGACTGCCATAGCGCGGTGTGGTCGTGCAGGGTGCGGGCATCGGCTGGCTCAAAGGGAAAGCCGGGCCAAGATTTTCGGTTCTCAGCATCAAAATTCCATTTTCCCCCCACGGGTTTGTTGGCCTCGTCCAGCAGCACACGGTGGCGGGTACGCATGTGGCGGTAAAAGGTTTCCATCAACCACTTTTGACGGCCTTCAAACAAGGTGGCAGCTTCGTTCCGCTCGGTGTAAAAATGCTCGCTACCCACCATCTGGCAGGTCACAGCTTGGTTTTGCGGATTTCGTTCGTTGTACACCAAGGCAGTAGCGTAGTCCGCCAGCTGCGCATCCAGCCGCCATTCATCAGGTGCCTGGTACTCGAACGCGCTTACTTTGTAGTGACCGATCAACGCATCCAGGTTGTCCGTGATCGAAAGTTGATTACCGGGGTCGTCAATCGCGAGGTAATGCACCCGGTGCCCGGCTTCACGCAAACTGTGGGCGAAGTCACGCATGGCCGCAAAGATGGCAAGGATTTTTTGTGCATGGTGCAGCACATAGTCTGTTTCTTGGCGCATTTCCATCAGTACCACCACAACGTTATTGCGCGGTGTGACAAACCAGCTGTGCAGAGGATTAAGCTGATCGCCCAGCACGAGTCGCAGGGTTGTCGTGTGGGTAGCTGAACAGGTGTTGTCGGTCGTCATAAGGTATGCCATAGCTTGCGGTAGTGACCTTGAGGATCATGGTCATGCGCTTGTTTTTGAGGATTGAAGCGTCGCCCTCCGCGTGGATCGGTACCCCGCCCCGCGATATAAAGCCAATTCCCTTGGTTGCTGTACACATCGTAGTCCACCAGTTGCGCCTCAAACCATGCAGCACCGGCTCGCCAATCACAAGCTAAATCGTGAACCAAAAAGCTAGCGACGATTTGACGCAGGCGATTGGACAAATAGCCCGTCAGCGCCAACTCGCGCATCCCAGCATCCACCAGGGGCTCACCCGTAGCGCCTTGGCACCAGCGGGTGAACGCATCTGCGTTGTGAGCCACTTCGGGCAATAGCACATGAGGATCAGCCAGTCCACGCTCGCGGTACAGCCGACGCCCGTATTGAAGGTGTAGCAGACGAAAGTAATCCCGCCACAAAAGCTCAAACCACAGCCAATAGCTGCCGTCATTGGTACCGTGCTCAGCCTCAAACGCTTTGAGTGCCGCATAGGCAGTACGGGCGGACAGTGCGCCCGTAGCCAGCCAGGGCGAGAACTTGCTGGAGTAGTCCACCCCAGTGAGGTCATTGCGCGTGGCTTTGTAAGTGTAGGCAAGCTTGCGGAGGAAATACTGGGTCACATGCGCGGAGGCTGCAGCCTCACCACCGTGGTATGGTGCCGTTTGGTAAGGAAAAGAGGATCTTTTATCCACCGTGTGCAATACAGACGTATCTTCCTTGCTATTATTTATATAGCAATTTTTTGGCAATGGCGGTATGCTAGCAGGTAAGGGTTGCGGCGCCAAGGGCAGAACCCCCGCACGCTCGGTGGTCTGCCGAAATACCGTGAACACACTCGGCAAGCCGTCAACAGCAAAAGGCAGGTTAACGGGCTCCAGCAAACTGGACTGCCACACCGCCGTTACAGCCAGCCCAGCGCTGCGCAATGCGGTCACTTCAGCCTCTTCCTCTGGCGCAGCGATAACCTCGCAAACCAGTGTGTTGGCCCCTGTACGCGACGCCAACGCGGGCAAAACGTCCTGGGGGCATCCCTCCAGCACAAGCAAACCACTGCCTCTCGATACCAGTTGTACAGAAAGATCGGCCAAGCTATCCGCTAAAAATTGTCGACGGTGTGGCCCTGTGCGAGGAAAGCCCCAAAGCGTCGTTTCATCAACTTTCGGGTCATGGCAGTACACAGGCAGCAGCAGCGTGGCACTCTGGCAAGCCTGTGAAAACGCGGGGTTGTCGGCCAGCCTCAGATCATTGCGAAACCAATAAATCAGCGTCGTCATACCGCACTTTTTTGCGTAGTTCGGCAACGGTCTGAACAGTACTTCACCTCGTCCCAAACCTTTTCCCATTTTTTACGCCATGTGAAAGGCAGGCCACAGCGGACACAGGCTTTGCTGGGCAGGTCAGATTTTTTACGCATACGCATTGAAGACGGTTCCTTTTCAAAACTCAAGACCCAATTGCACACCAT
>JANXSZ010000077.1 GCA_025356445.1 Betaproteobacteria bacterium | reverse complement strand
AGGTCCCCATCGTCTAGAGGCCTAGGACATCACCCTTTCACGGTGAGTACAGGGGTTCGAATCCCCTTGGGGACGCCAGAGTTTGAGTAGTCGGGTTGGAGTCTCAGCCTGTAGCAGTGGTTTGACGTTGTTTGTACTGATTGTTCGATGTTTGGCTTTACGCTGGATTGAAACAAGTAGTGAAAACATTTGCTCTTGCGAGCCAAGAATCTTTCTTGCGAAAGACTGTTTCCAACTTGCGCCTTGCTATGCATTGCTGCAAAACCTGGCGACCCCACGGGGATTCGAACCCCGGTACTCACCGTGAAAGGGTGATGTCCTAGGCCTCTAGACGATAGGGTCATAACCTAAAACTTCCAAAACTCAAAAATCCGTTGCGACTAACTTTGGTGGAGGTAAGCAGGATCGAACTGCTGACCTCTTGCATGCCATGCAAGCGCTCTCCCAGCTGAGCTATACCCCCTCAGGGTTAGTCTTGACATTCACTTTGTCAGTTAAACTTTATTTAACTAAGTATCGTTGGTGTCGAGCCTTGAATTATATACCGGTATTTAGGCTTGTGCCAAGCGTTGCAAAACAATTTCTCTTTTTGACAGTGCCAGCACCGCATCGAGTGCTGGCGTTTGGGCGGAACCCATCACCAAAACACGCACCGGCATGGCAAGTTGAGGCATCTTCAGACCCTGCGCAGTCAACACTTCTTTGATGGCGGCGGCAATAGTGGATTTGTCCCAAACGCACGCAGCCAACTTCTCGGCCAGCAGCGCCAACACAGGACGGATTACGTCGGTGATGTGCTGGGCAAGCTCTTCGGACTTGGGCGTCACATCGGCGTAAAAAGCGGCAGCCCAATCGGCCAGCACCACTGTGGTTTCGCAACGGTCTTTGAACAAGGCGCAGATGTCAATGAGGCG
This sequence comes from Betaproteobacteria bacterium, assembly GCA_025356445.1. Taxonomy (GTDB): domain Bacteria; phylum Pseudomonadota; class Gammaproteobacteria; order Burkholderiales; family Burkholderiaceae_C; genus Defluviibacillus. Next base: position 12,318 of record JANXSZ010000077.1, on the reverse strand, counting down.
CTCGTCAGGCACCATGCCGCGCTTGGCCAATTGGGCCGTGACAAGAGAAGCCAAGCGTTCATTGCTCGCTGCCTTCATATAGTGGGCGTTGACCCAAAGCAATTTGGCGGGATCCCACTGTGCAGGGCTTTTGTTCAGGTGGCTGCCGTCGAACCAGCTCACCAGTTGTTCGCTGCTGAAAAGCTCATCATCACCATGGCTCCAGCCCAGGCGAGCAAGGTAGTTCAGCATCGCTTCAGGCAGGTAGCCACCTTCTTCGTAGGCCGTGACACTGACGGCACCACGGCGCTTGGACAACTTCTGGCCGTCATCCCCCAGAATCACCGGGCAATGGCCAAACTGCGGCAGCGCTGCACCCAGGGCGTTGAAAATGTTGATTTGCCACGGCGTGTTATTCATGTGCTCATCACCCCGAAAAACATGGGTGATGGCCATGTCCCAGTCGTCCACCACCACGGCAAAGTTGTAGGTGGGAATGCCATCGGTACGCACGATGATGAGGTCGTCAATCTCACGGTTGTTGATGGTGATCGGGCCTTTGACAAGATCGTTCCAGGTCACATCGCCGTCTGCCGGATTTTTGAAGCGCACCACGGGCTGCACGCCTGCAGGGATGGAGGGCAGCGTTTTGCCGGGTTGAGGCCGCCAGCGGCCGTCATACAGCGTCTTTTCGCCCAAGGCACGTTTGGCTTCACGCACGGCCTCTAACTCTTCGGGCGTGCTGTAGCAGTGGTACGCCTTACCCTCAGCCATGAGCTGTGCCACGACGGCGCTGTAACGCTCCAAGCGCTGCATCTGGTAGAACGGGCCTTCGTCATAGCCCAAACCCAGCCACTGCATGGAGGCGAGGATTTGGTCTACCGAGTCTTGCGTAGAGCGCGCCACATCGGTGTCTTCAATACGCAAAACGAACACACCGCCATGGTGGCGGGCGTAGGCCCAGGAATACAGCGCTGTGCGGGCAGTTCCCAGATGCAGGAAGCCCGTGGGCGATGGGGCAATGCGTGTACGCACAGCAGCAGGGGTGGAATGGGTCATAAACGGGTACGTCGAGGCGCCAGAAAAACAATCAGCTTAAATTCGGCAAGGCCAACCGCGAAGTGTCTTCGGCACCCTCAACTGCAACCACCCGGTTTTCATTCAAGCGGGTGATATCGTCTAACGTGATGTCACCAGTGACGTAAACACCGTCAAAGCACGACGCGTCAAAGTTGGTGATGGCCGGGTTCAGCGCACCGATGGCTCGCTTCATAGGTTCAACGTCCTGGTAAATCAAGGCGTCACAGCCGATGATTTGGCGGATTTCCTCCACAGTGCGGCCATGGGCAACCAATTCGTCTTTGGTCGGCATGTCGATGCCGTAAACGTTGGGGTAGCGCACCGGTGGCGCAGCGCTGGCCAGATAGACCTTGCGGGCACCGGCATCACGGGCCATTTGCACGATTTCTTTGCTGGTGGTACCGCGCACGATGGAGTCGTCCACCAAGAGCACGTTGCGGCCCTTGAACTCACTGGCAATCACATTGAGCTTTTGGCGCACCGATTTTTTACGCACTTCCTGGCCGGGCATGATGAAAGTACGGCCCACATAGCGGTTTTTAACAAAGCCTTCGCGGTACGGGATGCCCAGCAAATGCGCCACCTGCGTCGCGCTGGGGCGGCTGGATTCGGGGATAGGGATCACCACGTCAATGTCGCTGGGTGGTACGGTCGAGACAATGCGCTTGGCCAAGGTTTCACCCAGGTTCAAACGGGCCTGGTAGACCGAGATGCCGTCCATCACCGAATCAGGGCGAGCAAGGTAGACGTACTCAAAAATACAGGGGTTAAGCTGCGGATTCACTGCGCACTGCTCGGCGTGAACCGCGCCTTCCAAGTCGATATAGACCGCTTCACCCGAGGCAATATTGCGCTCGAACACATGGCCCGTGCCCTCCAGAGCGACGGATTCGCTGGCCACCATGCGCGTGCCATCAGCGCTCAAACCCATGCACAGCGGGCGAATGCCATACGGGTCACGAAAGGCCAGCAGCCCATGCCCAGCTATCAGCGCGATGACTGCGTAGGAACCTTTGACACGGCGATGCACGCCACGCACGGCCTCAAACACATCCATCGGTTTGAGCGGCAAGCCCCGGGTGGTTTTCTCCAGCTCATGGGCCAGCACGTTGAGCAAGACTTCAGAATCACTCTCGGTGTTGATGTGGCGGTGGTCGGTAGAAAACAACTCGGCTTTGAGCGCGTGGGCGTTGGTCAAATTGCCGTTGTGAACCAGCACGATGCCGAAGGGTGCGTTCACATAAAACGGCTGCGCCTCTTCTTCGCTATAAGCATTGCCCGCCGTGGGGTAGCGCACTTGGCCAAGGCCACAGTTGCCGGGCAGTGAGCGCATGTTGCGGGTACGAAACGCGTCACGCACCATACCTTTGGCCTTGTGCATGAAAAATTTACGGTCTTGTTGGGTGCAAATCCCCGCAGCATCCTGGCCCCGGTGCTGAAGCAGCAGCAGAGCGTCATAAATAAGTTGATTGACAGGGGCGTTACTGACAACACCGGCGATTCCACACATAGCTTTTCGCTTTCCAGACCGTGCTGCCCGTCGTTCAACCACACGCTGAACACCAGACACCACTTAAAACTTGATTGACTTGACGCACCCATCACAGGTGCCTTGTTTGTGCGTGCTATTTCTGCACGTTGATTTCGCTTTTTGTCTCAACCCTGCCCTTAACCTACGTTGGGGATGTACCGTACGACCTCTGAGGGCAACATCGGCACCATCACTTTGACCCAACTGGCAACCACTTTCACGCCCTCAGACGCTTGCCACTCGGCACTGCGCTGCAAGGGTGTTTTGGCAGCCAACACCACCAAAAACATCAGCAGTACCCCGCCGCGTGCCAAACCAAAAATAGCCCCCAAGGCCCGGTCCACAGGGCGTAAGCCCACCGTATTCACCAAACGACGCAGCACCGCAATCAACAGTGCAGAAGCCACCAAAGTCAGCACAAACACGCTGCCGAAACCAGCCACATCCCGCACAGCTTCGCTTGTTTTACCCAAAGGCAAACAGGCGCCCATGTCCACCGCAAACCAAGAGGCCAGCACAAACGCCACAGCCCATGACAGCAGCGACAACACCTCGTAAATCATGCCCCGCCATGCACCAAAAAGCACGGAAATCACCAACACCGCCAGCAAACCCCAATCCACTGCACTCACCGTGCTGACGATCGCCATCAAATCCATATGGAGTGGTCTGCCGTCGTTACAAGTTACAGGGTCAAAATCGCGGCTGGCAGGGCCAGTGCCTTGACTTTGCCTGCTGCTTTTTCAGCTTCAGCCTTGCTGGAAAACGGGCCCAGACGCACACGGGTACGGGGGCCATCTTTGGTTTCAGCAACGTGCGTATAGGTTTTCAGCCCCGCGTGCTCCAGCTTGAGACGGGCTTCTTGCGCCTTGGTCGCATCGGCAAAAGCACCTACCTGGATGATGTAACGGCTGCTGTCGTCGTCTTTCGTGTCTTTCGCTTCTTTCGTGTCTTTGGCTTCTTTAGGCTTGACCGGTGTTTTACCGTCCAGCAAAGATTTGGCACGCGCACCATCTTCAGATTTTGCTTCATTAACTGTAGCAGCTACAGCCCGACTAGCTTGCACTTTAGGCATATTTTTAGCTGAATCAGAGGTCACCAGCTGCTCTTCAGAATCCAGACTTGCAGCTGCCGAAATCTTGGTGTCTGCGGGCTTGGTCACAGCACGCGTGGGAATGGGAGGTGGCGCAGCAGAGGTGGATGCAGAGGGGGACACCATCGCCTTACTGGGACGGCTGGGCGCAGAAGCCGCGACCACAGCGTCAGACACCACCACCTCAGCTGACGTTGCAGGAATTTGCAGTGGCGCAACCTTGGCCTTATCAGGAATGTCGATCCGCACATCCACGGGCATGGGCCTGGGCTGCGTGTCAAACACCAGAGGAAACCCCACCACGCCAATCAGCACCAGCACCACCGAGCCGATCAGCCGGTTGCGGGCGCGTTGACGCAAAGTCTCGATGCTTTCAGCGGGACGGGTCGATGGAGCGGGGTTATCGCCACCTTGGCGAAACTTGAAAAAAGCCATGTAGCTTAGGGTCAGACGCCGTTGAAGTGTTTCGCGTGGAGTCGGGGCAGGCCGTCTTTCAAGACACCGCCAACCGTGAGGAACGAACCGAAAACCACGATTCTATCAGCGGGGTTTGCTGCTGCCACGGCAGCGTCCAGCGCCTGTTTGGGGTCAGCGTGCAGACTCACACGCTCCGTTGGGAGTGCTGCAAAAGCAGCACCAGCAATGGGTTTGAGGGTCTCGAAAACCCTTTTGAGCTGCTGTGCCGTAGCGGCACGCGGCAGAGGCAAATCACAAAAATACCACTTATCAACCAGCGGGCCAACGCGGGCCAACATGGCAGCCAGGTCTTTGTCCGCCATGGCACCCAGTACGGCGTGGGTGCAAGGGTAAAAACCCATGGCATCAAGGTTTTCGGTCAAGGCGGCCACAGCGTGGGGATTGTGCGCGACATCCAGCACCAGCACCGGCTCGCCAGGGATGATCTGGAAACGGCCCGGCAAGGAGACCATCGCCAAACCATTGCGCACCGCCTGAGCGGTGACGGGAATTTTCTCGCGCAACGCGTCCAGCGCAGCCAGCACACCCGAGGCGTTCACCAACTGATTCGCCCCGCGCAGTGCTGGATACGCCATGCCGGCATAACGCCTGCCCCGCCCTGCCCAAGCCCACTGTTGTTTGTCCCCGGTAAAGTTGAAATCACGGCCAAACTTCCACAAGTCGGCACCCAGCTTGTCAGCGTGATCCAGGATGCTCTGCGGCGGCATAGGGTCACTGACAACCACAGGCCGCCCAGCGCGCATGATGCCCGCCTTCTCAAAGCCAATAGCCTCGCGGTCATTCCCCAGCAATTCGGTGTGGTCGAGGTCAATACTGGTGATGACGGCGCAGTCGGCGTCAATGATGTTGACGGCATCCAGGCGACCACCCAGGCCCACCTCCAGAATCACTACATCCAACTGCGCCTTCGCCATCAGCTGCAGAATGGCCAGCGTGCTGAACTCGAAATACGACAGGCTGATCTCCAGATTTCCATCATCAATTCGACATCTAGCGCTTTCTACATCAGCAAAGTTAGCTACCAAATCCGCAGCCGATACGCTCTCGCCATGGACGCGACAGCGCTCTTCAAACTGCACCAGATGCGGTGAGGTGTAGACGCCAGTGCGGTAGCCCGCTTGCAGCAAAATAGCCTCCAGCATGGCGCAGGTGGAGCCTTTGCCGTTGGTGCCTGCCACGGTAATCACCGGGCAATCAAAGCGCAAATTCAGGCGCTCGGCCACAGCTTTAACGCGGCCCAGGCCCATTTCAATGGCGGTGGGGTGAAGGCGCTCGCAGTGCGCCAGCCAGTCTTGCAGGGTTTTCATGGGGGTCTATTATCATGATGTGATGATTACCCTTTACGGCATACCCAACTGCGACACCGTCAAAAAAGCCCGTGCGTGGCTCACCGCGCAGGGTGTTAGCTACCAATTTCATGATTTCAAAAAACAAGGTGTACCGCCAGACCGCTTGAATGCCTGGTCGCAGGCTGTGGGCTGGGAGACGCTGCTGAACCGCAAAGGCACAACTTGGCGCCAGCTGAACGCTGCCACGCAAGCCAGCGTGACCGATGATGCATCTGCCCAAACACTGATGCTTGCGCAGGCCAGCGCTATTAAGCGGCCGGTGATGGACTGGGGTGCAGGGCGTATTACCGTTGGGTTTAAAGACGCCTTCGACGCCAAGCTTTACACCTGAGACACCCTCACCAAGGAACTCAACCTTGCCAAGCCGAGTCTGAATGCTTAACCTTGTGCTGTTCAGACCTTGTAAGCTTTTTGCCAGCCTGATGCGTTGAACAGCGTGAATGAACGCTCAGCCCCTTGGAGACCCTCATCATGAAAAACCCTATTGTTTGTGCCGCTGTGGTAGCCACCCTTGGAGCCTGGGGCGCGAGCGCCATGGCGCAAGAGATGGGCCGTGTGATTTCGAGCACGCCCATCGTGCAGCAAGTCGGTGTCCCGCGCCAAGTCTGCTCGAACCAGCAGGTGGCGGTGAATGCCCCTAAATCAGGCGCAGGCGCACTGATGGGAGCGATTGCCGGGGGCGGCCTGGGCAATGCCGTAGGACAAGGCGGCGGCAAAGCGCTGGCCACCGTGGCCGGGCTGATGGGTGGCGCGATTTTGGGCAACAGCATCGAAGGCTCGAACACGCAGCTGCAAAACGTGCAGCAATGCGGCACCCAAACCAGCTACGAAAACCGCACCGTGGGCTACAACGTGGTTTACGAGTATGCAGGTCGCCAGTACAACGTGCAGATGCCCCAAGACCCTGGTCAAACCGTGCAATTGCAGGTGACACCAGTGGGTGCCACCAACTCGGCCCCCAACTACCCGCAACAACAGCCGAACGCAGGCATCCAAGGCACGTATGAGCCGCAGACGGGTTACTACGAGCAGCCCCAGCAGCAAATCCAAACCTATGTACAGCCGCAAATACAGACCTACACTGAAAGCTACGGCTATGCACCCACGGTGGTCTACCCCTATGCGACTTACGCCCCCTATTACCGGCCTTACTACGCACCAGCCCCGGTCTCGCTGAGCTTTGGCTTCAGAGGCGGTTACGGTGGTGGCGGTTTCCGGGGCGGCGGTGGACGCCACTGGCGCTAAAAAACAAGGGGCTAACGCAGGTACACCGCGTTAGCCCCTTTGTCTTTATGGCCATGCAGCATGCTGCAATCCGTTTAAAGCACCGTCTGGATCAAAGCCCCTTTGAACAACACAGGCCCTGTGGGGCCAGTTTCGCTGGGTACACCCCCTTTAGGCTCCAGGCTGATCGCCAAAGCGGGGATTTCTTTCACCGAAGACTCGTTCGCGGTCAGGCGAATCACATCGCCATCGCCCAACACACCCAGTGATTTAGGCCCGCCAGCGGCTTCGCCCGGTTTGGCTTGCCCTGGCAAAGCCCACAGCTGGAGCGAACGGTCAAATGCCGTTTGGTAGCCGCCCACGCGCTTTACCGTCAGGGTGTTTTTACGCGGGTCGTAAGTCACCAGCATGGAAGCGGTGGCTTTGTCGTCAGCCAAAACGGCTACGTAGTCGATGCGCGATTCAGCCTGCAAGGCAACCACACGCATGGCACTTTGGCGCACAGCTTGTCCGGCTTCAGCCAAAGCGAGGTCTTTTTGTTTGACTTGGGTGTTGAGGCTCAAGCCCACGCCCACAGCCGCCACGGTGGCCAGCCCGGTCGCCAGCGCCGTGCCGCGCCACAGGCCCACACTGCGGCGCAAGCGACTCAAAATTTGATGGTGCAGACTGTTGTCCACTTGTACCAACGGGACAGAACGCACCGGTACAGCGGCGGCCTCCACCTCGTTCGCAATACGCTTCCATACGTTCGGGCTGGGCACACTGGCGGGTTGCAACTCGGTCATGGCAGCCAGACGCTCTTGCCAGATGTGGGCGGTGGTGCGGATGGTGACGCTCTCACGGGCCAGGGTTTCAAAGCGGCGGCGCGCACCGCCACGCAAGGTGCCCAGCGCGTAACTGGAGGCCAGGTGATCAAGCAAAGTGGGGTTGGATAACAGGTTCATAGGGGGTCAATGCCTTTGCAGTAACAGCAGTTCAGGCAAAGCGGGCCATGCAGCCCCGCAACTGCTCCAGCCCACGTCGAATCCAGGTTTTCACCGTGCCCAGCGGCAGCTTGAGCTGCTCAGCCAGCTCGCTGTGGCTGAGGTCACGCAGGTAGGCCAAACTGACCACTTCGCGCTGACGGGCTTCCAGCTTGCGCAGGCATTCGTGCAAGGCATAAGCGGTTTCACTGGCCTGTGTGGTGTCCATTGGGTTGGGTGTGTCGCCAGCCAGGGTTTCGCTCAGAACTTCGTCCAACTCTTGCGTCAACCCCGCACGGTCGCTGACACGGCGGCGCAGAAAATCCAAAGCCCGGCTTCGCACAATCAGCCCCATCCAGGCCATGGGCGGGCTGAGGTTCAGCCGGTAGTCGGCCGCCACGCGCCAAATATTGAGGAAAGCCTCTTGTAGCACGTCTTCAGCCCATTCTTTGTTCCGCACCACGCGCACCGCCAGCCCATAGAGCTTGGACGCACTCAAGTCGTACAAATCCTTCAATGCCTTGTGGGCATCGGGGCCTTTGTCCGCAATGCGGTTAATAAGGGCAATGAGTTGCATATCGGGGTTATCGGAGATATTGGAGGTATCGGTGCTGACGGTGCTCATGGACAAACTGTGACTCTTGGTTGAATTACGCACCCAACGCGGGTTTGGATTCACTGATTTTGACACCGTGTGCCCACAAGCACCCGGCAGCGCCCGGTTGACCTTGCTTACAATTCCGCCATGACTACAGACACCCTCCCCAACATCACCGTTTCCACCAAAGCCAGCGTCTACTTTGACGGCAAATGCATCAGCCACGGCGTCACTTTCCCTGACGGCACCAAGAAAAGCGTCGGCGTGATCTTGCCCGCTACGCTGACGTTCAGCACGGGTGCCCCTGAGATCATGGAAGGCGTGGCAGGCGCTTGTGAATACCGCCTGGCGGGCAGCGAAGCGTGGGTGCCATCAGGCGCAGGTGAGAAATTCAGCGTGCCCGGCAATGCCAAGTTTGACATCCGCGTGAGCGATGCAGGCGGCTACCACTACATCTGCCACTTTGGGTGATTCAACGAGTTTGAGGCGGAACACGCCTCAAACCACCACCGGCTCCGGCTCCAGCCGGATTCCGAAGCGCTCGTACACGCTGGTCTGAATGGCTTTGGCCAACGTCATCACCTCACCACCCGTGACGGGGTTGTCTGAGCCCCCCCGGTTCACCAGCACCAGCGCCTGTTTCTCATAGACCCCTGCATTGCCAATGGTTTTGCCCTTCCAGCCACAGGCATCAATCAGCCAACCTGCGGCCAGTTTGATGTTGCCATCGGCCATTTTGTAATGCACGATGCGTGGCTCACGCTGGATGATGTCGGCGCACTGTTCGGGCGACACGGTAGGGTTTTTGAAGAAGCTGCCAGCATTGCCCAGCACTTTGGGATCAGGCAGTTTGGCCCGACGGATGGCACATACCCACTCATAAATTTGTAGCGCGCTTGGCTCATCCACCTTGCACTCAAGCTGTTTTTTATCCAATTCAGCATAACCCAGCACCGGTTTCCACAGCTTGGGCAGATTGAAGCGCACATGGGTAATCAGCGCTTTGCCAGCCAAGCCAAAGCCACGCTCATCAGACGCATGCTTGAACACCGAATCGCGGTAGCCAAAGGCGCATTGGGCGGCGTTCAGCGTAAAGCACTCACCAGTTTCCAGATTGAGGGCATCCAGCGATTCAAAGCGGTCTTGCAATTCGACACCATAGGCACCGATGTTTTGCACCGGGGCCGCGCCCACGGTGCCAGGAATGAGCGCCAAATTCTCCAAACCGGGGTAACCTTGCGCCAAGCACCAGCCCACACAGTCGTGCCAGTTTTCACCGGCACCGGCCTCCACAATCCAGGCTTTCGCGGTTTCAGTCACCAGGCGCAGGCCTTTGATCTCGACCTTCAGCACCGGTAGTTTTACATCCCCAGTCAGCACAATGTTGCTGCCACCACCCAGGATAAACACCGCAGATTCAGGCGGGCGCACAAACTGCGGGTCAGCCAGCAGCACTTGCAGGCTGGCCACATCGGTGACGCGCAGCAGCGACGTGGCGCGGGCCACAATGCCAAAGGCGTTGTGGGTTTGCAGGGGGACGTTGGACTCAAAGAACATGGGAGAATTGTCGCATTCCACCTTGCCTTTTTTTGCCCCTTTTTGCCCCTTTGAACTGGTTAAACCATGCCTACTTTTGATACCGTTTGTGAAGCCGATTTGCCCGAAGTGCGCAATGCCGTGGACAACACCGCCAAAGAAATCAACACCCGCTTTGATTTCAAAGGCACTGCCGCTGCCGTCGAGATCAAAGACAAAGAGATCACGATGACAGGCGACTCTGACTTTCAGCTCAGCCAAATCGAAGATATTTTGCGCAACAAGCTCACCAAGCGCAGCGTGGACGTGCGCTTTTTGGACATCGGCAAGGTGCAAAAAATTGGTGGTGACAAGGTAAAGCAGGTCATCACCGTGCGCAATGGCATCGAGAGTGACCAAGCCAAAAAAATACAGACCCTCATCAAAGGCAGCAAACTGAAAGTGCAAGCGGCGATCCAGGGCGACGCCATCCGCGTGACTGGCGCCAAGCGCGATGACCTGCAAGCAGCCATGGCCCTGCTGCGCAAAGACATTACAGAGATCCCGATCAGCTTCAACAACTTTCGGGACTGAGCATAATGTGGCGACACCCACGCTAACAGCCCGCACGCCAACAACACTGCGCTATGGATTTAATTGAGTTGCACCGAGACAAACTCACGCTGGGCATGTCCCTGCGCTACACCTTGCGTGACGAAACTGGTGCAGTGCTGCTGGGCAAAGGCCACCGCATTGATACCGCGCAGCAGCTCGCCCACCTCAAAAGCCGCAAGTCCCTTTTTATTGAGATGGACGAATCCGACGAATCGGTGCGGGTGCTGATGTCCGGCTTGGCGGACCTTGACCGCGCGGGTGCCCCCATCAAAGACTTCGCCAAGTTTTTACAGCTCAAAAAAGGCCCTACCGAAGAAAAGCTCGGGGGCACCTTTGTGCAACGCTGGAGCGATGTCGAATCCCTTTTGGGTGGGTTATTGGCCAACATGTCCACCGTGACGGACTTTGAGCCGCGTTTACGCACACTGGCCCAGCATATTCAGTTGCTGCTGACCGAAGACAGCAACGCATCCCAATTTTTACTGTTCAACCGCGCTGTCAGCCACTTCAATGGCTACAGCGTGCTGCATTCGCTGCTGTGCACAGCGCTGGCGCATTCTTTGGCTGGCGTGTTTGCGCTGTCAGACCTGGAGCGACGCAGCCTGATCTGTGCGGCCTTGACCATGAACTGCGCCATGACCAGTTTGCAGGATGAGCTGACGGTGCAAAAAGCCGTGCCCACCCCGTACCAGCGCCGCATGATCGACAACCATGCCACCGCTGGACGGCAAATGCTCATCCAGGCCGGCGTGCTGGACATGCTGTGGCTGGAAACCGTGGACAAGCACCATGCTGCATTGGCAGGCCCCGAGACTCTGGCTGACTGGCCACAGCTGGACCGCATGGCCAAAATTTTGCAAACGGTAGACCGCTATACCGCTGCCATGAGCCCCCGCAAATCACGCGCCGGGCGCACCGCACGGGATTCGGTGCGCACGGTGATCGTTCAAGCAGGCTCAACCAAGCACGACGAAGTGGGCACCGCGCTGGTGCGCATTCTGGGACTGAGCCCGCCTGGCACCTACGTGAAGCTGGCGAATGGTGAAACCGCGGTCGTCATGCGGCGAGGCCCCAGCCCCAACGAACCCTTGGTAGCCAGCGTGCTCAACCGCAACCACGAGCCGATTGCAGAGCCTCGTCTGCACGACACCGCCCGAGAAAAACTACCCGTTGCAGCCACATTGGCGGCTACTTCGATTCGGATCAACCTGAAGATGGACAACATGCTGCGCCTGATGCCCAAGCAGGCGTGATCAGGTCTCAAGGTCTCAGATATTGGCCTTAGACGCCCCCAGCCGCGATTCCTTGCCCGCCATCAAGCGACCAATGTTCTCGCGGTGCCGGTAAGCCAGCAACCCGCCCATCACCACCAGCACCACAGTCACAGGCGTCTCGGCCAACCACAGCACACGGCTGCCAAACAGGTAGTACGCTGGTGCAAACACCGCCGTCACCAGCGAAGCCAGGGACGAATAGCGGAAGAAAAAGGCCACGATGGCCCAGGTCAGCAAACACGCCAGGCCCAGCCACACATCCACCCCCAGAAAACACCCCAGTGCGGTCGCTACGCCCTTACCCCCCTGAAAACGGAAGAACACCGGCCACAAATGCCCCAAGAACGCGGCCAGCCCCACCAGTGCCATCGTGCCCTCCTCCATGCCGTAGGTTGCGCCACAGGTGCGCACCAGGAACACGGGCAACCAGCCTTTCAGGCCGTCAAACAGCAGCGTGATCAACGCCGCAGGCTTGGAGCCTGAACGCAACACATTTGTTGCCCCCGGGTTTTTCGAACCAAAGGTGCGTGGGTCGTTCAAACCCATCACACGGCTCACAATGACGGCGAACGACAACGAGCCCAGCAAATAGGCCAGCACCGTCACAAGCAGGGGATAAAG
>JANXSZ010000030.1 GCA_025356445.1 Betaproteobacteria bacterium | reverse complement strand
GGGCGTGCATGATTACGTGCACTACTACAACCATGAGCGCATCAAGCTCAAACTGAAAGGGCTCAGCCCGGTGGAGTACCGGCTGAGAAACACCGCATAGTTGGCGCAACGGCAACCGTCCAACTTCTGGGGGTCAGTTCAGTGTTGAGGAGGCTCCAACACCAGAGAAGATGGAGCCATGAGAAAGTCAACGAAGTTTTCCCCCGAAGTGCGCGAACGCGCAGTACGCATGGTGCAGGAGCACCGTGGCGAATATCCTTGCCTGTGGGCCGCCATTGAGTCCATATCGGCCAAGATCGGCTGCGTACCCCAGACCTTGAACGAGTGGGTCAAAAAAAGTGAGATTGATTCCGGCACGCGCGAAGGCGTTATGACAACGCACTGGCTGAGACCATCAATGGCCTCTACAAGGCTGAATTGATACATCGCCGGGCACCCCCTGGAAGACCAAGGAGTCTTTGGAACTGGCAACGCTGGAAGGGGTGTCCTGGTTTAACCACCACAGGCTTCTCGAACCAATTGGATATATTCCCCCTGCCGAAGCTGAAGAAAATTACTATCGGCAATTAGCCAGTCAGACCGCAATACCGGTCTGACTTAACCCAACGGGCCTCCACGAAACCCGGGGCGATTCAGTATCGAAACCGGTGACATGTTCGACGACGCAGCCCAGATGCGGCTCAAGAATCGGTGCGATGATTTTTTCTTTGCCATGCATTGTCAGCAAGGCGACTTTTTGATTCTGGTAATCCGAAGTTCGCGTCATCCGATGGGGCCATCCATCACTGCCCGCCAATCTCCTAAGTCATATTGCATCAAGCCAGCTGTATCGAAGCGCCATAGATAGAGCCAGCCGTTGTCGAGCAATTGCTGCACAACTGCATGTTTGCGGATGACGGCTTCTATGGCCTGCTTTGGCGCATCGATGACCACCGTTAAACGCAGGGGCTCATGTACCCAGCGCTTGCCATCATGCAGTGATTGGCGGGACAGACCAATGCGTAGGTCGCCCCCGTTGCCCTCAAAGACGCCAATGTGCCCACCCACCACGTTGTGCAGCACCTTGTTTCCGCTCCCTAGATGCGTGGGGTCGCAAGTGGATGCGTTGTACTGCCAGTTGATCCAATGGGTGACCAGCATGGGGGCGGTCATCAGCAACTCCAACACGCTGCCATCCATGTCCTGGGTGGCGTCGTAGTCATGTAAAAAGCTGCGTCCCTCGAACGTCGCTCCGCGTGTGCGTTCGCGCGGGGCTATCACAAAGGCGGCATTGCCGGCCAGACCCCACTCAGGGCGGGTTTGCGCACCGTCGTTGGCGCGGTGACGCAACTGGGCAAGAAGTTCAATTGGCGCCGCGCCGGCATTGAGCCCCAGCTTTGGTGCCCTCTCACGGCGCACCTGGTCACCTGCGCTGGCGAACACACTTTGCAAACGGTCCCAACTTACGCGTGCGACCAACGGTAGCAGATCGAGGTCAAAACCTTCAATCTCATCCGTGGTGGTGTTATGCAGTGCCGCTACAAACGCGGTTCCATCCGGGATGGTGATGCCCTGACTGAGAAGGCCCTGTCGAACGGCCGTCTCGTTGAGTAAAAGTGCCAGGCTGCGGGCATTGACTTCCCCGGTCTGGCCGCAGCACGCGCCGCAGTCCAACCCTGCAGCATGGGCGTTATTGCTTGATTGGCTGCCGTGTCCCACCAGCAGCACCAGCGGTGCGAGCTTGCGGTCCAGTCCCATGGCGTGCAGTACCTTGGCCGCCACCGAAATTTTGGCAGTCACATCCAGGCCAGAAAGCTGCGGACGACACAGAGGGCGGTAGCGCACCGGCAGCCCGTTCAGGTCATCGCGCGCCCTGTCACCTTTGCCGGGTTTGAGCCATTGCCCAAGCTTGCTTAGGTAGCCAATACCTGCAGCCTCCACAAAAGAAAACGCGGCACCAGGCCAACGGCTTGCCGCAAGCCATTGGTCTGTCAGTCCAAAGCGGTCCTGCCTTGCGCGGCGAGCCTCGTTTTGCGATGAGGCGTCCGATACCCCTGCAACTTGACTGCTCGATACGATGGAATCCGTCACTTCGACACCCGGAGCCAGCAGTCCAGGCAATTGCGGTCGCCGCGCCTGCGTTGCCAGCGGTGTGTAGGCAACGGGTAGGCCAAAGAAACCGGCAAAACCGATGGTCTGGATGCCAGGAGATGCGGCCTCCAAGGCACGGCGCATGGGTTCGCTGCGCACATCAATGCAGAAAGCAGCCTGAACCTCAATATCCTTAACTGCAATGCGCACACTTGAAGCCTGGGTGAGTTGGTTTGCCAATGTTCTCTGGTACCCAGCTTCCAGAGCGACTTGCCAGACCTCGTCCACTAGGAGCGCATCTTCGGCCTGTTTTACCAGCGCCGGCGCACGGCTCCATTCGCTCTGCAGTGCCGTAAAAGCCGGGCTGTGTGTCGCATTGCCCTTGCACTCTAGGAGGATGGCACTCCATGCCAGCCGTATGGCCAGCAACTCACGCAAACGCGCGTCACTACCACCCTCCAGTCGGGCCTGCCAGCCCAGATAGGCACACCAGGATGCCCAGCCATTCACTGTGAGCAGCACCGCTTCCAGGTAGCCAGCCCACACCTCCTGCGGCAGTCCCAATTGTTTTAGGACCTGGCGTTCTGCGTCCTGCCGAGTGCCTGGAAGCGCTTGAAGCGCGCGGCCCAGTTTTGGCAACCCCATCAGCATGCCGATGCCATGGTCATGCTGCAGTGTTTCGAGCCAGAATGCGTACAAGCCTTCAGAGCGCTCGGGCTGCCAATCGGCCTGTTGCTCATCAAAATATGCTGCGCAGGTCTGGCTTACCTGGTGGGTGATAGCCTGGCGCCACGAGAGCCGGGTATGGCGTTTTGGGTCGTTGTCCAGCACTTCGATGAGCAGCGGCAGCTGCGCAACATTGAGTGCTGTATGCAATGCGTCCAGGCACTGGGCCGGGGTCAGCGTTGCCCTGGCTCCAGGCACTTTGCTCAAAGCATGTTCCAGATCGGCCGCGCTGATGCGGCCAGCGCCCCAGGCTTGTTTCTGGCTTTCGCGCGAGGGAAACACCTGGATGCCCCCGAAGACCGCCATGCGCGCTGCAACCTGGCGAACCGGCATCCCGATGCGCGACCAATGCGGGTTCACTGCGATGGCACGGTCCAGCGGCCAGGCCGGTGCAATGGCCTGGCATGCTTGCGCACAGGCGGCTTCAATCTGATCTTCCCAGTCTGCGACGCTGGCCGAGGCTACCTTTTGTTCTTGCACCTGCTCTGCGTTGATGCTCAGTGTGTCCATGGTGTTCTCCTGGTATTAGGTTTACGGGTGGCCAGCGGTTGCCACGGCAGGCGCAGACGAGATGTCGGGGCTCTTTCCTTGCAGGGTCCATTGGCCGGGCCACAGGTGCAGTGCCAACCGGGTGTAGGCCTCGTCTACATAAAAGCCCGCATAGCTCCAGCGTCTCCATGAACGCAGAGTCTGCGGGCGCAGTTGCAGCACTACCAGGCACAGGTACAGCGCTGCCATGCAAAGCAACGTCACTAAGCCCATCGTGTCGTTCGGCTTGTCCTGAATACCCAAGGGCAATGCGTGCACCAGCAACGCTGCCAATGTCAAACCGGAGATCATCAACAGACCAGAGAGGCTGTGCAAGAAAACCTCACGCGCGCCAGTGCGCTGGTCAGACAGCCAAAGCAAGGGGGCCCATGCCAAACCCATGATGGCGCTCCACCACCAAGGCCATGCAACGGACGAGACCAGACTCTGGATCACTATCACCGCTCCTACAGCCATAGCTGGGGCTATCAACAGGCTAAACGGGGCCGGTACATTGGCGCCGCGCAGGAACTGCAAGCGGGTCTCCCGCACGACGGTTGAGGCAGACAAAAATGCGTGCGCTTTGTAAAGCGAGTGCCCTATCAGGTGCAACGCAGCCAAGGTGTACAGGCCCAAGCCACATTCGAGCAGCATGAAGCCCATCTGCGCAACAGTGGACCAGGCCAACCGAACCTTGATACTGATGCGCGTCAGCATGACCAACCCGGCCAGCACGGCGGTGGCTAACCCAAAAGTGATCAACAATGCGCGCGCCGGTGTAGCTTGCTCCAACAGAGGCGCAAAGCGGATCAATACAAAGCCTCCCAGGTTCACAACACCGGCATGCAAAAGTGCGGAAACAGGGGTTGGCGCTTCCATGACCTGGATCAGCCAGCCATGCACCGGGAGCAGCGCCGTGCGCAGAATCACGGCCAGCACCAGACAGACCGCGCTTGCGTGTAGCGCAGTGGACATGCCTTCTCGCCCTATATGCGCCCACAGATCAGCAAATGAGCCGCTACCCACTGTGCCCCAAGCCAGCACCGCTGCGCCAATAAGCAGGGCATCGGCGAGCCGGTCAGCGATGCGTTTTTTGTATGCCGCCAGAAGGGCAAACGGACGGTCCGGGTAAAAGCAAAGTAACTGCTGTAACGCTACCCCGACCAGGGCCCATGCGGCCATCAATACCACCCAATGATCCGCCAGCAGCAACAGATGGACTGATGCCAATACACCAGCCAGGGCGGCGGTGTAGCGATGCTGGCCAGGTTCCCCCTCCATGTAGCGGGACGAAAACGCACCTATCACTGTGCCCAGCAGCTGCACCAACATCGCCAGAACACTCCCCAAGACTGTTGGATGCACCCAGGGCTTGAGCATGAGAACAGGGGGCGGCAAGAACGCAGCAAGCACGGTGAAAGCCAAAGCTACGGCTGACAGCATGATGAAAGTGCGCCAGGAAGTGACGGCTGGCGCCGCTGATCGTTGTGTCCGTAGCATCGCCAGCAGCATCAGAGCGAACGGCAGACAAAGGCTCGCGGTGGCAAGCACTTGTAGCAATGTCATGGAAAAACCTCTTTATTGAAACTGATCGCAATGGTGCTGCCTTACAAACGTTCTGTAAAATACATATATAGTTGTAAAACGTTTCATAAAACAGATCAATGAACATTGAGCAGCTCAACTTCCATCACTTGTTCTACTTCTGGCGCGTGGCCAAGCTAGGGCACTTAACCCGCGCGGCGGAAGACCTGCATACGTCACAGTCGGCGCTCTCAGCCCAGATTCGCCAGTTGGAAGAACGCATGGGCGAGGACTTGTTCTCTAGGGAGGGGCGTCGTCTGGTGTTGACGGATGCCGGCCAGCTCGTCCTCTCCTATGCCGATAACATCTTTGGTCTGGGGCAGGAGATGCTGGGCCGATTGCAAGGACAGAGCCAAGGCATCGTGCGCCTTCGGGTTGGTAGCGTGGCCACGCTCTCGCGCAATTACCAGGAAAACTGGATTCGCCCTTTGCTCACGGAATCAGCTCTTGTGTTCACGCTCGAGTCTGGCATGCTGGACGACCTGCTTGCACGTTTGGTGCAGCACCAGCTGGATGTGGTTTTGGCGAACGAAACAGTACCCACTAACCCAGAGCGCCCTTTGCATTCTCACTTTCTAGGCAGCCAGCCGGTTTCTCTCGTAGGACCTAGCAACGCTTGGAAGGCGAATAGCTTGCGTCTGCCGGAGGACCTGCAAGGCGTGGATGTGGCCGTGCCAGGGCCAAGGCATGCTGTGCGGGCCCAGTTCGATGCCTTGTGCGCCGCAGCGGGCATCACGCCGCGCTTGCGTGCAGAAGTGGATGACATGGCTATGTTGCGCCTGATCGCGCGCGACAGTGGGTGGCTCACCGTACTGCCTGACGTTGTCGTTCAAGATGAGTTGCGCGTTGGCAGCCTAGTGTCCGTCGGACAGTCGGCGCAACTTCAAGAGCGCTTCTATGCCATCACAACGCCTCACCGTCACCGTACCGATATTGTCGAACGCCTGCTCTCGCACTCACCACAAAACCGTCATTCGATACCCAGTTTCAAATGACCGGTATTGAGCTTGCTGATCGCAATTGGGTACAGCCGATATGTACCCATTGCCGACCTAAAACGGCACATCCCTATTATCAATATTTGCTGGCAGGGATGGCGTTGTGACGGTGCAATCCAGGCGCGCAGCCTGCTGAATCTTCTGCGCGTAGCCAGCCACAACCAAATCCCTCAGATCATCCAGAACCTCAAATACTGCCAAGAAGGCCTGGGCGGCCGTCCAATGCGTTGGCAACTCCCACTATGTGGGAGTTATTGCCTTCTTCCTGTGATCGCTGTCCCATCACCAGTTTGCGCCGTGTCATAGTGTTTTGCCTTTGCGCGGCGCAGCTGCACGGGTCGCCGCCTTCTTCTCTGAACGCGCCTTGGCTTCCTTGAGCCAGTACGACTCACCCTCAATGGCCACAATCTCACAGCGGTGCACCAACCGGTCAATTAGCGACACCACACAAGCGGCATTGGGAAACACCTCGTGCCATTCCTTGAATGCCCGATTGGTAGTGATGACCATGCTCTTGTGCTCGTAACGCCGACTGATCAGCTCGAACAATAAATCGGCGTGCCGGTTCGAATACGACAAGTACCCCACCTCGTCGACCAGCAGCAAATCCGGTGCCGCGTAATGCTTGAGACGACGGCGCAAAGCGGAGTCACTGTCCAGGGCCGCCAGTTCGCCCAGCAATTGCCCGGCAGTGATGAACAGCACCGTGTGGCCCTGAATCAAGGCCTGATGGCCCAGATTACAAGCCAGCATTGACTTGCCCACCCCATTGGGGCCCACCAGCATCACGTTGCTGGCGTCTGCCATGAACGATAGCGCCATCAGTTCCTGGATGGCCTGGCGGTCACAACGCTTGGGCCAATCCCATTCAAAATCTGCCAGCGGCTTGAACTTGCCGATGTGGGATGCGCGTAAACGTCGCTCCAGACTGCGTTGGTCACGCTCAGTTTCTTCCCAGTCCAGCAATTCAGTGACCCAACCCACTCGGGCAGGGTCACAAACCAGCGTGTCCCAGTGGGCCAGCAACCCGGCCAGTCGCAGTTGCTTGGCTCGGGCTTGGAGTTGTGCCGTGTTAGCGCTGACCGGTGTGCTGTTCTTCATGGGGTGCCCTCGTCAGTTTCGTTGGCTTGGCCATCTTCTGAATCCTTGGCCGGTGCTTGTAAATCGTCATAGGCGTCCAATCGCTGGGCCTGAGCGTTCACCAGCTCCGGTGCCATGTCCAGGAATTGCAGTCGCGAGACTTTATCCAGGAAGTAACTACCCGGAATGCAGCCCGTAAGGAAGTCGCAGCGTTGGCACTGACAGACAAGGGTAAAGACCTTTTAACTATGCCGTTTTAACTTTTTAACTTTGCCGTTTTGAGGTTTTGCGCGGTTTGCGCGGTTTGCGCTTTTCTTATGTTTTAGAGACTTTCGCAGGGTGTAGATGAAGGGGTGCAGGCCATAAAGGACTGCACCCTTCTCTCTATATAAGGAGAACGTCACACATTCGCACCCCCGAGACCTGCGCAAACCCACAACGGCAAAGTTAATTTATAAATCCGCTGTCCGAGACTTTCGCACTTTTTTAGTTAAACCAGGCAGCCCCGTATCCAACTGCTTTAACAGCCTCGCTACGCCAACAGGCGTAGCTTTAAATTTAAAACCGCTTTGCGCTATCCCTTGCTGTGCAGCTAAGTACATTAAAGGAACCGAGCAACCGTGAAGCTGCGTGGCCTAGGCGGCTATCAGGTGCAGAAAGGTGCAAACACGGCGAGGGTTGCGCCGGGATGCGTGGCTGTGCAGCCCCTTTGTTTCGCGCCGATACAACATTGTAAAAATACAACGAATTGAAATTTGGCGGTACTTATGGCGGTATCTTTTCATAACGGATCAGTAGTGTCCCAACGTTTGCACATCAGGACGTCGTAAGCTAATGATTTACTTGTTGAATTTGGTGTTTCAGTCTGGTCTCGATTTGAACGTCGAAAGTCAGACTGTCGGTTTTTTGCGGGTTTCCGCCCCAAACCGCCATGCACCAAGGCAAGCTCGTATTTGCGCAACTCATGCCCTACCTGCCACTGAGCACGTTTCGACGCTGTGTGGCCGATCATCGGGGCGAACACAAGGTCAAAGACTTCTCGTGCCTGGACCAGTTCTTTGCCATGGCCTTCGCCCAATTGACCTACCGCGAGTCCTTGCGCGACATCGAAGTCAACCTGCGCGCTCAGGCCCGACGGCTGTACCACATGGGCTTTCGTTGTCAGACGATTTCGCGCAATACGCTGGCCAATGCGAACGCCACGCGCCCATGGAAAATCTACGCCGACTTTGCCCAACATCTGATTGGCCTGGCGCGTCCCTTGTACGCCAGGGAGCCGTTTGGACTGGAACTCGACGCTGCGGTCTACGCCTTCGATGCCAGCACCATCGACCTGTGTCTGTCGGTGTTTGCCTGGGCGCCATTTCGTTCGACCAAGGCCGCCATCAAGCTGCATACGCTGCTGGACTTGAGAGGAAATATCCCCAGTTTCATTCACATCACCGACGGCAAGACCCACGAGGTCAATGTGATGGACGATCTGGTGCTGGAGCCAGGGGCGTTCTATTTGATGGATCGGGGCTATCTGGATTTTGCCCGCCTGTTCGTGATTCACGAGGCGCAGGCCTTCTTTGTGACCCGCGCCAAGAGCAATACCAAATTCAAGCGACGCTACTCGCACCCGGTGGACCGGATCAATACGACAGTGATCTGCGATCAGACCGGCGTGCTGACGACACATTATTCGAGCAAGGATTACCCCACGACCTTGCGCCGCGTGGTGGTCAAGGACGACACCGGGAAACGCCTGGTGTTTCTGACCAACAACTTCGCCTTGAAGCCCGAGTTGATTGCCGACCTGTACCGCCAGCGCTGGCAAGTGGAGTTGTTCTTCAAATGGATCAAGCAACATTTGCGCATCAAGGTGTTCTTTGGCACCAGCGAGAACGCCGTCAAGACGCAGATCTGGATTGCCATATCCACCTACCTGTTGATCGCCATCGCAAAGAAACGTCTGCATCTTGATCATCACAGCCTGTATGAAATCCTACAAATCTTGAGCTTGTCCATGTTTGAAACTACCCATATAAATCAACTACTTACGCCATCCTCAATGGATTCAGACACAGATTTCGAGCCCAATCAACTCGTTCTCCTCTGAAGAACGTTGGGACACTACTGATAACGGATATTAAAAACCTAGCATCCATGATGGGTTGTAGCCTGCTTTGTAGTTCTGGCCTCTGCAACGTGTGTGCGCCCAAAGAGTAACGTCTGAACAGGCGTTACGTTGGGAAACTGTTGCAGAAACTGCCGAAGAATTACCGCCTTGCAGCCTGCGCGACTGTACGCTGTGCGAGTAACAAAACCGGGGCATCCACCATGCGGCCATCCAGGGTGAGCACACCGCCACCCGCTGCATCAAAGGCTGCCAGTACGCGCTGTGCTTTGGCCAGCTCTTCCGGTGTGGGCATGAACGCGGTGTTCACGCCTTCAACCTGAGAAGGGTGAATGCACAACTTGCCGCTGAATCCGCCACGTCGGGCACGCTTAGCGTCACTCTGAAGTTGGTGACTGTCCTGAAGGTTTGTGGTCACACCGTCAATCGGTGACGCCAGACCTGCACGCCGCGATGCCAGTACCAACGCCAAGCGCACAGGCACCAGTTCAGCTTCCTGTGCATCGCAGTCCAGCCCGGCATCCACCTGGAAATCAAGGTGGCCGAAAGCCAAACGAACGACCTGCGGCACCCGGGCAAGCGCATCCAGATTGTCCAGCCCCATCACCGACTCCACCAGAGGCACCAGAGCGCAACTGGGCGCCATGGCCTCTGCCATTCGCACAAGGGGGTGAACCAACTCTGATTTGGCAGGCATCAAGCCTCCCAAACCTTGATGTGACAAAGACGCCACTAATGCCAAGTCATCGGCATACCAAGGCGACCCCAGGGCATTGGTGCGAACCAGCAAGCACGCACGTTGCAAGACAGTCAATGACGAGAAAGAATGCGCTAAATGCTGACGCGCAGCAGTTTTGTCTTGCGGTGCGACTGCATCCTCAAGGTCGACAATCACCGCATCGGCAACACAAGAGAATGCTTTGGCAAGCAGCTCTGGCCTGTTGGCGGGCACGAACAGAAAGGAACGGGCATTGCGCAAGATGGAAGTCATAAGTTCAAGTGATTGCTTGGGATGCCCAGTGGTATTTTGTGAGAGCGCCCCGGAAAAACTTGGCCCACCTGGCTCGAATGAACAGAAAGGCCTCTGATAAGGCTTGTGTCACCGCAATCACCGGCCAATAAAGCTTACTGTCGAATCAAAAACTCTTCCAGACGCGTCGCCATAGCGGACATGGCCAATGCTGCAGGGGCACCGGGCAGTGTAGTGAACAGCAGCTGGCGCTTTTGCACCGCTTCGCGCACAGCCAAATCATGCGGAATGTCGCCCACATGCATCAGCTTCACGTTCATGCCTGCTGCGCCACCGATGAAGCGGTCAAGCACCCGTTGTAGTTGCGCGACGATCATGCGGCCATCGCCCAACTTCAGGGTTTGGTTGATGACGATGCGAATCAAATAGCGCTTTTGCTGGGCTGCCAGTACCTTGATGGTGGCGTAAGCGTCTGTCAAAGAAGTGGGTTCAGGGGTGGCGACCACCAGCACCTCATCGGCCAACGATACGGCATAAAGCACCACGTCAGAGATACCCGCACCGGTGTCCAAAATGATCACGTCGTAGTTGGGCGTGATGCTGGCCAGCACTTTTTGAAACTGGTCACGCACTTCCGCCGTCAAGCGAGAGTATTCAACCATGCCAGAACCGGCCAGCAGCACGTGAAAACCGCCAGGCGCGGGCAAAATGGCTTCTTCCAGTTTGGCTTTGCCAGTAAACACATCGTGCAGGGTGATTTTGGGGTAAAGGTTGAGCACCACGTCAAGGTTAGCGAGACCCAAATCAGCGTCCAGCACCAGCACACGCAAATTGCGCTTGGCCAGTGCAGCGGCCATGTTGGCCGATACAAAAGTTTTTCCGACGCCGCCCTTGCCGCTGGTCACAGCGATCACGCGAGCGACGCGCGGGGACGCAGGCCGCATGGGCGATGTCGGTGGTGTCGAGGTAGTCTGGTTCATTGCTTATCCTTTGGCCAGACCAAGATGTGACGATTCCGAGTCGAATGACTCTGCGAATTCGTCGCCTAAATTGCCAAATAGCAGTGTTTTTTCTTCAGCCGATACGGTACTGACCGGCGTTTGTTCAAGGTTAGCCCGGTTGCGACCTTGGCTTTTGGCGGTATAGAGCTGCAAGTCAGCACGCTCCACCCACAACGATGCCGATGACCGAATCCAACCAGGCGCAAAGGCGCCACCAATACTGATAGTGGCGGAAATATCAAGGCCTGGCCCGACATGGATAGGCTCGCGCTCCACGGCCACGCGAATGCGCTCGGTCACGATACCGGCAAAAAATGCCGGGCAATCAGGTAACACGACGGCGAATTCTTCACCACCATAGCGCGCTACCGTGTCCATAGGGCGCACGCATTGCAACAAGCGCTGCGCGACGACCTTGATAACGGTGTCCCCGGCCGCATGGCCATGCGTATCGTTGACACGCTTGAAAAAATCGATGTCCACCATCAACAGCAGGGCCGATTCGCCAGAGCGAGCCACACGGTCGATTTCACGGTCCAACACACTGGCGAAATAGCGGCGGTTGGCCAAGCCGGTGAGGGCATCGCGTTGTGACAGGTCGCACAAGCCATCAATCAGGGCTTGCAGCATTTCAGCATTGGCACCGGGTTTGACCAAGTGCTTGTTGCCTGACTGCTCCAACAGCATGCGTGCGTGTTCGAGCCGCAGCATGCGCGTGTCAACGGTAGGATTGAGAGTAGATGAGTCCACAGTACAAATTGGTATTCTTGCCTGAGTTTAGTCCACTTGTCCTAGACGAAACGCTCAGTACATGTGTGATTTTGTAAGCTTGCACCGTATACCGCTTTGTATTGCAAGGACTTGCATTTAAGCGCATCGTCACAGTTTATGCGTTCCCGCAACACTCTTTGGATCTGTACACCAGTAATCACCTCTGCCATAAGGTTTTTGAACACCCCCGTGCTCTTTGTGTCGGCTACACACTGCCCGGCAACAAGCCGGTGTGCACCGTGGGGTAGCGCAGCCGTAGCCTCAACTCGTGCTTCATGCGGGTGTTGTCCATGCGACGCGACTCGCTCATGAAGCTCAATCGCAGGGGTGATAACTGCACCGCCGCCTCAGCCCGAGACACCCTGGGTGGGCGCGCCAAGCCATACAAATCCGCCGCCACGTCAAAATAATCGCCCATCAGCAACCGTGTATCGTCGTTGACATTGATCACCCGCTGTGGCTTGCCGCGCCACAGCGCAGCCACACAGGCACGGGCCAGATCATCCGCGTGGATGTGGTTGGTGTACACGTCATCGGACGCGTTCAACACCGGGGTCAATTGGCGCAGTCGGCCTAGGGGCATCCCCTCAGGTCGGTTGGGGGCATAGATGCCGGGGATGCGCAAAATACTGACACGCTGCAACGTGGCCCGGCCAAATTGACGCAGGGCATTTTCTGCATCAATTCGCTTGGAAGCGCGCACTGTATGGGAATGAACTGCTCTCATTTCTGATACGAATTCACCACCGCAATCACCATATACCCCGCTGGTGGAGCCATACACCACCACAGACGGCACAGCACGTTTTCGTAACACCTGCAACAAGGCCACCGTTCGCAGGTCACGTACTGGAGATCCCGCCACATCACCATCACCAGCAACAGATCCGGCCTTGTCACTGGCGGAGGGCGGTGGTGGTGGCGCCAAGTGCAACACCCGATGGGCCATGCCTGCCAGCCGGGCCAAGGTCTGCGGTTGATCCAAATTACCCAGCAACGGCGTAGCCCCCAATGCCCTCAATTCAGCCATTCTGGCAGGCGACGAAGTCAGTGCCAACACACGCACCCTACCAGCCAATGCAGGCAACACACGTTGGCCGACATCGCCGCAACCCACGATCAAAACCCGCTGACGGCGGAAACGGGCAGGATGCGCGCCCATGAGATTCAGGTTTGAAGGCAAAATTACGAACTTTCTAAAAAACCGGCCCAAGGATACCTAAAACATGAGCTTCCAGATCACCGTCAACCCCAGCGGACGCAGCTTTCAAACCGATGCGGGCGAAGCCATTCTCGCTGCAGGCATTCGCCAAGGCATAGGTCTGCCCTACGGCTGCAAAGACGGTGCCTGTGGCTCGTGCAAATGCAAAAAGATCGAGGGCATGGTGGTCCATGGCCCGCACCAGACAAAAGCCTTGTCCGCAGAAGAAGAAGCCAATGGCTATGTGTTGACCTGCTGCGCTGTGCCCCACAGCGATGTGGTGCTGGAATCCCGCCAAGTCACCGATGCAGGCGCCTTCCCCATCAAAAAAATGCCCTCGCGCCTGATAACACTGGAACGCAAATCACACGATGTGGCCCTGCTGCGCTTGCAGCTGCCCGCCAACGACGGTTTTCAGTTCCATGCTGGGCAGTATGTTGAATTCATTTTGCGCGATGGCGCACGCCGCAGCTACTCCATGGCCAACGCGCCGCACACCCTGACCACCGCGCCCGCCAGCTTAGAACTGCACATCCGTCACATGCCTGGTGGCAAATTCACCGACCATGTGTTTGGCGCGATGAAGGAAAAAGAAATTTTGCGTATCGAAGGCCCGTTTGGCAGCTTCTTTCTGCGTGAAGACTCGGACAAACCCATCGTGCTGCTGGCGTCCGGCACCGGCTTCGCGCCGATCAAGGCTGTGATCGAGCACATGCAACACCAAAACATCACCCGCACTACCACGCTCTACTGGGGTGGCCGCCGACCTGAAGACCTGTATTTGAACGACTGGGTAGCGCAAAAATTAACCGAAATACCCAATCTGCGTTACGTGCCTGTGATCTCCAATGCACTGCCTGAAGACAACTGGGCAGGCCGCACCGGCTTTGTTCACAAGGCGGTGTTGCAAGACTTTCCCGACCTGTCTGGCCATCAGGTCTACGCTTGCGGCGCACCCATCGTGATCGACTCTGCACGCAACGAGTACACCACCCAGGGTGGACTGCCGATGGACGAGTTTTATGCCGACTCCTTCACCACCGAGGCGGACAAAGCCAAAGTCTGACAGCTGTCGCACAATAGGTGAATGCAACGCAGACACCTCATACAACTCGCCCGTCCTCTTACGCTGATAGCACTCGCGAAGGCACTACCCACCTTCGCGCAACCTCGGCCCATCCGTCTCATCGTCCCCTATGCACCTGGTGGGCCGATTGACGTCACAGCCCGGTTGCTGGCAGAGCGCGTCAAAGACAGCCTGGGGCCCGTCATCATCGACAACCGCGCCGGTGCGGGCGGCAACATTGGCGCGGACGCCATTGCCAAAGCAGCACCCGATGGCTTGACCATCGGCATTGCAGCCACCGCAACCCACGCCGTGAACCCCTGGCTGTACAGCAAGATGCCGTACAACGCAGCCACCGATTTCGCGCCTATCACCCAAATCCTGCGTGTACCCAACGTGCTGGTAATGAACGCAGACACCGCCAGACGTCTGAACATCCGTACCCTGCAAGACCTGATCGCTTACGCCCGCGCCAACCCGGGACGGTTGAACTACGGCAGCGGCGGTAATGGCAGCGCCGGACATTTGGCGGGCGAAATGTTCAAGGCACAGGCAGGGGTGTTTGTTGTCCATATCCCTTACAACGGTGGCAACCCGGCGCAGTTGGCACTGCTGTCAGGTCAAGTGGATTTCAATGTGGACAACCTCGCCACCGCCGCGCCCAACATCCGTTCCGGCAAGCTCCTGGCGCTGGCGGTCACATCAGCCCAACGCAGCAGCGCCCTCCCCGAGGTGCTCACGATGGCGCAGACACTCAAGGGCTTCGAGGTGGACACCTGGTGGGGTTTGGTCGCGCCAGCGGGTACGCCAGCAGACACGGTACGCCGTCTGAACGAAGCCTTCGTCACTGCGCTTAACACGCCGGAAACCCGCACCCGGTTTGCCGCACTGATGGCAGAACCCGTGGCCACAACACCTGAGGCCTTTGGCAGCTTCATGAAAGGCCAACTGGCCAAATACGAAAAAGTGGTGAAAGCATCAGGGGCCAAAGTGGATTAACCTCCACATTCCAACCGCTCCCCACATCACGCCCCTCCCCTCACCAAGAACACCATGGACACCTTCTCCCACTTTTCGCTCGCAGCGCTCGGGTCTGGTGTGAATTGGCAGGCCAATACAACGGTGTTTGCCAGCCTGCTGGGGGCCATGTTCCTTGGCTTTGTGGTGGGCTACGAGCGCTCCTACCATGGCCGTGCAGCAGGCATGCGCACTTACGGACTGGTGTGCATGGCCTCCGCCGCGCTGACGGTCATTTCGGGCCACCCCGAGTTCTGGCTGACCCATGTGCCCGGTGCCCTGCCTGCCACGCCAGACCCTACGCGCGTTATCCAGGGCGTGATCACTGGCGTGGGCTTTTTGTGTGCAGGTGTCATCATGAAAGACGGCCTGAACATCAGCGGGCTGACCACCTCGGCATCGCTGTGGGCGGCTGCCGCGATTGGCGTGATGATGGGCATCGGCATGTATATCGCTGCTGTGCTGGTCACACTGCTGTCACTCACCTGCATGATGTGGGTTTCGCGCATTGAGGGCAAGCTGCCCTCCAAACCCGCGATTGCCGTGGTGCTGACCTTTGCCAAAGGTTTCGAGCCAAATGAGAACGCGCTGCGCAAAGCGGCCAACAAGCGGGGCTATGACATTGCCATGGGCTCGTTTGTAATTCAGGGGCAAGAGGGCACGGTGGAATGGCGCTTTGTGGCTGTGGCCAAAGGCCGCCGCCAAGGTGCAACGCTGACCGCGCTCAGCACCGACCTCAGCCATTTTGAGGGTGTCACCAAATACCATCTCTCGCACGCCAGAAACTAGAGCAATACAGCCACAATGCGGCAAATACCGCACCGCTACCGCCCAAACCATGGGGCAGCGCAAGCACTGACAGGGTGGGCGTACTAAAATCAAACCGTGCCAAACATCCTCAATGCTGACCTCCACTCCCACTCCGTCGTCTCCGACGGCACCCTGACACCTGAAGAACTGGCCGCCAGGGCACATGCTAACGGCGTCGAACTCTGGGCCTTGACCGACCACGACGAGATCGGTGGCCAGCACCGCGCCCTGGCTGCCGCCAAAGCGCTGGGCATGCGCTACCTCACAGGCGTTGAAATATCGGTGACTTTCGCTGGCCAAACGGTTCACATCGTGGGCTTGGGGTTTGATGCGGACAACGCGCAACTGGCCCAGGGCCTGCGTAAAACCCGTGGTGGGCGCGATGTGCGAGCACAGGAAATGGCCGATCAACTCGCCAAAGTCGGCATCCACGGCGCTTACGAAGGCGCACTGAAGTATGTGGGCAACCCCGAGCTGATCTCACGCACCCATTTTGCCCGTTTTTTGGTGGAAACCGAAGTCTGCAAAGACACACCCGAGGTGTTCCGTAAGTACCTCACTGAAGGCAAGCCCGGTTACGTCGAGCACCGCTGGGCGGGCTTGGGTGACGCCGTGCATTGGATTACCGAAGCTGGTGGTATTGCCGTTGTAGCGCACCCTGGTCGCTATAAATTCAATAGCACAGCAGAATATGCCCTCTTCACCGAATTCAAAACCCATGGGGGTCAAGGCGTTGAAGTGGTGACCGGCAGCCACACCCCGGCAGAGTACATCGAGTACGCCGATTTGGCCAAAGAGCTGGGCCTGTGTGCCTCACGCGGCAGCGATTTCCACAGTCCCACCGAATCACGCATTGATTTGGGTCAATTGCCCTTCTTGCCCGGCCAACTGACACCGGTATGGGAAGTGTTGGAGAGTCGGATTCAGTGACAGGGCCCCTACCGCAACCCAGCCCCCTGGATCGCCGTACTGACCGCCCGCTGTCGGCCATTGGGCTTGTGCTGCTGGCCGTGTGCTGCTTTGGGGTGCTTGACACCACCACCAAGACGGTAGTTTCTGCGGTTCCCCTGCTGATGGCTATTTGGGTGCGCTACGTGATCCAGGCCGTGCTCAGCACCCTGCTGCTGTTCCCGGCACAAGGACGGGCTTTGTGGCGAACACAAAACTTCAAACTCCAGACCTTGCGTGGTGCGCTGCTGCTGACCAGCAGTCTGTTCGCCTTTGCCAGCCTGCGCTTCATTCCTGTGGGTGAATTCACAGCGATTGTGATGGTGACACCGCTGGTCATCACGCTGGTAGCGTCCCGTTGGATGAATGAGGTGGTGTCGCCACTGCGTTGGATATTTGTATCAGGCGGCTTTGTCGGTGCCCTGCTCATCATCCGTCCTGGCGGTGCTGATTTCCACTGGAGCTGGTTGTTGCCGCTGGCGGTGGTAGCGTCCAATGCCTGGTTTCAGCTGCTGACCAGTTCGCTGGCACGTACTGAAAACCCGTCCACCACACACTTCTACACGGGCTGGGTAGGCACGGGTTTAGCGACCCTCTCACTGCCCTTTGTGTGGATAAGCATTGATGACCCTTCCCTTTGGCTGCGCATGTTGCTGATGGGTTGTGCAGGGGCTATCGGCCACTACTGCCTGACCATTGCCTACACCCGCGCTCCAGCCGCCACGCTCACACCCTACCTCTACGGCCAGATTGGCTCGGCCATGCTGCTGGGCTGGCTGGTATTGAACCATGTACCTGACCAATGGGGCATTGCGGGGATGCTCATCATTGCGGTGTGTGGCGGCAGTGGCGCATGGCTGAGTGCCCGTGAATCACACCGCATACCCTGAGTTTTGTCCATCCATTCCGCCATTCTGTATTCACTCTTTCAAATCCTAGCATTCCATGGCCCAACACTTGCACGTTCACCCCGAAAACCCACAAGCTCGCTTACTCAAACAGGCGGTGCAGCTCCTGGGTAAAGGTGGCGTCGTGGCAGTGCCCACCGATTCCAGCTACGCTTTGGCCTGTCACTTGGACGACAAAACAGCAGCAGATGCCCTGCGTCGCATCCGGGGGGTGGACGACAAACACCACCTGACGCTGCTGTGCCGCGATTTGAGCGAGCTTGCCAGCTACGCAGTGGTAGACAACCGGCAGTTCCGCCTGCTCAAATTAGCCACACCCGGTGCCTACACCTTCATTCTGGAAGCAACCAAAGAAGTCCCCCGCCGGGTCAGCCACCCACAGCGCAAAACCATTGGACTGCGGGTCCCCGAACATCGGGTGCTGCAAGCGTTGCTCGCACTGCATGACGGCCCCTTGTTGGCAACCACACTCATTCCCCCTGGAGAAACCGACGCGCTGAACGACGCCGACGACATCCGCGCCCGCTTTGAACACCAGCTTGCAGCCGTGATTGACGCGGGAGCTTGCCCGTTCGAGTCCACCACGGTAATCGACCTTACCGCCATGGGCAACGGCGGCGATCCTGTCGTGGTGCGCGAAGGGCGGGGAAGTTTGGCGGCGCTGGGATTGTGAGATGGCCGCGCTAGGCATTTCACGGGGGATGTCCTTATGGATCATATTTGGGACAGTGCTGCTCGCCCTTCCTGGCTGCGCCGTGCTGCCCACCGATGTGCAGCGCACCATCTCGCGCGCGCGCCCTCTGTCCACCGATTCCGCACTGGCCAGCATCGCACAAGCGGCCTCACCTGACCCTGACCTCAGCGGCTTTCGGTTAATGCCCATTGCGGCCTACGCGCTCAACGCCCGCATCGAACTCGCCAAACGCGCCCAAACCACCTTGGATGTGCAGTATTACCACATCCAAAACGACGACACGGGCCGCTACATCTTGCGGATGTTGCGCGATGCGGGCTTGCGCGGGGTACGGGTTCGCCTGCTGCTGGACGATCTTTACACCGCTGGCGAAGATCCTTTGCTGCTGGGACTGGCCGCCACCCCCAACGTCGAAGTTCGCCTGTTCAACCCCTTCCCTGCTGGGCGTAGCCACTTCTTGCTGCGGTTTGCCCACTCCGCCCTGGATTTCAACCGGGTCAGCCGCCGAATGCACAACAAACTGTTTATTGCCGACGGAGCCATGGCAGTAGCGGGCGGACGCAATTTGGCAGATGCGTACTTCATGCGCAACACCATTGAGAACTTCATTGACCTCGACACCTTCGTCACTGGTGCTGTTGTGCCCCGGCTCTCCAGCTTGTTTGACCAGTACTGGAACAGCGATTACAGCTACCCCATCGCAGCCATCGCCAGCCCCTCAAACCAATCCAACACTACTCAGCAAGCCACTTTCGAGCAAGCCAGCGGCCCTGAGACCACGCCAGAACCAGACAAACCACCGCCCAACGACATGCTGGGCTACGGCCCCATTGTTGACGAGCTGAACGCTGGCAAACTGGGCCTGATTTGGGCCACCGCCGAAGCCTATGCCGACGCCCCAGACCGGGTGATTGGTAAAAAAACCTCCTATGGCAACGTACCCCTGGAAGATGTAGAGAGCGTGCGCTACAACGTGATTGAGCGCATCCGCAGTGCGCGCCAAAGCGTGGTGGTGATCTCGCCCTATCTGATACCTGGACAATCTGGTCTTGAGGCCATTCGTGAAGTGCGTGCGCGTGATGTGCCCTTTACCCTGATTACAAACTCGCTCGCCGCCACAGATGAAAGCGTCGTTCACACCGGCTACCGCCGCTACCGTCCTGAGTTGCTGCGCATGGGTGTTGACCTGTATGAACTCAGTCCGGCACGCGTCTCACGCAGTTTGCGCATGGGTATTTTTGGCCCCACCATCGGGCGGCTGCACGCCAAATCAGCGGTGATTGACGAGAAGGTGTTGTTCATCGGCTCCATGAATTTTGACCCGCGTTCTGAGTTGCTCAACACCGAACTTGGCCTGTTCATTCAAAGCCCTGAATTGGCCCAGCAGGTGCTGAAACTGATGGACACCATCAAGCGCCAGGGCGCTTACCGGCTGCACCTCGCCGGTGACGACCAGCACATCGAGTGGACAGGTGCCACCAACGAAGCTCCCCTGACCGAAGAACCCGACACCACGGTATGGCAGCGGTTTTTGCTGGAGTTGATTGCACCGCTGGTGCCTGAGTCCATGCTTTAGCGCAGAAATCTGGGCATATCAACACGGGGTCAATTCGTCTTGATCGCCTCAACCTGCACCAGCAGCTTCACCGCATCTTCAAACCCAAAATTCAGCCCCCAGGTGATGCCCCATTCGCTGCGCGAGATCGTACCTTCAAAATCCCCGCCGCAGGTTTCGCGTTTCACCATGGGATTTTGGTAGCAATTGAAGCGGTTGGCCTTGAGCGTCACCGGGTGCGTCTGGCCAAGCAAGGTCAAACTACCGCTGATCGTGCTGACCTTGTCACCGTCAAAGCTGAACTGGTCGGCCACAAATCTGCCGGTCGGAAACTTGGCAGCATTGAAAAAGTCCTTGCTTTGAATGTGCTTGTTCAACGCGTCCACACCCGTGTTCACCGAGCTGATGTCCATGGTGATGTCTACACGGCCATTTTTACCAGCCCTGTCAAACGCAACCGAGCCCTCGGCCGTGCTGAAACGTCCCCGGTTGGTGGTGGTGCCATAGTGGCCAATCTCGTACATCACGAAGGTGTGGGTAGGGTCAATGGTGTAAGTGGCAGAAGTAGCGGCAGTGGCCGTGTCGGCAGCACTGGCAACACCCATGCTGGCCAACAGCAGCGCCCCTGAAATCATGTTTTTGAGCGTATTCATTGTGTTTACTGTGCGTCCATAGATTGATTGAGATTGATTCTAGAAACGAATCCACAGTTCAACCCACGCACCGTTCGTCGCAAACATTCAAATTTTTTGAATCCTGAGGCCTACACAGACAGGGTGAGACAATCCTTCTGTGGATATCTCTAACCTCATTCAAACCGTCGCCCTCTACGCCCTGCCCGTGCTGTTCGCCATCACCGTCCACGAAGCCGCCCATGGCTACGCGGCGCGGTTCTTTGGTGACAACACGGCCTACGCGCTAGGCCGCATCACCCTCAACCCGCTCAAGCACATTGACCCCATAGGCACCATCGCGATGCCTTTGTTGCTGTATTTCTCTACAGGAGGGGCTTTTTTATTCGGTTACGCCAAGCCCGTGCCAGTGCAGTTTGGCAACCTGCGTAACCCCAAGCGGGACATGGTGTGGGTGGCACTGGCCGGGCCTGCTGCCAACTTCATCCAGGCCATCCTGTGGGGTGTGCTGTTTTACCTGATCGCCAGCGCAGGCGTCACCGAGCGCTTTTGGATTGAGATGTGCAAAGCGGGGATGCTGGTCAACGTGGTGATGTTCGCGTTCAACCTGTTCCCACTGCCGCCACTCGATGGCGGACGCATCCTGGTAGGCCTGCTGCCTTACCGTGCGGCCATGCTGGTTTCGCGCCTGGAACCTTGGGGCTTCTTTATCGTGATGGGCTTGGTGATTGCGGGTGTGCTCAGCAGCCTGTGGATGCAGCCCGTGATGGCACTGACCTTCAGCCTGCTGGACACCCTTTTATCGCCCCTTGCCTTGTTGGTGAAATGATGACTTCCGAAACAACCCTATCTCCAAACACAACCACGCCTGCCCCCGTCAAAGAGCGCGTGCTTTCCGGTATGCGCCCTACGGGTGCCTTGCACCTCGGGCATTACCACGGCGCTTTGAAAAACTGGGTGCGTCTGCAAAGCGAGATGGAATGCTTCTTCTTTGTCGCGGACTGGCATGCCCTCACCACACACTACGAACACCGTGAGGTGATCGAGCAAAACGTCTACGAGATGGTGATCGACTGGCTCGCCGCTGGACTTGATCCCAACCAATGCACGCTGTTCCTGCAAAGCCGCCTGCCTGAACACGCCGAACTGTTTGCCCTGCTGGCCATGGGCACCCCACTGAGCTGGCTGGAGCGCGTCCCCACCTACAAAGACCAGCAGCAACAGCTCAAAGACAAAGACCTCGCTACCTACGGCTTCCTGGGCTACCCGCTGCTGCAAGCTGCTGACATCCTGATTTACAAGGCCCATTACGTGCCCGTGGGTGAAGACCAAGCCAGCCACGTCGAGCTGACCCGCGAAACCGCCCGCCGCTTCAACGACCTGTATGGCCGCCGTGCTGACGATGCCACTCGCGCCGCGGCTGCGCTGGCCAAACTCGCCAAAGAAGACGCCCGCTACTTCAACACGCTTAAAAAGAAATTCCAGGAACAAGGGGATGAGGTCGCCCGCGCCCGCCTGCCCGGCTTCCTGGCCCGCTTTGAGGTTCTGACGCCGGACGACCACGCCCTGCTGATGGGCCAGTTCAGCGGTAAGGGGCGCACCGTGCTGGTCGAGCCGCAAGTGCTGCTGACGCAATCGAGCAAGCTGCCCGGCCTGGATGGCCGCAAGATGAGCAAGAGCTACGGCAACGGCATCGCCATCCGCGAAGACCGCGCCAGCATCGAAATCAAAGTCCGCACCATGCCCACCGACCCAGCCCGCGTCAAACGCACCGATCCCGGTGACCCCGACAAATGCCCGGTGTGGCAGTTCCACAAGGTCTACTCGGACGACACCACCCAGCAGTGGGCGCGCCAGGGCTGTACCAGCGCCGGTATAGGCTGCATCGAATGCAAGCAGCCCGTCATTGACGCCATCCTGAAAGAGCAGCAACCCATGCTGACCCGCGCCGAGCCGTACCTCAGCAACCCCAAAATCGTGCGCGACATCATCGACGCCGGCACCGACCGTGCACGCCTCACCGCCAGAGCGACGATGCATGAAGTGCGGGCGGCTATTGGCTTGAACTACTGAGCCGCGTTTAACGCGGCAAAGAGGTTGACGTGAAACCCAACGACTGCACCCATTGCGGAGCCTGCTGCGCCGCCTTCCGCGTGGATTTCGCTGTGCAAGAACTCGACGAGCAAGGCGGCAGCGTGCCTTCAGGCTTGACGGTGCCCGTCACCGACTACACCAGCCGCATGCGTGGCACCGACCATGCCGCGCCCCGCTGCGCTGCCCTCAGCGGGAAAATTGGCGAGCGTATCGGCTGCGGGATTTACGAATGGCGGCCCAATCCCTGTCGGGAGTTGGAGCCGGGCAGTGATGCCTGTGAGCTGGCCCGCAGGCGGCACGGGCTGGGGCGTTGGGCAGATATTCTTTAAGCCTAAACAAATTTTCAAACTGTTGGATATTTCCGACACCACTGCTTTTGCATCCGGCGCAAACTCTCGCCACCATGCAAAAACAGCCACCCGCCTCAGCCCGCCAACTCTGGGATATCTCCCCGCCTATCCAGGCCAGCACGCCTGTCTTCCCGGGTGACACCGCCTACCAGCAGCACTGGGGAGCGACCATGGGCCCGGAATGCCCAGTCAATGTCAGCACGCTCACGCTGACCCCGCATATCGGTGCCCATGCCGATGCCCCGCTGCATTACGACCCCCAAGGCCAGAGCGCGGGCCAGCTTGACCTGACGCCTTACCTCGGCCCTTGCCGCGTCATCCACGCCATCGCTTGCGGGCCGCTGATTACCTGGGCGCACATCGCCCATGCGTGCGCGGGCAATGGCATGGGCAATGACGCACCTTTGCCTCCCCGCGTGTTGGTGCGCACTTACGCGCAGATGCCTGTAGACCGGTGGGACCGGGATCTTGCCGCCTATGCGCCTGACACCATTGAGCGCCTCGCTGCCCTGGGTGTGTTGCTGATTGGCATCGACACCGCCAGCATTGACCCCGCCGACAGCAAAACGCTGGACAGCCACCAAACCATCCGCCGCCTGAACCTGCGGGTGCTGGAAAACCTGGTGCTTGACGATGTACCCGAGGGGGACTACGAGCTGATCGCCCTGCCCCTGAAGCTGATGACCGCTGACGCCTCCCCCGTGCGTGCGGTGCTGCGTACCCTTTGAATCCAACACATCAAAACCCACAGAGACCCGTAACCATGACCACCCCAACCACCCTGCAAGACTGCCAAACACTGGATGCCCAAGACCCACTGCGCAGCCTGCGCGACCATTTCACCCTGCCTGCTGGCGTGATTTACCTCGATGGCAACTCCCTCGGGGTGATGCCCAAAGCGACACCCGCCCGCGTGGCCGAAGTCGTCACCCAAGAGTGGGGCACCGACCTGATCCGCTCATGGAACAGCGCCAGCTGGTTTGACCTGCCCCAGCGCCTGGGCAACCAGATTGCACCGTGGATTGGTGCCAACACAGGCGAAGTGGTCGCAACCGACAGCACCTCCATCAATCTCTTCAAGGTATTGAGTGCTTCAATTTTGATAGCTAATCAAGCTCATCAAGATTGCTCTGAAGGCCAAAATGGCCCTAAAAATAACCGCAAAATCATCGTTTCCGAACGCAGCAACTTTCCCACCGACCTCTACATCGCCCAGGGCCTGTGCGCGCAGCATGGCTTGCAGCTCCAACTGGTGGATGCCGGTGACATTCCCGCCAGCCTGACCCCTGAAGTTGCGGTGCTGATGCTGACCCACGTCAACTACCGCACCGGGGCCATGCACGACATGGCCGCCATCACCGCCCTTGCCCATGCCGCTGGTGCGCTGACCGTGTGGGACCTGGCGCACAGCGCCGGTGCCGTGCCTGTGGATTTGCACGCGGCGAACGCTGATTTTGCCATCGGCTGCGGCTACAAGTACCTGAACGGCGGCCCCGGTGCGCCCGCTTTTGTGTGGGTTCACCCCCGCCACGCCGATGCCTTTGCACAGCCACTGTCAGGCTGGTGGGGCCACGCTGCGCCGTTCGCGTTCACACCCGATTACCGCCCCGCCCCCGGCATCGCGCGCTACCTGTGCGGCACCCAGCCCATCATCAGCCTGGCGGCGTTGGGATGTGGTCTGGACGTGTTTGATGCCGCAAAACCTCTGGGTGGGATGGCAGCGCTGCGCCAAAAATCACTGGCATTGACCGATCTCTTCATTCACTTGCTGGAGGAGCGCTGTGCAGGCCACGGCTTGGCTATCGCCACGCCGAGTGACCACAACCAACGCGGCTCGCAGGTGTCGTTCGCCTACGCCCCCTCAGGCCAGAGCACAGGTACCACCTCCCCTGCCTTCGCCGTCATCCAAGCCTTGATCGCACGCGGCGTGATTGGTGACTACCGGGCTGGGCAAGCAGACAGTGCCCACCTGCTGCGCTTTGGCTTCACACCGCTCTACCTGCGCTTTGAGGATGTGTGGCACGCCGTGGAACATCTCCGCCAGGTTCTCACAACCGCCGAATGGAAACGCCCCGAGTTCAACCAAGCCCACGCCGTGACCTGATCAACAGCCCTGGAAAGTCACCACCATGTGCCCCTACACCCCCACCAACAGCTCACCCACCCCGCCCGAAGCCATCGTTCACGCTGAAAAAGCCCAGCTCGACTTCAGCACCCGCATGAGCTACGGCGACTATTTGCAACTTGACGCCATCCTTGGTGCCCAAAAACCGCTGTCGCCTGCGCATGACGAGATGCTGTTCATCGTGCAACACCAAACCAGCGAACTCTGGATGAAGCTGATGCTTCACGAGCTGCACGCCGCCATCCACAGCGTGGCCAACGACCAATTGGGCAGTGCCTTCAAACGCTTGGCCCGCGTCAGCAAAATCATGGAACAACTCGTCCACGCCTGGGACGTGCTGGCCACCATGACGCCACCTGAATACAGCGCCCTGCGGCCCTATTTGGCCAACAGCAGTGGCTTTCAGAGCTACCAATACCGTAGCATCGAATTTGCGCTGGGCAACAAAAATGCCGCCATGCTCCAGCCCCACGCCCACCGCCCTGATCTGCTGGCCAAAGTGCAAACCGCGTATGAAGCCCCCTCCCTCTACGACGAAGCCCTGCGCCTGCTCGCCCGCCGAGGCTTGGCTGTGCCCACCAGCCACACCGAACGCGACTGGACACACCCCTACACCGAGAGCGAAGCCGTGGAACAAGCCTGGCTCACGGTCTACCGTGACCCGGAACACCACTGGGATTTGTACCAACTCGGCGAAGAACTCACCGACCTGGAAGACGCCTTCCGACTCTGGCGCTTCCGCCACGTGACCACCGTAGAACGCGTGATTGGCTTCAAACGCGGCACGGGTGGCACCGGCGGTGTCAGCTACTTGCGCAAGATGCTGGACGTGGTGCTTTTCCCTGAAATTTGGCGCTTGCGGACGAATCTGTAATCAAGCCACCAGCCCAATCGGGGCCAGCGCATCCCCCGCTGGCAAGATGCGGCCAATCACCGCCGTATGCACGTAGCCCGCCGCCCTGAGCGCGGTCACACAAGCCTCAGCCTGTGCGGCGGGTACCGTGGCCAGCAGCCCCCCCGCCGTCTGTGGATCAAACAACAGCGGGTAACGCGGGTCGGCGACGAACTCGGCTTGGTTGCGCAAGGCACGGCGCAGGCGCACATTGGCGGGTTGCAGAGAGCTGACGATGCCAGCGGCGACACACGCCAGCGCACCGTCCAACAAAGGCAACGCGGACAGGTGGATTTCAGCGTCCACCTCGGACGGGCGGGTCATTTCGACCAAATGGCCCAACAGGCCGAAGCCGGTCAAGTCGGTACACGCCGTAGCGCCAAATTTCCGCAAAATTTGTGCACCCACCCGGTTAGACACCACCATCGACTGCAACGCTGCGTCGATCCAGCGGCCTTTGGCTTGTCCCTTGGCGTGGGCAGCGAACAGCGTGCCCGTGCCAATGGGCTTGGTCAGCAGAAGCACATCACCGGCTTGCATCCCGCCTTTGCGCAGCACGGACGACAGGGATTCGTCGATCAAGCCGTTGATGGCGAAACCTAAGCCCAGCTCACGGCCTTCGCCGGTGTGGCCGCCTACCAGGGCGCAGTTGGCCTCGTTCAGCACCTCCATCGCGCCGGTCATCATCTGGAACAGCAGGTCTTCGACTTTGGACTCCAGCCCTGGCGGGACGGTGGCGATGGCGGTGGCGGACTGGGCCTCGCCACCCATCGCAAAAATATCACCCAAAGCATGGTTGGCCGCGACTTTGCCGAACAGGTAGGGGTCGTCAATGAACGCACGGAAAAAGTCCACGGAATGCACCATCGCCTTGCCGGGTGGCACACGCACCACGGCGGCATCGTCGGGGGCGTGCAGACCGATCAGCACATCGTCACGGGGGACGGGCATCAGGGCGCTGAGGGCACGAGACAGCACCGTGGCACCGACTTTGGCGCCGCAACCTCCACAGCGCATAGCGATGGCAGAAATGGCTTGCTGAGATTCATCGGGGGTGAGCGGGAGTTGCGGCGCTTTGGCCATTTGGGCTTGGCGTGCGGCCAAGGCCACAACGTCCATCACCGGAAACTCACTGAAATTGCACATGAAGCGCTGGTCTATCGCGTCTTTCCAGCGCCACAGCACGTCGCCCATCCACCCCAAACCACCCAGACCCAAAGCCCCGCGTGAAGCCACCGCGTGCTTGTCGCCCGTGCTGATGAGGGCCAGCCAGCGGCGCTGCGGCTTGTAGGGCTGGAGCGGTGTACCCAGCACGCTGTGGCGCAGGTTGTCGGCCAGCGGCGGGCCTTGGCGCACGGCAAAGACACCGGCTTTCTCCAAAGGAAAGTTGACCATGCTGGCCACGTCACCCGCTGCGAAGACGCAGGGATCGGTGAGGGTTTGCAGGTGGTCGTTGACCTGGATGAAGCCGTTGTCGTCCAGCGCCAAGCCCGAGCCGTGCAGCCATGCCGGGCCACCGGCTTGCGTCACCCACATGATGTCGTCCGCGTCCAGGGTGTCACCACTGGCCGTCGTCAAACGCCCACCATGGGAGGATGTCGGCAACGCCTGAACAGCCTTCACTTCAGCGTTGCAGTGCACCACCACCCCGCGCTGCGCCAGCACTTGCTCGAACCTGCGCCGTACGCGGGGATTGTGCGTGGACAGCACAGTAGCGCTGGTGGTAAAGAGGTGAAACACCAACTCGTCAGGGTTACGGCTCAGCGCTTGCAGTTCACGGCGCAAGCGGAACTGCATGGCCAGGGTCAGCTCCACACCACCCGCACCGCCCCCCACCACGGCGATGGTGAAGGGCGTAGCTGTGCTGCCAGGGCGCGTACAAACCCGCTCTAAAAGACCCAGCCAACGCTGGTTGAACTGGTAAATCGGCTTGACCGGCACCACATGCTCAGCCGCCCCTGGCACACGAGCAACTTGCGGGGTTGATCCTGTATTGATAGCAAGAAAGTCATACGGGACAGGCGGACGGGTGCTGCACAGCACTTTCTTGGCGTTGCGGTCCAGGCCAATCACCTCGTCGCGGTACAGCCGCGCACCGGCGAAGACGCAGAGTTTGCCCAAATCAATGTGCACATCGTCATAGCCGTAATGGCCAGCGATGTAGCCCGGCAACATGCCGGAATACGGCGTGTGCGTGTCGGTGCAAATCAGCGTGAGACGCACGCCGGGGATGGGGTTCATGCCAAAGCGTTTGAGCACGCCCACATGGCTGTGCCCGCCACCGACGAGAACGATGTCGCGCAGCACAGGTTGTTCAGAAGCTTGCATTCAGGGGGGTCTCAAAATCAAAGTTGATCCACCAAGCGGCGCAGGGCGGCTTGCTCGGCGGCGGGAGAAAAAAGCGGCGCACGTGCGGCGCATTGGACTTGCAGTTGGGCCAACAACGAGGGGGAGGACAAGGGTGATGCCCCTGCCTGGGCGGCGGTCACTTCAGCATGGCATTGGCGCAGGCGTGCCGCCAAACCTGCCGCGTCACCGGCCTCAAAGTAACCGGCGTAGTCATCGCCCAGCATCCCCACATTGCCAGGAATTTTGGAGGCCAGTACTGGCGTGCCGCAGCACACGGCCTCCATGACCACGTGTGCCCCGCCTTCCATGCGGCTGGCGTGAACCAACAGATGGGCACGTTGAATGCGGCGGCGGGTGGCCTCATGGGTTTGTTCGCCCAGCCAGCGGTATGAGGGGCATTCGCGGGCCGTGGCTTGGGCGGCGTGGCCTAAAGCAGCGTCTAGCGGTGCGCCAATGTGGTCGATGTAGAGACCCGGCACGGCGCTCAGCAAGCGGGCCGCAGCCATCAGCGTGAGCGGGTCTTTTTCATCCCGCAGGTGGCCCACCATCACCACGCGCAGGTGGCGGGGGGATTTG
The DNA here is from genome assembly GCA_025356445.1 of Betaproteobacteria bacterium. Taxonomy (GTDB): domain Bacteria; phylum Pseudomonadota; class Gammaproteobacteria; order Burkholderiales; family Burkholderiaceae_C; genus Defluviibacillus. The sequence goes on along the minus strand of JANXSZ010000030.1, from coordinate 33,462 downwards.
GGCAGGGTTTGGCGGGCGCTGGTGGACTGGAACATCACCTGCGCTTTGGCCTGCAGCGCCTCGGGCAAGGCCAGCAGACCCTGCGCTTGCAGCACCACCAGCCGTTGTGCGAGCGCGAGCGACTGCTGGGCCGTGGCATCGGTGGCAATGTCGCGGTAAAGGTCCGTGCCCGTCAGCACCACCGCCAAGCCGTGCGGGCCATGCGCCTTGGCCCAGGCTTGCACGGAAGTGGCTGAGCGCCGGGCGTGCAAGGCGAGCATCACCACATCACTGCCCCTATCGCCACCCGCATCCGGCCAGTGGCTGACGATACGGGCAGAATGCGATTTTCCCAGCCAGGTTTGCCAGCGGTGCGCAGTTTGCCAATTGCCGTTGTTGGCATCGGCCAAAGCCGGGCTGACGATGACCACAGTTTTCATGGACAGGGTTATAGCTTGATTTCAGAAACAGCCCCGAACGTCATTGCAGCGCACACTGCAAATGCGGTCAGCACAGCCCGCACCGGTGATGTCGCCACATTGACTGCTGCGTTAACCGCCACGCGTGCGCGCACCTTGGGCTTGATTGCGGCCTGGGCACAAGCCAGGCCCATGCTGGACGCACCCCAGCAAGCTGAATTCAACCTGCCCCTGTGGGAGCTGGGCCACATCGGCTGGTTTGCAGACTGGTGGATCGCCCGCAACCGGCAGCGCAGCCTGGGCGTGACTTGCGAGCCGCTTCATGCCCGGTCAGCCTCGCGCTTGCCCGGTGCCGATGCGCTCTACGATTCCAGCGCCGTTGCCCACACCACCCGTTGGCAATTGCCTTTACCGGGCTTGGACGCCACGCTGCGCTACCTAGAGGCCGTGCAAAACGACACCCTGGCGTTGTTGCAGGATGCAGGCAGCAGCGACGATGCCCTGTATTTCTGGCGCTTGGTGCTGTTCCACGAGGCTATGCACAACGAGGCCTCGGTGTACATGGCGCAATCGCTGGAAATAGCCTTGCCGCTGTCGCTGACCAGCAGGCATCCCGCACCGCCTCAGCCCTGTTCAGTCGCGCAAATCCATATCCCCGCCCAAACCTGGATGCTGGGCACACCCTGCGGCGGCTTCGCGTTCGACAACGAAATCAACCCCCACCCCGTTGCGCTGGACAGTTTTAGCATCGACGCCACCGCCGTGTCATGGGCACGCTACCTGCCGTTCCTGGACGCCACCGGTCATCCGCTGCCACCGCATGTACGGCGGGGTTCAGAAGGATCAGGAGAAGGGGACACCACTGGCCCCTGGCAGCAGCGCTTTGGGGGTACATGGCAGCCGCTGAACCCTGACGCCCCCGCCGTCCACCTGAGCTGCGCAGACGCTGAAAGCTGGTGCCGCTGGGCCGGTCGCCGCCTGCCCACCGAAGCGGAGTGGGAATGTGCTGCCCTGACCAGCGCCACCTTGCCAACGCCTTCACGCTTTTCTTCCCCTTTCCGATGGGGTGAGGTATGGGAATGGACGGCCAGCACCTTTGCGCCCTACCCCGGCTTCACCGCTCATCCCTATGCGGACTATTCCGCACCCTGGTTTGGCAGCCGTCGGGTGCTGCGCGGGGCCTGCGCCGCCACCTCGGCGGACATGCTGAGCGCGCGCTACCGCAATTTCTTCACCCCCGAGCGGCGCGACATCTTTGCGGGCTTTCGCTCGGTGGGCTGAAGGGCCAGCTGAAGCTTGGCGCATGAAGCCAAGCAGCGAGGCCGCATTCCGCGCTCTAATACGGCATTACGGATGCTACAAAGCTCACCTCTTTCACTTTTTGCCTTCACAACCATGTTCAAACCTGCCCGCTCCCTCAAAGTCCTCGTCACCTGCGCAGCCCTGTGCTTCGCGGGGCTGTCCTCTGCGCAAGCGGTGTTCCGCATGACCGCCATCCCTGACGAATCACCCACCGAGTTGGCCCGCAAAGCCGTGCCTTTGGTCAAGTACCTGGAGTCCAAGCTGGGCATGAAGGTGGAATTCACCCCTGTCACCGATTACGCCGCCTCGGTGGAAGCGCTGGTCAACAAACAGGTGGACGTGGCCTGGTTTGGCGGCTTCACCTTTGTGCAGGCCAACGCCCGCTCTGGCGGCAAAATCATCCCGTTGGTGCAGCGCGAAGAGGACGAAAAATTCCGCTCCGTCTTCATCACGGCTGACCCCAACATCAAGACGCTGGCCGATTTGAAGGGTAAAACGCTGAGCTTTGGCTCCGCTTCCAGCACCTCGGGCCACCTGATGCCCCGCAGCTTTTTGCTGGACGCCAAAATCGACCCCGATAAAGACCTGAAGCGCGTCGCCTTTTCCGGCGCACACGATGCCACCATCGCCGCTGTGGCTGCGGGCAAGGTGGACGCGGGTGCACTGAACATCTCGGTGTGGGACAAGTTCGTCGCCGACAAGAAGGTAGACACCAGCAAAGTGCATGTGATTTACACCACCCCTACCTACTACGACTACAACTGGAGCGTCAACGCTGACATGCCTGCCGCCCTGCGCGAAAAGCTGGCCAAAGCCTTTTTAGACCTGAACAGCAGCACCGCTGAAGGCAAAGAGATTTTGGACTTGCAGCGCGCCACCCGCTTCATCCCCACCAAAGCCGACAACTACAAAGGCATTGAAGCCGCAGCCCGCAGTGCCGGACTGCTCAAGTAAGCGACCGCTGTCACCTCAAAATTAATAGCACCTTACGCGCACCCCATAAGCTTAAGAGACCTTTTTAACTTATGAATGTGCTGTTGACTGCCTGCTCAGGTCGCCACCCGGCGGCCGTAGCGCTTGCCCCCGCCGCCTTGCGTGGCGTCAGCTTGAGCCTGCAACCCGGCGAGCAGGTCGCGGTGATTGGCCCGTCGGGCGCGGGCAAAACCACCCTGCTGCACTTGCTGGCCTGCGCACTCAAGCCCTCTGCCGGGCAACTGCGTTTAGGCGAGCACGACCCCTGGGCCGTCTCGCGCGGCACGTTGCAAGGCTTGCGCAAAAACCTGTTCCTTGCCCCGCAAACACCACCCCTGCCCCCCCGTCAACGGGTGGTTACCGCCGTGCTGGCCGGGCAACTGCCACGCATGGGCCTGGGGCGCAGTTTGCGCAGCCTGTTTTACCCGGTCGATATTCCCGCCGCTGAAGCGGCCCTGGTGCAGCTCGATCTGGCCGACAAGCTGTTCGAGCGGGTAGACCGCCTCTCTGGTGGCGAGCGCCAACGCGTGGGCTTGGCCCGGGTGCTGGTGGCCGATGCCCAGCTCTGGCTGGTTGACGAACCGCTCTCCGCACTCGACCCCACGCGCGCCGAACAAGCACTGCGCACACTGACCCACGCCGCCCGCGCCCGCAACGCCACGCTGGTCACCACGCTGCACCATGTGGACATGGCGCTGGCCCACTTCCCCCGCATCATCGGCCTGCGCCACGGTGAGCTGGCTTTTGACTTGCCCACAGCGCAAGTCACCCGCGAGCGGCTGCACCAGCTCTACGCCCAGCATCTGGACGAACTCAGCGGTGCGGCTGCGCTTGCACCCGCACAGCAAGCTGCACCTGCGCCCGTGGTGATGCACTGCCGCTGAACTGCACCTGAACACCACCCCATCGTCCTCAGCCGTGTCAGCAGCCCTTCACCCCACCCCTCTCATTCGCCCTATACGCACCACCCGCGACCCGGCCTGGCGAGGCCGCATCTTCTGGCTGCTGAGCACGTCCGTGCTGCTGTGGCCGCTGCTGGTGCTGACCGAATTCAAACCCTGGGTGCTGTTGCAGCCTGACAGCCTCAAGCCCACGCTGCACTTCATCGCCGATTTCTTCCCGCCCAAGCTGGAACCCGGCTTTTTGCTGATGGTGGCCAAAGAAACCTGGCGCACCGTCGCCATCGCCACCGTGGGCATCACGCTGGCACTGCTGTTGGCGCTGCCGCTCACGCTGCTGTCGGTGCGGGTGCTGTCGATCTCTGGCCTCACGGGGCGCATGGGGCCCTTCAGCGCCGCTGTGCGTATCGCCGTGCGCTGGCTGCTGATCGTGCTGCGCAGCGTGCCGGAGTTGATCTGGGCGCTGGTGTTTGTGCGCGTGGTGGGCCTGGGGCCCACTTCTGGCGTGCTGGCCATTGCACTGACCTACGCCGGGATGCTGGGCAAGGTCTACAGCGAAATTTTGGAATCAGGTGAACCTGACGCCACGCAAGCCCTGCTGCGCAACGGCACAGGCCGGTTGCAAGCCTTCTTTTACGCGCTGCTGCCGCAAAACGCGGCGGAGCTGACCAGCTACACCGTATACCGCTGGGAATGCGCGATCCGCTCGTCCGCCGTGTTGGGGTTTGTCGGTGCGGGCGGCTTGGGGCAGCAGATGGATTCGTCCATGAAGATGTTCAACGGTGCCGAGGTCAGCACCATGCTGCTGGTATTCATGGGCCTGGTGTGGCTGGCCGACCTCACCAGCGGCTGGCTGCGCCGGGGGTTGGGATGACAGCGCCCCTTCAACCCCAGCCGCAAGCGGCCAACCAGACTTACAAGCTGCCCCCCAAGCTGTTCGATGCCCGCTGCAAAGCCTGCTGGTTTGTGGTGGGCGTGGTGGCGCTGGTGGTAGCCAGCTTCTGGTCGCTGGACTTGCAATGGGCGAAGTTTCTGTCCGGCGATGCCCTCCACCGCATGGGACGCTTCGTCACTGAGCTGCTGGTGCCCCACACCGAGCCGGTCTTTTTGCGCAAACTGCTGTGGGCCACGCTGGAAACACTGGCCATGTCCGCCCTGGGCACCCTGCTGGCCGTGGTGCTGGGCTTGGCCCTTGCGCTGCCTGCTAGCAAAACCCACGCCGATGACCCGGCCCACTGGCGCGCCCCCACACGCGCCCTGCTCAACGCACTGCGCAGCATCCCCGAACTGGTCTGGGCCACGCTGCTGTTGATCGCCGCAGGCTTGGGGCCGTTCGCAGGCACGCTGGCGCTGGGGTTGCACACCGCAGGCGTGCTGGGGCGCTTGTTCGCCGAAAGTTTCGAGAACGCCCCCAGCGGCCCCGCCTTGGCGCTGCGCGTGCGGGGTGTGGGTGCAGTCCAGGTATGGGCCTACGCCACACTGCCGCAGGTGCTGCCCCAGCTGCTGAGCTACACCCTGTACCGCTGGGAAAACAACATCCGCGCCGCTGCGGTGCTGGGCGTGGTGGGCGCTGGCGGCCTGGGCCAAATGCTGGCGTTCCACATGGGCCTGTTCCAGATGCCACAAACCAGCGCCGTGCTGGTGGCCATGCTGGTGCTGGTGGCGCTGGTGGATGGCCTGAGTAACCTGTCACGACGGATGATGATGCGCTGATGAAAACCCCTATCCCACCCAACCCGCTGACCCCCGCGCCTGCGCCTACCCCTGCCACCCACTTTGTCGCCCTGGCCCTCGCCTTGTCGATGGGGGCTGCACTCTCGCTGGGCATCACGCGTTTCGCCTACGGCCTGCTGCTGTCGCCGATGCGCTCGGATCTGGGCTGGTCCTACACCCTGGCCGGAGCGATGAACACCGTCAACGCCCTGGGCTACCTGCTGGGTGCCTTGCTGACACCGCGTCTGTTGACCCGCTTTGGGGCCGCCCGCGTGCTGCTGATGGGGGCGCTGCTGGCCAGTGTCTTCATGGGGATGAGCGGCTTTTTCACCGCCGCCGCCCCTTTGCTGGTGCAGCGCCTGCTGGCCGGTTTCGCCAGCGCCTTGGTGTTCGTGGCTGGGGGCTTGATGGCCGCGCGGCTGGGGGCGATGCAGCCGACACGGGGTGGTTTTTTGATCGGCTTGTACTACGGCGGCACCGGGTTTGGGATTGTCTTGTCCGCCTTGCTGGTGCCTGCGGTGCTGGACGCGGCCCATGCAGCAAATGCCACGACGCCAGCATCCGTCCACAGCTGGGCCTGGGCCTGGTGGGCCTTGGCCGTAGCCTGCTTTGCAGTAACAGCCGTGCTGCTGTGGCCCGCCCGTGTGCTGTCACGCCTGACACCCCCAAGCGCACCGGCCAATGGCACAGCAACGGTGGTTTTCACCTGGAAGCCCTTCGCTTTTGCCCTGGCCGGTTACGCGATGTTTGGCGTGGGTTACATCGGCTACATGACGTTTGTGATCGCCCTGCTCCGCGAACAAGGGGCCAGCGGCCCGGCCATCACCGTGTTTTACGCCTTGCTGGGTGTGGCGGTGCTGGTGTCCCCCCGCATCTGGGCGGGTTTGCTTGACCGCTACAAAGGCGGGCAGGTGCTGGCACTGCTGAATGCCCTGCTGGGCGTGGCCACGCTGCTGCCCGCACTGACCTCGGCCTGGCCGGTGATTTTGGCGTCGGGCATCTTGTTTGGCGCGGTGTTTTTATCGCTGGTGGCATCCACCACAGCGCTGGTGCGGCACAACCTGCCGCAACCCGCTTGGGGTGCAGGCATCAGCGCCTTCACCATCGTATTTGCGGCGGGGCAAATCATCGGGCCAACAGTGGTGGGCTGGATCGCTGACGGCCCTGGCGGGCTGGCGCGGGGACTGGTATTTTCAGCGCTGGCGCTGTGGGTGGGGGCGGGGCTGGCTTGGCGGCAGCGAGCGCTGTCAACGGGGAAAGTTTAGCCCCGTGTTAAGCCGCACTCGGCCAATGGTCTACAGGTGCGAAGCACGCAGTGGGTAACCCGTTTTCGGGTGACGGTATGGGTGTTGGTATGGGTATTGGTGTCATGACAAATCTCCTTCAAAGCCGGGGAACATTCCCCAGCCCAAAGGCTTGCCCTCAATGCCTCTGCACGCAAGTCCCGCGCAAACAAAACCGCGGTGGCGGCCTGTGAAGTCCTGCCATCGCGTCAGCGGTTTAGTTCAACGTCGAAGTCAAGCCACGATGCGCTTGCGCGTTGTCGCTATTGGACGACCAGTTAAATTTCGCTCCACTTCTAGGCGAAGCGCTGCGTTGATTCGAGACTGATAGCCCGCCCCTGTCGACTTGAAGAACTCCAAAATGTCTGCATCCAAACGAACAGAAGTAAGCACCTTGGTTGGAGTGGTTTGCGGCCCACGTCCACGCTTCAGCACTGGCGCACCCAACATATTCTCAGTCCATGCAGGATTGTCTGGGTCATTGACCTTAGCCGAGGTTTTCTTTGGCAATCTGGCGGTAGTAGCGAGCTTCATGTTTTTCTGCCTTTCGCAGCGATATCACGTGAGGCCCGTTCGGACGCTCGGTGTAAACCATCACAACCACTTCAACATCGAGAAGACCAAAGCAAACCAAGCGCTCTTCGCCATAGTCTTGCCGTTTATCTTCGCGCGTCACCGTGAAGTGATCCCAAATTGCATCACATCCAACGAAGTCCAGCCCGTGGTTCTTGATGTTCAACTTGCGCTTCGACTCATTCCATGTGAGCATGCTTAATTGTATATACGAAATGTTGAGACGCAAGGAGGAATTTAACGTCAAAGTCAAGCCGCAACGCGCTTTGGCGTTGACGGGCTTGGACGACCCGTTAAATTTCTCGCTGGCCGAGGTCTGCGAATCAGCCGAACCTCCAGCTTGCACCCCAAGGCATCCGCATACTTGGTCAGTGTTGCCAAGGACGGAGAATGCTTGCCGCTACCGGACTCCATACGCGCGACAGCAGACTGCGTGGTGCCAATTTTTTCTGCCACCTGCGCCTGGGTTAGACCTTGCGCGGCACGCGCCTTCAAAAACTCGTCCAGAAGGGAAAACTCATCGGCCAGTTTTTCGTATTCCGCCCTTACCTCAGCATCAGCCAGTGCCTTGGTGCGAAGTTGCTTATGCGTCAACATTTTTCCACTCCTTCATTCGCTTGCGCGCAAGTGCTAATTCTTTGGGAGGTGTCTTGTCAGTCTTTTTCACAAACTGATGGAGCATCACGATCTTGCGATCAACCATCGTGCAATAAAACACCCGTCCAATACCCTCCCGGGATTTCAAACGCAACTCGAAGAGCCCCATGCTCATTGCCCGGGTATGAGGCATTCCTAAATCTGGGCCGAACTCAACCATGCGATCAGTGCAATGAAAGAATTTGGCCAAAATTCCTGGAGGTAACGCCAGCACATCAGCCTGCAACTTCTCATCGTGGTATTTGATCTCCCATTTCATGATGGAAATATAGCACGTTTGATATAATTTGAGAGCTCCAAATGGAGTCTGTTTGCGTGAAATTTAACGCCTAAGCTCACCCGAAAAACTGCCGCAGCGAAGGCAGGTTTTTCGGGTGGAGCGCCTTGTTAGGCATATGCCGCCTTGAACTCAATAGATGACTGCCCGGCTACCAAACCCATGACGGAAATGTCTTCGTCGACACCTGGCCAGTGAATGCCTTGACCCTCACCCAATAACTCGTAATTGGCGCGCTCAGATGATGAGGCGTGGGCGAGACGGGGAAACCAAACGATAGGGACAGATAGCCAGCGGCCATCTGTTAGGGAGACTCGAAGCTCATCGTCGGAGCACACAACCGCCATAGCACGCGGTGCGATTTTAAGAACCAAAGAACTCATCCCAAGCCTCCACGAAAGTTTGCTGATTTGCCTCAACCATGCCTCGGAGTTTATTCAACTCTTGAGCGGGAAACCCAACGCTGCTGGCCAGTGATACCGGCTTGAGCCAGAATTTTGCCAGCAATGTCTCGCGCTGGATGTGTATGTGGTGCGGCTCGCCGTTCTCGTTTGCGTAGAAGAAGAAACGGTACACCTTGCGCCAGAGCAACTCCACCCAGCGCAGCCAACACGGGAATCAAAGTCGATTCAGCCATTAGTGAGTCCTAACGTTTGACTTAAGCGGCTGGCCGAATGCCAGTCCGCTTGAAGGACTGGTTAGCCATCACTGGCGCGGCTGGACGAGTAGTGTTCGGAGTTCATTGACGAACTTGTCCCTCTCCGCCTGGCGGACTAGCCGTAGCTGCTCTTCAAAGTCTCTCCATAGAGTTATGTGCATCGTGTGGAGGGTACGGTGTGAGATAGGCGCCCCCCAAGCTTCTTCGATCCACTTCACGTCGGTCTTGCTCAGCAGAGTCAAATGCTCGTGCCCGAGTTCGTTGTACGTGAAGGGAAGTGTCTTGATTGTCGTACCCGGAATGCTCTGCATCACGTTGTACCCCGGTTCCTTGAGTGTCTCGGAGTACGGAACCGAAAACGAGTTAACGGCGGCTAGCCAGTAAAGAAGAGTCAATTCGTCGTTGCAGGCGACGCGTAGCTTCTTCTTCGCTCGAACTAGCGCTCGCACAGCTACGGCGGCCTCCCTGAACGCCGCTGGCAGTGGGAGATTGTCCAGAGCAAGCAGCAACCGCCTTTCCGGATCGTTGCGAAGGGAGGCGATTCTGTCGGCCCAGAACTCCCCTGACGCCATGGCGTCCTTGTGTCGTCGCCAAAACTCGGCTGAGAACGAAGCGATCTCCTCTGAGTTCTCTGTGGCGTGCCAACGAAGAGTCATGTGCTTTGGTGATGGCTAACGTAATGTAGACGACCGCCTATCCTGGGATTCCCAAGCTAGACGACGGGATAAGCTGGACAAGCCGCCAGCTCCTCGGCAGGACAAAGTCACGCAAACCCGCTTGCACACTGCGTTATTCAATGCAATTTTGTAGGAATCACAGTCATCGGTATCCCCATGAAGTCTGCCGCCTGTATCCCCCAAGCGCCTCGGCTTTTGGATCAACTGCGCGAGGTGCTGCGGTACAAGCACTGTAGCCTAAGAACATGGGGCAATCGCTTTTTGCCCCCTCACCCACGCCGCCAGTCATGAAACCTGCGTACCCATTCCAACAGCGCCTTCGGCTGGTGCGCTTTCTTCCACTCACCCGCCGCGTACTTGTTCGCTTCTGACAGCGTGGGGTAGGTGTGGATGGTGCCCAAAATTTTGTTCAGCCCCAGGCCGTGCTTCATTGCCAGCACGTATTCGGCCAAAACATCCGCCGCATGGGTGCCGACGATGGTCACGCCCAGGATGTGGTCTTTGTCGGGCTTGGTCAGCACCTTCACAAAGCCTTGGGCTTCGCTGTCGGCCAGGGCGCGGTCTAGGTCGTCGATGCCGTACTTTGTCACCTCGTAGGCGATGCCTTGGGCGCTGGCCTCTTGCTCGTTCAGCCCCACACGGGCCACTTCGGGGGCGGTGAAGGTGGCGCGGGGGATGACGCGGTAGTCCACTTTGAAGGTTTTGAAACTGCCGAACAGCGCGTTCACAGCGGCGTACCACGCTTGGTGGGCGGCGACGTGGGTGAACTGGTACGGCCCGGCTACATCGCCTGCGGCGTAGATGTTGGGGTACAGGGTTTGCAGGTAATCATTGGTTTCGATGGTGCGATCCGTGGACAACCCTAAGTCTTCCAGCCCGTAGCCGGTGAGGCGGGCGGTGCGGCCTACGGCGCAAATCAGTGCGTCGAAGGGAATGCGGATTTCTTGGCCTTGGTGCATAGCCCATAAGGTTTTATTGCTGTCACTTTTTTCACAGCGCAAGGCTTGGTGATCGGTCAGCACCTGCACGCCGTCCGCTTCCAAAGCGGTGCGGACGAACGCGGAGACTTCACTGTCCTCGTTCAGCAGCAAGCGCGGGGCCCTCTCTACCTGCGTGACCTGCGCACCGAGGCGGGCAAAGCTTTGCGCCAGTTCGCAGCCAATCGGCCCGCCGCCCAGCACCACGATGCGTTGGGGCAGCGCGTCGAGCTGGGCGAAAGCGGCCCACAGCGTGTCGCTGGTGAGGGCACCTACCGCGTCCAGCCCCGGCAGTGAGGGAGTCCCGGGCTGCGCACCGGCGGCGATGATGATGCTGCGGGTGGTCAGGCGCTGCGTGCTCGTGTCAGGCAGGGTGATTTCCACCGTCCAGGGGTTGATGATCTTGGCGTGGCCCTGCACCACATCCACACCCAGAGCGGTGTAACGGGCTACGCTGTCGTGCGGCTCAATCGCACGGATCACAGCCTCAATGCGCTGCATCACCGCTTTGAAGCTGAAGACGGCTGGCGCGTCCTGCAAACCATAGCGGCTGGCGTGGCGCATGTGGTGGGCAATTTTGGCGCTTTTGATGAGGGCTTTGCTGGGGACGCAACCGTAGTTCAGGCAATCGCCACCCATCTTGTGCGACTCCACCAACGTGACTTTGGCCTTCACCGCTGCGGCGATGTACGCCGACACCAGCCCGCCTGCGCCCGCACCGATGACGATCAAATTGCGATCGAACTTTCGGGGTTTGGCGGCCAACCAGGATGCGTAAACTTTGCGCCGTTGAACCCATGCAACGCCCCCACGCGCCACCAGCGGAAACACCCCCAGCAGCACCAACGCCCCCAAGAGACCGGGGCTGAGCACGTCTTTCAGCGAGACCAGCTGCGCCAATTGCGTGCCCGCATTCACGTACACCGCCGTGCCCGCCAGCATGCCCAGTTGGCTGACGGCATAAAACGTCAACGGCTTCATGCGCGTCAGGCCCATCAGCAGGTTCACCATAAAAAACGGCACCAGCGGAATGAGGCGCAGCGTGAAAAGATAGAGCGCCCCGTCTTTGGCGATACCCCGGTTGATCTCGGCCAAGCGCTTCGCAAAGCGGGCTTCAAGGCTGTCCCGCAACACATAACGGGCCAGCAGAAAAGACACCGTGGCCCCCAGGCTGGACGCGAACGACACGATGAGCAAACCCCAACCCAAACCAAACACCGCGCCCCCCGCCAACGTGAGAATGACCGCGCCCGGCATCGACAGCGCAGCCACAGCAAGGTACAACGAGAAATACGTGGCGATGACTTGCAGCGGCTCACGGGCATACGCCTCCATAAGCGCGGCGTGGCTGCGCTGGAGGTGGGCGAGGCTGAAAAAGCGGCTGGCGTCCAGCACGACAAACAAGGTGACGGCGCTGGCGATGAGCAGCAGCAAGACAAGTTTTTTAGCGTTCATGAGACAACAAGGACAGACCAGGCAGTCTAGGCGAAAGCCCGCCACCCCCACCAGAGCCGGGTGGCAACCGTCACCCCGCACAGCCCTGCAAACCCATAGGCCAATCCCGCAAACTGCCCCGGCCACAGGCACATGGCGGTGAATGCAGCCAACGTCTCGGTGGCTTGCGTCAAACCACCCAAGAAATAAAACGATTTATGGGGGTAGGCGGTGCTGGTCATGCCGCGTTTGGCAGCGATGGCTGCAAAGGCTAAAAAGCTGCTGCCGGTGCCGATGAACGCCGCCAGCAGCACCGCAGCGGGCAAGGCGTTGTGCAGAGGATCAGCGACTGCGAAGGCGAGGGGAATGCTGGCGTAGAACAAAAAATCCAGCGTGATGTCCAAAAAACCACCGCTGTCGGTGGGGGCTGAGCATCTGGCAACAGCGCCGTCCAACGCATCGCACAGCCGGGATATAAAAATGGCTATAGCGCCTACCAGATAAGCATGACACGCTATCAAAAATGCAGCAACAATACCGATACCAAAACCCAGCAACGTCAGTTGATTGGCACTGACGCCTGCACGGGCCAGCAGGCGGGCCAGGGCGTCCACAGGGGGCTTGATGGCGGCGGTGGCAAAGCGGTCAAACATGGGTGAAGGGGGTAAACCAGGGGGCTGGGTCAGGACTGAATGGGGTGCGTGAGGTGTGTCATGTGCGAAGGGTCGGCCACATCCGCTGCATCGTGGGTGACGAGCAGCACGGGAATGTGGCGTGCACGCACCGTCGCAAACAGGTAACGGCGCATGCGTTCGCGCAGGGCGGCATCGAGCTTGGAGAACGGCTCGTCCAGCATCAAGGCCTGCGGTTGGGCCAGCAACGCACGCAGCAAGGCCACGCGGGTGCGCTGACCGCCAGACAGCGTGGCCGGGTCAGCGTGCGTGAACTGGGGCAGCTCCAGGTCAACCAACGCTTGGGCAACGACGGCCTCACGCTGCGCTTTGGGGCCGGGGGGAACGGCGAACAGCAGGTTTTCGCGCACCGTCATATGGGCAAACAGCAGGTCGTCCTGAAACAGGATGCCGACGCGGCGCTCCTCGGTGGGCAGGGTGTCGATACGGCGGGCATTCAAAGTGACACAGCCATCCCATGTCACGGCTGCGGGCAACGTACCGCAAACCGCTGCGAGCAGGCTGGATTTACCCGAACCACTGGCACCCATCACCGTGTGAACCACACCTGAAGGGACGTGCAGGTGCAGGTTGGCAACCAACGTGGCAGCACCGATGGCAAGGCGGTACACAACGAGTTGCAGACCCTCTGCCGAGGGCGCTGATGGCGCCACCGCAGCCGTCATAAACCCACCGGCCTGAAGCGCCGAGGTCGCCCGGCCCACGCTGCCACACCAAACACCAACGCGGGCAGCAACCATTGCAACCACGCGTAAGCCGCTGTCAACGAGCGCTGCGCCCCGCTGGCAAGGGTGACGGCCTCGGTGGTGACGGTGGTGAAGCGGCCTGCGCCGATGAACAGCGTGGGCAGGTACTGCGCGACACTGACGGCAAAGCCCACCGCCAGTGCCGCCCCCAAGGCGCTTTTCAGCAGCGGCCATTTCACTTGGGTCAGGAAAGCCCAGCGGCTTCGGCATAGCGAGGCCGTCATCTGTCCATAACGCACGTCAAAACCCTGGTACGCCGGACTGAGCGCAATCAGCACATAGGGTGTAGCCGCCAGGGTGTGGGCAAGCCACAGCCCGGCCAGCGTGGCGTCCACACCCCAGGCGAGACTGAGGCGGTGCAGACCGACCACCCACAGCACGGAAGGCAAAAGGAGGGGCAGGTAAATCAAACGGCGCATCAGCCTATCGAGGGCAGGCAAGGCAGGTGCCCCCCACTCCAGCCACGCCACGGCCCACACCAAGGCGGTGGCGCTGCTGCACAGCCCCAAGAGCAGTGTGATCCCCAGCGTGTCGGTACTGCTGACGACAGACTGCCACGCTTGCAGGCTGAGCGCGCTAGGCCAGAGTTGCGCAAAGGGCCAGACACCGGCGACGCTGCCGACGGCCAAGCCCAGCATCACGGCCCCATAAAGCACCGTCAATCCCAGCACACCGCTACCGCCTTGCACCCTTTTATGCTTATTTCCCCGCTGCCCATCCACGCCCGGCCTGCGGCGCTGCACGGCCCGGCTCACTCCCCACAGCCCACCAGCAACCCCGCCCACGGTCAGCGCCAGTAACCACGCTGCCGCCGCCCCTTGTGTATTGACAGCGGCATCGGCATCCACCAGCCACTGCCACGCCAGCAGCGCCAGGGTGGGTGGCGAAGTGGGGCCCATCACCACGGCCATATCGACCACCGTCAGGCTGTAGGCCAGCACGGCCAACGCTGGCCCGGTAAGGCGTGGCCAGAGTTGCGGCCACAGTACGTGCCACCAGGCGGTGCGGGGCGTATAGCCCAGGCTGTGGGCCACATCCAGCTCGCGGCTCAGACGCGGTCCCACATCAGCGCGCTGGAGTTGCGTAGCGGCAGTCCAAAGTAAAAAAGGCACTTCTTTGGCAACCAACACAGCCATCAGACCTAAGCCCCAGGGGTCTTGCGTGGTGGGCCAGGGCGGTGGGGTGTCCCAACCTGTGGCCCAGGGCGAAAACACGCGAAGCAAAGCGCCACTGGGGGAAATCAAAAAAGCAAAGCCGATGGCGAATGCCGCATGGGGCACGGCCAGCAGAGGGGATAAGGTTTTAACGGTGCGCTGCCACAGCGGACCCGGAAAGTTGCGCGACAACAGCCACGCAGCGCAGGCCACAGACAGCGTGGTCGCCACCAGCCCCGTCCACAACGTCATCAGCAGCGCCTGGGGCAGCTGAGGTTCGCAGGCAAGGGCCTGCCACGCGCTGAGGTTCAGCCCTTCGGCCACGGCGACAACGCCAATCCACAGAAGCGGCATGGCCATGAGCGCGGCCAACAGCCCGGGGAACAGCTGCACAGCCCGGCTAACTGACCGTGCTACTGACCGTAGCGGCGCAGCCATTCACGCTCCAGCGGCTCCACCCAGCTGCCGTGCGGCTCCAGAATCGCGACGGCGGGACGCTCTACTTGGCCCGGTTGCAGCACGGTGGTAAAGCGCTGGCGCTGGTCGGCGGGTAGTTTCTCCATGGCCAGCACGGTCGGGTCGCCCCACACGGCCAGATCGGCCTTGCGCGCCTGGGCTTGCGGCGACAGCAAAAAGTTAAGCACCACCTGCGCCCCGGCAGGCGCGTTGGCATTGAACGGGATGGCTAAAAAATGCGTGTTGGCCAGCGTTCCGCCCGCCATTTGCCACGCGTAGACGGTATCGGCCTGGCGCTTGGCAGCAATCTCGTTGGCCGCCTCATTGGGGTTAAAAGTGAGCGCGATCAGCAGCTCGCCATCGGCCATCATTTGCCGAATGGCGGCGGGCGTCTGGGGGAATTGTTTGCCAGCACGCCACAGCGCAGGGTGCAGCGCATCGAGGTAAGCCCACAGCGGCGGAGTGACGCGGGCCAAGGCCTCGGGGGTGACGGGCAAGTAAAGTGCAGCACGGTCACCGCTCTGGACTGCCGTCAGCTCGACCAACGCCTGTTTGATGAACGTGGTGCCGATAAAGGCGGGAGGACGCGGGTAGGTGATACGGCCGGGGTGGGCGCGGGCAAAGTCGGCCAACGCGGCCATGCTGAGTGGGGGGGTCGGTACCCGTGCCCTGTCCGCAAACAGCGTGAACTGGGCCATGCCCCAGGGGGCTTCGTAGCCCTGCACAGGTTCCGAGAAATCCATGCGTGTGGTGGGTTTGCCTTGCACGTCCACATACTGAAAATTGGGCAAACTTTCTGCAAACGGGCCTGTCAGCAGGCCTTCGCGCTTCATCGTGAGGAAGTTTTCACCGTTGATCCAGAGGGCATCGACGCTGCCACCGCTCAGCTTGCCCGCTGCTTTTTCGCTCTTCACGCGCTTGACGGCTTCGGCGGTGTCGGTCAGTTTGACGTGAACCAGTTGCACGCCATAGCGCTTGGCCAACTCGCTGGCTGCCCATTGCAAATAGGCATTGACACGCTCACTGCCACCCCAGGCATTGAGGTAGACCTTTTGACCCTGCGCTTGGGCCTCTGTTGCAGCCCAGGATGGGGAAGTCTGTGCGCGCACTGCAGGTGTCATCACCGCAGCCCACACCCCTCCCATGCACACCAGACTCTGGCGACGGGACAGTGCACGCAGTGAACTGAATCGACGAGGCAGGGTCATGCCTAAACTTTGAACTCGCTCACGACGTTTTGCAGGTTGTGGGCTTGGTCTGACAGCGAAGAAGCCGCTGCCGCTGCCTGCTCCACCAAGGCTGCATTTTGCTGCGTCACCTGATCCATGTGCGTCACGGCCTGGTTCACCTCGGCAATACCTATGCTTTGCTCGGCCGTAGCCACAGAAATTTCTCCCAGGAACGACGTCACCTGCTGGACGGACTGCATGATTTCATGCATGGCCTGACCCGCCTGCCCCACCAGCACAGCACCGTTGTCCACATGCGCGACTGAGCCTGCAATCAGGGCTTTGATTTCTTTGGCTGCATCGGCACTGCGCTGGGCCAGGCTGCGAACTTCACTGGCCACCACGGCAAAGCCACGGCCCTGCTCACCCGCACGCGCGGCCTCTACGGCGGCATTCAGCGCCAGGATATTGGTCTGGAACGAGATACCTTCGATCACTTCGATGATGTCCACCATCTTTCGGGAGCTGCTGCTGATCGAATCCATGGTTTGAATGACCTGACCCACCACCTGGCTGCCCCGTTCCGCCACGCCCGAGGTGCTGGCGGCCAGTGTGTTGGCGGCCTTGGCACGTTCGGCTGTTTGCCTCACAGTTTCAGTCAGCTCTTGCATGCTGGCGGCAGTCTGCTCCAGTGATGCGGCCTGGTCTTCGGTGCGCTTGGACAGATCGTTGTTGCCCGCCGCGATTTCCTGGGACGCCAAGGTGATGGCAGAAGTGGAGGCCTGCAAGCGCTCAACCAAGCTGGTGAGGATGTCCTCCATGTGCCCCAGCGAACCCAGAAGGCGACCAAAATCGCCGCCAAGCTCCGTCTCGAAGTCCTGGCTCAAATCACCAGAAGCCACCGTTTCGGCAATGTAAATCGCGTTCTCCAGCGGTTTCATGATGCTTTGCGTGGTGCGGTAGACCAGACCCAAGCTCACCAGCACAGCCGCCAGAAACAGCACCAGGATCTCCTGGCGGGTAGAGACGATGTCGTGCTTGGCGACATCCACCTCCTGCGTCACGGCTTTGAGCTCAGCCAGTACTTTGGTGCGGTCTGGCGGCAGGGTTGCTGCGGGGAGCGTGTCAACGAGGGCCACATTCACGGTGGTGAGGTGCTTCATCACAGCATCTACGTCGGCCAGTCGGTTCATGGCGATAGCCATCAACGCCGCCATCAGCAGCAACACGAACCCATAACCCATACCCAATCGGGTGCTGATCTTCCAACTTACCAACGTCATTTTGATATTCCTTCCAATGTCCAATGGAAACCTTCGATCACAGGGCGGCTTTGCAAGACACCCAAAACGGAGGCACTTTGTCAGCTAATGTAAGCAATGCGCCGACTTGATGCCTGATTCCCCCTCGATTAACCCTCTCCGCCCATGCCATCTGCGTACAGCCAGTGGGTGTCCAGCAAGCGCTCACCCAGAATAGCCATGGCAACATTACGGGCGGTACGCAGCGGCCCACGGGCATGGAATATCTGCCCGTTACGCCGCGCTGTGGCCTGCACGCGGGCATTGCGTTGCCAGCGCGCAGCAGCGTAAGTCTGCAGGGCTTGGGGTAGCGCATCGTCAGCCGCAGCGTTACCCTGCACGCTCATCAGCGCGTGCGCCACAGCCTGCGCATCCTCCAGCGCCATGGCTGCCCCTTGAGCCAGATAGGGACGCATGGGGTGAGCAGCGTCCCCCAGCAAGGCTATACGGCCCTGGGCCATCTGCCTTGGGCCTTGCAAGGGATCGCGATCATGCAGCACCCAGCACCGCCATTCAGCCGCTGAAGTGATTAAATTATGTAGCACGCTATGCGCACCAGATAAGCGTTCCAGCAGATTTTTAGCTGTAGTTTGATGGTTCCAGCCCTGATGTCCAGAGGGAGCCGCATCAACGGACAAATTGCCGTGCACGATCACCACCAGATTGAACAACGCCCCCCCACGCACCGGGTAAGCCACCGCATGCATTCGGGGGCCTAGCCAGACGGTGACCTGGTCTTGGGCCATGGCGGATGGCACGTCGTCAGCGGCCAGCATGGCACGGTAGGCCAAATGGCCGGTAGGCAGTGGGCAACCGTCGTGCAGCAGGTGCTGGCGAACGCCACTCCACAGGCCATCACACCCCAACAGGGCATGGGCTGTGTATTTCATGCCATTATGGTCTGTAGCGCTTATCTGATCGGCTTCTTCCGCTATGCTTTTTACAGTGGTTTGCAACTGCAACTGGACACCGCTGCACCCTGTGGCCTGCACGGCTGTCAGTAACAACTGCTGTAGATCAGCCCGGTGCAAGGTGAGGTAGTCGCTCCCATAGCGCTGGCGGAACGCCGTACCCAGCGGCATCTGGCCCAGCACGTGGCCGCTGGAGGCGTCTCGCACCTGCAAACGCTGGGGAAGGGCCGCCACGGCCCGCACAGCAGGGCCCAGCCCCCACTGCTCAAGCACGCGCACTGCGTTGGGGCCCAGTTGCAGCCCGGCACCGACTTCGGCAAAAGCAGGGGCCTGCTCCAGCACCTGCACAGCGCAACCGGCACGGTGGCAAGCCAGAGCAGCAGCAAGACCACCGATACCACCGCCTGCGATAAGGATTTGAAGCGTACGTTGATTCACCTGTAGATTTGCCTTTTGTAGGAATGGGCACCAGCCAAGACTGCACAATACCGCACTGTGACCTCTTTCTTTGCCCGCCCCCTTACGCTCAGCGCACCTCAGCCACAGCAAGATACCGACTGGACGGTTTACCAGGACGACCACCTGCTGATCGTCAACAAACCAGCAGGGCTGCTGGCTGTGCCAGGGCGCGGTGCGGACAAGCAGGATTGCTTGATCCACCGGGTACAAGCGGTATTTCCCCAAGCGCTGGTGGTACACCGCCTTGACCAAGCGACCAGCGGACTGGTGGTGTTTGCGCTCAGCCCAGTCGTGCAAAAAAGCATGTCCGCCTTGTTCCAGGACCGCCACATCCACAAACGCTACATCGCTACCGTTCACGGCCAGCTGTACCCCGAAACGGGCACCGTCACCCTGCCGTTGATGGCCGATTGGCCTCAGCGTCCCCGGCAAAAAGTAGACATGGTGACGGGTAAGCCTTCAGAAACACAGTGGCAGGTGCAAACCTATGACGCGGCAAGCGACACCACCCTGGTAGCGCTGCACCCTGTGACAGGCCGCACCCACCAGCTTCGGGTGCACATGCTGGCACTGGGGCACCCGATCGTGGGCGACACGCTGTACGGTACGCCCACCAGTGCACCACGCATGGCCTTGCACGCACAAAGTTTGGCCTTTACGCATCCTGTCACCGGAAAATGGCTGGCCGTGTGCTGTGAACCGGGCCCTGCACGCGACACCGCATCAGCGCCAGAGCGCACTACAGCACAGCAAGAACAGCCGAATCAGTAGCGCTGGGCGTCGTTGTCGCGCCGCCGCTGCTCGATCTGCTGTATTTCCACACATGCAGGATGCGCTTGAAACAGCGGCTTGGCGCACTGCACCATCATGCAGCTGTACCGCCCCAGCAGCACGCGGTTGCCGCACGCGTCTTCAGGGCTGTCAGCGTCGGAAGAGGCCAGTGGGTTGGCGGTGGCCGGACGAGCCGATGAAGAAGCGGCACCCACCGCAGGCTGGGATGTAGCCGACTGTGGCGGTACAGCGGCTACGTTGGCAGTACTGAGGATGCTCGTGGCGTCAGCACCGGTCGCACGAGGCTTGGGTAACACGGCCATCAGTTTGGGAACAGTGGTACTGCTGTTATTGAGAGCAGTGGAGGAATGGGTGAAGGGACTGGCAACGCTGGCATTACCGCCTTTCACACCTTTATCGCCCTGCGGGGTTGGCAACACAGGTGACACAACGTGGGCTGCCGGCACAGAAGGCGTTGCCGCCGTGGTGCCCTCCAGCGACACAGGCGCCGAACTGGCCTCAGAGCCGGCAATGGGGGGCAGCACAGCACTGATGGGCGCGTTAACCGTTTCATCGCTGTACAACCAGGGCAGCTTCAGGCCCAGCCCTATCAACACCACAGCCAGCGAGGCAAACAGCGCAAAGATTCTGCGCCCTGACCAGCGATTCGTTGGCGTGATCGTGGGCTTGGATGCAGATTTAGCAGCTGGTTTGGTGGCAGGTTTAACCAAAGGCAAAGGCGCAGGTCGTGCCGTAAAAAGTGATGAGGTGTCCGTGCTGCTGTGGATGGACACATCACCCAACTCGGCGTCCAGATCACGAAGTACCGTTTGCGGCAGCGGTGGCGAAACCGGCGATACACGCCGCTGCGTAGGCTCGAACGCTACTGCGGGGCTATCGACAGGGCTGTGCCGAGGTACGCTGGCACCCTCGACCATACCGAATGGCAGTGGCAGTGAGCGGTCTGCCTCCTGCTTGACCGCTGCTTGCAGGGCCAGTGCAAATTCGCGCGCTGTAGCAAAGCGCTGATCCGGCGATTTGGCCAGAGCCTTGGCCACCACGGCGTCCAATGCGGGAGGCACGCGGGGGTTGAAGTTGCTGGGCGCAGATGGCTGGTGATCAATGATCTCGTGGATGATGGCGAAATCACTGCCCCCGTCAAAGGGGCGGTGATTAGCCAACAGTTGGTAGAGCACGACACCGGCTGAGAACAAATCGGCCCGGCTGTCGATGGGCAAGCCCTGCACCTGTTCGGGGGACATGTATTTCAACGTACCGACCATCGCACCTTGCGTGCGTGTCATGTCAGCCGTGTCCTGCAAACGCGCTACGCCAAAATCGGTGAGCTTGACACGGCCGTTGACCTGCAGCAGCAGATTGGCAGGCTTGATGTCGCGGTGAACAATGTTGTGCTGGTGCGCATAGTCCAGTGCCGAGAGCAGGTCGCACACCATGGCGACCGATTGCGCCAGTGAATACACCACACCGCTGTCCAGGTGCTGCTTGAGGTCTTGGCCCTGGATGAACTCCATCACCAGGTACGCTACGCCACCATCACGGTCAGCGTCGTAGACGCTGACGATGTTGGGGTGCTGCAAGCGGGCAGCGGAATGGGCTTCGGTGCGAAAGCGGGACTCGTATTCTGTGCCAGCCTCTTGTGACAAGTACTCTACCTGGATGGTTTTGATCGCCACCCGCCGGTTTAAATTAGGGTCGTGGCCCTCATAGACCAAACCCATCGCGCCCTTGCCCAGTACGCGCAGCAAGTCATAACGGCCCAGTTTACTCAGGCTCATATCACAAAAATTTGGTGTCATAGCGGTACATGGCGTGCATTATCCTGCGGTTTTGCACAATAAAAACGGCCCCGAAGGGCCGTTTCACTTTGCTGCCATGCAGCGCAGCGTGGTTTTAAGCAACCACAGCATCCGTCACATCGGTAAAGTCTTTCATCTGGTCAAAGTTCATGTACTTGTAGATCTGGTCGCTGCTGGCAGCCAGCACGCCCACACCGTCCATGTACTCGGCTTTGGTAGGAATACGGCCCAGGCGAGAGCAAATCGCACCCAGTTCGGCACTGCCCAAGAACACATTGCTGTTCTTGCCCAGACGGTTCGGGAAGTTGCGGGTGGAAGTGGAGAACACCGTAGCACCTTCTTTCACCTGCGCCTGGTTGCCCATACACAGGCTGCAACCGGGCATTTCCATGCGCGCACCGGCACTGCCGAGCACGCCGTAATGGCCTTCTTCGCTGAGCTGATGCGCGTCCATCTTGGTCGGCGGGGCCACCCACAGCTTGACGGGAATGTCGCGCTTGCCTTCCAACAGCTTGGAGGCGGCACGGAAGTGACCAATGTTGGTCATGCACGAACCAATGAACACCTCTTCGATCACCGTACCGGCCACATCGCTGAGCGTTTTCACGTCATCGGGGTCGTTGGGGCAAGCGAGGATAGGCTCATGGATGTCGGCCAAGTCGATCTCGATCACGGCCGCGTATTCGGCATCCGCATCGGCTTTGAGCAATTTGGGGTCAGCCAACCAGGCTTCCATCGCGGCAATACGGCGTTTGATGGTGCGCACGTCCGAGTAGCCCGTGGCGATCATCCACTTCAACATGGTGATGTTGCTGGTGATGTACTCGATGATGGGTTCTTTGTTCAGGTGAACCGTACAGCCGCCCGCAGAACGCTCGGCAGACGCATCGCTCAACTCGAACGCTTGCTCGACTTTGAGGTCAGGCAGACCTTCGATTTCCAGAATGCGGCCAGAGAAGATGTTGATCTTGCCCTGCTTGGCCACCGTCAACAAGCCAGCCTTGATGGCGTACAGCGGAATGGCGTTGACCAAATCGCGCAGCGTCACGCCGGGTTGCATAGCGCCTTTGAAGCGCACCAGCACCGACTCAGGCATGTCCAAAGGCATCACGCCGGTGGCAGCACCAAAGGCAACCAAGCCCGAACCCGCAGGGAAGCTGATACCGATAGGGAAGCGGGTATGGCTGTCGCCACCCGTGCCCACGGTGTCAGGCAGCAACATGCGGTTCAACCAGCTGTGGATGATGCCGTCACCGGGACGCAGGGGCACGCCGCCACGGGTGCTCATGAAGTTAGGCAACTCGTGGTGCATCTTCACGTCCACGGGCTTGGGGTAAGCGGCGGTGTGGCAGAACGATTGCATCACCAAATCGGCACTGAAGCCCAGGCAAGCCAAATCTTTCAGCTCGTCACGGGTCATCGGGCCGGTGGTGTCCTGGCTGCCAACGGAGGTCATGCGAGGCTCGCAGTAGGCACCGGGCAACACGCCTTGGCCTTCAGGCAAACCGCAAGCGCGACCGACCATTTTTTGCGCCAACGTGAAACCCTTGCCCGTGGCTTTGGGGTTGGTAGGCAAGCGGAACAGCGTGGACACGGGCAGGCCCAGCAACTCACGGGCTTTGGCGGTCAGGCCACGGCCAATGATGAGGGGGATGCGGCCACCAGCGCGCACTTCGTCAAACAGCACATCGCTTTTCAGCTTGAACTCGGCGATGACTTGACCGTTCTTGAGGGCTTTGCCTTCATAAGGGCGCAATTCCACCACGTCACCCATGGCCATTTGGCTCACATCCAACTCAATCGGCAGTGCGCCGGAGTCTTCCATGGTGTTGTAGAAAATCGGGGCGATTTTGGCACCCAGACAGACACCGCCAAAGCGCTTGTTAGGCACGAAGGGGATGTCCTGACCTGTGAACCAGAGCACGGAATTGGTAGCCGATTTGCGGCTGGAGCCGGTGCCGACCACATCGCCCACGTAGGCAACCAGATTGCCCTTGGCGCTCAGGTCTTCGATGAACTTGATCGGGCCACGCTTGCCATCTTCTTCCGGCTTAACACCAGGGCGGGCATTTTTGTGCATCGCCAGAGCGTGCAATGGAATGTCAGGGCGGCTCCAAGCGTCAGGCGCAGGCGACAGATCGTCGGTGTTGATTTCACCGGCCACCTTGAAAAGGCTGACGGTGATACTTTGCGGCACTTCAGGACGGCTGGTGAACCATTCGGCATCAGCCCAGCTTTGCAGCACGGCTTTGGCGTGGGCGTTACCGGCTTTGGATTTTTCGCTCACATCATGGAATTGATCGAACATCAACAGCGTCTTTTTGAGGCCATTGGCAGCAACAGTAGCCACAGCGTCAGAAGGTGCGTCCAACAAGTCAACCAGCGGGCTGATGTTGTAACCCCCCAGCATGGTGCCGAGCAGTTCGGTGGCTTTTTCGCGGCTGAGCAAGCTGCACACTTCAGTGCCATGCGCCACTGCGGCGAGGTAGCTGGCCTTGACCTTGGCCGCATCGTCCACACCAGCGGGCACGCGGTGGGTAATCAGGTTCAGCAAAAAGGCTTCTTCACCAGCGGGGGGCGCTTTAAGCAGCTCAATCACTTCGCCGGTTTGCTTCGCCGACAGCGGCAAAGGGGGAATACCAAGAGCGGCGCGTTCAGCGACGTGGGCGCGGTAGGTTTCTAGAAACAGGGCCATTTTCTTCTCCTAAAGTGGGGGTGGGGTCAGTTCGGTAAAAGGTGAAGGGGTTGACGACAGCAACCCAAAGCTATTTGGCTGAGGCAGGCGCAGTGGCATCCGCCACGGGTACAACAGGCTTCAAAGGCTCAAGCACGCTTTGTGCCGGAGTTTTCTTCATGGCTTCGGCAATGGCGTGCTGTGCAGGACTCATGCATTCGTCAGCCAGACGTTGGCCCAGCTTTTGGTTCATCAGCATCGACTTGTTGGCCAGCTGCAGCCAAACGGCACCGGCTTTTTGGTCTTCAAGGCGTACCGCACCGGTCGACGTGACCACGGGGAACATGCGGAATTTTTGCCCTTTGGTTTGCACGTTGAAGTAACCAGGGGTTTTGGCGTCGGCCAGCAGTGAGACTGACGCACCCAATTCGCAAGGTACGGTACCTACATGGATCCGCTCGGCGATGGCCAATTCTTCAGGGGTCAGTGCGGCCTCAGAAGCAGTCACACCTGCAGCCATTTGTTTGGCCTTGCTGCGCACTTCCGTACGGCTGGCTTTGGGGTTGATTTTCTCGTCGCTGTGCTTGGGCGTTTGCGCCCACAGCAGGGTGGTGACGCAGCACAACAGGACGGGTAACAGCAGTTTTTTCATAAGAGTGCCTCGGCGAATCTCGGTTGTGAATCTCAGTTGTTATGGGGAATGGAGAGTACGTGCTAGAAATACACCAGCGCTTCAGGCGGCAAAGCACGGCCAGTTTGACGGGCACGCTCCAGCACCTGCCAGAAGTAACGGTAGCTGGCTCGGTCTTGCAATTGACCCTTGAAACTCACAGGAGCCCAATCTGCATTGACTGCAGCAGCTATGATTTTTGAAGCATTCTCAATCTCGGCATCGCTGGGTGCCAACGCTTCCAGGATAGGGCGAATCTGACCAGGGTGGATGCTCCACATACGGGTGTAGCCGAATTCGTGAGCGGCGCGGGTGGCGGCATGTTTCATCGCAAGGACATCAGAGAACTCTGTCACCACGCAATGCGAAGGCACTTTGCCATGGGCGTGGCAAGCGGAAGCAATGGCCAACTTGGCACGAACCACCAGCGGATGGGTGAATTGGCCGGCAGACGACATGCCATCGGACGGGATCGCGCCACCATGGGCGGAAACGAAGTCCATCAACCCAAAACTGAGCGATTGCACTTTGGGGTGCGCCGCAATGTCAAAGGCGCGGTGTACCGCTGCGGGAGACTCAATCAAAACTTGTAGCGGCAAATGCCCAGCAGATGCACGTAACAGGGCCTTTTCGGCATAGATCACGTCCTCAACGGACTCCACCTTGGGCACCATGATGTGCGACAGCTTATGGCCAGCTTGCCCCGCGATGGTGGCCATATCGGCCTCAAAAGCAGGGTGATCTACCGGGTGAACCCGCACGGCAACCCGCGCGTTAGGCCCTGCAGCGAGTGCCAGACTGACAACCAGCGCGGCGTGGTCAGCCTCGCCACCGACAGGCGCACCGTCTTCGCAATCCAGCGACACATCAAAGACACAAGTGCCGAACTCTTCGGTCATCTCGGCCTGCAATTGCAGGCTTTTGCGCATCCGCGCTTCAACGCCGCTGTAATGGTCGCAAACGGGCAAAAAACCCGCAGCAGCCTGAGCGCCTAAAAGAATGTCGCGCGGATGCTGTTTCATGGCGAAAGCCTAACGGCAAAGATTAAGGCAGCAGGTGAGCAACACCGGCTTGCTCGTCTTGCAGTTCTTTCAATGTCACGTTGATACGCTCTTGCGAGAAGGCATCGACTTCCAAGCCTTCAACCAGTTTGTATTCGCCACCTTCGCAGGTCACGGCAAAACCAAACATGGTGTCTTTTGGCACGCCATACTGGCCGTCCGACGGGATACCCATCGTGACCCATTTGCCATTGGTGCCCAAAGCCCAGTCCCGCATGTGGTCGATGGCTGCATTGGCTGCAGAGGCGGCAGACGACACACCGCGTGCTGCGATGATGGCGGCACCTCGCTTGCCAACGGTGGGCAAGAACGTGTTGGCGTTCCATTCTTGGTCGTTGATCATGGTCTTGACGCTTTCGCCGTTGATGGTGGCAAAACGGTAGTCAGCGTACATGGTGGGGGAATGGTTGCCCCAGACGGTCAATTTTTCAATATCGGCCACAGCCTTGCCGGTTTTGGCAGCGATTTGGCTCAAGGCACGGTTATGGTCAAGGCGCAACATGGCGGTGAAATTCTTGCGTGGCAGATCAGGCGCGCTCTTCATCGCGATGTAGGCGTTGGTGTTGGCAGGGTTACCGACCACCAGCACCTTGACGTTGCGGCTGGCCACAGCGTTCAAAGCTTTGCCTTGGGCGGTGAAAATTTCAGCATTCACAGCGAGCAGCTCAGCGCGCTCCATGCCGGGGCCACGAGGACGTGAACCGATCAGCAGTGCGTAGTCTACGTCTTTGAACGCAGTCATCGGGTCGCCATGGGCTTCCATGCCGACGAGCAATGGGAAAGCGCAGTCTTGCAATTCCATCATCACGCCTTGCAGCGCTTGCTGGGGCTTTTCCATGGGGACTTCAAGCAATTGCAGGATAACCGGCTGGTCTTTGCCCAGCATTTCGCCCGAGGCGATACGGAACAGAATGGCGTAACCAATTTGACCGGCGGCACCGGTAACAGCGACGCGAACAGGCTTCTTGCTCATGGGAAAACTCCAGGGAAGTGAAAGAAAAGGGAATCTACAGGGAGGTGATCTGACAACGCTAGCCCGTTCACTAGGTGAGGGTTAATGCTGTATCCATGGCGGAAAATTTTACCCTCAAAATTCGATGAAAGGTAAATTGTCTTATGTCTTATATAAGATATGATCCAACGCATGGCAGCAACCCCTACTTTTGCGGAAAACAACATCCCTGAAATGGGCATTGCATCTGGTGCGACGCCGGCTTTCAGTCCGCTGTACCAGCAAATCAAAAGCCTGATCCTGCAAAGTTTGCACCGGGGCGAGTGGAAACCGGGCGAAGCTATCCCCAGTGAAATGGACTTGGCTGTGCGCTTTCGCGTCAGCCAAGGCACGGTACGCAAAGCCATTGACGAATTGGCAGCTGAAAATCTCGTGATCCGCCGTCAGGGAAAGGGCACTTATGTCGCCACCCACGCCGAAAGTCACGTTCAATACCGATTCTTGAAGTTACTGCCCGACAACGGCGACGTGAACAGCGAAGGCCCGGCCGAGCGCACCATCATCGACTGCAAGCGCCAACGTGCCAGCGCGGAAGTGGCACGGGCGCTGTGCCTGCACGCAGGTGACGCGGTGCTGCAGGTACGCCGGGTGCTCTCGTTTTCTCAGGTACCCACAATTCTGGAAGACTTATGGCTGCCCGGTGGCCCATTCAAAGGTTTAACCGCAGAGCGACTGACCGACGACCGGGGACCGATGTACGCTTTGTTTGAAGCCGAGTTTGGCGTGCGCATGGTGCGCGCCGAAGAAAAAATTCGCGCTATTTTGCCTGATGCGGCACAATCTTTGCTCTTAAAAGTAGAGCAAACAACACCACTGCTGAGCGTAGAGCGGATCGCTTTCACTTACAACGGCATACCGATGGAACTGCGCCGCGGCATTTACCGTACCGATACCCACCACTACCGCAATGAGCTGAACTGATCACCCCACTACACCATCCTATTTTTCAACCCCAACCGCAGCCAGAAGCCTTTAAAAAATGAAAATTGGGCACTTTGGCACTTCAGTTGCTGCATTGCAATAGAATTTTGGGTTGTTGGCATTTACCAATTACAAAGCGGTTACATCCCCCCACGAAGGCACAACACATGACAGAGCTAGCAACCCCCATCAAAGCAAAGCGGCCGGAGTTCCGCAATCTGAACGTCTTTACCGACCTTCCCGGTTACCGCTTGCCCGCTGCGGGCATCGTGTCCATCTTGCACCGTATCAGCGGTTTCATCATGTTTTTGCTGATGCCGTTCATCATCTGGATGTTTGACACCTCGGTGTCGTCCGAATACTCGTTCGCCAAATTCAAAGCTGCGTTCAACATCGGCCTGGGCTATGCACCGGGTTGGTTCATCAAGCTGGTGGCGCTTGCACTGATTTGGGCTTATCTGCACCACTTTATTGCGGGCATCCGCCACTTGTGGATGGATACCAGCCACGCGGCTGTAAGCAAAGCCTTTGGCAAATCGTCAGCCACCGTGACACTGGCACTGAGCATTGCCTTGACGGTCGTGCTGGCAGCTAAATTATTCGGTCTTTATTAATTTCTCAGGAGCACATCCCATGGCAGTGAATTACGGCTCCAAGCGCATCGTCACCGGTGCCCACTACGGTTTGCGCGATTGGCTTGCCCAGCGCGTTACAGCGGGCATCATGGCCCTGTTTACAGTGATCTTGCTGGCACAAGTGCTGTTCAGCAAGGGCCCTATCGGCTACGAGACCTGGGCAGGCATTTTCTCTGGCAAAGCCATGAAAGCTTTGACTTTTGCCGTCATTGTCGCCCTGCTTTACCACGTGTGGATCGGTATGCGTGACATCTGGATGGATTACGTCACCTCTTCTGTCGCCGCACGTTTGCTGCTGCAAGTTTTTACCCTCGTTTGGCTGGTCGCCTGTGCTGGCTGGGCCATCCAGGTGCTGTGGCGCCTCTAAGCGCCGAAAAGCAGTAATAACTCCTCCAAGCGACCCCACTAGGCAAAAAATCAATGAGTTACTCCAAGTCCAACATCACCAAGCGCAAATTTGACGTTGTCATCGTCGGAGCCGGTGGCTCCGGTATGCGTGCCTCGCTACAACTGGCCCGCGCTGGCCTGAACGTCGCCGTGCTGTCCAAAGTGTTCCCCACACGCTCGCACACCGTAGCCGCACAGGGTGGTATCGGTGCCTCTTTGGGCAACATGTCCGAAGACAACTGGCACTTCCATTTTTACGACACCGTCAAAGGCTCCGACTGGCTCGGTGACCAGGATGCGATTGAGTTCATGTGCCGTGAAGCTCCCAAGGTTGTCTACGACCTGGAACACATGGGCATGCCGTTCGACCGCAATCCAGACGGCACGATTTACCAACGCCCCTTCGGTGGCCACACCGCCAATTACGGTGAAAAGCCCGTGCAACGCGCCTGCGCCGCTGCTGACCGTACCGGCCACGCCATGCTGCACACGCTGTATCAGCAAAACGTCAAAGCCAAAACCAGTTTCTTCGTCGAATGGATGGCGCTGGACTTGGTTCGCGACGCCGAAGGCGACGTGGTTGGTGTGACTGCGCTGGAAATGGAAACTGGCGACATGCACATCCTGCAAGCCAAAACGGTGCTGCTGGCGACCGGCGGTGCGGGCCGTATCTTTGCTGCATCGACCAACGCTTTTATCAATACCGGTGATGGCTTGGGTATGGCAGCCCGTGCAGGGGTCCCGTTACAGGACATGGAATTCTGGCAATTCCACCCCACTGGCGTAGCTGGTGCTGGCGTGTTGCTGACTGAAGGTTGCCGAGGCGAAGGCGCTATTTTGGTCAACAGCAATGGCGAGCGCTTCATGGAGCGCTACGCGCCCACATTGAAAGACTTGGCCCCGCGCGATTTCGTGTCCCGCTGTATGGATCAGGAAATCAAGGAAGGCCGTGGTTGCGGCCCGAACAAGGATTACGTGTTGCTCAAGCTGGACCACCTGGGCGCGGAAACAGTTCACAAACGCTTGCCTTCGGTGTATGAAATTGGTGTGAATTTCGCCAATGTGGATGTCACCAAAGAACCGATCCCTGTGGTGCCCACCATCCATTACCAAATGGGTGGCATTCCAACCAATGTGAATGGGCAAGTGGTGGTACAGGCCAATGGCGTTCACAACCAAGTCGTCAACGGTTTGTACGCTGTGGGCGAATGCTCTTGCGTGAGCGTCCACGGCGCCAACCGCTTGGGTACCAATTCGCTGCTGGACTTGCTGGTCTTTGGCCGCGCCGCAGGCAATCACATTGTTGAATTCAACAACAAGGCCAAAAACCACAAAGACCTGCCTGCCGATGCCGCAGACCAGTCTTTGGAGCGCCTGAACCGCCTGGACAACGCCAGCACAGGCGAATACGCCCAAGACGTGGCCAACGACATCCGCGCCGCCATGCAGCTGCACGCTGGCGTGTTCCGCAAACAGGCGACGCTGGACGAAGGCGTAGCAAAGATTGCTGCTTTGCGCGAACGTGTACAGAACATCGCACTGAAAGACCAGTCAAAAGTGTTCAACACGGCCCGTATTGAAGCGCTGGAAGTCGACAACCTGATCGAGTGTGCACAAGCCACCATCGTTTCCGCTGCTGCCCGCCATGAGAGTCGCGGTGCCCACACAGTGGACGATTACGCCGACAGCGCTGAATTTCCGAATGGCCGCAACGACAAAGAATGGCACAAGCACACCCTGTGGCACGCGAGCACCAACTCACTGACCTACAAGCCCGTCAACATGACGCCGCTGACGGTGGAAAGTGTTCCCCTCAAGGTTCGCACGTTCTAAGACCTTCGCACCTACCGCCCCACAACGATTAAAAGCAGGCCATCACGATGAAACGTACCTTCAACATCTACCGCTACGACCCGGACATTGATGCCAAGCCTTACATGCAGACCATCGAAGTCGAACTCGATGGCCATGAGCGCATGTTGCTTGATGCCTTGATGAAGCTCAAGGCACAAGACCCCACCATCTCGTTCCGCCGCTCCTGCCGCGAAGGCGTGTGTGGATCGGACGCGATGAACATCAACGGTAAAAATGGTCTGGCCTGCTTGACCAACATGCTGACATTGCCGGGTGTCATCACCCTGAAGCCCCTGCCTGGCCTGCCCGTGATCCGCGATTTGATCGTGGACATGACCCAGTTCTTCAAGCAGTACAACTCCATCAAACCTTATCTGGTGAACGACAACGTGCCACCCGAAAAAGAGCGCTTGCAGTCGCCCGAAGAACGCGAAGAGCTTGACGGTCTGTACGAATGTATTTTGTGCGCCAGCTGCTCGACCAGCTGCCCCAGCTTCTGGTGGAACCCTGACAAGTTCGTGGGTCCTGCAGGTCTCTTGCAAGCCTATCGCTTCATCGCGGACAGCCGCGACGAAGACACGGCCAGTCGCCTGGACAACCTGGAAGACCCCTACCGCCTGTTCCGCTGCCACACCATCATGAACTGTGTCGATGTGTGTCCGAAGAACCTGAACCCGACCAAGGCGATTGGCAAAATCAAAGAAATGATGGTGTTGCGCGCCATCTAAGGCCTGCAAACCAAGCCAATTCGTTCGAGATTAACCCGATGAGTGACGACGTTTTTACCGAAGTGAACTCCACAGCCGATGCCGATTGGCTCAGCACGGGAGAATCGAATCAAAAACTGAGCGTTCGTGATTTAAGCAAGCTGCGCTGGCGCTGCCGCCGTGGTCTGCTGGAAAACGATTTGTTTATCGCTCGTTTCTTTGATCGGCACGAATCTGGCTTAACCCTGGGTGACGCCAGGGCGCTGAATGTACTGATGGATTTGGCAGACAACGACCTGCTGGACTTGCTCCTCAAGCGCAAGGAACCCGAGGCCGTCATAACGACAACAGAAGCAACAACAGAAGTTCTGGGCGTATTGAAAATGCTGCAAACCTGACCCCCAGCACCTCTGCGAGGTGCAAGGCTAGGTTGTGATTCACCGGATGATGGTCAATTAAACGAGGAAAAGAAACCATGAAACTTGCTGACAATAAAGCCACGCTGTCCTTCAGCAACGGCGCACCTAACGTAGACCTGCCGGTTTACCACGGCTCCATTGGGCCTGACGTGATCGACATCCGTAAGCTCTATGCCCAAACTGGCATGTTCACTTACGACCCGGGCTTCTTGTCCACGGCGTCGTGCCAATCGGCCATCACCTACATCGATGGCGACAAAGGCGAATTGCTGTACCGTGGCCACCCTATTGAACAGTTGGCCCAAAACTGTGATTTCCTGGAAACCTGCCATTTGCTGCTCTACGGCAACCTGCCTAACGCCGCACAAAAAGTGGACTTCACCTCGCGCGTGACCAACCACACCATGGTCAACGAGCAGATGCAGTTCTTCTTGCGTGGCTTCCGTCGCGATGCTCACCCCATGGCCATCATGACCGGCTTGGTCGGCGCACTGTCAGCGTTCTACCATGACAGCACCGACATCAACAACCCAGAACACCGCGATATTGCAGCGATCCGCTTGATTGCCAAAATGCCCACCTTGGTGGCAATGGCGTACAAATACAGCGCCGGTCAACCGTTCATGTACCCCAAGAATTCTCTGAGCTACTCAGGCAACTTCTTGCACATGATGTTTGCGACACCGTGCGAAGAGTACACCGTGAACCCCGTGCTTGAAAAAGCCCTGGACCGCATCTTCATCTTGCATGCGGATCACGAGCAAAATGCCTCCACCTCCACCGTGCGCCTGTGTGGCAGCTCGGGTACCAACCCCTTTGCCGCTATCGCAGCAGGCGTTGCTTGCCTGTGGGGCCCCGCACACGGCGGCGCCAATGAAGCCGCACTGAAAATGCTGACCGACATTCAAAAATCAGGGGGCGTTGAAAAGATTGGTGAATTCATCAAGCAAGTCAAAGACAAGAACTCCACCGTCAAACTGATGGGTTTTGGTCACCGGGTTTACAAAAACTACGACCCTCGTGCCAAGCTCATGCAAGAAACCTGCAAAGATGTGTTGACAACGCTGGGCCTGGAAAACGACCCACTGTTCAAGTTGGCCATGGCCCTGGAAAAGATTGCACTGGAAGACGACTACTTCGTCTCACGCAAGCTGTACCCCAATGTGGATTTCTACTCGGGCATCGTGCAACGCGCCATTGGTATCCCCACTTCGCTGTTCACCGCCGTGTTTGCCTTGGCGCGCACCGTAGGCTGGATTGCCCAACTGAACGAAATGATTGGTGACCCCGAATACAAAATTGGCCGCCCTCGCCAGTTGTTCACGGGTTCTGAGCGCCGGGACGTGCTGCCGATTGCACAGCGTTAATCTGCTGAAAGACTTCGCACAGCCTTGAGGCTGTAAGCTGTCGGGTCCGTTGAATGGCAACATCAACGGGCCTTTTTCATTTTTTAATGCTCAGAATCTACGTATGAAACACCTCGTTGCCACAGTCATCGTTACCGCTGTCGTTTCGGCATGCAGCGTCATGCCTAGCGCAGACAACAAGACGCCCACAGTGGCGGTGCCCGGACTCTTGATTCCTTTGCTCAACCCGTCATTCGTTGCAGCCGCAGATGGCAAGTTGGCTGGCTGGAGAGCAATGGAGCACAACCGAGGAGGTTCCTACACATTCACAGCAGACACTGCTGTCGTGTACTCACAACCTAGTAGCCTGCGTATTCGACGCCATGGCGAAGAAATTTTTGGGTTTCTAGAGCAATCTGTGCGGATCAAACCAGAATGGATCAACAAAACGGTGCGCCTCTCGGGATACCTCAAAAGTGA
>JANXSZ010000025.1 GCA_025356445.1 Betaproteobacteria bacterium | reverse complement strand
CGAGTTCGACCCCATAGCCCGCGCAGAAAACGTGATCAAAGCCTTGAAAGAAAAGACCGGCCTATTGGTCATGCACGGTGGGAACAGCGCTTGTTATGTCCCTGCTGTCGATGAGGTGCGGCTGCCGCATAAGCGTGCCTTCCATTCTGTCTATGACTACTACACCACCGCCATGCACGAGTGCGCCCACAGCACCCTTGCAGAAAAGCGATTGGATCGCAAGGAAGCCTTGGGCAAAAGATGGGGTGATGAGGCCTATAGCCTCGAGGAACTCAGGGCAGAAATCTGCTCTGCAATCCTGGCTGCGGAAACTGGGGTTCCCATGAGCCAGGATGCCGATCACATCGGTCGGCATGCCAGTTATCTGAACAGTTGGGTCAAGGCCATAGGCAATGATCCCATGGCGATATTTTCTGCGGCGAAGGATGCGGACCGGATGGCGTCCTACATGCTGGGATTGGCGCAGGAAAACGTGGCCGTGGCCCAGCACAAGGAATGGGTGGCGGAGTACGACGGTGCGCTGGTGGCTGGGCAGCAGCGTTGATGTGAAGATGGTGTTTGCTGCTGGCGTTCATGCCGGTGGCGCCTGGATGTACAAGCCATCCAATTCAGCCCGCGAAATCCATGGCACAAGTGGCACGGGTGGCACAGGTCATATCGTAAATACGAGGGCAATTCAAATCTGCCGGGGAGGCGGTCTTTGGTTGCCAAGAAGGTTTTTCAAAAGCACCCGTGACACTTGTGACGTCTGCGATTGTCACCAAGGCCGCTGGTCCGATTGGGATTGCCCGGGTCAGTATGATAGGCATGCGCTCAAGGAGGCGCATATCTACTTTAGGGGCTGTTATGCGGACAAAATTCTCCGCCGACGAGATGGACAACTTGGCAGCGCAAATGCACGCAGCCGTGGAGTCATTGGATGTCGCCAAAGTGCAATCGTTGCTTGCCTCAGGCGTTGATCCAGACGTTTGGGATATCAAAGAAGACTATGACCGTCCACTACAAGCGGTTGCGAGAATGAATGGCGTCGACGCTTTGTCAATTGCCAAGGCGTTGATCGTAGCGGGTGCCGAAATCGACTACCAAGGCGACTACGATTGCACGGCGTTAGCGCGAGCCATTGAAGCCAATGGACCGAGTCGGGATGGCTGGGCTATGGCGCGCTATTTGATCAGTGCCGGGGCAAACCCCAGCCTTTACGATAAAGATGGTTTATGCCCGGCTGAATTCGCCAACAGCAACGGGAACAATGATGCTGTTTTCGCATTGCTGGAAGCGGGCATGGACGCCAATGTGCGAGGTATCAGCGGATCGCTGATATGGTATTGCGCATGGGATGAGCCCGATGTGATCCGGGCGCTTCTCGCGCGCGGGGCTGATCCCGACGGTGGGGCGACGGGAGTCAATTGCGCAGGGCAGACGCCCTTACAACGGGCCGCCGAGTCGCTCGCGGAGGGTGGCATGGACGAAGACACATTCTGCGACATCGCAATTCAATTGATTCAGGCTGGGGCCGACCCTGCTCAGATTGCACCCGCGCCCGATTGCCTGGCGGCGTTTCTCCTCGCATGCAAAGAGCAAGATGAGTTTTCTGATTTGCCACCTGGAACAACTGGGCCGGGACCACACCCGCCGCTTTGACTGCATAGGTTTCACCATGGGCGAGACGAGCAGGTGACCAACCATGCAAACAGATTTGGCTGCGCGTCTTTGATTATTCGATTTTGGTATCGATCCTGACACGCCGGTTACAATCTTGGTCGGCGGGCCTATAGCTCAGTTGGTTAGAGCAGAGGACTCATAAAATTTGTGCACCCAGGTAGGAAACTCCTGGCGTGAATGGCGTCAAATTCGGCGGAATCTAAGTGCGGCAACGCATAGGGCTATGCCGAGCCAAGCTCGATGGGTAACCATCTTGAAGGTGTAGAGACTAGACGGCGCCCATCTAAGGCGATAGCTAAGATGAAGGCATAGTCCAGGGAGCGGCGAAAGTCGCGCAAACCGGAATCCTTTGGTCCCAGGTTCAAGTCCTGGTGGGCCTACCACTCGCTTCAATCGGCCCCTCGGGGCCGTTTGTCTTTGTGCCGTCCAACAAGCATGGGATCGACGCAGGGAAAACGGTTTTTCATCGCCCAGCGGCGCGCTGCTCCGACATGGCCTGGTATTCCTGAAATTTCCGGTACTCATCGGCGTCGATTTCGACTTTGGCCTCCACCTTCTCGCCGACCTTGATCAGGATGGCCCGCTCGAGCTTTTCGTACAGCGGCCGCAAGGTGCGCACCTTGTCGAGGTAGTTGAAAGTGGTCACGTCCGAGGCTTGGCTGTGATTGAGCGCCAACTTCACGAACTCAACTTCGGCTCCGACCTCGGCGGAAACCAGCAGGTTGGAGAAGGTTCGGCGGATATCGTGGGTGGCGAAAGGCACGTCGGCTTCGGTGGCGACCGCTTCCATGGCCTTCTTGGGCTCCTTGATATGGGTCTTCTCCTGAGATTTGTGTCCGGTCCTCATGGCCGGGAAGACATAGTCGGAATGGATGCTCCATTCGCTTAGCAAGCCCCGAATGTCGGCAAGCACCGATTCGGCGAGGGGGGTAAGAGGAAACAGGTGGACCTCGCCATTTTTTGTATCGTTGAAGGCGACGACCTTCTTGCCGTAGTCGACATCGCCCCATTTGAGGGCGAGCGTTTCGGACTTGCGCCCACCCCAGAGAAGCACAAGGATTTGAAAGTCGGCCAGCAGCGCCGACGTGCGCATGCGCTTGTCGCCGGTGTCAGCCTTGGCCCGCAACGCTTTGACGGCCTTCCACCAGCGTTTGAGCGAGTCCGGCTCAAAGGTCAGCGTGCGAGAGCGTGCCCTTGGCTTGTTGCGTTTCTTCTTGAGTGCCGTTTGGAAAATGTTTGACGTGTCCGCCGACATGTTGTTTTCGATATGGAACTGGGCGGCACTGCCGAGCATGCGGAAGAATTTGTTTCCAGTGGTCTTGCCGCCATTGCTGGCTCGCCGATCGCTCGATTTGGAGGTTCGCGCATAGGCCGAATAGACATCGCTTTTGGAGAGCGACGTGAATTGAAGCGACCAAAACGGGTCTTTATCGAGCTTCTCCCGCAGCCTTTTACAGTCCTTCAAATAGTTGACGGAGAAGGGCTTTGCTCGGTTCTCGGGGTCCTGCTTCTCGTACTGCTCCCACATCTTGCCGACGGTGAAGTGCGTGTCGACCCACTGCTTCTTGGTTTCTGCCTGTCGCGCCCGCTTCTCGAGCATGGGGTGTTTGCCTTGGGCGAACACGCCTAAGGCCTTTTGAGCCTCGCGACGGGCTTCGGCCAGGGTCATGTCGGGGAAGCTGCCGAGCGTATGCCGAAACGATTTCCCAGCCATCTTGCGCCGAACGATCCACGCCTTGTTGCCAGGAGATACCCGCAAGGCAAGGCCCTTGATGTCAGTGTCGCGAATAGTGTAGTCACCAGACTCGGGGAAGCGCGCTTCTTTGACAATTTCGCGGGTCAGCTCGGTTTCGTAGCTCGCTGGTGGCATTTCAACAGCGATTTTTGGTGGTGTTTCCGAAGCGTTCATGTTGTTCTTCCATGGTCGCTTACAGCGTATCACAAGCGGGATCCATGGCCCCCCTATGGCCCCCCTGCTTGGCGCCAAGATGCCCCAAGAGACTCCATCTGGATCAAGGGACTGCTCGGTCGATACGGTCAAAGTGCCATCATTTATTTGGTGGCTGAGTTGGCGTGGTGTGACTGTGGGTGTACTCAAATAAAGTTAAAAATGTCTTTTTATTTCAATGAGTTACAAATATTTTTCGCCAAGGGATTTATGGCGTTGCATCATGCGATTTACGACTATTTGCGGCATTTTTTTGAGGAGCGCGTACAATGCCTGAAGGTGGTTAAGCGATGTTGAAAAAGATAGGCTGGGGGACTCATAATCCTTTGGTCCACGGTTCAAGTCCGTGACGGCCCACCATGTTAGATATAGAAAGCCTGCTATTTTTACGATAGCAGGCTTTTTTGTTTTGTATTCAGCAAAAAATCAGCGCCAGCATAGCCGCATCATCCACCCAGTTCAGCAGTGCATACGCAGCGATGCGGTAGGCGAGGGCGATCGCTTTTTCTGTCAGGTCGTAGGATGTCATCGGGAGGTGGGCTTGTGTTTGAAGGCGGCTGCCGTTATTGTCGCTGCCGTTAGCCGCGAATTTACGCTTGTTAGAACGCAAAGAGCCCCGCCATGACTGCAGCTACCCGTGTCAAACCTGAACAATTCTTCACGTCTGAAGAATGGGGTCAGCTGTCTGTCCGCTCATCCTGGAAGGGTCTGGCATTGGTGGCACATTGCTGGGTGACCATTGCCTTGGCCATCGCCATGGGGGTGATGTGGCCCACCACCCTTGTGTTGGCCGTGATGCTCATTGGTAACCGCCAATTGGGTCTGTTCATTTTGATGCATGACGCTGCGCATGGGGCTGTGCACCCAAACCGCAAGGTGAACGACTGGGTGGGAAAATGGCTGTGCGGTACCGATTTGCACGCATACCGCAGCTACCACCTGCAACACCATCGCTTTGTGCAGCAAACTGAAGATCCTGATCTGGTGCTGTCCGCGCCTTTCCCTGTCACGCGGGATTCGCTGCGCCGCAAGATGATCCGGGATTTAACCGGGCAGACTTTTTACAAGCAACGCCTGGGTGGCTTGCTGGCCAAGTTGAATGCTCGTCTGGCGGGCGGTGCTGCATGGCCTTTGATTTGGGCCGAAATTAAACGGCAGCGCCTGTTTTTATTGAGCAACGCAGCTGGTTTTGCCGTGTTTTGTGTGTTGGGTCTGTGGTGGGCTTGGTTGCTGATGTGGCTGTTGCCGATGATGACGTGGCTGCCCTTGGTGACACGTTTGCGCAATATCGCTGAGCATGCGCTGGTGGCCCAAAACGAACCTGACCCGCTGCGTCATGCCCGTACCACCTACGCGAGTTGGTTGGAGCGATTGTTTATCGCACCCTATTGGGTGAATTACCACGGCGAACACCATATGTTTACGCAGATGGCCTGCTGGAATCTGCCGCTGGCGCACCGTATTCTGAAGCGCCAGGGGGTGACGGCAGGCATGGAGGTGCAGCCCAGCTATTGGAGGGTGCTGCGCTTGGCTTCTGCCGCCTCAATTTGAGATGAGGGTATTCATGGTGCGTTCGCGGCAAAATACAGCCTTATCAAGCGAACTTTCCCCGTGAACTGCTCACGTGAATTCCCCATGCACAAAACCGCTCTCGTCCTTTTCTCTGGAGGTCAAGACTCCACGACCTGTCTTGCACTCGCGCTCTCAAAATATGAGCGTGTTGAAACGATCGCATTCGATTACCGTCAACGTCACAGCGTAGAGCTACAAGCACGGCTGGCGGTACTGGCCGAATTTAAAAGCCAATTTCCCGCTTGGGCCCGCAAGCTAGGCGACGATCATTTGCTCGATTTGGCCGTGCTCGGTCATGTCAGCGAAACTTCTTTGACCCGCGATACCGCGTTCAAGATGGAAAGTTCAGGCCTGCCCAACACCTTTGTGCCGGGGCGCAACCTGCTGTTTTTGACGCTCGCTGCTGCGCTGGCCTACCGACGAGGTCTGGACGTGATCGTCACCGGTGTGTGCGAAACCGATTTCTCTGGTTACCCCGATTGCCGTGATGACACCATGAAAGCCATGCAGCTTGCGCTCAGCCTGGGCATGGACAAGCGGTTTTTGATCGAAACCCCGCTGATGTGGATCGACAAGGCCGCGACATGGCAAATGGCGTTTGAGTTGGGTGACAAAGCAGACAGGTCTGAGGGGACAGCGGGGGGCGGTCAAGCTTTGGTAGATTTGATCGTCGAGCACACCCATACCTGCTACCTTGGCGACCGCGAACACCGCCACGCCTGGGGTTATGGTTGTGGTACCTGCCCAGCCTGCGAGCTGCGTGCGAACGGGTGGGCGAAGTGGCGTTCAGTCATCATCCCCACCCAGTAACCCGCCTAACGCTGCGCCTCCGGCTAGCCCGCTGAACAAGCCACCTTCTTCCTTGCTGCCGCCCATTTGCGGTGCCGCTGCAAACACGCGACTGGCCAGACGCGAGAATGGCAGGCTTTGTAACCACACCTGCCCGGGGCCTGAGAGCTTGGCGAAAAACAGGCCTTCGCCGCCAAACAGTGCGGTTTTGACCTTGCCGACATACTGGATTTCAAAATTAACGCCTGTGGTGTAGGCCACCACACAGCCGGTATCGACCATCAGGTACTCCCCGGCTTGCAGATCGCGCCGCACCACAGTGCCGCCCGCATGGACAAAGGCCATGCCGTCGCCATCGAGTTTTTGCATCACAAAGCCTTCACCGCCGAAAAAACCCACGCTCAGTTTCTTTTGGAAGGCAATGCCCAAGCTGACGCCGCGTGCTGCACACAAAAAGGCGTCTTTTTGGCAAATCAGGGTACCGCCCAGCTGGCGCAAATCCATAGGCAAAATTTTGCCAGGGTAGGGCGCAGCAAAAGCCAGCTTGCGCTTTACGCGGTCTTGGTTGGTGTAGACCGTGGTGAACAGCGATTCGCCTGTGATGAGTCGCTTGCCCGCGCCCAGCAGCTTGCCAAAAATCCCCCCGCTTTGAGCGGCTGAACCATCGCCAAACACGGTGTCCATGGTGACACCCGCTTCCATGTACATCATGCTGCCGGCTTCACCGATGGCGGCCTCGTTGGGGTCGAGTTCCACCTCGACAAACTGCATCTCGGAACCGACGATGCGGTAGTCAATCACGTCCATGGCCATAAGGGTTCTCCATCAGAAGGCACTTGAATAAAAGAGAATATGCAAAGCAAAAGGCTATTGTGCTGTAGGCCTATTCACCCAAGCTTTAAAGTGTGGCTATGAAATCATTTTTCCAGCGGGTCTTGCCCCAAGTTTTTAGCGCACCCCCACACGCAGTTTCCTCCCCTGTACCTGCACCTGCACCCGGCGCACCTGCGGCGAAGCTGCCCGAGGCAGCGCCGTCCAAAGCCCTGACGGCCATGGTTGTTCGGCGACCGTTGATTTCTGCCAACGGCGATGTGGCCGGGTTTGAGTTTTGTGTCGATCGCGATGTGCTGCAATCATTGCAAAAGAGTGCAAATGTGCACGCTCAATCGGCTTGTGCAGCTACTATATTAATAGCGGCAAGATTGGTGGTCATGGAAGGCCGCATCGGCTTTGCCCGGTTGCCTGCTGCGTGGCTGGTACATGTTGCTGTGCCTAAAAATGAGTCGGGTACGTGGATTGGCCTGGAGTCGGATACGGATGCAGTTTTGACGTCTGACATGCAGTTGGCTGTGGTGGGTGTGGCGCAACAGTTTCGCGCTGCCGGGGCAACGTTGGCTTGGGGGCCAGCACTGGATTTAGGCACAGCGGACTTTTCCCCTGATTTCTTGCTGCTGGAGCCTACTGCCCCCACCGTTGAGGCTTTGCTGGAAAACGTCAGGGCCCGTACCCCTGCACTGTGCCATCTGCCTGTGATTTTGACCGACATTCCCAACCTTGAAGACTTGGAGCTCGCCCTGCAAAGTGGTGTCAGCTATGCCAGTGGAGGGGTGGTTCCATCGGCCCCTGCCGCTGTGGTGTCCGATCTTGATGCCTCTGCCATCAAGGGCAAGGGCGATGCGCAGCCCTTGCCGCCTGAAGTCAGCCGCGTAGCGCAGCTGTTGAACCAACTCAGCTCGGGTGTGGACACCGATCTGATCGTCAGTGCCATCAAAGGCGATATTGGCCTGTCGTTTCGCCTGCTGCAACGCATGAGCAGCGCCAGTTTTGCACAATTGGGCACTGGTGCCAGCATCGACCAGGCTGTGCTGATGCTGGGGCGCAACGAGTTGCAGCGCTGGCTGTCCTTGATGCTGATGCAGTTCAGCGGTATCCGTAAAGCAGGATCGGCGTTGCAAGAAATTGCATTGTGGCGTTCAAGGCTGGTGGAGTTGCTGGCTATAGAGCAAGGCGAGGCCGAGCCAGGGCAGTTCTTTACGCTGGGGCTGGCGTCCATGCTGGGCATGCTGCTGAACACCAGCACAGCTGAGGTCGTGAAGATTTTGAGCTTGCCACCTCTTGCTGCCCAGGCTTTGCTGGAACATACGGGGCCATGGCATGTCTACTTGCGTACTGCTGCATTGGTTGAGGCGCAAAACGTGACAGAAGCGCAAGCTGTTGCCGACGGCTTTGGCAGCGCCGCGCGGGTGATGGAGCTTTCTGACGCTGCCTGGGCTTGGGCTGCGGCGAACGCAGACCGCAGCAAACGCTGAGGAGCGTTGTGCCGTATTGTTAAGCCTGCTTAAGGGCGCGAGTCAAAACCACAGGAACCTGCGTCGCCGGTGGCGTATTGCGGCTGCGTTCGCAGCGCACGATGCCGTCGATCATCACCATGCCGATGCCGGGCAAATCGCCCAATTGCACGCTGTCGAGCAGGTTGCGACCGGCGGAATGTTGGGCTTTGTCCATGAATACAAAGTCGGCAGCACGGCCGACCTCGATCAGGCCGCAGTTCAGATTGCGGATGCGCGCCGTGTTGCCGGTAGCGAAGCAAAACACCAGTTCTGCTGGGATGTTACCCAAGCTGGAGAGCAGTGCCACCATGCGCAACATGCCCAGTGGTTGCACGCCTGAACCTGCCGGGCCGTCGGTACCCAATATCACGCGGTGCGGGCATTTGAGTTGCAGTGCGGCTTGCGCTGCGGCGATGGCGACGCGCTCGTTGCCGTTGTGGACGATCTCAATGGCGCGTGACGATTTTTCGCACAGTTCGCACACATGGGCCTCCGATAGGGAGGTGTGGCCGCCGTTGATATGGCCGATCACGTCGGCATCGGCTTCCAACACCACGTCTTTGTCGATCAAACCTGAGCCTGGAATGGACGGCCCTCCAGTGTGGATGGTGCTCTGTATGCCATATTTGCGGGCCCAGGCGACCATTTCTTTGGCTTCGTAACCGGCTTTCACGGAGCCTAAGCCTACCTCGCCCAGCAGCGTGACACCGGCATCAGCCAAGTCCTTGAAGTCTTGCTCGACCATGCCCTGTTCAATGATGGGTGCCCCAGCGATAACTTTCACGCCACCCGGGCGGAAGTTGTCGAACGCACGTTGGGCGGTGATGGCCAGCGCTTTCAGGCCCACAATGTCTTTGGGGCGACCCGGCAGGTGGACTTCACCCGCCGACACCATGGTGGTGACGCCGCCGTTCATGGTGGAGTCAATCCAGCCGATTTGGTTTTGGCGTGGCGTCCAGTCGCCAAAGACCGGATGGACATGGCTGTCAATCAGGCCGGGGGCGACGCAGGTCTGGCGCACGTCGATAACGGTACGTGCTTCGGCGATGTCGCAATCTTTTTCCCGCCCCACGGCAACGATCAAACCGTCCATGACAACGATGGTGTCGGCGTCCAAAATCGGCTGGTCAATGTCGCCTGAGAGCAGCAAGCCGATGTTTTTGAGGACAACTTTGCCGGATTTACCGCCGGTAACTGCTTCTGCCATGGGGTGCTTTCTGGGTTGGAGGTGATGGTGTAAACCGCTGCGGTGCAGCTACTGTGCTGTTACGGTACGCAATACCGCATCCATCACAAACGCTTCCCAATGCGCCAGCGCGTCGGGGGTTTCCAGGTTTTCACCCAAAAAGGCGGACAGGGTGTAGCGGTTGGAGAGGTAAAAGTAGCCCATTGACGCGATCAGCAAATACACATCGCGCGCCTGCAAATCGGCCCGAAACAGCTTTTGTGTTGTGCCACTGATCAAAATCTGCCCGATAACGGCAATAGCCGGCGAGGAATAGTCCTTGGCGCGCAGGCTTTTAGCGATGTGCCTGCCTTTGTGCAGGTTTTCGGTGTTCAGCAGCGTGATGAATTCGGGGTGCTTGCGGTAGTAGTTCAGTACAAAGCGGATGACTGCTTTCAGCGCCTCTACAGGCTCTGCGACATCCAGGGTCAGCTTGGATTCCGCCTCGTTCATGCGGCGGTAAATATCTTCCAAAACCTCAATATACAAGCCTTCTTTGCTACCAAAGTAGTAGTAAATCATACGGTCATACGACTGGGCTGCAGTGGATATTTGGCCCACGCTGCCGCCGTCGTAGCCGTGTTTGGCAAAGATTTTGGTGGCTGCGCGCAGGATGCCATCGCGCGTGGCTTGCGCACCCTGTTCGCGGATGCCTGGTTTAGCGGGCTTGGCCGCCTTGCCAGACTTGGCGCCCGCCTTAACGCCAGACGAAGCAGCAACCACAGGGTGGCGTTTGGGCTTGGCGGCGGTGGACATGTTCAATAAAGCCTATTGCTCGGCAAAGGCCCGTTCGATCACAAAATCCCCTGGGCGGGTGGTGTTGCCTTCCTTGAAGCCGCTTTCCTCCAGGCTGTGCTTCAAGTCCCGTAGCATTGCCGGGCTGCCGCAGATCATGGCGCGGTCAATGGCGGGGTCAAGGTCAGGCAGGCCCAAGTCACGGGCGAGTTGGCCGTTTTCGATGATGTCGGTGATGCGGCCCATAGTGTGGAAGGCTTCACGCGTCACGGTGGGGTAGTAGCGCAGCTGCTTGCTGATCATTTCGCCCAAAATTTCATGTCGGGGCAAATGCTCGGTCAGCAGGTCGTGGTAGGCCAGTTCTTCGACTTGACGCACGCCGTGTACGAGGATGACTTCTTCAAATTTTTCATAGGTAGCCGGATCACGGATCACGCTCATGAAAGGTGCGAGGCCGGTGCCGGTGGAGAACATGAACAGGCGTTTGCCGGGCAGCAGGTAGTCAATCAGCAGCGTGCCCGTGGGTTTGCGGCCCACCACGATGCTGTCGCCCACCTGGATGTGCTGCAAACGCGAGGTCAACGGGCCGTCCGGCACCTTGATGCTCAAAAACTCAAGGTGCTCTTCGTAATTGGCACTGACGATGCTGTAAGCGCGCAGCAGCGGTTTGCC
Organism: Betaproteobacteria bacterium; assembly: GCA_025356445.1. Taxonomy (GTDB): domain Bacteria; phylum Pseudomonadota; class Gammaproteobacteria; order Burkholderiales; family Burkholderiaceae_C; genus Defluviibacillus. The sequence goes on along the minus strand of JANXSZ010000025.1, from coordinate 81,276 downwards.
GGTTTCGTTGCGCAGGCCAATCATGGTGAAGTGGCCATTGGAAAAGCGCAGCGACGGGTCGCGCGTGGTGGTGAACGTGAACAGTTTGTCAGTCCAGTGATGCACGCTCAGCACGCGCTCGTCGTTAAAGGCACTCATGGGCAGGAATGTGAAGTTGGAATTCTGAGGAATTCGGGTGGCAGGGGTGAAGACCTTGGCCTTCGCGTTAACCCTCTATTGTCCAAGAAACTACCTGTTGCTTCAGACATATGCTTATGCTAAATTCTGGGTCAATCGGTTAATGTAGCGGTTGCAACATTTTAATTAAGTGTATGCTACACAAAACGTAGCCTGACTGCAAGCAAGTTTCCAGTCCATTTCAAGCAGGTTGCAACTACCCCACCATGACTGAACACACCAAAACTGACGGACTTCCTGGCCTGGACGCAGGCGTCCCCTCTGCTGGCCTGGACCACACCAGTCCTCGCAATGAACGCATGGGTGTTGCCAAAATAGCCTGCAATGCTTGCCCCGTGCTGTGCCAAATTTCAGAAGGCCGCTCTGGTGCATGTGATCGCTATGCCAATGTGGCGGGTATCTTGGTGCGCGTCGATCCAGTCGTGCTGTTGCGCCGAACTGTGGGGGACGCGGCGATGTCAGCAATGCCGTTGGTGCCTTTTTCATCGCCCGACACGGCCTCGGCCAACGACTGGAATGGCGATTTACTGCTTGCTGATGAGGTTTTTGTGACCGGTGTGGGCAGCTCTACAACTTACCCTGACTACAAACCTGCCCCTTTTATCGTTGCCTCCCAAGCCCAAGGCGTGGACATGGTGACGGTGGTCACAGAGGGCATCTTCAGCTATTGCAGCTTCAAGATCAAAATCGACACCGACCGCTATTTAGGCCCCGAGCAAGCGAACGTGCGTTGCAAAGGCGAGGTGGTCGGCCATGTCACCACCGCAGAATACGGCTCGCAAATGTTGTCATTGGGCGGTGTTCATCACCTCACCGGCGGCAGTAAAAAAGAAGGCCGTATTGCGGTGCAAATGATGGAAGCCCTGGGCAACAAGCAGGCGGTGGAAATCACCATCGACGGCGGCTCGCAGGTGGTGATCCAGGCCGGGCGGGCACCCATCGTCAACGGCGTGACCGAGCAGCGCATGCGGGTGGGTTGTGGCTCAGCCGCCGTGGGTATCTTTGCCAAGCAGTTTTTCAGCGAAGCTGACGAGGTGGTGGTGGTTGACGACCACATCACTGGCGTGCTGACCGAACACCAGGCCGGGCGCTGTCTGGACATGCCACGCTCAGGCATTCGGATGCGGGGGCGCAAGTCCACGCCGGGCCGCTATTTCCAGGTAGCGAACCCCGGCACCGGCTGGGGCGGCACCGACATTGACGACCCCTTGTCCATTATCGAAGGCTGGGATGTCGGTGTGGCCCGCCCGGGTCTGCGCCTGCTGATGACCTCCACCACTGGCGAACACGCTGCGTGGTACGTGCTGAACGACGCACTGGAACCCGTGGCCCAGCCCATGCCTGCTGCCGTGCAGCGCATCATCGATCGCATCGGTGAAAACTGCGAGCCTTCGCTGTGTACGGTGCTGTTTTTGGGCGGGGCAGGGGGCAGCTTGCGGGCGGGTGTCACTGACAACCCGGTGCTGCTGACCCGTGCCATCAAGCAGGCGCTGGTGAACGTCACTTGTGGCGGCGCACCGGCCTATGTCTGGCCGGGTGGCGGCATCACGGTGATGGTCGATGTGATGCGGATGCCTGATAAAAGCTTTGGCACCGTGCCGACCCCCGCCATCGTCGCACCCATTGAATTCAGCATGACGCTGGCCGATTACCAGCGCTTGGGCGGTCACACCGACCATGTGCGCAGCCTGGAACAGGTGCTGAAGAGCGGCGCGTGGCACAACGACGGTGCGCCAGTGGCGCGCTTGTGGGTGCAAAACCCTGTCGCGAATCCCTGGCCTCTGGGTCAACCACCGCTGCTGGGGTAATTCCATGGCTGCCACCCGCGCTCTTTTGTCTGATGGCCGCTGGCATTTTCAGCATGGCCCGATTGACCTGGTGATAGGGGCTTTTGGCGACGCTGACGCTATCGCACTGGCCCACAAGGCTGCGTGGCACCGGTTTGAAACCGTGCTGCCAGAGCTGGTCGCTGAACTCGCTGTCCTGCGCCAGCCTTTGCCGCTTGCGGGTTCCTTGCTGGATACCAGCGAGCGTTTGGCTGGAGCCATCGCCCAGCGCATGTGGCAAGCTTGCGCACCTTACCGTGCGGGCTACATCACGCCGATGGCGGCGGTGGCCGGCGCTGTGGCGCAGGAGATCATCACCTGCTACCAAGGCCCTGGCATTCAGCGTGCCTGGGTCAATAATGGTGGGGATATTGCGTTTCACTTGACGCCAGGAGCCACGTTACGCGTGGGCTTGTTCTCTGATTTAGGCACCCTACCTTCCGCATGGCGCAACCCGCAAGGTATGCCAACCGATGCGCAATGCGAACTGTGCTTCGATTCTCCCGTGCGCGGCATTGCCACCAGCGGCTGGCAGGGGCGCAGCTTCTCACGGGGCATTGCCGACAGCGTGACTGTGATGGCCGCTACCGCCGCCCAAGCCGATGCTGCCGCCACGGTGATCGCCAATGCTGTGAACGTTGCCCACCCTGGCATAGGACGGCAACCTGCCTGCGAGGTCAAAGACGACAGCGACCTCGGTGCTTTGCTCGTCACCGTGGACGTACCCCGCTTGCCCGATGCCGCCGTGCGCCAAGCCTTGTTTGCAGGGTTTGCCAAGGCGCAAGCCTTGCAGCAGAGGGGTTTGATCGTGTCAGCCACCTTGGTATGCCAAGGGCAATGGTGCGAGACAAATTTATCCTCGTCCCAGTCTCAAGTCCCTCTGAAATTCACTGTTCCTGTACAAGTTGGTTCAGTATTTGCTTAACTGAAAATAGCACCTCAAACCGCATGATTACCCTCAGACGCACCTTCACCCATGTTGAAGAAATTCGCCATGAATTCGGCCCCATCGCCGCCGTTCCGCTCATTCGCGGAGCCATCGGCGTGGTGTTGACCAACCCGTTTGCAGGCCGCTACGAGCCGAACATTTTGCCCATGATGGACGCGCTGCAAGACGTGGGCCTCGACATGGCGCGCAAGCTCCTGGTTGCTATGAACCTGCCTATGGAGCGCATGGCCAGCTATGGCAAGGGGGCTGTTGTCGGTGCGGCTGGCGAGCTGGAGCACGGTGCGCTCTGGCATGTGCCCGGTGGCTACGCGATGCGTGAATTGCTGGGTTGGAAGGGCGACCGCAACGCCTACAAACAAGGCCAGGGTGAAGAAAAAACTGGCCAACCTGGCAATGCGCTCTCCATTGTGCCCTCCACCAAAAAGGTGGGCGCACCCGGCACTGCCCTTGATGTGCCGTTGACCCATATCAACGCCAGCTACGTACGCAGCCATTTTGACGCTATCGAGGTGCGTGTGCCTGGCGCACCGCTGGCCGATGAGATCGTTTACATCCTGGCGATGAGCACGGGTGCCCGCGTCCATGCCCGCGTCGGCGGCCTGGAACCCGAAGGCATTACCCGCTGGGACGGTCTGCGCTGAGCGGCGCTGCGCTCTTTCCATCTTCGCCAAACAGTCGTCAAGCCTTCATACCGCCTCAAGGAATCCCTCATGTCAGCCAACATCCGCAAAATCATCGTGCAAGTCGATGAAGTCCGTATCGAGATGGGCCAGCCCGTCAACCCCCCAACACGCCGCGCCCTGGCCATGGCGGTGATTGCCAACCCTTACGCCGGTCGGTATGCCGAAAATTTAGACGAATTGATCGCCATCGGTGAAGAACTCGGTGGTTTGTTGGGTGAAAAATGTATCCAGGCTTTGGGTATCAACCCCAGCGATGCCCAAAGCTACGGCAAAGCCGCCATCGTGGGCGAAGCCGGTGAGTTGGAACACGCCGCTGCCATCCTCCACCCCAAGCTGGGGGCACCGTTGCGCAAAGCCGTTGAAAAAGGCGCTGCCTTGGTGCCCTCTGCCAAGAAAATGGGGGGCTTGGGTACAGCCATCGACGTGCCACTGGGCCACAAAGACGCCGCTTTCGTGCGCAGCCATTTCGACGCCATGGAAGCCCGGGTGTCTGATGCCCCGCGTGCCAACGAGATTGTGGTTGCCGTGGTCGTCACCGACAGCGGTCGCCCGCTGGCACGCATCGGTGGTTTGCAAATCGGTGACATCGTAGGCACAGACGGTCTGCGCTAGCCACCACAATTGCACTTGTTCAATCGCACTTGTCCCATGCTTTTGTTTCTATGTATTTGGTTTTTTTGACGTATTGCCTTTCACTTTTACCACCAGGAGTTTCGACATGACGACGCTACGCCCCCTTTACCGCGCAACCTTCGCCGCCACGTTGGCCATGCTGTCCTGCGCCTCTGTGACGGCCTATGCCCAGGGCGTCATCAAAATCGGTGAAGTCAACAGCTACAAAGCCCAGCCCGCCTTCTTGGAACCCTACAAAAAAGGCATGGAGCTGGCTGTGGAGGAGATCAATGCCGCAGGCGGTGTGAACGGCAAAAAAATCGAACTCATCACCCGTGACGACAACGCCAACCCGGGTGACGCCGTGCGCGTGGCTGAAGAATTGATTTCCCGCGAAAAGATCGACGTGCTGACCGGCACCTTTCTCTCCAACACCGGTTTGGCGATGACCGATTTCGCCAAGCAAAAGAAATTCTTCTTCCTCGCCGGTGAACCTCTCACCGACAAAATCATCTGGGGCAGCGGCAACAAATACACCTACCGCCTGCGCCCCGGCACCTACATGCAGGCCGCCATGCTGGTGCCCGAAGCTGTGAAAATGAAGAAAAAGCGCTGGGCTATTGTGTACCCCAACTATGAATACGGCCAGTCGGCGGTTGCCGCCTTCAAAACCCTGCTGAAAGCCGCTCAGCCCGATGTGGAATTCGTGGTGGAACAAGCCTCTCCTTTGGGCAAGCTGGATGCGGGCAGCGTGGTGCAGGCGCTGGCTGATGCCAAGCCTGATGCGATTTTCAACGTGCTGTTCGGCGCTGATTTGTCCAAGTTCGTGCGCGAAGGCAACACCCGTGGGTTGTTCCAGGGCCGTGAAGTCATCAGCGTGTTGACTGGCGAACCCGAATACCTCGATGCGCTGAAAGACGAAGCCCCTAACGGCTGGGTTGTTACTGGCTACCCCTGGTATGGCATCCAGACGCCTGAGCACAAAGCCTTCTTTTTGGCCTACCACGGCAAGTACAAAGATTACCCCCGCCTAGGCTCTGTGGTTGGCTACACAGCTATCAAGTCCATAGCGGCTGGTCTGAAAAAAGCCAAGAGCAGTGAAACCGAGAAACTTGCCGCTGCCTTTGCGGGCCTGCAAGTGGACAGCCCTTTTGGCAAGATCACCTACCGTGCCCAGGATCACCAATCCACGATGGGCGCGTATGTGGGTAAAACCAAGAACGACGGTGGCAAGGGCGTGATGGTGGATTACACCTACTTCGACGGTGCGAAGTACTTGCCCAGCGATGCGGAAGTGAAGAAGCTGCGCGCACCTGACTGACATTGACTGAGGTTGAGGGCATCCCCATGAGTTTTTCAGGTTTTATCGTTCAGCTGCTGAACGGGCTGGCTGGCGCTTCATCGCTGTTTTTAGTAGCAGCGGGGCTGTCGCTGATCTTTGGCGTGACGCGCATTGTCAATTTTGCCCACGGCTCGTTCTTCATGGTGGGGATTTACATCGCCTACAGCTTGGTCGAGCACCTGGGTACGGGCCTGGGCTTTTGGCCTGCGCTGTTGTTGGCGGCGGTGGCTGTGGGGGTGTTCGGTGGTTTGTTGGAGATGCTGTTGCTCAGGCGCATCTACAAAGCGCCTGAGCTGTTTCAGTTGCTCGCCACTTTTGCGTTGGTGCTGGTCATCAAAGACGCGGTGCTGTGGTTCTGGGGGCCGGACGAGCTGCTGGGGCCACGGGCACCGGGCCTCTCGGGGGCGGTGTCGATTTTGGGGCGGCAGTTTCCGTCGTATGACTTGTTTTTGATCGTTGTTGGCCCCGTGGTCTTGGGCCTGCTGTGGCTGCTGCTGACGCGCACCCGCTGGGGCACGCTGGTTCGTGCTGCCACGCAAGACCGCGAAATGGTGAGCGCGCTAGGTGTAAACCAGGCGTGGCTGTTCACGGCAGTGTTCGCGCTGGGCGCCTTGTTGGCTGGGTTGGGCGGTGCCTTGCAACTGCCCCGCGAACCGGCCACCCTGGAGATGGATTTGAACACCATCGGTGCTGCCTTTGTGGTGGTGGTGGTAGGCGGCATGGGTTCTATCCCCGGTGCTTACGTTGCCGCGCTGCTGATCGCCGAAATCAAAGCCGTGTGCATCTGGCTGGGCGTGGTGGATATTTTGGGCTTCAGCATTTCGTTCTCCAAGCTGACGCTGGTGGTGGAGTTTTTGGTGATGGCTGTGGTGTTGGTGGTACGTCCCTGGGGGCTGCTGGGCAAACCGCAAGCCGCAAGCCGCTATGTCGGTATGCCCGAAGAGCCTTTGCGCCGTGCAGGCAGACCGTACCTGATGATGGCTGCTGCGCTGGGTGTGGCTTTGCTGGCCTTGCCGCTGGTGACGGCCGATTCCCCCTACACCACGGTGCTGATGATTGACCTGCTGGTGGCCGCCTTGTTTGCCGCCAGTCTGCACTTTTTGATGGGGCCAGCGGGTATGCACTCGTTCGGCCACGCCGCCTACTTTGGTCTGGGGGCCTATGGTGCCGCGCTGCTGGTGCGGGCCAGCGGGATGCCGATGGAGATGGCCTTGGTCGCAGCCCCTTTGGTGGCTGCGCTGGGCGCTTTGGTCTATGGCTGGTTCGCGGTGCGCTTATCGGGCGTGTATTTGGCGATGCTGACCTTGGCTTTCGCACAAATCACTTGGGCCATCACCTACCAGTGGGATGCATTCACAGGTGGCAGCAATGGTTTGACGGGTGTTTGGCCGTCCGAATGGTTAGCGGACAAACGCAGTTACTACTACCTCACGCTGGTGCTGGTGACGCTGGGTGTGCTGTTTCTGCGCCGCGTGCTGTTTTCGCCCTTTGGCTACAGCCTGCGGGCCGGGCGCGATTCGGTGCTGCGGGCGGACGCGATTGGCATGGACGTGAAACGGATGCAGTGGGCGGCCTTCGTCATCGCTGGTGCGGTGGCGGGTCTGGCCGGTGCGTTGTATGCGTTTTCCAAGGGCAGCATTTCGCCGGAGACGCTGAGCGTTGGTAAATCGGTGGATGGCTTGGTGATGGTGCTGCTCGGGGGCATTCAAACGCTCGCTGGACCTGTGGTGGGTGCTATTACTTTTACATGGCTGCACGACACCGTGGCACGCAATACGGACTACTGGCGGGCCATGCTGGGTGCGATTATTTTGCTGCTGGTGCTGCTGTTCCCGCAGGGGATTGCAGGCTTTGTGAAACAGTTTGCTGACCGCCGCAATGACCGTCAGCGCGAAGCCAAAACCATGACAGAGGTCAAGGTATGAGTGCATCTCCTTTGTTGAAAGTCGCCGGTCTGGGTAAATCCTTCGGCGGTGTGAAAGCGGTTGACGGCATCCACTTTGAGCTGAAAGCGGGTGAATTGCTTGCCCTGATTGGCCCCAACGGTGCAGGCAAGTCCACCACCTTCAACATGGTGAACGGCCAGCTCAAAGCCGATGCGGGTTCCATCCAGCTCAACGGCCAAGAGCTGGTGGGCCGCAAGCCGCGCGACATTTGGCGCAGGGGCGTGAGCCGCACCTTCCAGATCGCCGAAACCTTTGCCAGCCTGACTGTGGCGGAAAACGTGCAAATGGCGCTCTTGTCGCAAGACGGTCTGCTGTTCTCCATCTGGCGGCGTGCCGCTGACCACAAGCGCGACGAGGCGCTCAGCCTGTTGGCCCAAGTCGGTATGCGTGCGCAAGCTGATCGCCCTTGCAATGTGCTGGCCTATGGCGATGTGAAGCGCGTTGAGTTGGCGATAGCGATGGCCAACAGCCCCAAACTGCTGCTGATGGACGAACCCACCGCCGGCATGGCCCCCAAAGAGCGCAACGACCTGATGGCGCTGACCAAGCAACTGGTGATCGAGCGCGGCATGGCCGTGCTGTTCACCGAGCACAGCATGGACGTGGTGTTCGCCTACGCAGACCGCATGATCGTGCTGGCACGCGGGCGCCTGATTGCCGAGGGCAAACCGCTGGAGATTCGGGATCATCCCAAGGTGCAGGAGGTGTACTTTGGGAGTGGGAAGACGTTTGAAAAAGAGATGGATAAAAAATCACCCGAAACAGCCAAGGAGGTGGCGTGATGGCTGCTGCTCAGCAAACCCTGCTCGATGCCAAAGGCCTGTGCGCCTGGTACGGTGCCGCGCAAATCTTGTACGACGTGGATTTGAACGTCCAGCGCGGTGAAGTCGTCGCCCTGATGGGGCGCAATGGTGCGGGCAAGTCCACCACACTCAAAGCGCTGATCGGGATGCTGACCAAACGCAAAGGCACCGTCACCTTCCTGGGCCAAGACATCTCCAAGAGCGAGCCCCACCATGCCGCCCGCCTGGGCCTGGGTTTTGTCCCCGAAGACCGCCGCGTGTTCACCGATCTCACGGTGATGGAAAACCTGAGTGTCGGCCAGCAGCCTCCGCGCCGCTGGGTTGATGGCAGCGATGCCCCGTTGTGGACACCTGAGCGCCTGTTCAAACTCTTTCCCAATCTGGGCGAAATGCCGAACCGCCCCGGTGGCCGCATGAGCGGCGGTGAGCAGCAAATGCTGACCGTCGCCCGCACGCTGATGGGCAACCCGTATCTGGTGCTGCTCGATGAGCCGTCCGAGGGCGTTGCGCCGGTCATCGTCGAGCAAATGGCGAACATGATTTTGGCGCTGAAGGCCCAAGGCGTGAGCATCTTGCTGTCAGAGCAAAACATGCACTTCGCCGAGTTGGTGTCTGACCGCGCCTACGTGCTTGAAAAAGGCCAGATTCGCTATCAAGCGAGCATGGCGGAGCTGGCGGCGAACGACGAGGTGCGCCGGGCTTATTTGAGTGTTTGAAGCCTCTCATTGGAGTTTTTCTTGAATGCTTTTGCGCGTCGTCTTCTTTTGCAATTCACCACCTTGGGCCTGCTGGGCTTGGCTATGCCCGTTGTTCAGGCTGAAACAGGTATCACCGATACCCGTATTCGCATCGGTCAATCGGCAGTTTTCAGTGGTGTAGCTCAAGATTTTGGCATCGACTACCGCGCCGGTATGTTGCTGGCGTTCGCCCGGGCCAATAAAGCCGGTGGCGTGCTGGGCCGCAAGCTGGAGTTGATTGCTTACGATGACGCCTACGACCCCAAACGCACGGCCGACAACACCCTCAAGCTGATTGATGCTGACCAGGTTTTTGCGCTGATGGGTTATGTGGCCACCGGCAACCTCGTCGCAGCTTTGCCTCTCGCGGAAAAATCAGGTGTGCCGATGTTTGCGCCGCTGGTGGGCACCAGTTCGTTTCGCACCACGTTCAACCCGCTGCTGTTCCATGTGCGTGCCAGCTACGAACAAGAGCTGCGCAAAATTGTTAACCACTTGGCGACGCTGGGCATCCACGACATTGCTGTGGTGTACCAAAACAGCGCTTTTGGCAAATCGAACATGGAGACGTGCATACAGATTGCGCAAAGTTTGTCGGTGACAGTGAAGCAAACCTTACCCATGGACATCACGGCCACCGATGCTAAAACCCAGACCGCTGCCCTGATCGCGGCCCCGCCGGGGGCTGTGGTGATGGTGATGGCAGGCCGCATGGTGGAGGTCTTTTTGGCAGACTACCGCGCTAGCAAAAGTGCCGCCCCGATTTACACGCTGTCGGTCGGCATCACTGACGCTGCGGGGTCAGCGAAACGGCTCAACGGCAAGCTTGAAGGCGTGGTAACGGCCAGCATCGTGCCTGGCATTCACCAGACCCGCTTTGCCGTGGTGGCCGACTACCGGCAAGACCGGGCCGATTTCGCGCTGGCCATTGACAGCGCTACCGCTCTGGAAGGTTACATCGCTGGCCGTGTGTTCACCGAGGGTCTGCGCCGTGCGGGTAAGGCGCTAACCCGTGAAAGCTTTGTACGGGCGATGGAAGGCATGGGTACGACCAAGATCGCAGACTTTCCCCTCAGTTACAGCCCTAAAAACCACAATGGCTCGAATTTCGTCAACCTGGGTATGTACGGCAAAGATGGCAGCCTTGTCCGTTGATGAGGTGACCGCCAAGGCCCTGCGCCAGGGACTTACGGTCAATGGCCAGTATGCGTTGCTGCCAGGGGAGGGGTGTGCCACGTTGCTGCATGTACTGCGCAATGATTTGGCGCTGAATGGTCCCAAATACGGCTGTGGTCTGGGCCAGTGCGGCGCGTGTACCGTGCTGGTGGATGGTGTGGCAGCACGTGCCTGTGTGATTCCGGCGCAGGGCGTGGCAGGCCGCGCCATCACCACGCTGGAGGGCTTGCGAACCCCTACCGCCTTGCATCCTGTGCAGCAGGCTTTTCTCGACACCCAAGCGGCCCAATGTGGTTATTGCCTGAATGGCATGGTGATGATGACCGTCGCGCTGTTGCAGCACACGCCCCAGCCTACCGATGCGCAAATCCGCAGCCAGCTTTCGCACAACCTGTGCCGCTGTGGCACGCATGTGGAAATTCTGCAAGCTGTGCAACGAGCCGTGGTACTGATGGCGGAGGTGGCACTGTGAGCGAGAACACGGTGCCACGCCGTGCCCGCAGCACCTTGAGCAACACGTTGAGCCGTGCGGATTTTCATGCGGCCACGGGCGTGCTGCTGGTGGTGCGCGACCCCGCACCTGCCGTCGCGCCCCTGCCTGGCCAGCCGACGGCCGTGCCCGCCAATCCCGCAGAGGGGGTTGAAATTTTGCTCGCTGTGTGGGACGACGGCAGCGTCACCGCCTTGCACGGCCACGTTGATTTAGGCACCGGCCTGCGCACTGCATTGGCGCAAATCGTGGCAGAGGAGCTGGAGGTGGCCGTGGCTGACATCACCGTGGTGATGGGCAACACCGCCAGCGCACCCAACCAAGGCGCCACCATCGCCAGTGCGTCAATCCAGGTGTACGGTGAGCCTCTGCGACGGGCTGCCGCGCAGGCGCAGGCGTGGTTGTTGGCCCAAGGGGGGCACCCCGGCACCTTGGGCGGCCAGCATGTGGCGTTGCACCTCGACTTGCAAACCCCTGTCAAAGCTCCGCAGGACTACCACACCGTCGGTCAATCCGTTCCCCGGGTGGACATGCACGACAAGCTCACCGGTAAGCTGGTGTTCGTCCATGACATGCGCGTCCCTGGCATGTTGCATGGCCGCGTGGTGCGCCCGCCTTACGCCGGTGCTGACCATGGCGAGTTCATTGGCAACACGTTAGCGAGCGTCGATAAAACCTCCATCGCCCACATCCCTGGCATCCGCGCCGTGGTGGTGATCCGCGATTTCGTCGGCATCGTGGCCGAGCGCGAAGAGCAGGCGGAACAAGCCCTGCGTGAGCTGCGCGTGCAGTGGAAACCCTGGCCGGGGATGCCTGATGTGCAGGACTTGGCCCAAGCGCTGCGCAACAACCCGTCCACCAAGCGCCAACTGGTGGACGAGGGTGATGTGGATGCTGCCATGGCCCGCGTCAACGCAGGCGAGGGCACCGCCATGCCACGCACCTACGTTTGGCCCTACCAAATGCATGCCTCCATCGGGCCGTCTTGTGCAGTGGCTGATTGGCAAGGCGGGGCCATGACGGTCTGGGCGGGGACGCAAAACCCCCATGTTTTGCGCTTTGATTTGTCCCGCCTCATGGACCTGCCCGATGTGGCGATCAACGTGATCCGCATGGAGGCTGCAGGCTGCTACGGTCGCAATGGCGCGGACGATGTGGCAGCAGACGCCGCCTTGCTCTCGCGTGCCGTGGCGGCCCCCGTGCGTGTGCAGCTGACCCGTGAGCAAGAGCACCTGTGGGAGCCCAAAGGTGCAGCGCAACTGATGGAAGTGCAGGGCGGATTGACGCCCGAGGGCGAGGTGGCGGCTTACGATTTTCAAACCTCTTACCCCTCCAACGGTGCGCCCACGCTGGCGCTGCTGCTGACGCGCACGGTGGAGCCTGTGGCCCAGGCTTTCGAGATGGGCGACCGCACCGCCCGCCCGCCTTACGGCTACACCAACCTGCGCGTCAGCGTGAACGACATGGCACCGCTGGTGCGCGCCTCATGGCTACGGGGGGTGTCCGCATTGCCCAATTCGTTCGCGCACGAGTCCTACATTGACGAATTGGCCGCAGCGGCGGGCGTTGACCCGGTGGAATTCCGTCTGCGGTACTTGAGCGACCCCCGTGCCGTTGAGCTGGTGCAGGCCACGGTGCAAAAAGCCGGTTGGAAGCCCCACACCCAAGCGCAACTTCAGCCCGCTGACGGCGACATCCTCCACGGCCAGGGCTTTGCGTATGCCCGTTACGTTCACAGCAAATGGCCTGGTTTTGGGGCGGCGTGGGCAGCGTGGGTGGCCGATGTAGACGTTAACCGCCGCACGGGTGAAGTCCATGTGCGGCGCGTGGTGGTGGGGCACGATGCGGGCATGGTGGTCAACCCGGCGGGTGTAGAGCACCAAATCCACGGCAACGTGCTGCAAGCCACCAGCCGCAGCCTGAAAGAGCGCGTGCCGTTCACGCCCGGTACGAACACCGTCGCTACCCAGGAATGGGGCAGCTACCCCATCCTGAGCTTCCGTGATGTGCCCGTCATCGAGGTCATGCACATGCCCCGCCAGGGTGAGCCTGCGCTGGGGGCGGGCGAGTCGTCGTCGGTGCCCGGTACCGCTGCCATCGCCAACGCCATTTTTGATGCCACCGGCGTGCGTTTTCGCGAGCCACCCTTCACCCCCGAGGTAGTGCGGGCCGCATTGAACCCTGAACACCAGTTGAATACGCCTACAGTGCGCTCTGAATCAGCTTCATCAGCTATCAATAGAGTAGCGAATGAAGCTGCTCTGGCCGATTTGCCCTGGCCAAAGCGCCGCTCGCTCTGGGTCAAAGCCAGCACCTTGGCCGTGGGGCTGCTGGGCCTGGGGGCTGCTTTGCTGGGCTGGCGCTCGTCCATGGCACCCCTGGCTCCGATTTCGCCTCTCAGCGTCATATCCTTGCCTTCCATCTATACCGCCGCGACCGTAGAGCGAGGCCGTCAACTCGCCGCTGTGGGCGATTGCGCCGTCTGCCATACCGCCGCAGGGGGCGCCACCAACGCCGGTGGACAGCCGCTGCACACGCCTTTTGGCACCGTCTACAGCACCAACCTCACGCCGGACGTTGAAACTGGCCTCGGGTCGTGGTCGCTCGCCGCCTTCCAGCGGGCCATGCGCGAAGGCATCTCCCGCGACGGCCATCATCTGTACCCTGCCTTCCCCTACACCGCCTTCGCCAAAACCAGCGACGACGACCTGACCGCGCTCTACGCCTACCTGATGGCGCAACCGGCAGTCATTGCCGCCACCCCTCCTGCACAAATGCGCTTCCCGTTCAACCTGCGTCCGCTGATGGCGGGCTGGAACGCGTTGTTCCACGATGCCACGCCTGCACAGCCTGTGCCAAGTCAATCCGCAGAATGGAACCGAGGGGCCAGTTTGGTCAACGGCTTGGGCCACTGCGGTGCTTGCCACACGCCGCGCAATGCGCTGGGTGCGGAGCTGGGCGGACGCGCGTATTTGTCCGGTGCGCTGGTTGATGGTTGGGAAGCCCCTGCCCTTACTGCTTTGTCGAAATCCCCTGTGCCCTGGACGGTAGACGCGCTCTACAGCTACCTGCGCCACGGCCACGCGCCCGAGCACGGCAGCGCCGCTGGCCCGATGGCTCCGGTGGTACGCGCACTGGCTGCTGTGCCTGATGCCGATATCCGTGCCATGGCGACGTATTTGGCCTCATTTCAGGCTTCAAAACAGGCTGTAGTGCAGGATGAACATGCTACGCAAGCTATGAATAGCATAGCGAATGAATCCCTCCTCCCTAACGCCACCCAACGCCTGTTCAACGGTGCCTGCGGTGCCTGCCACCACGACGGCGACGGCCCGCGTCTGCTGGGGTTGAACGTGCCGCTGGGCTTGAGCAGCAAGCTCCACAGCGACCGGCCCGACAACCTGCTGAGGGTGATGTTGGACGGTATCCAGCAGCCCGCCGGGCCACAGCTGGGGTTCATGCCTGCGTTCAGGCACAGTCTGTCGGACGCGCAGATAGCAGCGTTGGCGGGCTACCTGCGTCAGCGCTATGCGCCAGGCAAGGAGGCTTGGGGGGATTTGAGCCGTTTGGAAGAGGCCGTAGCGCGGATACGGGTTGCGTCGCCTTGAGTTTGCCATGGCTCGCCAAGCCGCATAAAACACCGTGTGATCGGTGATTTATGCCTTGGATGCTATGCATTTGTTAGCGCGCTTTAGGTTTTCCCCTCCCCCAGATTGTTCACTGCTCTGCTAGAGTGGAATTCCCTGCCCGCCAACGAACCTTATGGAGCTGCGTCAATCGCCACCTTTCATGGATGATGATCTTCTGGAGTTCATGGATGCCGAGCCTGAAAGCTCTGCATTGGCCGTGGGTGATACGCCTGATGCGTGGCGGATTTTGGTGGTGGATGACGACCCTGATGTGCATGAGAGTACCGCCTACGGTCTGCGCGGGCTTGATATTGAAGGGCGCAGGCTGCATTTGCTGCACGCGCATTCCGCTGCGGATGCCCTGACGATTCTGCGGTATGAGCGTGATGTGGCGGTCGTCTTGCTGGACGTGGTGATGGAAACCGATGACGCCGGGCTGACCATGGTGACGGCCATTCGCGGTGAGTTGGGCATGACCCACATTCGTATTATTTTGCGTACTGGCCAACCGGGTCAAGCGCCCGAGATTGACACCATTCGCCGTTACGACATCAACGACTACAAAACCAAAAGTGAGCTGACCCGCACCAAGTTGTACACCACGCTCACCACGTCCATTCGTTCTTACGACCAGTTGCGCCGCCTGGATGCTTTGTATGCCACCAACCTGGAATTGGTAGCGCGTTTGCGTGACTATGCTTTTGTAGACCGCTTGCTGGGCTTACCCAACCGCACGGCCTTTGTGCAGCATTTGGACGATACCAGCCAGAGTGGTCTTCATGCTGGGCAGTCCATTGGGTTAATGGATGTCGACCAGTTCGCTGAGACCAACGACATGTTTGGCCATGTCTACGGTGATTTGTTGCTCGCAGCCATTGCGCGTCGGCTGGCCGAGGTGCATGCCGGACGCGGCCTGCTGGCCCGGGTTGCAGGGGATACGTTTGCGCTGCTGGGCGACGATGCCTGGGTTAACCCCAGGGTATTGCGTGCAGTGTTCGAGGAGCCTTTTGAAATTGAGGGTGTACTGCGGCCAGTGTCGATCTGCATGGGCTTTGTGCGCTGTGATGATGCGGCTGTCAGTGGCCTCGATTTGCTCAAAAATGCATCCATCGCGCTCAAGCGTGCCAAAGAATCAGGCCAGGGGCGCAGTGCTTACTACTCGCTGGAAGTGGGCGTGGCCACCCGTGAGCGCACCCGTTTGCTGCACGGTCTGCAAAAAGCGTTTGACCACGAACGGCTGTTTGTGGTTTACCAACCGCAGGTGTCATTGCAAACGGGTCGGCCTATTGGTGTGGAGGCACTGGTGCGCTGGCGTACCGAAGATGGTCAGTTTGTGCCGCCCGACCAGTTCATCCCCGTGGCTGAGCAGTCGGGGTTGATTGTGGCCATTGGGGCGTGGGTGCTGCGCACCTCACTGCACGCCATTGGCCAACTGCGGGCCAGGGGTATCACCGGTATTCGTGTGGCGGTGAACGTGTCATCGGTGCAGTTTGCGCAGGTCCAGTTTTTAGCGATGGTGGACGAGGCTTTGCGCGACACCGGCATATCGCCCGATTGCCTGGAGCTGGAAATCACCGAATCGGTGGCTGTGATGGGCATGGTGCGGGTGGCCGCGCTGCTTCGGGAAATCAAGGCGCGTGGCATCGCGGTGGCGATCGACGATTTTGGTACCGGCTTTTCTTCGCTGTCGTACCTGGATCAATTGCCTGCAGACCGCCTCAAAATTGACCGCGCTTTTGTGACCTCGCTGGATTCGGGTCGCCTGGGCGCACGCATTGCCGAGATGATCGTGCCACTGGGCCATCAGCTGGGCATGCTGGTGCTGGCCGAAGGGGTGGAAACCGAAGCGCAAGCCACTATTTTGCGTGATTTGGGGTGCGACGAAGCGCAAGGCTACCTGTATGCCAAGCCTATGCCCATCGATGAGTTGTTACTGTGGCTAGAGCAGCGCTTGGGTACGGTTTTGTGATGGCATCGTTGGCGAGGCACAGGTTGTTGGGGGTTGTTGCGCTGGTGTTTTTGGGGGTATTGCTGGTGCTTGCGGCTTGTAGCCCCGAGAAACCCATCCGCATTGGGTTTATGGGTGGGCTTTCCGACCGTTCTTCTGACACGGTAGAAGCTGGGCGCAATGGGCTGATGTTGGCGGTGGAGCTCCGTAACCGACAAGGAGGGATTCATGGCCGTTCCCTGGAAATCGTGTTTCAGGACGATGGTCACAACCCCGAGATGGCGGTGACGGCGTTACAGGCTTTGATGCTTGCCAAGGTGGATGTGGTGGTGGGGCCTTTTACCAGCGCGATGACCAAAGTGGCTTTGCCCATGGCGGACAAGGCACAGCTGACGTTGATAAGCCCAGTGATCACGTCTACCGATTTTTTGGGCAAAGACGATTACCTGATCCGCATCAACCGTACCACGCGGGACAATGGGCGAGACTACGCGCGGCATCTGATTCAACGCGGGCAGCGGCGTGTGGCGGTGGCGTATGACACCCGTAACCGCAGTTTCTCGGCATCATGGCTCAAAGAGTTCAGTGACGCTTACACCGCACAGGGCGGTGTGGTGTGCGTGGCGCTGCCTTTCGAGTCGCAGGCCAACATGGGTTTTGGCGATGTCATTCGCACCCTGCTGACGCCGCAGCCAGACAGCCTGCTTTTTATCGCCAGCGCCATTGATGTGGCGCGACTGGCCCAGCAGGCCAGCAAGCTGGCGCCCGAGCTTCCCAAAAGCGCCGCAGAATGGGCCGCCAGTGAGGCCCTGGTTGAGCTGGGAGGGAATGCGGTCAACGGCATGTTGCTGGCACAGTCGTATGACCGCACGGACACGTCTGCGCGTTACCTTCAATTTCGCGACGCGTATGTCGCCCGGTTTGCACGCTCGCCAGGCTTTGCCTCCATTGCGGCCTACGATACGGCCTCTGTGTTGTTTCAAGCCCTGGAGCGGCGGCAACAGGGCGAATCCGTGAAGACGGCAGTGCTTAAATATGGCCCTTATCAGGGGCTGCAGCAAACCATTGCCTTTGACCGTTTCGGTGACACCGCACGCAACATGTACTTCACCGAAATTCGTGGCGGCCAGTTTGTGCCGGTGAAATGATGCGTACAGGGTGGCTTCGCAGTTATTTGGCTGCCATGCTGGTCATCACCGTGCTGGTGACGTTTGCGGTGGTGGGCACCACACTGCTCCTGGTGCGGTTGCCGCAGATCGAGCAGAGCAACAAATATGAAGTAGCCCGCGACACCGAGGAACTTGCACAGCGTGTGGCGTTGTTGCTGGGGTCTCTGGAATCGCGTGTGCAGGTGCTCGGACAGGTGCTGGAAACTTTGCCTTTGGAGCAAGCCAATGTGCTGCTGGACCGCACAGCCTGGGCTGGGCGTGATTTTCGTGCGGTGTATTTGGCCTCCAACAACGGCTTGGTACTGGCTGCTGGTACGGCATCCACCTTGCGTGAGCACCGTGCGGATGTGTTGGGCAGTGATTTGTCCGGTAACGCCTTGTTCACAGCCGCCCTTGCAAGCCACCAGACGGTATGGGGCGACAAGTACCTGTCGGCCTTGACTGGCGCTGTCACGGTGGGGTTAGCGACCCCTGTAGGGCATGACCGCATCCTGTTGGCAGAAGTGCCCCTGGACTACGTGCTGAATACAGTGCAGGTGGCCGCGGGTAAGCGCACCTCAACGATTTGGCTGCTTGACCAGTACGGCGAGGTGGTGGCCAACACCCAGGATGAGCACAGCGTGGGCACGGTGAATCTGCTGAATGTGCCGTTGATGCGGGCTGTGCGTGAAAACCAGATATTGCCCGCTTTGTTTCAGGTGGATGGGCGCACTTTTCACCCTGCCGTAGCCCGCTCAGCCGCATTGAACTGGTACTTTATTGGCGGCATACCCGCAGGGCTTGAAAACAGCGAGGTGCGCGGTACCTTGGCTTGGGTGGTGGCCAGCTTTGCAGGTGCGGTGCTGGTGGCGCTGCTGATGGCCCCATTCTGGGCCTCGTGGTTGACCCGACCCTTGGGGCGCATTGTGGATAGCGCGGCACAAATTACGCAGGGCGCTGTTGTAGGGGCTTGGCCACGCAGTCGTATTCTAGAGTTCAATAATCTTTCAGTAAGTCTTGAAACTATGGCGTTGACCCTGCAAGAGCTCAATATCGAACTCGAGGCTCGTGTAGCCCACCGCACCGAGGCATTGGCCACGGCCAATGAAGAGTTGTCAGGTGCCATTACCACGCTGCGTGCAACCCAGGGTGAGCTGGTGCGGGCCGAAAAAATGGCCGCTTTAGGCGGCTTGGTGGCTGGTGTAGCGCATGAACTGAACACCCCGCTGGGCAATGGCCTGATGGCCGTGACGTCACTGAGCGATGAGGTGCGCCAGTTCCGCGTGACGATGCAGACCGGCTTGCGCAAGGCCGCATTGGAAAGCCTGCTCGCCAGCGTAGAGCAAGCGACCAACATGACTACGCGCAATTTGCACCGTGCGTCTGATCTGGTCAGCAGCTTCAAGCAAGTAGCTGTAGACCAAACCAGCGCACAGCGCCGCCCCTTTGAGTTGCATGAAGTCGTGGATGAAATGGTGGTCAGCCTGCGCCCGTCCATCAGCCGCACGCCCTACCAGATTGTGGTGGCGGTTGCCCCGGGTTTGAAGCTCGACAGCTACCCTGGCGCGTTGGGGCAGACGATTGGGAACCTGATCAACAACGCCGTGCTGCACGGTTTTGAAGGCCGCGCGCACGGCACTATCCGCATCACGGGAGTCTCTGATGCCGAGGAGGGCGATTGCATCATGCTCAGTGTGGCCGATGATGGCCGAGGTATTCCTGCTGCGCTGCTGGCGCAAATTTTTGATCCCTTCATGACCACCAAAATGGGCCGGGGTGGCACGGGGCTCGGTTTGCACATTGCTTACAACGCGGTCACCCATTTGCTGGGTGGCAGCCTTACCGTTTGCAGTGTGGAAGGAGAGGGGGCGACCTTCATGCTGCGCTTGCCGCGCACCGCACCCAAGGCTATCAACGTGGGCGTCTAGGCGGCGAGCGGGCAGGGCTGCGGTCACGGCGATCGTCTCTTTCGCTCTGCTCGCCTCGCGCGCTTCGCTCATCCCGGGTATTGCGAAAGCTGTCCATGCCATCAGCGCGTAAATTACAAATGCGGTCTGCCCGTGCGGCGGCGGCTTGCGAGTGTGTTACCAGGACCACCGAGGTACCGTGCTCTCGCGCCTGTGTGCTCAGCACGTCCATGACCTTGGCTGCTGTTGCAGGGTCAAGATTGCCTGTGGGTTCATCGGCCAGCAGCAGTTGAGGGCGGTGGATCAGGGCACGGGCGATGGCTACGCGCTGCAATTGCCCGCCTGAGAGTTGCTGTGGCAGGCGGTTTCCCAGGCCTTCCAAACCGACAGCAGCGAGCATGTCTTCCACGCGGGGGTCTTGCGCCCAAGGCGTTTTGATCTTTTTATCGGCAGCCGTGCTCAGCAGCATCAGGGGCAGTGCAATGTTTTGAGCCACGTCCAGATGCGGCAGCACATGGAAGGCCTGGAATACAAAACCTACCGCGCTACGGCGCAGCAAGGCCCGTGCGGTGTCGTCCATCGCGCCCAGGTCGGCACCAGCCAGCAGCACGCTGCCGGCGTCCCAACCGTCCAGCCCTGCCATGCAGTTCAGCAGGGTGGATTTGCCCACACCAGACTCACCCACAATAGCGACAAACTCCCCCGGTTCAACCCGCAGGTTGACGTTTTCAAACACGGTGGTATCGCCGTAACGCTTGGTGAGGCCAGTGATGCGCAGTGTCAGCGGGGGGAGTGCCGAGGGGGCTGCCGCAGGCGCTTGAACGGAGGCATGAGGCAGGGGGGAGGCAGCCAAGGGCGACGGAGTCAATCCTGCGACGGGGGCGGCCGTCGAGGTGTCCGAGAAGGGAGACTCTTGGCTGTAGGGAATGTAGGGGGGCGGATCAAGCTCGATCCGCCGGGTGCCGGGCAATGGTTGCATGCGTGAATGATAGCCCGGCCTGCCCCACTTCATGGCGGTGCTCGGTACTCAGTCTTTGCGCCATTTCGACAGCCAGTGCTCCATCAACTTGCCTGCCGCTTCACGCCCACCCAGACCAAACGACAGCGCCACAGCCACGGCCACGGCGCCAAAGGTCAATCCAAAAGCCATCTGCACGATCTCATTGGCAATGCCCATGGCGCGCAGGCCCATGGCGATCACCAAACCCAGAATGGCCAGCCGGGCGATACCGGCCAGGCCTGCGCTGTGGGTGGTATCGGCTTGTGCAATCGCTTTGTAGGCCAGGTTAGAGAGCCATACCCCAATGACCATGATGGCGCTGCCCAGCAGAATGTCGCCACCGAACTTGATGAATGCCGTCACCACATCCCGCACTTGGCCAAAACCGAGTTGGTCGGCAGCCTCGGTGGTGGCGAACAGCATGGCAAAAAATGTCACCAGCCACGCGGCGAGTTGCGAGGGGCGGCTGTCGCCTGACAGTGCTTCACCTATGCCCAGCTTTTGCGGCAGACTGTCCACGCCCGCGCTTTCCAGCAAGGACGACAGCAAGCGTGCGGCAAAACGGGCCACGTACCACGTTAGCAGCAAGATCACGGTAGCCGCTACGATTTGCGGTACGGCGGAGAGGATTTGCGTCAGCATTTGCGTGGCTGGGCGCGAAATCGCGTCAATCTTGAGCGAATCCAATGCCGCAATCAGCGAAGGGATGAACACGAAGATGAACACCAGATTGCCCGCTAGCGTCGAGAGGCGCACGGCGTGGTCCAACCCCACACGCTCATTCAGGCGGTCGGTGCCCGCAGCGGCCAGCAAGTTCGTGACCAAACCGCGCAGCACCCGGGCAACCAAGTAACCCACACCGCCAATCAGCAGCGCGCCCACGCCGTTGGGCACCATGTCGAGCAGCTTGTCCACCATGTGGGTGACGGGTTGCAGCAGGCCGTTCAGACGGAAGGCGTTCAGAATGGCGGGCAGGAACATCAAAATGACGATCCAAAACAGCACATTGCCCGCATTGCGGCTCATGGGTGCCATGCCCGCCTCGGTAGAGAGTTTTTCGTCAAAACTGGTGGCGTTCAAGGCCCGCACTGCCAGTGCCCGTAGCACCGTTGCCAGCAGCCAGCCCACCAGTGAGAGCACCACGCCAGCAAGCAAACTGGGCAGGTAGCCCATCACATCACCCATGAGTTTGGCAAACGGGTTGCTGATGAGCGAGAGGTTCAGCACATTGAGCACGGCTATCAGCGTGGCCAGCAGCACCAGCCAGAACACGCCCACCGCTACCGGCGATTCTGCATCCAGCCGTGCCCCGGTGCTTTCTTCGATGCGGGTGTTGACTTTGAGCAGCGTCAGTACGCGCTTCACGCCGGCACGGGCGGCCACGGCGATCAGCCAGCCGAGCACCAGCACGGCGACGGCCCCCAGTATTTGCGGAATATGCGTGCCCAGTGAGCTTTGCAAGGCAGTGGCAAAAGCGGATAAGTCCATGGGGAATCCTCCTGGCGAAGTGGTTGGTTTGCTGTGACACAGCGACCGGGTCGCACTGTCTTGGTGGTGACGGGGAGACCCAGGGTCACTGCCAAGCAATTCTTACACCTAGTAGGCAGTGATTCAAGCTAGGGAAAGCACAGGCCCCTCAGGCCACGAACCCGTCTGCCCATTGGGTTGCGGTGGCCAGTGCATTTGTACCGTCGCAGGCGATCACGTGCCGCTCGGGCATGGACCGCAACCAGGTGATCTGGCGCTTGGCCAGCTGCCGGGTGGCGATGATGCCGCGCTCGCGCAGTTCGGCCAGGGTGAGCTGGCCTTCTAAAAACGCCCACGCTTGTCGGTAACCTACACAGCGCATGGCAGGCAAATCGGGGTGCAAATCACCACGCTGGCGCAGGGCACGTACCTCGTCGATAAACCCCGCTGCCAGCATCGCATCGAAACGTTGGGCAATGCGTTCGTGTAACCAGCTCCGGTTGAGGGGTTCCAGCGTTATCAGTCGGTAAGTGCAAGTTTGATGGAGATTGTTTGCTGTTGTTTTTAAGGTGAAAAAGCTGGACATGGGCTGGCCGGTCAGCTGATAGACCTCCAGCGCCCGCTGAATGCGCTGGCTGTCGTTGGGTGCCAGGCGGGCGGCAGTGAGAGGGTCAACCTGCGCCAGTGCCGCATGCAGCGCGGGCCAGCCCTCGGCAAGTCCACGCGCACTCAGCGTGGCACGCAGGTCTGCGTCTGCGCGGGGCAGGTCGTCAATGCCGTCCATCAGCGCTTTGAAGTACAGCATGGTGCCGCCCACCAGCAGGGGAATGGCACCTCGCGCACGGATTTCAGCCATCAACCGCTGGGCATCAGTGACAAACTCAGCGGCGCTGTAAGCCTGCAAGGGGTCACGGATGTCGATCAGGTGGTGGGGGATGGCGTGTTGCTCTTGGGTGCTGGGTTTGGCGGTGCCAATGTCCATGTGCCGGTAGACCAGCGCCGAATCGACACTGATGATCTCGGTACGCAGCCCACGGGCTGCCCAATGCGCGGCCAGCGCCATGGACAACGCCGATTTGCCGCTGGCTGTGGGGCCTGCAATGCCTAGCCAGGGCAGGGATGGAACCTGAGTTTTCATTATTTTATGCTGCTTATGCTTACTGGATGGGCTTGAGCAGCTATGGTTTTAGGAGTTTCTGTGTACTTACCGACCAGCACCCAGGCCGACAGCGCAATGCACGCGCTCCAGAACCATACCCCCAGCACCAGTGGCCAGATGGTGCCGTCGATGTGCGCACCCAGCCAGCCTCCCATTGCAAATGCAGCAACCATCATCATGAAGCCGTTTAACGCCGATGCCGTGCCCGCCGCATGGGGAAAGGGCCCCACTGCACCGCTTTGGCTGCACGGCTGGTGAATGCCGTGGCCCAGCATGAACAGGTAAAACGGCAGCATGATGGCCCAGCCATTCTGTAAGCTTGGGTAATGCAGCCCGGCATAGGCCAACGCGGCCATCACACTGCCTCCAGCGAGGCTCAAGCCGCCGCCTATGGCCACGGTGCGTTTCACGCCAAAACGGGGCAGCAGTCTGCGGCACATCAGGGTGCTGAGGATGTAGACGAACGACATCGAGAACATCACCAACCCGTACTGCGTCTTGCTGAATCCCAGCACTTTGATGAAGACGAACGAGGACGATGCCAAAAACGTGAACAAGCCGCCATACGACGCTGCCGACAAGGCTGAAAACGCCAAAAACGTGGGGTTCCCCATGATCTCGCGCCACTGACGGGCCAAGCGCTGTGGCTGCAAGGCGTGCGGGTTGACGACCCTGATGCTTTCTTTGAACTTGAACACGATCAGCAACAGCGTGGCCACACCAAACAGCGCCAACGTCAGCATCGCCAAGCGCCAGCCGAACCAGTCAGACAGCAGCCCGCCCAGTGGCGCGCTCAGGCAGGCGATCACCCCCAGGCCCGACAAGCCCTTGGACATGGCGTTAGCCCCGGCCACAGGCTCGTACAAATCCCGTACCAGCGCCCGTGCGCACATCACACCTGCTCCCATCGCTATGCCCTGCACCATGCGAATACCAATCAGCCACGGCATCGACGGTGCCAACACAATCGCCATGGACGCCAGCGTGTACAGGCCCATGCCCCACAGCAGCACCGGGCGGCGACCAAAGCGGTCAGACAGTGGCCCCCATACCAGCTGCGACAGGCCAAACGCCAGCAGCAAGGCCGTCAACGTGAGCTGCGTTTGGGCCATGCTGGCCCCAAAGCCTTCGCTCAGGGCGGGTAGCGCAGGCAGGTAAAAATCGGTGGTGATGGGCTGTAAGCCCAGCAGCAGCGCGAGGATCAGGACAACAAGGGATGTGGGCATGGTTGAGGTGTTGGCGTTCATCTTTACCGCCCCCGCATGAACAGCGTATCGAGCTCGCGCACGCTCATCTGCCGCCATGTGGGCCGCCCGTGGTTGCATTGGTCGGAGCGGTCGGTTTCTTCCATTTGGCGCAGCAGGGCGTTCATTTCTTCAAGGGTCAGTTTGCGGTTCGCCCGCACCGCCCCGTGGCAGGCCATGGTGCCCAGCAGTTCGTTGCGGGCACGCTGAATTACGGTGCTGGCGTCATGCGTGCCCAGCTCTGCGAGCACGCTGCGGGCAAGCTCCACCGCATCGCCATGAAACAAGCTGGTGGGCACTGCGCGTACAGCCAGGGTTTTGGGCGAAAAAGGGGTGACTTCCAGGCCCAGGGTGTGCAGCGTGTCCACGTGGGCTTCTGCTGTGGCCACCTCTTGCGGGGAGGCGGCAAAGGTGGCTGGAATCAGCAAAGGTTGGCTGGCGATGTGCGCGTTGCCCGCCTGTGGGCTTTCCAATTGCGCTTTGAGCCGCTCGTAGACGATGCGTTCGTGCGCGGCGTGCATGTCCACAATCACCAGACCTTGCGCGTTCTCGGCCAGGATATAGACGCCGTGGAGTTGGGCGACGGCACGGCCCAGCGGCCAGATGTTTTCCGTCAGGTTCGCCCTAGTGGTCTGTGCTTCACGCATGCGCTCGCTTGGCACTTCCCGCCGCACTGGCCACATTGCTTCAAAATCTGCCAGCTTGTCAGACACCCTGTGCTCTCCCGTTGTAACTCCTAAATTCATAGCTGTCTGTGCCCATTGCATTTGCTCTGGCTGTGTATTTGGCTCTGAAAACGGGTGGTTATCGACAGGGGAGGGTGGCGCTACAGGCGCGTTCAGCAGTGCCGCCCCTTGGCTGCTGCGTGGCACTGCCAGTGCGTTTTCTACCGCGTGGCGTACGGCCTGATGCACCTCCCGGCCATCGCGGAAGCGCACCTCGATCTTGGTGGGGTGGACATTCACATCCACCCGTGTGGGGTCAATCTCCACATAAAGCACATACACCGGCTGACGCCCGCCGTGCAGCACGTCCTCGTACGCCGCCCGCGCTGCGTGGCTGATGACCTTGTCGCGCACAAAGCGGCCGTTCACGTAGGCGAACTGCTGGTCAGACCGCGAGCGCGCCGCGTCAGGGATGCCTACCCGGCCATGCACGCGCACCGGGCCGTGGGTGTGCTCTACCGCGACCGATTGGCCAATGAAGTCCTCGCCGAGCACGTCACTCAGGCGCTGCGACGTGGACGAAGCCTGCGAGACGGCACGGTTCGCGGCCACCTGCCGCCATTGCTCTACCAACTTGCCTTCGTGCCAAATTGCAAAACCCACGCCAGTGCGTACCAGCGCGTGGCGGCGCACAGCGTCGATGCAGTGCGCCAGTTCCGTGGCGTCTTTCTTCAAAAACTTGCGCCGCGCCGGGGTGCTGAAAAACAACTCACGCACCTCGACGGTGGTGCCTTGCGCCCGTGCTGCCGGGGTGAGTTCACCGGTCAATGATTCCAGCTGATAAGCCGTGGTATCACTCGCAGTGCGCGACAGCAGCGCTGTATCAGCTACAGAACTGATAGCGGCCAGTGCCTCGCCACGAAAACCCATGGTGCCCACCGATTCCAAATCGGTCAGCGAGGTGATCTTGCTGGTGGCATGGCGTTTGAAGGCCATGGGCAACTCGTCACGCGGGATGCCACCACCATCGTCCTCCACCCGTATGCTGCGCACGCCACCGGCCAGCAGCCGCACGGTGATCTGCGTGGCCCCTGCGTCCAGGGCGTTGTCCAGCAGTTCGCGCACCACGGCGGCCGGACGCTCAATGACCTCACCCGCAGCGATTTGGCTGATGAGTTCATCGGGCAGCTCACGGATGCTGGCGCGGGGCGATGAAGTGAAGTAGGGGGTGTGGTTAGAGGACACGTAGGCGAAGCGCAGAGGAGGTCACTGAAGAGATCTCTGATTTTAGGCCGGTGATAATCCTGCCCATGGACATGATTCACCTGCTACTCGACTTTGTGCTGCACGTAGACCGGCACCTGGAAACCTTTGTCACGAACTACGGTGCCTGGGTTTACGCTCTGCTGTTCGTGATTATTTTTGTGGAAACCGGCTTGGTCGTGATGCCTTTTTTACCTGGGGACTCGTTGCTCTTCGTGGTGGGGGCGATGTGCGGCGTAGGGCTGATGAGCTACCCTTTGAGCATCGGCTTGCTGTTTGCCGCAGCGGTGTTGGGCAACCAAAGCAACTATGCCTTGGGTCGTTATTTCGGTCCCAAAGTTTTTCAGTGGGAGGATTCCCGCTTCTTCAATAAAAAAGCTTTCGACCAGGCGCACGCGTTTTACGAAAAATACGGTGGCATCACCATCGTGGCGGCGCGGTTCATGCCCTTCTTGCGCACCTTTGCGCCGTTTGTGGCCGGCGTGGCCAAGATGACGCGCAGCAAATTCACGGCTTATGACGTGGGAGGGGGTGCCCTGTGGGTGGTGGGCATTATCACGGCAGGGTATTTTTTGGGCAGCATCCCTTGGGTGAAGCACAACCTGGACAAGATCATCTGGGCGATGATCTTCATTCCCGGGCTGGTGATCGCGGTGGGGGCTTGGCGGGCGCGGGGGAAAAAATCAGGTATTTGAGCGTGCAAAGTACTGCGCAACGCCGCCTGCCACATCCACAAACGCATGGTTGCACCCAGTGCTCCGCAGCTTCGCTAAATCAGCCTGCGTATAGCACTGGTACTTGCCCCGCAGCGCGTCGGGGAAGTTGATGTACTCGATCAAGCCTGCGGACACGGCATCGGCCAGCGTCAGTGCGGGTTCTTGTTTGCTGGCGCGAAAGCTGTTCACCACGGCCAGTGCCACGTCGTTAAAAGGCTGTGCCCGCCCTGTGCCCAAATTGAACACGCCGGACTGGCCGGGGTGGTCATAGAACCACAGGTTCACGGCGACCACATCGTCGATGAAGATGAAATCGCGCAGCTGTGCGCCTGGTGCATAACCACCGTATTCGCCGAACAACTTCACCTTACCTTCTGCTCGGAACTGGTGGAACTGGTGAAATGCGACGCTGGCCATGCGGCCTTTGTGCTGCTCTCGGGGGCCGTAGACGTTGAAGTAGCGAAAGCCGACAACCTGGGCGCGGGCGGCTGAGAAATCGTCGCCGATCTCGCGGCGCAGTTTCTGGTCGAACAGCAGCTTGCTGTAACCGTAGACGTTCAGCGGGGCTTCAAACTCGGGCACTTCACGGAAGGTGGCGGAGCCGCCGTAGGTTGCGGCGGACGAGGCGTAGAGCAATCGTGTGCCCTGGGCTTGGCAAGCGTCGAACAAACCGCACGAGAGCGTGTAGTTGTTTGCCATCATGTACTTGCCGTTTTGCTCCATGGTGTCGCTGCATGCGCCTTCGTGGAACACGGCTTCAACCTGGCCATAGCCACCTTGCGCGAAGCGGGTGTAAAAGGTGTCAGCATCCACGTAGTCGGCCAGCTTCAGGTCGGCGAGGTTGAGGAATTTGTCACCCTGAGTCAAATCATCGACCGCGATGATGTTGGTGAGGCCTCGGGCGTTCAGACCCTGGATGAGGTTGGAGCCGATGAAGCCGGCAGCACCTGTGACAACCAGGGTGGGGTTTTTTTGATTTTCAAGGTTCATGCGATCAGTTCCTCATACGACGCGGTGGCGGTACCAAATTTACCGACGACGATGCCACCGGCTTTGTTAGCCCAGGGCATGGCTTCGCGCAAGGTCAGGCCTGCGGCGACCAGGGCGGCGAGGCTGGCGATCACGGTGTCGCCAGCGCCGGTCACGTCGAACACCTCACGGGCAGCGGCTTTCACGCTGAGTTCGCCTTGGGCGTCAAACAATGTCATGCCGTCTTCGCTGCGGGTCAGCAGCACGGCTTGCAGGCCGAGTTGTTCGCGCAGGTTGTGGGCTTTGGTACGTAACTCGTCTTCGCTGTGCCAACTGCCGACCACTTGCTGCAACTCTGCACGGTTAGGGGTGATGACGCTCGCGTTTTTGTAGCGTGTGTAGTCGCTGCCTTTGGGGTCTACCAGCACGGGTTTACCGGCAGCGATGGCGTTGGCGATCATCTCGGTGACGTGGGTGAGGCCGCCTTTGCCGTAATCAGACATCAGTACAACCTGGTGCTGGGGCAGTAAATCTACGAACGTGGCGGATTGGGAGGCCAGCACTTCACTGGGGGGGGTGTTCTCAAAATCCAGCCGCAGCAGCTGTTGTTGGCGGCCAATGACGCGGAGCTTCACGGTGGTTTTCAGCGCGGCATCACGGCCAAAGTGAGCGGTGATACCGGTTTTGGCGACCAGAGCTTCGAGCTTGTGGCTGGCCTCGTCTTCGCCCACCACGGTCAGCAGCGAGGCTTGTGCTCCCAGCGTGACCACGTTGTAGGCGACGTTGGCACTGCCGCCTATGCGCTCTTCTTCCCGGGTAATGCGTACTACGGGCACAGGGGCTTCGGGGGAAATACGGTCTACCGCACCGTACCAGTAGCGGTCAAGCATGGTGTCTCCGACCACCAGCACGCGGGCGGCGGCGAGTTTGTCGCGGGACAAGGGCGTGAACGTGGGAGGGGATGAGAGTGAAGTCGTTGTCATAGTTCTTCGATGCGGCGGGCGGGGTAGCTGTCCCAGGTTTGGCAGCCGGGGCATTGCCAAAAGTGCTGCGAGGCTTCAAACCCGCAAGCGGCGCAGCGGTAGCGGGTGAGCGGTTTCAAGGCGTGGTTCAGTGCACGCTGGACTTGGGGATGGAACTGCTCGTTCTCCAGCTTTTCCCCGGCGATCCATTTGGCTGCGGCGACCAGCGAGGGTTCGCGTTCCAGGTGGCGCAAATACCAGTCGCGGGGCGTGGCGACACTGTGGTCCAAGGCCGCCAGCGCTTCCATCACGTCGAGCGAGGGGCGCTGGGTGTAGCTGGTGTGCAGAAGGCGCAGGGCGTCCTCTTGGCGGCCGCAAGCCTGCGCAGTGTCGGTCAGCAGTTTGGCCAGCAGGGGCATGGCTGCGGGCACGGTTTGCGCCGTCTGGCTCAGGGTTTCAAAGGCGGATTCGGCGTCGCCGCTGCGGTGTTGCAGTTGTGCCAGTTCCAGGCCGGGGCGGGCGGTATCGCTGGCCAGTTCCAGGGCTTGCAGCAGCAACGCCGTCGCGGTGGTGCTGTCCGTTTGCAGCGCTTGTTCGCACAGGTAGTGGGCGCGGCGCACGCCAAAGCTGCCTTGCCCGCTCGCTTCCAGTTTTTGGGCAATTTCAGCGGCTTGGGGCCAGTCGCGGGAGCGCTCGTAAATGGCCAGCAAGGCCAAACCGGCTTCGGCTTCAAAGGCTGTGTCTTGGAGTTTGCGCAAGGCGGCTTCGGCGCGGTCGAGCAGGCCCGCTTTCAGGAAGTCCAGCGCCAGTGCGTGCTGCGCACGGTGTCGGTCAGAGGGGACGAGGTCGGCACGGGCCAGCAGGTGTTCGTGGACGCGCACAGCCCTTTCATACTCGCCTCGACGGCGGAACAGGTTGCCCAGTGCGAAGTGCAGTTCCGAGGTGTCGGGGTCGTTTTGGACGGCTTCGATGAAGGCGTCAATGGCCTGGTCTTGCTGCTCATTGAGCAGGAAATTCAAGCCTTTGAAGTAGGCCTTTGGGGCTTGTCGGTTTTCAATGCGCAACTGGCGGAAATCCATTCGGGAGGCCATCCAGCCCAGCACAAAGGTGATGGGCAGGCCGAGCAAAATCCAGCTGACATCAAATTCCATAAGGTTGGCTGGGCACCACAGCGTTAGGCGTCACGTCTTTGGTCGGGAGCGAGGTGGTCGCGGTGTTGAGGCCGTTGCTTGATGGTGAGGCCGCATCAGGTGGGCTGCTTTGCTGTACCAGGCGTGCAGCGACACGGCGGTGCTTCCACCAACGTGGCACCATGCCCAGCACGCCAATGGCGACGCCTACGGTAAACACGGCAAGCACCACCAGTACCAGCGGTGCTTGCCATACGGTGCCGAAGAAGAAATGCAACGTCACGTCCTGCTGGTTGTTCAGGGCGAAGGCGAAGAGGGTAAAAAAAATGGCTGCTTTGAGCAGCCATGAGAGGTATTTCATCAAGGTTCCCAGTGACGCACTGATTTTACCTGTCGGGCCGGGCGATTTCTGATGCCGTGTGTGCAACGGATGGCTCTTGGGCCAGCAGCGCCGCAGTGCGCAGGTCAACGGCTTCACGCAATGCTTTACCGGGTTTGAAATGTGGTACCCGCTTCTCGGGAATCGCCACGCTTTCCCCGTTGCGCGGGTTGCGGCCCATGCGGGGAGAACGGTGGCTGATGGAAAAGCTGCCAAAGCCACGAATTTCAATACGGTGGCCGCGTGCCAAGGCGTCGCTCATCGCGTCCAGAATAGTCTTGACGGCGTGCTCGGCATCTCTGTGGGTGAGCTGACCAAAACGGGCAGCGAGTTCTTCGACTAAATCAGAGCGGGTCATGGCGTAGAGGGCTAGAAAACGGGTTTTGAGGCTTCTAAACAGAGCGACCGGCCCACATACCCCAAGGGGCACCGTGGCCGGTCGCGAACATCAGAGCAGTGCTTCTGGAAAGATTCTAGAAGTGTTTGCCTTTTGAGTTCAGGTCTTAGTTGCTGCTGTCCAACTTGGCACGCAACAAAGCGCCCAGGCTGGTCGTGCCAGCATTTTCGCGGGTGGACTGTGCGCTCAGGGATTGCATGGCTTCGTTTTGGTCAGCCATGTCTTTCGCCTTGATCGACAACTGGATGTTGCGTGTCTTGCGGTCGATATTGACCACCACAGCAGTGATCTCGTCGCCTTCTTTGAGCACGTTGCGGGCATCTTCCACGCGGTCACGGCTGATTTCACTGACGCGCAAGTAGCCCATGATGTCTTCGCCGAGGTCGATTTCAGCGCCACGAGCGTCAACCGTCTTAACCTTACCGGTGACGATTTGGCCCTTGTCGTTGATGGTGGCGAAGGTGGTGAACGGGTCGCCATCGAGCTGTTTGATGCCCAAGGAGATGCGTTCGCGGTCCACGTCCACAGCCAAAACGATAGCCTCAACGTCTTGACCCTTCTTGTAGTTGCGCACGGCGGCTTCGCCGGTTTCGTTCCAAGACAGGTCAGACAGGTGAACCAGACCGTCGATGCCAGCAGCCAAGCCGACGAACACGCCGAAATCGGTGATGGATTTGATCGGGCCCTTGACGCGGTCGCCACGCTTGGTGTTTTGCGCGAACTCTTGCCATGGGTTGGCCTTGCACTGCTTCATGCCCAAGCTGATACGGCGCTTGTCTTCGTCGATTTCCAGAACCATGACTTCGACTTCGTCGCCCAGCGTAACCAGCTTGGCGGGAGCGATGTTCTTGTTGGTCCAGTCCATCTCGGAGACGTGCACCAAGCCTTCGATGCCGGGTTCCAGTTCCACAAATGCGCCGTAGTCGGCGATGTTGGTGATCTTGCCGAACATGCGGGTCGACTGGGGGTAGCGGCGATTGACACCCATCCATGGGTCGTCGCCCATTTGCTTCAGACCCAAGGACACGCGGTTCTTTTCGGTGTCGAACTTGAGGATCTTGGCGGTGATTTCCTGACCAGCCGTCACCACTTCTGAGGGGTGACGTACACGGCGCCATGCCATGTCGGTGATGTGCAACAGGCCATCGATACCGCCCAAGTCAACGAAAGCACCGTATTCGGTGATGTTCTTGACCACGCCATGAACCACAGAACCTTCTTTGAGGGTCTGCATCAGTTTGGCGCGTTCTTCGCCCATCGACGCTTCCACCACAGCACGGCGTGACAGCACGACGTTGTTGCGCTTGCGGTCGAGCTTGATGACCTTGAATTCCATGGTCTTGTTCTCGTAGGGAGACAAGTCCTTGATGGGGCGGGTGTCGATCAGCGAACCGGGCAAGAAAGCGCGGATGCCGTTGACGAGGACGGTGAGGCCGCCCTTGACCTTGCCACTGGTCTGACCGGTGACGAATTCGCCGGATTCCAGGGCTTTTTCCAGGCTCATCCACGAAGCGAGACGCTTGGCGGTATCGCGGGACAAAATAGTGTCGCCGTAGCCGTTTTCAATGGAACCGATGGCCACCGAGACGAAATCGCCGACTTGAACTTCGAGTTCACCACGGTCGTTTTTGAATTCTTCCAAAGGCACGTAGGCTTCGGACTTGAGGCCAGCGTTCACGA
The DNA here is from genome assembly GCA_025356445.1 of Betaproteobacteria bacterium. GTDB lineage: Bacteria > Pseudomonadota > Gammaproteobacteria > Burkholderiales > Burkholderiaceae_C > Defluviibacillus. The sequence continues at coordinate 48,872 of JANXSZ010000025.1, read as the reverse complement.
CCACAAAGCCGTGCTCAAGGCGGACGACTTCAGCGGTGATGACTTCACCAGGGCGCATCTCGGTGCGGGTCAGCGATTCTGCAAACAGGTCGGCAAAAGATTCAGACATTCAGGTTTTCCTAGACCGTTTGGCGTTACACAGCGCTTAAACAGGGTTAAGCACCGTGGTTTACAGCAGCACGATTGCTACTGTTTGTATAGCTTGAAACGGTTGTATTGTGCGCTCTGGAGCGCGGTTACGATAACAAAAGTTAACAAAATCAACAGGCTTGCAGACCTTGGTGTCTTGTGGGCACGGGGTAAGCCTGTTGGGGCTTTTTGCAGCTTTTCAAACTGGTGTGGTTTGAAACGGCTGCTTGCTTTGCCACCAGTTCAGCACTTGGTCTACCGATTCTTCAATCGAAAGGTCAGAGTTGTCCAGCATCAAAGCATCATGCGCTGGCTTCAAGGGTGCGATGGCGCGGTGGGTGTCCCGGTTATCACGTGCCGTCAAGTCAACGCAAAGAATGTTGATTGTAGTGTCAATTCCTTTTGAAATCAATTGCTTATAGCGCCGCTCAGCACGGTGTTCGGCGCTGGCAGTCAGGTAAATTTTGAGCGGTGCATCGGGGAAGATGACGGTACCCATGTCACGCCCATCGGCCACCAGGCCTGGGAGTTGGCGAAAGTTGTGCTGTAGCGTGAGCAAGGCGGCGCGCACTTTCGGCAACGCGGACACTTTGGAGGCGTTCATGCCCGTTTCTTCGGTGCGGATGATGTCGGCCACGTCTTCGCCGTCCAGCAGCACCTGGTCGGTTTTGAAACGCAGGCTCAGGTGCGTGGTCAGCAGGGCGATCGCGTCTTCAAAGGCAGGTTCCAGTGCCAGGCCTGCACGCACGGCAGCCAAACCCGTGATGCGGTACAGCGCGCCTGAATCCAGATAGTGGTAGCCCAAATGGTGGGCTACCTCGGACGACAATGTGCCTTTGCCTGAAGCTGTGGGGCCATCGATGCAGATCACGGGGATGTTGGTGGCCGGCGTTTGTACAACGGAGAACAGGGTTTCAAAGTAATCGGGGAAGGTTTTGGCCACACATTTCGGGTCTTCGATGCGAACGGGTACGCCCGCAGGGTTGAACGCAGCCAACGAGAAGCACATGGCGACGCGGTGGTCGTCATAGGTGTGGATGCTGGCCGCACGCCAGTCTGCGAGGGCAGGCGGTGTGATTTCAATGAAATCCTGGCCTTCGACGACGCTGGCGCCCAGTTTGCGCAATTCGGTGGCCATGGCGGCGATACGGTCGGTTTCTTTAACGCGCCAACTGGCGATATTGCGAAGTTTGGTGGTGCCCTTGGCGTACAGCGCCATCACCGCCAGCGTCATCGCCGCGTCAGGAATGTGGTTGCTGTCCAAATCTATAGCAAACAATGCCCCAGCAGCAAGCGCTTGTGGGCTGCGACACACTTCCAACCAGTTAGGGCCGCTGGTGACTTGAGCGCCCATTTGCTCAGCGGCCTCTACAAAGCGAATGTCACCTTGAATGGAGTCAGCACCTACGCCTTCAATGCGAATGGTTTTAGGATCATTTTGACCAGTAGCGCTTGCTGCAAGGGCACCAAGCGCTATGAAATAGCTAGCGGATGACGCATCTGCCTCGACGTAAACGGTGCCAGGTGACTGGTAGCGGCTACCTGCTGGAATGGTGAAGCGTTGCCAGCCATCACACGTTACTGCAATGCCAAAGCGGGCCAGCAGCTTTAGGGTGATAGCGATGTAGGGGCGTGAAATCAGCTCGCCCACCACTTCAATGTCAATCGCCTGCGGGGGCAAGCCGTGTGCACCGTTGGACGCCAAAGGCAAGGCCATCAGCAAGGCGGTGAGAAACTGGCTGGACACATCGCCGCGCACCTTGATGGCTTGCCCCAGCTTGAGAGAAGGTTGACCGGTCGTGCCACCCAGGCGCAGCGGTGGGTAGCCGTCTTGGCCCAGGTAGTCGACCTCACAGCCCAATTGCCGCAGTCCATCGACCAAGTCACCAATGGGACGCTCGTGCATACGGGCGACGCCACTCAGCTCGAAGCAGCCGCCAAGCAATGCCAATGCGGCCGTGAGGGGGCGCATAGCGGTACCTGCATTGCCCATGAAAAGCTTCAAGGTGTCTTGCTGTGCTGCCGTGCTTGCTTTGTCGCCAATGCCGGTGATGCTGGCATGGCTGCCGTTCAGCACCACACCGCAACCTATTTGTCGCAAGGCTTCCAGCATGACGCGGGTGTCGTCAGAGTCCAGCACGTCCCTGACTTCGGTGGTGCCTGTGCACAAAGCAGAGAGCAGCAGCACGCGGTTGGAGATGCTTTTGGAGCCAGGTAGCACCACAGTGCCACCAGCCGTGGCCAAGGGAGGGAGATCGAGAAAGGGTATGGAATACATGGCGTCAACAGGGCGCTGGTGTGCAGACGCCGCAAAAATCAAAGTCGAGAGAAATCGAAAAACTGAACCTAAAACCAGCGGCAAGGCTAGCGTCCCGGTTTGTCCGCCCCCATGTGCCATGCCGCTCGTGTGGCACTGGCTTGGGCAATTTGCTGCATCAGCCCGGCGCGATCACTGTTTTCGATCATGCGCTCCATGGCCAGCAGGTTTTCCCGGAAAAACTGCGATTGTTCCAACAACTGTGCTTTGTTGGTGGCAAAAATATCGTGCCACACCTGCGGATCACTGGCGGCGATGCGCGAGAAGTCGCGAAAGCCTGGGCCTGCCAAATCCAGGTACTCGTTACCTTGGGGTTGGCGGATGATGGCGTTGATGGCTGCAAAAGCAATCAAATGGGGCAGGTGGCTGACTGCCGCAAAAGCGGCATCATGCGCATCGGGTGACATGGTGACGACTTTGCCGCCCAGGGCTGCCCACAGTGCGGTCGCGCGTTTGAGCTGGGCTGTGAGGGTTTTTTCGACGGGTGTCAGTACGATTTTTTGGTCAATGTACAGGTTTGCGTCTGCATGTTCTACCCCCGCCACTTCTTTGCCTGTGATGGGGTGGCACGGCACGAAGCTGCCCATTTGCTCACGCAATGCACGTCTTGCTGCGTCCACCACATCACGTTTGGTGGAGCCGACGTCCATCAGCAAGGTGGTTGGTGTGATCAAACCCTTGACGGCTTTGAGCGTTGCTTCGGTAGCGGCAACGGGCACGGCCACCAGCACCAGGTCAGAGCCGGACACAGCCATCAGTGCGGAGGAGGCTTCTTGGTCAATCACACCCAGTTGACGGGCGCGCTCGGTTGTCGAGGGTGATTTGCTGTAGCCCACCACGCGTTTGACCAAGCCTGCCCGCTTGCACGCCAGCGCGAACGAGCCACCCATCAGCCCGCAGCCAATCAGTCCTAATTGTTCAAACATGTGCAGCTCTGTGGGGTAAATTCAAAGGACTCACTCTGCCGCAGGGTAGGTGCCCAGCACTTTGTAAAAAGCGCACAGGCTTTGCAGGTCTTGCAGTGCCGCGGCGACGTGGGGTTGCGAGGGGTGGCCTTGCAAATCGATGTAAAAGTAATACTCCCATTGCCCTGATTTGGCTGGACGGGATTCAAAGCGCGTCATGGACACACCGTGGGTTTTGAGGGGCACCAAAATGTCATGCACGGCCCCTGGTTTGTTCGGCACGGAGACGATCAGGCTCACGCAGTCTTTGCCGCTGGCCTCGGGGGCCGCCAAGGTTTGGGGCAGGCAAATGATGCTGAAGCGGGTGCGGTTGAAGGCGTCGTTTTGCACCGCGTGGGCAGCCACATGCAGGCCAAATTGTGAACCGGCTTGCACGCTGGCAATGCCCGCCCAGGCCGGGTTGGTGGCGGCGAGGCGTGCGCCTTCGGCATTGCTCGACACGGCGCGCCGCTCGGCATGGGGCAGATGGGTGGTGAGCCAGATATGGCACTGCGCCAATGCTTGCGGGTGAGCGCAGACGACCTCAATGTCTTCCAGCGAGTTCGACAGGCGCAGCAGGTTATGGCGCACCAGCAAGCTGACTTCACCGACGATGTGCAGCGGAGAGTTGAGGAATAAATCGAGTGAGCGTGTCACTACGCCCTCGGTGTTGTTTTCGACCGGCACTACGCCATATTGCGCGCTGCCTGCGGTGGTGGCGTGGAACACCTCGTCAAAGCTGTTGCAGGGGATGCACTCGATGCTTGTTCCAAAGAAGCGAAAGGCGGCTTCTTCGCTGAACGTGCCTGCGGGGCCAAGGTAGGCCACACGCTGAGGGGCTTCCAGCGCACGGCAGGCCGACATCACTTCGCGCCAGACCGTCGCCACGTTCTCGCGCTTGAGTGGGCCAAGGTTGGTGTCTTGCAGGTTTTGAATCACTTGGGCTTCGCGCTCGGGACGAAACACGGGTGAACCGTCGATGCGTTTGATTTCACCGACCTCACCTGCCAGCGCGGCACGGCGGTTCAGCAGGGCCAGCAGCTCTTGGTCTACGGCGTCAATCTGGATGCGCAGCGCGCCTAAAGTTTGGGTCATGGGACGGATTTACAAAATGAAGACAAGGTGCGTTCGAAATCGCGCAGGTAGTCCACCAGCGCTTGCACGCCTGCGACGGGCATGGCGTTATAGATACTCGCGCGCAGACCGCCTACCGATTTATGGCCTTTGAGTTGCAGCAGGCCACGTGCCTTGGCGCCCGTCAAAAAGGCGTCGTAACGCGGCCCGGTGAGGCCTGCATCGCGAATGAAGAAAGGCACGTTCATGCGCGAGCGGCAATCTGGGGCAACGTGGTTCACATACAGCGATGACTGGTCGATGAAGTCGTACAGCAACTTGGCTTTGGCGATGTTGCGGTGTTCCATGGCGGCCACGCCAGTCAGCACGGTACCCGCTACCGTTTCGGTTTGCGCTTTCAGCCATTGGAAGGTCAAGCCTGCCATGTAGATGGCGTAGGTGGGGGGCGTGTTGTACATCGAGCCGTTGTCGGCCACAGTTTTGTAATTGAAAGCGCTAGGGCAGATGGCGAGGGCATGGCCCAGCAAGTCTTCGCGTACCACCACCAGCGTCAAGCCTGCGGGGCCCAGGTTCTTTTGCGCACCGCCAAAAGCCAAGCCCACTTTAGACCAGTCCACCGTGCGCGAAGCAACGTGGGACGAAAAATCAATCACCAGTGGCACGTCGCAGCCCAGGGCTTTGAGGTCAGGCAGGGTGTGGAATTCCACGCCGTGGATGGTTTCGTTGCTGCACAGGTGGACGTAGCTGGGCGTGGTGCTGAGCTGCCATGTGCTGGCGTCGGGCAGGCGGGTGTAGCTTTGCGCTGCATTGCTGGCGATGATGGCTGATTTGCAGTATTTGCCTGCTTCTTTGGCTGATTTCTCACTCCAGCTGCCTGTTACCACGAAATCAGCACTTGCACCGCGTGACAGGTTCAGTGGAACGATGGCGTTTTCGCCCAATCCACCACCTTGCATGAACAGGATTTTGAAGTTCGCGGGCACAGCCAGCAGTTCGCGCAAATCCGCCTCAGCCTGTTCGTAAATCGAGATGAACTCTTTGCCACGGTGGCTCATTTCCATCACGCTCATGCCACTGCCGTGCCAGTCCAGCATTTCACTGGCGGCTTGCCGCAACACGGCTTCTGGCATGGCTGCAGGGCCAGCAGAGAAGTTGAAAGGGCGGGTGGATTCAACAGCAGGCGTCATGAGCGTGTCTTGCATGGGGGGTGGAGCGGGGTAGAGTTTTTACTTCTTTTTAGCGACGGGTTTTTCCGCCACAGCTTTGTCGTGACCTGCTTTTTCACCCACAATCTTGGCCGCAATAACGTCGAAGGCTTTGGTCTTTTCGTCCACTACGGTGCGGCTGTTGTCCACCACATCCTTGATCCAGACATTGCCCAATTCTGGCGCAGCAGTTTGGTATTTCTTAAAGGCAGGGGACTCAAACAAGGTCACCAGTTGTTTCATTTCGGCTTCTGAGAAGCGCTCGATGTACGCAGGCAGCAAGGTGCTGTCGGCGGACTTGTCCATTTGCGTTTCGATGATTTTGCGGGTGCTGTCGCCCAGCGTTTTCAGTTCGGTATTGAGCTGGTCACGGGCTTTTTCCTGATCGGCCTTGGGCATGTTTTCGAGCTTGGGTGCCCATTTGGCGATCACGGGTTGCACGGCACTGCCGGTCAATTGAAACGCCATGCGCTCCATTTCAGGGCCACGTTGTAGCGCGACCAGCTTGGTCGCGAGTTCGCGCTGGCTGGCTGTCGGTACAGCAGCGGGTGTGGTTGCAGTTTGAGGGCTATTTTGGGCAATAGAGCAGGCAGGTAGTGCTACAGCAGCTACGAAAAAGAGAGCAAAACGAGAGGCCATTGGTTTTTTCATGGGAATGAGTTTCAGTGTGACTTAAGAACCCGATGCCTCGGATGCATCAGGGGTATCAGGAAGATCAGGCGTACCGTTGTCGGTGCCTGTGGGGTTGTCCGTGGCGGGGGTGTCAAGCGCCTCGGTTGTGTCGTTGGACTCTCCCGCATCGCTCTGGTTCGCGTCGTTTTCAACAATGCGTTGTAAACCACTGAGTTTGGAGCCTTCGTCCAGACCGATCAAGGTCACGCCCTGGGTGGCGCGGCCCATTTCCCGGATTTCGCTAACGCGGGTGCGCACAAGCACACCCTTGTCGGTAATCAGCATGATTTCATCGTCCGCCTTGACCAGCGTGGCGGCAACCACTTTGCCGTTGCGTTCGGTCTGCTGGATGGCGATCATGCCCTTGGTGCCGCGACCATGGCGGGTGTATTCCAGGATGCTGGTGCGTTTGCCGTAGCCGTTTTCGGTGGCGGTCAGCACGCTGTGGGTAGGGATTTGCGGCACGGTGGTGTCTACGCTGCCGTCTTCCAGCAAAGCCAATGGCACGATAGATTCCGACACCAGCATGGCAATCACGCCCTGGTCAACGTCCAGCATCATGCCGCGCACGCCACGGGCGTTACGGCCCATGGGGCGCACGTCGTTTTCGTCAAAGCGCACGGCTTTGCCACCATCGCTGAAAAGCATCACATCGTGTGCGCCGTCGGTGAGTGCTGCGCCGATCAAGAAATCGCCTTCGTCCAGGTCAACGGCGATGATGCCGGCCTTACGCGGGTTGGAGAATTCGTCCAGCGAGGTCTTTTTGACCGTGCCCATGCTGGTGGACATGAATACATAGTGGTCAGCCGGGAAGGTGCGGAATTCACCTGTCAACGCCAAGGCAACGTTGATTTTTTCACCCTCTTGCAGCGGGAGCATGTTGACGATGGGGCGACCGCGTGAGCCGCGTGAACCGGCGGGCACTTCCCATACCTTGATCCAGTACAGGCGGCCCCGGTTGCTGAAACACAGGATGTAGTCGTGGGTGTTGGCGATAAAGAGCTGGTCAATCCAGTCGTCTTCTTTGGTGGTGGTGGCCTGTTTGCCGCGCCCGCCACGCTTTTGGGCGCGGTACTCGGACAAGGGCTGGCTCTTGATGTAGCCGCTGTGGGAGAGCGTGACCACCATGTCGGTGGGCGTTATCAGGTCTTCGGTGCTCAGGTCGTACGAGCTGTGTTCCACCAGGCTGCGGCGTGCACCCAGTTTGGTCTGGCCGAATTCGTTTTTGATGTGCGTCAGCTCTTCGCTGATGATGGTGGAGACGCGCTCAGGGCGGGCCAGAATATCGAGCAAATCGTCAATCTGCGCCATCACCTCTTTGTATTCAGCGACGATCTTGTCCTGCTCCAAACCGGTCAGGCGTTGCAAACGCATCTGTAGAATTTCTTGCGCTTGGGTTTCACTCAGGCGGTACAGGCCATCGTTGCCCATGCCAAATTCCTTTTCCATGCCATCAGGGCGGTAGGCATCGGCGTTGATGATGCCGCCATCCTCGCGGGTTCGGGTGAGCATTTCGCGCACCAATCTGCTGTCCCACGGAATCTCCATCAGCTCGGCTTTGGCCACAGGCGGCGTGGGTGCGTTGCGGATGATACGGATGAAGTCGTCGATGTTGGCGAGTGCGACAGCGAGGCCTTCCAGCACATGGCCACGTTCGCGGGCTTTGCGCAGGGTGAATACGGTGCGGCGGGTGACGACTTCGCGGCGGTGCTCCAGGAACACCGAGATCAAATCCTTCAAGTTGCACAGCTTGGGCTGGCCGTCGATCAAGGCCACCATGTTCATGCCGAAGGTGTCTTGCAACTGGGTCTGTTTGTACAGGTTGTTCAGCACTACCTCGGGCACTTCGCCACGCTTGAGTTCAATCACCAAGCGCATGCCGGACTTGTCGGATTCGTCCTGTATGTGGCTGATGCCTTCAATCTTCTTCTCATGCACCAGCTCGGCCATGCGCTCTTGCAGGGTCTTTTTGTTGACCTGGTAGGGCAGCTCGTCCACGATGATGGCTTGGCGCTGGCCACGGTCAATGTCTTCAAAGTGGACGCGTGCGCGCATCACCACCTTGCCGCGACCGGTACGGTAGCCGTCACGCACGCCGTTGATGCCGTAAATGATGCCAGCGGTGGGGAAGTCAGGCGCAGGGATGATTTCCATCAACTCGTCGATGCTGGCCTCGGGGTGGCGCAGCAGGTGCAGGCAGGCGTCCACCACTTCGTTCAAGTTGTGCGGTGGGATGTTGGTGGCCATGCCGACCGCGATACCGCCTGAGCCGTTGATGAGCAGGTTGGGCACCTTGCTGGGCAGCACCAGAGGTTCTTTTTCAGAGCCGTCGTAGTTGGGGCCGAAGTTGACGGTTTCTTTGTCAATATCGGCCAGCATTTCGTGAGCAATCTTGGTCAGGCGGATTTCGGTGTACCGCATGGCGGCGGCGTTGTCGCCGTCGACTGAGCCGAAATTGCCCTGGCCGTCCACCAGCATGTGGCGCATCGAGAAGTCTTGTGCCATGCGAACGATGGTGTCGTACACCGACTGATCGCCATGCGGGTGGTACTTGCCGATCACGTCGCCAACAATACGGGCGGACTTCTTATAAGGGCGGTTCCAGTCGTTGTTCAGCTCGTGCATCGCAAACAGGGCGCGGCGATGAACAGGCTTGAGGCCGTCGCGGGCATCAGGCAGCGCACGGCCCACGATCACGCTCATGGCGTAGTCGAGGTAACTGCGGCGCATTTCCTCTTCCAGGCTGATGGGCAGGGTTTCTTTGGCGAACTGGGTCATGGAGGGGGCGCCAACACGAAGTTGGGCGAAGTTGAGCTGACTAAAGCCATAGATTTTACGGGCAAGGCATTGTCGCGTACTTGCAACAAATTGCGGGTTATTCCTCGTGAATCAGCCCAAATCCTGTTCTACACCGGCCTGCCCAGCGGGGTTTGCTATGGAATAAGCGATGTCGTGTGGCACAATCAGTTCACGCGGTTCAGGTGATGGTCGCTTGAAACGTTTCAATCTCGCAGCGCGTCTGCGGCTCTTTTTCTCTCGAGGAGAACCATGAAAAAACTGAATAAAGTGGCAATGCTGTTTGCCTCCGCTGCGCTCGTAACTGCTGCTGGCGCCCAAACCGTTGACAACTGGCGTGCTGCTGACGGCACCGTGTGGAAAAACGGCACCAACGAATTCTGCTGGCGCGATGCCAACTGGACACCTGCTACCGCTGCTGCAACTTGCGATGGCGCGATTGCACCTAAGGCTGCAATGGCTCCTGCTGCCGCTCCCGCAGCCGCTCCTGCAATGGCTCCTAAAGCAGCTGAACCTGCTGCCCCCGCAGCTGCTGTTGTTGCGCCCGCTGCTGTTGCTGCAACCAAAGTTACTTACGCTGCTGACGCGTTCTTTGACTTCAACAAGGCTGTCCTCAAGCCTGAAGGCAAGGCCAAGTTGGATGACCTGACCGGTAAAGTCAAGGACATCAACCTGGAAGTCATCATCGCTGTGGGTCACACCGACTCCATCGGTAGCGATGCTTACAACCAAAAGTTGTCCGTGAAGCGTGCTGAAGCTGTGAAGGCTTATTTGGTGTCCAAGGGCATCGAAAAGAACCGCGTTTACACCGAAGGCAAGGGCAAGAAGCAGCCTGTTGCTGACAACAAGACCAAAGAAGGTCAAGCTAAAAACCGTCGCGTTGAAATCGAAGTGGTTGGCACGCGCGCTACCAAGTAATACCTAGCCTGTAAGGTGACTGCAAAGTCGCCTTCTGCATACGTATTCGAAAGCCCGGTGAACGCAAGTTCGCCGGGCTTTTGGCTTTTTACCCTTCATCTTTTCTAGATTCCTAGAGGTACCGTCATGCACCATGATGCTGAATGGCTAGAGCGTATGTACAACAACCGGGCGCGAGTGCCTGATTACGCCGATTACTTTGCCCGCTGGGTGCAGGCTTCTAACGCTGTACGGGAAAGCAGTGCCTGTACCTTGGATGTGCCTTATGGCGATGGTTTGAACGAGATGTTGGACGTGTTTCCTGCAACTGCTGCGGCTGGCCAACGCCAACCCGTGCTGCTGTTCATTCATGGTGGTTATTGGCGTTCATTAGACAAAGCGGATCACTCTTTCATTGCGCCTGTTTTTAACACCGCTGGTGCATGTGTGGTATTGCCCAACTATGCGTTGTGCCCAGCTGTCACCGTGCCCGATATCGCCCAGCAAATGGTGAAAGCCTTGGCATGGGTGCAACGGCATATTGCCGACTATGGCGGCGACCCAACGTGCGTGACTGTCGTGGGGCATTCGGCGGGTGGGCATTTGGCAGCGATGCTGATGACGGACGCATCTGTAACCCCCTTCAAGAACGCACTGTCGATTTCAGGTCTTTATGAGCTGGAGTCCCTGCGCCAGACGCCTTCATTTCAGGCTTCTTTGCAACTCACGCTCGAGCACGTGGCCTCCAGCAGCCCAGCCTATCTGCCAACACCTGCTCAAGGCCAACTGCTGACGGTGGTGGGCGGTGATGAAAGCGCTGAATTCATCCGTCACAACGCCTTGATGCAAGCCGCCTGGGGCAGAGATCGCGTACCCCTGTGCGAAGTCTTGCCCAGCCTGAACCACTTCAATATCGTGGATGCCCTGGCACAGCCCGGGCACCGCTTGCATCAATTGGCGTTGGGTTTGCTGGGGCTGTAGCCCAACCCTCGCCCGTTGTTCACATCAGCAAATGCTCGCCTGCGTTGTCGCCGCCCAGCGTGACGTAGTTCACTTTGCGGATGTCCATCAACTTTTTGCCTCCGGCATACGAGATCGAGCTTTGCACATCCTGCTCCATCTCGATCAGCGTATTCGCCAGAAGACCCTTGATAGGCTCCAGAATGCGCTTGCCTTCCACATGCTTGTACTCGCCCTTGTTGAAGTCGCTGGCCGAGCCGTAGTATTCTTTGAACAGCTTGCCGTCCACCTCAACAGTTTTGCCTGGCGATTCTTCATGCCCAGCAAACAGCGAGCCAATCATGACCATTGAAGCGCCAAAGCGCACGCTCTTGGCGATGTCGCCATGGTCGCGGATACCACCATCGGCAATGATGGGCTTGGTGGCCACACGGGCACACCACTTCAGCGCGCTGAGTTGCCAGCCGCCCGTACCAAAGCCGGTTTTCAGCTTGGTAATGCAGACCTTGCCGGGGCCTATCCCCACCTTGGTGGCATCCGCTCCCCAGTTTTCCAAATCAATCACGGCTTCAGGTGTTCCCACATTGCCTGCGATCACGAAGGCCGCAGGCAGCTTTTGCTTGAGGCAGGTAATCATGTGCTGCACGCTGTCGGCATGGCCATGGGCAATGTCGATGGTGATGTACTCAGGGCACAGGCCTTCAGCCACAAACCGTTCCACTGTGGCGTAATCGGGCGCTTTTACCCCCAGAGAAATCGACGAGAACAAGCCTTTTGCTGTCATGTCTTTGACGAACTGCACGTTGTCCAGATCAAAGCGGTGCATCACGTAAAAGTAACCGTTTTGCGCCAACCAGGTACAAATCGTTTCATCCACCACGGTTTTCATGTTGGCAGGCACCACCGGCAGCCTGAAGCTGCGGCCACCCAACGTGACGCTGGTGTCGCACTCTGAGCGGCTCTCCACCCGGCATTTGCGGGGCAGCAAGAGGATGTTGTCGTAGTCAAAAATTTCCATGAATCCAGGCTCCAAAAGTAACTGAGGGCTCGGTTGAACGCCTCAGGGTGAGCGCTTGGATTGGGCCGGTTTTTTGGCTTTGCCATAAGAAACAGGCAAAAAAAACCGGGCCAAAAATGCTTGGGCCCGGTGCTTGAGTTTACGGGGTTTAGAGCGGCGAGGTGCTATGGGCTTGTCGCATACGGTATATAAGATTTTGGCTATTTTGCAGCTGCAAGCGTGCCATCGGTGGATGCACAGGTTCGGTTCACTAGGCCATGGCCAACGCTGCGTCAATCAAATGCGCCACAAATTGGCTGTTCTGGGATTCTGCGGGACTCGATGCCAATGTCAGCACCTGCAAGCTGCGTTGCTTGAACTGCGCTTCGTTCACGGGCACGGCCACCACCGTGCCTGCACTGATTGCATACGCCGCACTGACCATGGCAGACAACGTCAGCACTTCGCCTTGAGCCGCCAGACTGAGCAGCGTGGCGTAGTTGTTGCCGGTGTAGGCGGTGTCGTAATGCCGCCCTTGAAGGCTGCAACACAAGTCCAGCATCTGTCGCACAGTGGCTCCCGGCTCAGGCAGGGCCAGCGGGTAGCGCACGATGTCTGCCAGTGTCACGCTTTTGCGCTCTGCCAAGGGGTGGAAGGGGGCCATTAGCAGGTGAATGGGCGCGGGCTGCTGGTGTGCCAGCGTCAGGTTTTTTTCGGGTGTGACTGAAAACTTGAGCCCAATGTCCGCCTCACCCCGCAGCAGACGGTGGCTGACCTCAGCCGGTGTGCCCACGTGCAGATGCACTGTGCATTGGGGGTTGGCTTGCCGAAAACTGTGCATCGCTTGGGGCATGAAGCCGATGGCCAAGCCTTCGGTACAGGCCACGCGCACCCGGCTGGCGCGCTGCCCGCCCAAGCCTTTCACTTCTTCCAGCACACGGTCGGTGTCGTGCAGGGCGTGACGCAGGTACGCTGCCAAGCGTTCACCGGCTTCACTTAGGTTCATGCCACGGGCTTTGCGCTCAAACAGCAGGCAGCCCAAGCTGTCTTCCAGCTTGCTGATTTGACGGCTGACCGCCGAGGTCGCGACATGCAATTGCTCCGCAGCCAAACTGACCGAGCCGGTGCGTGCAACTTCCAAAAAATAACGGGGGGCAATGCCCAGCATGGACAGGGTCATGGCGTGTGCTGGATGTTGGTTCTGGATTGCTGTGACAGCAAGGCAGCGTTGCAAATTCTCAAATTGTGAAACCACAGTCAGTTTATTAGAATTTTGGCAACACTAGAAAACATTACAAGAACACGTCAAAGGATTCCTGATGCCGTCCACGATGACCCGTGAAGCTTTGCTGGCCCAAGCTGGAGACTGGTTCGATACCGGCCATTTACAGCGCGATATCGCTCGGCGGGTGGCTTGGCGGACTGAAAGTGACAAGGGGGCACCTGAGCCCGTGCTGGGTGCTTACCTGAACGACGAGATCGTGCCCACGCTCACCCGCCTGGGTTTTGTCTGCGAAGTGCTGGAGAACCCCGACCCGAAAGGTGGCCCTATGCTGGTGGCACGCCGCATCGAAAGCGAGGCGCTGCCCACGCTGCTGTCTTATGGACATGGTGATGTGGTGAGTGGGCAGGACAAACAGTGGCGCGAAGGCCTGAGTCCTTGGCAATTGGTGGCCGAAGGCACCGGGGCCAGCGAACGCTGGTATGGCCGTGGCACTGCTGATAACAAGGGGCAGCACAGCATCAATTTCAGTGCATTGCAGCACGTCATCACCGCACGCAGCGGCCACCTGGGCTACAACATCACCCTGCTGCTGGAAATGGGCGAAGAGGCGGGCAGCCCCGGCCTGCGGGCACTGTGCGAGCGAGAGCGCGACAACGGACAGGGGCGCTTGCGGGCTGATGTGTTCATCGCCAGCGATGGGCCGCGCGTCCATGCGGACAAACCCACGGTGTTTTTGGGGTCACGCGGCCTCGTGAATTTTTCACTGCGGGTCCACAGCCGCGACCGGGCTTACCACTCGGGCAACTGGGGCGGCGTGTTGACCAACCCTGGCATCGTGCTGGCCCATGCCATCGCGACGATGGTGGATGCGCACGGCAAGCTGCTGATTGACGGATTGCGCCCGTCCGCCGTGTCCCCAAGTGTGCGACGTGCCTTGGATGGCGTGGAGATGGGCGGTGGCGCGGACGATCCGCAAACCAACCCGGCCTGGGGTGAGCCAGGTCTAAGCACCGCCGAGCGACTCGTCGCCTGGAATACGCTGGAAGTGCTGGCGCTGGGGGCGGGGTCTGCCGAGCGCCCCATCAACGCGATTCCCCCTGCGGCGGTGGCCCACTGCCAACTGCGCTTTGTGCCCGGTACACCGTGGCAGCAGTTGCAAGACACCGTGCGTGCTCACCTTGATGCCCATGGTTTTACCGAGGTGGCGGTCAACGTCACTGCCGCATCTCCTGCAACCCGGCTTGATGTGGACAACCCCTGGGTTACCTGGGCGGTGCAATCCATGGCCATCAGCACCGGCAAGCCGGTCACGGTGCTGCCCAATTTAGCGGGGTCATTGCCCAACGATGTGTTTGCCGATGTGCTGGGTCTGCCCACGCTGTGGGTGCCGCATTCCTATCCGGCCTGCTCACAACACGCTCCGAACGAACATCTGCTGGCCTCGGTGGCGCGCGAAGGTCTGTGCGCCATGGCAGGAATTTTCTGGGACTTGGGTGCCCCACAGGGCTTGCCCTGGCATGACAGCCTACCTGTTTGATTATCTGAACCGCTGATTTCATCACTTCTGGAGTACTGCCATGCTGACCCCTTCACGCCGTCAAACCCTTGTTGCTCTCGCGGGGCTGTGTGTCGGCCCCTTGGCTTTGGCCGAGACCTGGCCTAGCAAACCCATCAAAATCATCGTGCCTTTCCCTGCGGGAGGCGCAACGGACGCGATTGCCCGCTTGGTCGCCGAGCGCCTGGGGCCACGCCTGGGCCAAGCGGTCATCATTGAAAACAAGCCCGGTGCCGCCACGGTGATCGGCATGGACATGGTGGCCAAATCGGCGGCTGACGGCTACACCCTGCTGGTGTCTGGCGCGAGCAGTTTCACCGTCATACCGGCGTTGCGCACCAAGCTGCCGTTTGACATGGCCAAAGCCTTTGCGCCCGTCTCTTTGCTGGTCAACGCACCGTTGGTGGTGCTCACGTCCAGTGCCAAGCCGTACCTCAAGCTGGCTGATTTTCTGGCGCAAGCCAAGGCCAACCCCAAAGCGCTGACCTATTCCACCTTTGGCGCAGGCAGTGCACCGCACCTGGTGGGCGAGATGCTCGCTTATGAAGCCCATGTCGATATCGAACCCGTTCCCTACAAGGGCAGTGCTGAAGCCTTGATCGGTGTGATGCGCGGCGATGTGGATATCGGTGTGGACACCCTGTCAGCGGCCAGCCCGCAAATCAAGGCTGGCAAACTGCGTGTCTTGGCCGTTGCCACAGGCAAGCGCAGCAGCTTTTTGCCCGATACCCCTGGCATGGATGAATTGCGTCTGCCAAACGCCTCTTTTGAAGCGTTTTACGCCGTTGCCGCTCCTGCGGCCACACCGCCCGCTGTGCTCAGTCGCCTGACCAAAGAGATCAACGAGATCATGCTGCAGTCTGATATGCGTGAGAAATGCACCCAATTGGCGATGGAGGTCGTTGCCCAGGGGCCAGATACCTTGCGTGCAGTGATGAAGCACGAGACGGACAAGCTGCGCGAACTGGGGCTGCGCATCAAGATCAGCCTCGACTAGGCTTTTCGCAACGGGACGGTCTCAAGGCTGGCTGGGTACACACCGCGATTGCGCGACCGACGCCACCTGAGGCTGCCCGCTGGCCCCCACGCGCTGCACCCATCCCACCACCCGCAATCTCTCAGGTTGTGCCCCCGCAGGCACGCTCATCAAGCGCGACTCGAGGAACGTAATCCGCTCTTTTTTTGATAGCTGCTTGCGCCCATCCCACGTGCTGGTAAGCATGTTTCTTACCAAATTCCGCTCCACGGGCGTGCCATCGGTGCCTGCGGGGACGGTTTCGACCAACGCCAGCCATGCTGTCCACGTCCCCAACTGAGATACCGTTTTGAACGATGGTTTCCACGCAATAGATGCCCCCACATAGCCGCCCACCGCAGGTCCCATGGCGACGCGCAGCGTGCCCGCCTTTGTGAGGCTGTGCAAATCACGTTGCAAGCCCGTTTCGCTGGTCAGCGGCGGATTGCCCAGCGTCTCTAGCCTGACCTGTGCATCCCGGGTGGCTACGGCAGACAGTGGCGCCTCATCGCCCTGCGCGCTCGGCACCAACCAGTCCAGCGCCACGCTGTGGGGGCGTGCAGCGTTCAGGGGAGACTCACCCCAACACGCTTCGCAGTCGGCACTGATGAAGCGCTCTTGCAGCAGGCGCGGTGCGGGCACCCCATCGCTGCTGCACGCACTTTGGGCCCCAGCTATTGGCACGCCAAACGCCAGTATTGTGCAAGTCAGATGGGCCAGAGATGCTATGAATTTTGATGTTGATCTTGATGCCAAGGGGGAAACCATCGCAGCCTTTCTACAATCTGGGCATGTTCGCACAATCGCTCTTTGCTGAATCAGCCCTTGAATCAGTCGCCCCCAACGCTCCACTCTTACACAACCTCAACCCCGAGCAACTCGCCGCCGTCACGCTGCCCAGCGTACCGGCCTTGATTTTGGCGGGGGCAGGCTCGGGCAAAACCCGTGTGCTGACCACCCGCATTGCCTGGTTGCTGCAAACGGGGCAAGTCTCGCCCGGTGGTCTGCTGGCTGTCACCTTCACCAACAAGGCCGCCAAAGAAATGCTGCTGCGCTTGGGCACCATGCTGCCGGTGAACGTGCGTGGCATGTGGATTGGCACCTTTCATGGTCTGTGCAACCGGTTTTTGCGTTCGCATTTCAAAATGGCCAATTTGCCGCAGAGTTTCCAGATTCTGGACACCCAAGACCAGCTCTCGGCCATCAAACGCCTGTGCAAGCAGTTCAACGTGGACGAAGAGCGCTACCCGCCCAAGCAGTTGCAGTATTTCATCGGCGGTTGCAAGGAAGACGGCCTGCGTGCCAAAGACGTGGTGGGCAGCCACCGCACGCCCGATGAAGCGCTGAAGAAAAAAATCGAGATTTACCAACTCTACGAAGACCAGTGTCAGCGCGAAGGCGTGGTCGATTTCGGCGAGCTGATGTTGCGCTCCTACGAGCTGCTGCGCGACAACGCCCCGGTGCGCGAGCACTACCAGCGCCGCTTTCACCATATCCTGATCGACGAGTTCCAGGACACCAACAAGCTGCAATATGCCTGGATCAAGATGTTCGCTGGCCAGAGCCCCGCCGATGGCCCGTTCGAGCCGTCCGACAACAGCGTGTTCGCCGTCGGTGACGACGACCAAAGCATCTACGCTTTCCGGGGTGCCCGGGTGGGCAACATGGCGGATTTTGTGCGTGAGTTCAACGTGCAGCACCAGATCAAACTGGAAGAAAACTACCGCAGCTACAGCAACATCCTCGATTCGGCCAACGAACTCATCAGCCACAACACCCGGCGTCTGGGTAAAAACCTGCGCACTTCGCAGGGGCCAGGTGAGCCGGTGCGGGTGCTGGAATACCCGTCTGATTTGGATGAGGCGCGCGGCATGGTCGAGGAGATGCTGCAACTCATCAAAAAAGAGAGCATCCCGCGCAAGGAAATTGCGGTGCTGTACCGCTCCAACGCCCAAAGCCGGGTGATCGAGACGGCGCTGTTCAATGCCGGCTTGCCGTACAAGGTGTACGGCGGGTTGCGTTTTTTTGAGCGGGCCGAAGTCAAACACGCGCTGGCCTATTTGCGCCTGTTGGAAAGCCCGAATGACGACACCAGTTTCCTGCGCGTGGTGAATTTCCCCCCGCGTGGCATCGGGGCGCGTTCACTGGAGCAGTTGCAAGACGCTGCCCGCGATTTGGGTTGCTCGCTGCACGACGCGGTGAGCGGTGTGGGCGGCAAAGTGGGCAGCAAATTCGGCGCGTTTGTCGCCGGGTTGGATGTGGTTCGTGAGAAATCCAAGGGACTCAGCCTGCGTGAAATCATCGAGCTGATTCTGGAACACAGCGGCCTGCTGGCGCATTACAAGGCCGACCGCGAGGGTGAAGATCGCGTAGAAAATTTGGAGGAATTGGTCAACGCGGCGGAGAGTTTTGTCACCCAGCAAGGCTTTGGCCGCGATGCGGTGGCGTTGCCGGTGGACGAGTGGAAGGCTGCAGCGACAGGCGCAACCGCTTTGGCAACAGGGCTGCCCAAGGACACGTTTTCCCCTGTGCCACAGGCGCAAGGCGGTAATTTTCTGACGGACGACGCCGCTGACACGGGCGAAACCCTGTCGCCTCTCATCGCCTTCTTGAACCACGCCTCGCTGGAAGCTGGCGACAACCAAGCCAAAGCTGGTGAAGATGCCATTCAGCTGATGACGGTGCATTCTTCCAAAGGCTTGGAGTTCGACTGCGTGTTCATCACAGGCCTGGAGGAAGGCCTGTTTCCGCACGAAAACTCGGCCAATGACCGCGATGGCCTGGAGGAGGAGCGCCGCCTGATGTACGTTGCCATCACCCGCGCCCGTGCCCGTTTGTACCTCAGTTTTTCACAAACCCGCATGTTGCATGGCCAAACCCGGTTCAACCTGCGCAGCCGCTTTTTTGACGAGCTGCCCGAAGCCGCGCTGAAGTGGATCACGCCCAAGCGGCAAGGTTTCGGTCAGGGGTTGGGCTCGGGGAAAAATTCAGGATTTGCTGCTAATTCCATAGCTGGTTATGCCCGTGGGGAGCGCACGGGCAGCAGTTTTGGGGGAAATTCAGGATTGTCTGCTGCTATGCCAGTGCAAAAACAAGCCACCACCACCGGCCCGAATGCCTGGGTGCGTGCAGGCTCACAGGTGTTCCACAACAAGTTCGGTGAAGGCAGCGTGGTTTCGCTGGAAGGTACGGGTGACGATGCCCGTGCGCAGGTGAAGTTCGGCCGACATGGCATCAAGTGGTTGGCGCTGGGGATTGCGAAATTGACGCCGGTGTAACGGGCCGGCACAATCCTTTGCGGTCTCATCCCAGACCCGTCTCAACCAGGCCTTTTTATGAAATTCCTCGCTCCTTCCATGGTGGCAGCGCTGTTGCTGTGCAGCACGGTCACTTTTGCCGCAGACACCTCTTCAGGCCCCACCGTGAACCAGCGGTTGACCACGGCCCGCAAGGCCATCGAGGCCAAAGACTGGAGCCGTGCGCAGTTCGAGCTGAATGCCGCTGTACGCGACGAGCCGCGCAATGCTGACATCCACAACCTGCTCGGCTACACCGCCCGCAAACGCGCGACGCCTGATTTACCCAAAGCGTTTGAGCATTATAAAACCGCCTTGCAACTCGACCCCCGCCATAAAGGGGCGCACGAGTACATCGGTGAGGCGTACTTGATGGCCAAGCAGCCTGATGAAGCGCAAAAACACCTGGCTGAGCTGGAGAGAATTTGTGGCAACAAGAGTTGCGAAGAGTACGAGGATTTGGCCAAATCCATCGCCGCATACAAGGCTCAAAACCCCTGAATATCCCCGCCCCAAGCCTTAAGCGGATCAGCTGCCGTAGGGCTTGCCGTCCATTTTTCCACTGCCATCACGGTTGCCTTTTTGCCCAGCGAGTTGCCACGCGGTGCGCTCTTGGGCCAGCGCAGCCAAGAAGTCGATTTCTTCGTCGGTGTGGTTGATGGCTTTGGCGGCGGTCAAATAACTGCCATTCACAGGTTCTGGCTCGGCCCAAAATGACTGGTGGTACACCGCCTGGCTCCGTGCCTGGCTGCTGCCTGCCGCCAGATCCACCGTGCCATAGCAGTTGCAAAAGTAGCTGCGGTAGTCTTGCTCGGGCCAGACCTCGGTGTACACCCCGGTGCCACGTATGCCCGCAGTCAGGGTTGGGGTGATGATCTGCCGCTCGCGGCCTTTGCCCCAGACGCTGGCCACGGCCCCCGAAAACAAGCGCAGCACGCTGACCACAGAGAGTGTGCTGCCACGCTCTACCGTGAGTCGGGTGTTTTGCCGCACTTGGAAGGCCGCATTGCCGATCACAAATACCAGCGTGCTGTCAGGGCCCGTGTAAATGTTGTCACCGGTTTGTATGGTTTGTCCTGCTTTGAGACGTTGCCGGTTGAGCAGCACGTCGCCTTGCATGGCCACAATGTTGCTGCGCTGCTGGGCTACCGCTGCTTGCCAGCCGCCCAGTGCAACCCAACTCGACGCCGCCTGCAAAAAACTGCGGCGTTGGAACCACATCACCTCGTCGGCGGTGCGGCCCATCAGCGTGTGCGCTTGTGGTGAAACCGGTGCAACGAGGGGGAGGGGATTCATGGGTTGGGTGTCTCTGGTGTGGAGGATGGGACTGTGGGTGGGTCAGGCGCTAAAAAACTGTCCGCGAACGTGAAGTAAATTGAGGTGAAAAACATCGCAATGATGAGCATCGCGACCGGCAGCAGCAGTGCTGAGAGCATCGCAGGGTTGCCCGACAAGGCGGCGATGGTGGTCAATACGATACCTGCCAACATGAATATACCCATCCATGCCAGGCTGTACACGGTGTAAGCGCCCATGTTGCGCACACAGGCCACGCCGCTGAAAAACAGGCTTTTGACGGGCGACACACCATGCCAATGCACCAGCCCTGGCGCGTGCCAGAACACCATCGAGAGAGGCATGTAGAGCGCCATGGCGACCCACATGGCGGTCAGGAAATCACCCGAATTCATCATCTCTTCCGTGATTTTCCCGCCGACCAGGTAAAGCTGGGCAAACTGCCCGCCGTCAAACAAGGCGGATATGGCCATGACGCCCAAAAAGCCAGCTGCGTACATCGCGCCCAGTGCCAGCATGGCACGCAGCCGCTGCGACCCGGCCCGGAATGCACTGACCAGCACCAGTGGCATTGGGAATTTGCCCTGGCTGCTCTCTTTGGTGGCCGCCATCAGCCCCAGCGTCGCGCCGGGCAGCAGCATCAAGGCCAGCACGTTGCCCACGTAGGGCAGCAGCGAGGCCATCGACATGACCGCCATGAACATGAAGAACAGGCCGATCAGCGCCAGCGGCTGTTTGATGAATGCGCGCAGGCCTTGTTTGACCCACAAAACGCCGTGGCGGGCAGGAACGATGTTGAGTTTCAAAAGTGAGGCCTTCAGCGTGCCTGGGCAGACAACGTAAACACAGTGATGGGGTTATGCACCCGCGCCCTCAAGACCCGCTCGAAATGGGCAGGATCGTGCGGCGTCAGCATGGCGGCATCGCGGGGCAGGTGGAAATCCCACAGGCGCGATACCCAAAACCGCAGCGCAGCGGCGCGGGCCATGGCGGGCAGCAACTGGCGCTCGGCGGCGTTCAGCGGGCAGACTTGCTGGTAGGCATGGAGGAAGCTGTTGAACCGGTGGTCATCCGCTTCGCCCGTGGCCAAGTCAACGCACCAGTCGTTCAGGCAGACGGCCAGGTCGAACAACCACGTGTCGATCCCCGCGAAGTAGAAGTCAAAAAAGCCGGTGAGCACCACGCCATCGAACATCACGTTGTCGCGGAACAAATCAGCGTGGATGGGGCCACGCCGCAGGGCCGCGTAATCGGCACTGGCAGCGATGTGGTTTTGGTAGGCCAGCTCTGAAGACAGCAAGCTGGCTTGCGCAGGTGTGAGATGCGGCAGCACCACGGGCACGGTCTCGTTCCACCAGGGCAGGGCACGCAGATTGTCTTGGTGCAGTGTGAAATCTTGTCCTGCCAAATGCATACGTGCCAGCATGTCACCGACAGCTGCGCAGTGCGTGGCTTCGGGCGCGAGCTGGCTTTTGCCCATCAGTTTGTTGACCACGGCAGCAGGTTTGCTCGCCACGGTGTGCACCAGTTTGCCGAGCGTGCGTGGGCGTGGGTCAGCAGCCGGGTCAGGCACGGGGATGCCGCGCTGAGCCAGATGCTTCATCAGTTGCAGGTAAAACGGCAGTTGCTCAAAGCTCAGCCGCTCGAACAGCGTCAACACGTACTCGCCCTGGTCGGTGGTGGCAAAGTAGTTGGTGTTTTCAATGCCGCCCTGGATGCCACGCAGCGTTTTCAAGGTGCCCAGTTGCAGGTTGCGCATCAGTGCGCTCGCGTCGGAGCGCTTCACTTCGGTATAGACCGCCATCGTTCAATTCGCCTTAAAAGCTTAAAAAATTCCACACCCGCGTACTGCCCGCACTTTCTGCGCCAGGGCCCACCGCCAATGACCGACGTGTCCCATTGGTGGGTTGGAATTCATAGGTCGGGGCGTTGAAGAGTTTGGATTTGGGTTGCACGGTGAGGCGTTGGGTCTCGCCACCCACGCGCACTTCGTCAATACGGCTGCCTGCGTCCTCTTGGTGCAGGTGCTGCCAACGGTCGTCAAGCGATGGTTGGCTGCTGGGGTCGTTGTCAACAACCAAGGGCAGCGTTGCGCTGCAGGCAAGGCTGCACAGAGACAAGCCCACGACCACGCTGAACAGCAAGCGTGCAGTGGACTTAAGTTGGGGGGCGATTATCATTTCAGGATTGTAGAGGGCTACCCCGCGCGCAGCCCCTCTGCGCGCACGGCCCGGTGTCCTTGACCTACAGCGCCGAGGTGTCTGTGAGTGCCGCCATCATCGGCAGTTTCTTGCGCATCCATGGCACATCCACTTGCAGCTTCGTCAACAGTTCACTCGGCAGGTCATCAACCACATCAGCTGTTTCTGGTGCCATTTCAGCCAGCAGTTCAGCGATGTGAACAATGCCAGCCAGGCGGCTGAAGGGCTTTGCCGCCAGCGGGTCAACCGCGTGTTCCAGTCCTTTCACAATCTCCACAGGGAAGTTCCAGCGCTTGGCCATTTCCGCAGTCACCTGGCCCTCGGTGAACCCGACCGAGATCACTTCACGTTCCCAGCGACCACCGGGGTAATGAGGCAGTTTCTCGATGTCTGCCAGGCATCCGGGTACCGCTTGCGCCATGCTCAGCTCGCCCAGCCGCAGCATGAAACCGGCCAGCCATGCCTGCTGCGCATCCGCTCCCAAGCCGGATGCCAGCCACTGTGCGTAGCCTGCGCAGGCCATGCTTTCACTCCAGAAGACCTTACGGTCAAGACCTGCGACCACGGGGAAGGCATCGTTCAAACACGATGACAGGGCCAGCGTGCGTACCTGTCCCATACCCAGCATGGTGATGGCCTCATCCACTGAACTGAGCTGGCGCGGCAAGCCGAATTTGGCGCTGTTGCCCAGGCGCAGCAGCTTTACGGTCAGCGCAGGGTCTTTGATGATGGCGTTGCGCACCACGGAAACAGGGGCGTCGTCGTCGTTCAACGATTTGATCAAACTTTGTGCCACTTCGGGCATGGTGGGCAGCTTGATGTTTTGGAAAAGCTCGGCCAGTGTGGTCATGGGATGTCCTCCTGTTGGGTTTGGTTGTGTGGCGGCGTGTCTTCAAGGGCCGCCGCATGCCACGATAAATGTTTTCTACACACCCGGCATACCTGCTGTGCCAAAGCCCCACCGCTGGCCCGACTTATAAAAATACAATGGTTCGCATGACCCTACCTCTCTCACGCCCTCAAACCTTGCTGCTGGTCGATGGCTCCAGCTACCTGTACCGCGCCTTTCACGCCATGCCTGATTTGCGAGCCGTGCCGGGTGACCCGAGCAGCCCGCCCACCGGAGCGATCCGTGGCATGGTCAATATGCTGCACAGCCTGCGCAAAGAGGTACCTGCTGATTTTGCGGTCTGTATTTTTGACGCCAAAGGCCCGACCTTTCGGGACACGCTGTACCCCGCCTACAAAGCCACCCGCTCGCCCATGCCACCCGATTTGCGCAGCCAGATTGAGCCCATCAACGAGCTGGTTGCCTTGCTCGGCTGGAAGGTCATGGCCGTGCCCGGCGTGGAGGCTGACGACGTGATCGGTACCTTGGCGGTGATCGCTGCCAAGCAAGGCGTACGTGTGATCG
This sequence comes from Betaproteobacteria bacterium, assembly GCA_025356445.1. Classification (GTDB taxonomy): domain Bacteria; phylum Pseudomonadota; class Gammaproteobacteria; order Burkholderiales; family Burkholderiaceae_C; genus Defluviibacillus. The sequence continues at coordinate 24,879 of JANXSZ010000025.1, read as the reverse complement.
TTTCCAGTGGCGACAAAGACCTGAGCCAGCTGGTGAACGAGCACATCACCATCATCGACACCATGAACGGTAAACGCCGCGATGTGGCGGGTGTCACCGAAGAGTTTGGCGTGCCCCCGTCACTGATGCTGGATTACCAAACCCTGGTGGGTGACGCGGTGGACAACGTGCCTGGCGTCAGCAAAGTAGGCCCTAAAACGGCGGTCAAATGGTTGCAGGAGCATGGCTCACTGGCCGCCTTGATTGCCAAGGCTGCGGATATCAAAGGCGTGGTGGGTGAAAATCTGCGCCAGTCGCTGGACTGGTTGCCCAAAGCCGCCGAGCTGCTGACCATCAAAACCGATTGCGATCTGTCGGGCTACATCAGCGGCTTGCCTGCTCTCGATTCCATAGCTTATCAAGCACAACAGACGGGCGAGTTAAAGGCTTTTTACGAAAAATATGGCTTCAAAGGCCTTGCGCGGGCGCTGGGTGATGTGCCCAAGCTGCCACCCATGCCAAAGATGCCCGCGTCACCGCTGTTTGACGAACCTGTCACCGATGCAGCCCCTGCGGTGGTGCCTGACAACCCAGCCGTCCCTACCGTAGCGCCCTTGGCGCCAGGCGACACTGGCGATCTCTTTGGTGATGTTGCCAGTGTCCCAGATTCACCTAAAACCTACGAAACTATCACCGATTGGGCACGCTTTGACGCGTGGCTGGCCATGTTGAACGCTGCCGAGGTGACCGCGCTGGACACCGAAACCACCTCGCTCAGTGCGCTGGAGGCCCAAATTGTGGGTATCAGTTTCAGCGTGCAGCCGGGCGAGGCCGCTTACATTCCTGTGGCCCACAGCTACCCCGATGCCCCTGCTCAACTGCCCCGCGACGAGGTGCTGGCCCGCCTCAAGCCCTGGCTCGAAAACCCGTCCCGCCCCAAGCTGGGTCAACACATCAAATACGACCGCCATGTCTTTGCCAACCACGGTATCGAGGTGCAGGGCTACACGCACGACACGATGTTGCAAAGCTATGTGCTGGAAGTTCACAAACCCCACGGCCTTTCCAGCTTGGCTGAGCGCCACCTGGGCCGTCAAGGCATCACCTACGAGGATTTGTGCGGAAAGGGTGCGCACCAAATTTGTTTTGACCAGGTAGAGATCACCAAAGCGGCGGAGTATTCCTGTGAAGACAGTGACCAGACCTTGGCTGTTCACCAGGTGCTGTGGCCGCTGCTGCTGGCCGATGCCAAACTGCTGGCTGTGTATCGACTGGAAATCACCAGCAGTGAAACCCTGTACCGCATTGAGCGCAACGGTGTGCTGATTGACGCACCTACCTTGGCCGTGCAAAGCCACACCCTGGGTCAGCGCATCTTGCAGTTGGAAAAAGACGCCCACGATTTGGCCGGGCAACCCTTCAACCTCAGCAGTCCCAAACAAATTGGTGAAATATTTTTCACCAAACTTGGCTTGCCCGTTGTCAAGAAAACGCCCACAGGCGCACCCAGCACCGACGAAGAAGTGCTGGAGAAACTGGCTGAAGATTTCCCTCTGCCCGCCAAAATTCTGGAGCATCGGGGACTCGCCAAGCTCAAAGGCACGTACACCGACAAACTGGCCTTGTTGACCCATGCCCGCACTGGCCGCGTCCATACCCACTATGCCCAAGCCGTCGCCGTTACTGGCCGTCTCAGCAGCAATGACCCCAACCTGCAAAACATCCCTATCCGCACCGCAGAAGGCCGCCGTGTGCGCGAGGCCTTTGTCGCCGCGCCTGGCAACGTCATCGCCAGCGCCGATTACAGCCAAATCGAGCTGCGCATCATGGCCCACCTGAGCGACGACCCCGCGCTGCTGCGTGCCTTTCATGATGGCCTTGATGTCCACCGCGCGACTGCCGCCGAGGTCTTCAGCGTCCCTGTCGATCAAGTCTTGCCGGAGCAACGCCGCTACGCCAAAACCATCAATTTCGGCCTGATTTACGGCATGAGCGCCTTCGGCCTTGCCAAATCTTTAGGCATCGAGAACAGCGCCGCCCGTAATTTTGTAGACCGCTACTTCCAGCGCTACCCCGGCGTCAAGCAGTACATGGACGACACCCGCCTCTGCGCCAAAGCCAAAGGCTATGTCGAAACCGTGATGGGGCGGCGCCTGTACCTTCCTGAAATCAGCAGCCCCAACGGCCCCCGCCGCGCCGGTGCTGAGCGTGCAGCCATCAACGCACCCATGCAAGGCACAGCAGCAGATTTGATTAAATTAAGCATGAATGCCGTGCAAACTGCTTTGGATACGGCGAAACCTGCTATCAAAATGATTATGCAAGTGCACGATGAATTGGTGTTCGAGTTGCCACTGGGAGAGGTCGATTGGCTGAAAACCGAAATCCCACGTCTCATGGCGGGCGTGGCGCAGCTCAAGGTGCCGCTGCTGGCGGAAGTGGGCGTGGGTGCGAATTGGGAGGAGGCGCATTGAGGGTTGAGGTACCCGAATCACCCTAGCGCTCGCTGCAAGAACTGTTCAAACAGCGCTCCAACTTTTCCAAGGCGAGCGCGCTTTGATGCCTGCTGATCGTTTAATCTCTGGCATTCATCTCCTCAATTCCAAAGGCCTTGCATGAAACCTTCCCTCATGATTTCCGCTGTGGTGTTCGCTTCCGGTCTCGCCGCGACTGGCCTTGCCAGCGCCGATACGCTCAAAAAAATCGCTGATGCGGGTCAGATGACGGTTTCATCGCGCGAAGCCTCGGTACCGTTCAGTTTTTTGGTCGGCTCTGGTGCCCCGGTGGGGTTTTCGGTTGATATCACCAATGCCATCGTGGACGCGGTGAAGGTCAAGTTGGGTAAGCCTGATTTGAAAGTGGCCGTCCAGCCCGTCACCTCTCAAAACCGCATTCCCTTGTTGCAAAACGGCACGATTGACTTGGAATGCGGCTCCACCACCAACAACACGGCGCGTGGGCGGGATGTGCAGTTTGCGGTTAACCATTTCTACACGGGTACGCGGCTGCTGGTGAAGAAAGCATCAGGTATCAAGAATTATGCGGACTTGGCCAAGAAGAACGTCACCAGCACCACAGGCACCACCAATGTGCAGGTGATTCGCAAGTACAACACCGACAACAACTTGGGGCTGGAGTTCGTGCTGGGTAAAGACCATGACGATGCGATGCTGCTGGTGGACAGTGGCCGTGCGGTGGCGTTTGCGATGGACGATATTTTGTTGTTTGGCCTGATGGGTAATGCCAAAGCGCCCGCCGAATGGGAGGTGGTGGGCGATTCCCTGCAAGTGGAGCCTTATGCCTGCATGTTCCGCAAAGATGACCCCCAGTTTGCGCAACTGGTGAACGGTGTGATTGGCGGGATGATGAAATCTGGCCAGTTTGAGAAGCTTTACACCAAGTGGTTCATGTCGCCCATTCCACCCAAAGGCCAGAACCTGAACCTGCCGATGAGCAAAGAGTTACGCGACAACCTGAAAGCCTTGAGCGATAAACCGGCGACTTGAGCTGTTGGTACGGGTAGAGGGCTGCACCGATGTGTGCTTCGGTTCAGTGCCTGCTTCAAAAACCGTTCAAACAGCCCCCCAACGCCCAATAAACCAGGGTATCTTGGCGAACCGCTCCACCAAAAAATCCAGCAGCGCCCGTACTGCGGGTGATAAATGCTTGCGCGAGGAATACAGCGCATAGATCGCCATGTCGGGCACTTTCCAATCAGGCAATACCGCTTGTAAGCTGCCGTCAAGCAGATGCGGGTTGGCCAAGTAAGTGGGCTGTAGCGCGATGCCGCCGCCTGCCAGCGCGGCGCGCAGCAAGGCCGTGGCCTCGTTGGCGCTGAAGTGACTGGTCACGCTGACTTGGGTGTGCTCTTCGCCCCGCTGGAGCTTCCAGACACTTTTGCCAAAGTTGGCATAGCTCAGGCATCGGTGGCTGCTCAGGTCGGTCGGAGCCTGGGGCTGTCCATGCTCGGCCAAGTAGGCTGGTGAGGCCACCAGCACCGATGCGCACGGTGCCAGCATCCGCCCAATCAGCATCGGATCCGGCTCGGCACTGATGCGGATGGCCAAGTCAATGCGCGCCTCTACCAAGTTGAGCGCGCCTTCGCTGGCGTTCAGGTCAATCTTGAGCTGCGGGTGCAGTGTGAGAAAGTCCACCACCGCAGCGGCCATCTGCGCATAGGCCAACGACATGCTGCAGGTGATGCGCAACTGGCCGCGCAGGGCACCATCATGGCTGCTGGTTTCTTCCTCCACGTTTTCCATCAAGGCCAGCATCTGCTGACTGCGGCGTAGGCAACTCTCACCTGCATCGGTCAGCGTGACGCTGCGGGTGGTGCGCTGCAACAGGCGCGCGCCCAGCCACTGCTCCAGCTCACCCACATAGCGGGTGACCATGGCGCGCGACATGTCCAGTTTGTCGGCCGTGGCGCTGAAACTGCTGCTTGCGGCTACTTCCACAAACACCTGCATGGCCGTTAATCTATCCATGATTTGCGCTATTAATGAAACAGTAATGGGCAAATTATGCGGTTTATCTGATCGGATATTGAAACTATAGTTCATCCCAGCGCTGCAAAGCGTATGTTTCAACCAACTAGCAGGAGCTTATCCCATGATCCGCACCACCGTCATTGCCGCCTCATTGGCTATTGCCTTCACCAGCGCCGAAGCCGCCCAGCCGCTGACCGTCAAGGTCTACAACGCGGGTGCCGCCAGCTTCAACGTCAATTCCACTCTGGTCTACGGCGAAAAAGAAGCCATGGTGATTGACGCCGGCTTCACCCGCGCCGACGCGCTGCGCATTGCCGCCAACGTGCTCGACAGCGGCAAACAACTCACCACCATCTACGTGAGCCAGGCCGACCCCGACTACTACTTTGGCGTGGAGACACTGAAAGAGGTCTTCCCCCAAGCCGACGTGGTCACCACGCCCGCCGTGCTGGAAAAGCTGAGCGCCAAACTGGCGGGCAAGGTCGCGTTCTGGGGCCCCAAGATGGGTGCCAACGCGCCGCGCAAGCCGGTGGTGCCACGTGCGCTGGAAGGCAACACCCTGACGCTGGAAGGCCAGACCATTGAAATTCGCGGCACACAAGGCCCGTTGGCCCACCGCCCCTACGCCTGGATTCCGTCCATCAAAGTCATCGTTGGCAACATCGGCGTGTTTGGCAACATGCACGTGTGGACTGCGGACACGCCAACCCCAGCCCTGCGCACTGCCTGGGTGGCACAGCTGGACGAGATGACAGCACTCAAGCCCGAGCTGGTCATTCCCGGCCACATGAAGATCGGTACTGCGATCGATGCCAGCACCATCAGCTTCACCAAGGACTATTTGCAGACCTTTGAGAAAAACCTGGCCGCCAACACCACCAGTGCCACGTTGATCGGTGCCATGAAGCAGTCTTACCCCCAGGTGACCGACGGCGCGATGTCGCTGGACATTGGGGCCAAGGTCAACACCGGCGAAATGAAGTGGTAAGGAGATAGCACCATGCGCACCATGGATGCGGCTTTTGCGGACTATGCCTGGTCCAACGACCAGCGCATCGACAAGCTGACAGGCCAGCATTTCACCGAGGCTTACCGCCAGAACGTGCTGGGCCGCCTTGGCAGTCGCTTTGACTCGGCTGCCGCGACGCTGGCGCTCACCGCCGTGTCCTTGTCCGATCCACCGCGCGAGCTGGAAACGCTCAAGGCTTTGCAGGAAGCGCGCTATGTGCAGGGTCTGGATACCTGCGATGCGTCGGTGGTGGGGAACTTGCTGCGCGATCGGGGCCTGGCTGTCGCTGCGGATCGTTTGGCGGCAAGCGATGCCGAGCTCCTGGGTGCCAACGCGGCGCGCATCCAGAAGGCACAGGGCCTGAACAGCGCTATGGAGTGGGTCGAACACGAACAAAAGAAGTTTTCGATAGAGCAAAGAGTTACGCGACAACCTGAAAGCCTTGAGCGATAAACCGGCTACCTGAGCTGTTGGCACAGGCAGAGGGCTGCACCGATTTGTGCTTCGGTCTAAACTCTGCCGTGCCATTCTGCACGCCTGTCGGCCACACCCCTTGGCCACACTTATCGACATACCGGAGCCTCCATGTTCAGTGAAGACCTCAAAACAGAATTCAACGCCTTGTTACCCGGCCAAAGCACACCCAGCCGCCGCAGCGCACTCAAAGCTGCTTTGGGCGTAGGCTACGCGGCCACGGCCTTGCCTATCATGGCGCAAACAGCCATCAAAACATCGTCTGACGGTCTGAAAACGGGCGAAATCAGTTTTGAGGTGAATGGTTTCAAAGTGCCCGCTTTCTTTGCAGCGCCTGAAGGTAAAACCAATTTGCCAGTGGTGCTGGTGGTGCAAGAAATCTTTGGTGTGCACGAGTACATCGCTGACACAGCGCGTCGCTTCGCCAAAGCCGGTTACCTGGCGATTGCGCCCGAGTTGTACGCTCGCCAGGGCGACCCGACCAAGTACGGTGAAATGGCCAAGCTGATGGCCGAAGTGGTCTCCAAAGTGCCTGACGCACAGGTCATGGCCGATTTGGACGGTGCCGTTAAATGGGCAGGGGCCAACGGTGGCAACACCAGCAAAGTTGCGATCACCGGTTTTTGCTGGGGTGGGCGCATCACCTGGCTGTATACGGCGTACAGCCCGAACGTCAAAGCCGCTGCGGCTTGGTATGGCCGCATTGTGGGTCAACCCAACCCGCTCATGCCGCAGAATCCTATCGACGTGGGGGCCACATTGAATGGCCCGGTGCTGGGTCTGTACGGTGGCGCTGATGCTGGTATTCCGCTGGACACCCTGGACAAAATGAAGGCGGTATTGACTGGTGGCAATGCTGCTGCCAAAGCCTCCGAATTTGTGGTGTACCCTGATGCCCCTCACGCGTTTCACGCCGACTACCGCCCCAGCTACCGCAAAGAGGCGGCAGAAGACGGTTGGAAGCGTACGCTGGCTTGGTTCAAGGCCAACGGCGTGGCCTGACCAGGGTTTGCCAGCCTCCTCAAGCCGCCTGCGGGCGGCTTTTTGTATTTTTGATTAGAAACAGGGTTTCCGCGCAGGCTCCACCTGCCTACCAAGCTATGACTTTAGTAGCCATTTTTTTCGCCACCTTGGCCACCGGTATTGGCAGCGTCTGGCTCGCCGCGCTGCTTGGCATGGCCTTGATGGGCCGTTTTACGCAACATCTACTCAGCCTCGCCGCTGGTGCGCTGCTGGCCACCGCCTTCATGCACCTGCTGCCCGAGGCGTTCGAAAGCGGCGTAGAGCCTAAGGCGCTGTTTGCCACGCTGTTGGTGGGTTTGGTTTTTTTCTTTCTGCTCGATAAAGCCGAGTTGTGGCACCACGGGCACGAGCACCACCACCACCACGATGTCGCTCATGACCATGATCACCACGGTCATCACCACAGTCCTCCCAAACCCGGTGGTTGGGCGGTGTTGACAGGCGACAGCGTGCATTGTTTTGGTGATGGCATCCTGATTGCCTCAGCCTTTGTGGCAGATATGTACCTGGGTTTGGTGGCTGCGCTGGCCGTGCTGGCCCATGAAGTTCCGCACCACATGGGCGATTTGATTGTGCTGCGTCAAAGCTCCTCCAACCCGCGTGTTGCCTTGTTTAAAGTGTCGCTGGCTGGGGCTGTTACGGCGGTGGGGGGCTTGGTTGGCTTCTTTTTAGTCGAGCGTTTGCAGGATTGGCTGCCCTACTTTTTGGTCGCTGCGTCCAGCAGCTTTGTGTATGTGGCGCTGGCCGACTTGATCCCACAGTTGCAAAAGCGGTTGACCGCTCGTGAGACGGCTGCACAGATTGCGTGGCTGCTGGTGGGGATTGCTTTGGTGACGGTGGTCAGCGGTTGGGCGCATGGGCATTAGCCCACCCCGGTAATGGGGTATGGGTTTGACCCGGCAGCCGCCTGTATTGTTCTTTTCGGCGACACTTGAGCGCTAAATCAATAATCTTTATCAAACAAGCCGCCATGCCCATGCCCACCCGTTCCCTCTCGCTCCAAGGTGCTACCAATTTTCGCGATCTGGGAGGCTACGAAGGTTTGAACGGGCGGTCATTGCAGTGGCGCAAGCTGTTCCGATCAGACCATCTGGGCAGTTTGACGGCGGAGGATTTGGCTGTGGTGGCAGGCTTGGGTATTCACCGTGTGTGTGATTTTCGCGGAGCGCAAGAGCGCTTGGGTGCCCCCTGTATCCTGCCCAATGCCGAGGTGCAGGCGCTGACTATTGAGCCGACTGTGGTTCAGCGGCTGACCGAACGCCTGGATGCGGGTGATGTGCTCACTGCTGCCGACATGGTCAGCCTGATGCAGCAAACCTACCGCGATTTCGTCCACCACAACACCCCCCGCTTCAAGGCGTTGTTTGCCCAATTGCTGGCGTCTGATGCGCCGCTGGTGTTCCACTGCACCGCTGGCAAAGACCGCACCGGCTTTGCTGCCGCGCTGATTTTGCTGAGCCTGGGCGTATCGCGGGAGGTGGTGATGCAAGACTATTTGCTGACCAATGTGCTGCTGAAAATACCCCCTCACGCCGGAGGCCCGTTGACACCCGAAGTGCGCGATGTGCTTTACCGCGTGCAGGAGGATTTTCTGACGGCTGCTTTTGACGTGGTTGAGCATGACCACGGTGGGCTGGAGGCCTATTTGGAACACGACCTGGGCGTGGGGCCTGCTGAGCGTGCCCAGTTGGCCAATGTGTATTTGGCATCCTGAGGCTTGTACTGTGCAGGACACCTGCTGCGCCACTGTGCGGCTAAGCTATTGGGGTGATGTGTTCACGTCCTCAAACCCTGGAAGCTTCTATGAACTTGCCTAAAACCGTATCCACCCTTGTCGTCGCACTCACCTTGGCCGGGCTGTTCACCAGTGCCCATGCGGCACCTGATGCAGGCCTTAAGGCCGCTGCCGAGCAAGCCCAGTCCGCCGTGATCGACAGCCTGCGTGACATGGTGATGATCGAGTCGGGTAGCAGTGATGCCGCTGGTTTGGCCAAAATGGCTGCCTTTACCGAGGCTCGTTTGCTGGCCATGGGCGCCAAGATTGAGCGTGTCAAGTCCACCAAAGCAGGCGGTGCTGACATTGTGGTAGGGCGGTTTGAGGGCACGGGCAGAAAGCGCGTGATGATGATGGCGCACATGGACACGGTGTACCAGCCCGGTATTTTGGCCAGCCAGCCGTACCGAGTGGAAGGCAACCGCATTTACGGCCCTGGCATTGCGGATGACAAAGGCGGTATTGCGGTGATCTTGCATTCGCTCAAAATTTTGCGTGATTCCGGTTGGCGCGACTTTGCCACCTTGACAGTGGTGTTCAATGCGGACGAAGAAGTCGGTTCTACCGGCTCAGGTGAGTTGATCGCCACTTTGGCGGACCAGAGCGATGTGGTGCTGTCTTGCGAGCCTACTGCAGCCAAGTCCGTCGCTAAAACCGAAGCGCTGTTGCTGGGTGCCAGCGGCACGGCGACCGCGACGATGAGCGTCAAAGGCCGTGCAGCGCACGCCGGTGCCGCGCCAGAATTGGGTCGCAATGCCTTGGTCGAGCTGTCACACCAACTGGTGCAAACGCGGGACATGGCAAAGGATATCCCGGGTGCGCAACTGAGCTGGACGGTATCCAAAGCGGGTTTGGTTCGCAACCAAATTCCCGAGATGGCCGAGGCTACCGGTGATGTGCGTACCACGCAAAACGGCGCGGCTGAAAAACTGCAAGCTGCTTTGCAGGCCAAGGTCAATGCTGCGCCGCTGGTGCCTGACACCGTGACCACCATCACCATGGAAATTGGCCGTCCGCCCTTTGTTGCCTCTGACAAAGGCCGCGCCCTGGCTGCACAGGCTCAAGCGATTTACGCCGAATTGGAGGGCCGCCCCTTGCAACTGGTACCCATGACGGGTGGCGCTACAGATGCCGGTTTTGCAGGTCGCTCTGGCAAGGCTGCGGTGGTTGAAAGCTTTGGCTTGGCAGGTTTTGGCTACCACGCCAAAGACGAGTACATCGAGGTGGATTCCATCGTGCCACGCCTGTACCTGATGACGCGTTTGCTCACCGAAATCGGCAAGCAGTAAGGTTCAAAGAGAGAGGGCCATTGGGGAGGGCTATCCCTGCGCAACCGGCATCCCTGCCGTGTTGCTCCATTCGCTCCAGCTGCCTGCAAACAGCGCAGCCTGCCCCAAGCCCGCTATTTCCATCGCCAGTACATTGGGCACGGCACTCACGCCGCTGCCGCAGTGGTGGACAACGGTGGCAGGGTCACGCCCGCCCAGGAGTGCCTCGAACTCGGCTTTCAGCTGGGTGGCAGGCTTGAATTTGCCATCAGCGCCCAGGTTGTGATTGAAAGGCCGGTTCAGTGCGCCTGGGATGTGACCGGCAATGGGGTCCAGTGGCTCCACTTCGCCTTTGAAGCGGGGTGTAGCACGGGCATCAACGATGGTTTGGCTGGATTTTCCGATACCAGATGCTACGGTTTTAATAGCTGCTAGTGCCCGCAGAGGTTGCGCTAAAGCATAGTTTGACGGGGCTGAAGGTGTTTCTGTCCCCAGCGCTACCGCGCCACCACTGGCTTGCCACGCTTGAAGCCCACCGTCCAACACGGCCACGGCGTCATGCCCGGCCCATTTCAGCATCCACCACAGGCGGCCGCAGTAGTTGACGCCGTTGCGGTCATAGACCACGGCCTGCATGGTGTTGCTGAAGCCGATGCTGCTGAGCCAATGGGCAAATTTTTCGCGCGAAGGCAGTGGGTGGCGGCCACCCGAGGCTGCATCGGTGGCCCCGGATTTATCGCTCAAGGCGGTGTCCAAATGGGCGTAGAGAGCACCAGGAATGTGGGCATCGGCATACTGCTGTGGGCCTGTTTCAGGCTTCATCAGGTCTGAGGTGCAGTCAAACACCATCAACGGGGTGCCAGCAGCTTGCAGGGCTTTGAGCTGGTCTACGGCAATCAGCGTGGTGAAGGTTGTCATGAGAATATGTCCAGAATTTAATGTTCTTCAGCAGGTGAATTTGGCACAGCGTGGGCACGCAGAATGGTAGCGGCAACACCGCTGGTGACAATCAAACCCATGCCCACCCAGCCCATGGTGGGTATCTGGTCACCGAACAGCAACAGACTGTAGACCGCTGAAAACACGATACCGGAGTACTGCAAGCTGGCGACCACCAGTGTGGAGCCTCGGCTGTAGGCGCGGGTCATGCACAGTTGCCCAGCAGATGCCAGCAAGCCAATCGGCAGCAGCCACACCGAACCTTGCCAGTTCCAGGGGGAAACGCCTACCCCGACCATACCGATCAGGCCTGCGATGACGGTACCCACCGCAAAATAAAACACGGTGCGCTCGTCCGGTTCGCCAATTTTCCCCAGTGCCATGACTTGCATGTAGGCGAATGCGGCACCGATACCTGAGAGCAGACCCAGCAAGCCAGCAAAGGCTTGATTTTGATCTACGGTGGGGCGCAGCAGCAGCACCACCCCTGCGAATCCTGCCAGCACAGTCATCACAAGCGGGCCTTGGGCTTGACCGCGCCCGAGCAGCAGGGCACCACCGACGAGGAAGGCTGCAATCCAGACACTGCTCATGTAATTGAGCGTCATGGCGGTGGCCAGCGGCAGGTGGGCGAGGGCGTAGAACCAGGCGCTGAGCGAGAGCACACCAATCAGGCTGCGCCAAATATGCATCCAGGGGTACTGGGTGGACAGCTTTACGCCACGCAGACGGGCCAGCGCGAACATGAAGATGACCCCTACCACGCCCCGGTAAAACACCAACTCCATGCTGTTGAAGCTGCTGGCCGCGTACTTGATGCACACCCCCATGGTGGCAAACAAAAAAGCGGCGAGCAGCATCCAGAGGGCTTGCATAGGTATTTTTTAAGTTAAAGCCTGCAGCTAAGCAAGCTGGGTGGTCATGATTTGCTATTTAAACAGTAGCAAATCGACATAATGAAGGTCTTAAGTCAGCCGTGGTTCGTTCGCCATCGCTAGGCGGTACCACTCATGGAAGTGCTGCATACCGTCTTCCATGGGGCTCTGGTAGGGGCCAACCTCGTTGTCACCGCGTTGCATCAGCGCTTTGCGACCTGCGTCCATGCGTTCGGCGATCTCGTCGTCTTCGGTACAGGTTTCCATGTAGGCGGCCTGCTGGGCCTCGACGAATTCACGCTCGAAGGCGACGATCTCTTCAGGGTAGTAAAACTCCACCTTGTTCAGCGTTTTTTGCGGGCTGATGGGGTGCAAGGTGGAGACCGTCAGCACATGCGGATACCACTCCACCATGATGTGCGGGTAGTAGGTGAGCCAAATCGCCCCGTGCTTAGGTGGCACGTCGTTGCTGTATTTGGCGAGTGCCTCGTGCCAGCGCTGGTAGACCGGGCTACCGGCGCGGCCCAGGCGGTTGGCTTCGCCTTTTTTGATGCCGACGGTTTGCACAGAAAAATTGTCATCAAACTGCCATTGCAACTCTTCGCAGCTGACAAACTGGCCCAGGCCAGGGTGGAAGGGACCAACGTGGTAGTCCTCCAAGTACACCTCAATGAAGGTCTTCCAGTTGTAGTTGCACTCGTGCAACTCGACGCGGTCTAGCGCATAGCCGGTGAAGTCGAGGTCAGCGCGGGGACCCAAGCCACCTAATTCGGCGGCAATGTCGCGTCCGTTGTCTTCAAACAGCAAGCCATTCCATTCACGCAACGGGTAGTTGTTGAGGTTCAGGCAGGGGTCTTTGGCGAAATGAGGTGCGCCTATCAACTGGCCGTGGCTGTTGTATGTCCAGCGGTGCAGCGGGCAGACAATGTTGCCGCTGGTCTGTTCATTGGACGCAGGTAACTTGCCACGCCCTTTCAGAATCACCGCTTGGCGATGGCGGCAGACGTTGGAGATCAATTCCACGCCTTGGGGCGTGCGCACCAAGGCACGGCCTTCACCTTCGTGCGAAAGTGTGCAGTAGTCGCCCACTTCGGGCACCGCCAGTTGATGTCCCACATAACGAGGACCAGACTGAAAGATGGTCGCTAACTCACGCGAGTAGAGCGCCTCATCAAAGTAACTGGAAACTGGTAGTTGGCAGTGAGCCTGCAGCAGCTGAAGACTTAAATCAGACATGAACGACCTGACCAAGCTCCCCGAATTGGGCAATGAAGGGAGAGAGATGTGACGCCAAAATGGCGACAAGGAAACCGAACGAATCGGGGCAAATTAGCCTTTGATTGTACCCTGTGGGGTCAAAAGACTTGGGGTTGACCCTTGCCGTGGGCCTTTTTCAGGGTTTGCCAGTCTTGATCTGGTGTTGTGCCGCTGTCGCACCGCCGTTATGCTGATTCGCATACCGCTGCCCCTAAAATGGCACGTTGGCGTGTTGCGACTGCTTTGACATGTCAGCGTCACAAGCGTTGCTTTTTATCCCGTCTTTTAATCCCTAACCTCAATTTCACCCTTCATGTCCAAGGCTTCTTTGCCCCCCGCCAGCTATGAACAGGCTTTGCAAGAGCTGGAGCGCCTCGTTGGCGAGCTGGAGTCAGGCCAGATGCCGCTGGATCAGGTATTGGCCGGTTACCAGCGTGGTGCGACGCTGCTGGCCTATTGCCGCGACAAACTCACCGCTGTAGAGCAGCAAATTGAAGTGCTGGACAACGGCACTCTCAAGCCTTGGAAACCCGAATGAGTGCTGACCGCTTTGATCTCGCGCTTTGGAGCGCCGCCCATCTGCGCGCCGTTGAAGAAGCGCTGTGCGCCTGGGTACACGCCGATGCCCCAGCCGGTCTGGGGGCTGCCATGCGTTACGCTGTGCTGGACGGCGGTAAGCGCCTGCGCCCGCTGCTGGTTGCCGCCGCCAGCGAGGCGGTGGGGGGTAACGCCCAAGCCGCCTTGCGTGCAGCCTGCGCCACCGAATTGATCCACGCCTATTCCCTTGTGCATGACGATATGCCCTGCATGGACAACGACATCTTGCGCAGGGGCAAGCCGACCGTTCACGTGGCCTTTGGCGAAGCGCAGGCATTGCTGGCGGGAGACGCCCTGCAGGCGTTGGCGTTTGAGTTATTGACCCCTGACGATGTCTCTGTACCTGCTTCCATTCAAGCCAAACTCTGCCGTTTGTTAGCGGTCGCTGCGGGCCAGCGCGGTATGGCTGGTGGACAGGCGATTGATTTGGCCAGTGTAGGCCAGCAGTTGACGCAAGACCAGTTGCGCCACATGCATTGCCTGAAAACCGGTGCGCTGCTGCAAGGCAGCGTGATGATGGGTGCCGCCTGTGGCGCCGCAAATCCCCAGACTCTGGCGGCGCTGAACGATTTTGGTGCCGCGCTAGGCCTGGCTTTCCAAGTCGTTGATGACATTTTGGACGTCACCTCAGACGCTGTCACTTTGGGTAAAACTGCGGGCAAAGACGCTGCTAACGATAAACCTACCTATGTTTCGCTGATGGGCCTGGAGGGTGCACAAACCCATGCGAAAGACTTGCTGGTTGATGCGTTGAGCGCCTTAGACCGCAGCGGTTTGCAAACCACCGCTACCCAGGCCTTGCGGGCTTTGGCGTACATGGTGGTGAGCCGGAACAATTGAGGCCATTGAGGATTCTTTGAACATGCCGAACTTGCTTGATACCGTTAACGACCCTGCTGATCTGCGCCGCTTGCCCCGCGCCCAGTTGGGCATCCTGGCTGACGAGTTGCGTGCCTGTGTGCTGAACAACGTCGCCGCCACGGGCGGTCACCTCAGCTCCAACCTGGGCACTGTGGAGTTGACCGTTGCGCTGCACTACGTGTTTGACACGCCTAATGACCGTATCGTCTGGGATGTAGGTCATCAAACCTACCCGCACAAAATTTTGACAGGCCGCCGTGACCGTCTGCCTACATTGCGTCAGTTGGGGGGCTTGAGCGGTTTCCCTCAGCGCAAAGAGAGCGTGTACGACACCTTCGGCACCGCACACTCGTCCACCAGCATCTCTGCTGCCTTGGGCATGGCGCTGGCAGCCAAACTCAAAGGCGAAAACCGCCACGCCATTGCCGTGATTGGTGACGGCGCGATGACCGCAGGCATGGCCTTTGAGGCGATGAACAACGCCGGCGTGCAGTTGCACGAAGGTGGCAAGCTGCTGGTCATCTTGAATGACAACGACATGTCCATCAGTCCGCCTGTGGGCGCGCTGAACCGCTATCTGGCGCAGCTGATGAGCGGCCAGTTTTACGCAGCAGCCAAGAGCGTTGGTAAACAGGTGTTGCAGGTCGCCCCCCCGCTGTTCGAATTGGCCAAACGCTTTGAAGAGCATGCCAAAGGCATGGTGGTGCCTGCCACGCTGTTTGAAAAGTTCGGCTTTAATTACATTGGCCCTATCGATGGCCATGATCTGGAATCCCTGATTCCCACGCTGGAAAACATCAAGCACCTGCTGGCGACCAGCAGCGGCCCTCAGTTCCTGCATGTGGTCACTAAAAAAGGTCAGGGCTACAAGCTGGCTGAGGCTGATCCAGTGGCCTACCACGGCCCAGGCAAGTTCGACCCGGCTGTCGGCTTGCTGAAAGCGACAGCACCTGCCAAAACCACCTTCACCCAGGTTTTTGGCCAATGGCTGTGTGACATGGCTGCACATGATTCACGCTTGATCGGCATCACCCCTGCGATGCGCGAGGGCTCGGGCATGGTGGAGTTTGAAAAGCGCTTTCCCAGCCGCTATTACGATGTGGGTATCGCTGAGCAGCATGCGGTCACGTTTGCCGCCGGTTTGGCCTGTGAGGGTTTGAAGCCTGTGGTGGCGATTTACTCCACCTTCTTGCAGCGCGCCTACGACCAGTTGATTCACGACGTGGCGATTCAAAACCTGCCTGTGGTCTTTGCACTTGACCGTGCCGGTCTGGTCGGGGCCGATGGGGCTACCCATGCGGGTGCTTATGACATCGCTTTCCTGCGGTGTATTCCCAACATGAGCATTGCTTGCCCTGCTGACGAGCAGGAATGCCGTCAGCTGCTGAGCAGTGCGTACGCTCAAAATCACCCGGTCGCAGTACGTTACCCGCGTGGTGCCGGTGCTGGTGTTGCGACCACGTCCAACTTGGATGCTTTGCCTTTTGGTAAAGGCGAAATCTGCCGCCGTGGACAAGGGGTGGCGATTTTGGCTTTTGGCACGTTGCTTTACCCTGCACTGGAAGCGGCAGAGCAGCTGAATGCCACCGTCATCAACATGCGCTGGGCCAAGCCGCTGGACTTGGCTTTGCTGCTGCAAGCGGCTTCTGACCACGAAGCCTTGGTCACGCTGGAAGAGGGCACCATGGTGGGCGGTGCCGGCAGTGCCGTCGCAGAGGCGCTGGCCAGTGCCGGTGTGCTCAAGCCTTTGCTGGTGCTCGGCTTGGCAGATGAATTCATTGAGCATGGTGATCCTGCCCGGCTGATGGCCATGCAGGGACTGGATGCTGCGGGTATCGCTGCATCCATACGAAATCGTTTTGCAGTGCAGATCAATGGGGCATTGCCTGCTCTTAAATCCGTAGCGTAAGTGGCTGGCTGGCGCTGTATTTTGCAAAGGGTAAACCCCCGCGAAAATCGCAGCCATGACTTCCTAGAATCTTAAGCCTGTCTTGCTGCGCAAGTGTGCTGCAAGAAGTTTGTTTAACCCCTCGGAGTGAACCTAATGGACCGTCGTTCAATTATCAAAAATGCAGGTATTGCTGGTGTACTGGCTGCAGGTATGGCCCCTGCTGCGCATGCCCAGGCCGCAGTGCGCTGGCGCTTGGCATCGAGTTTCCCCAAGCCGTTGGACACCATTTTTGGTGCTGCCGAGGTGTTCGCCAATGCAGTCAAAGCCATGTCCGGTGGGAAGTTTGAGATTTCTGTCCATGCCGCTGGCGAGTTGATGCCTGGCTTTGGCGTTGTGGACGGCGTCCAGCAAGGTTCCGTGCAGATGTGCCACACCGTGCCTTATTACTTTTACGGTAAAAACCCGGCTTTCGCGCTGGGTGCTGCCATTCCCTTTGGCATGAATGCCCGCCAAATGAACGCGTGGATGATGCACGGCAATGGCCGTAAGCTGATGAACGAGTTCTACGCTGGTTACGGCATGGTGAGCTATGCCGGTGGCAATACGGGCACCCAAATGGGTGGTTGGTTCCGTAAGGAAATCAAGACCGTGGCAGACATGAAAGGCCTGAAGATGCGCCTGGGTGGTGGTCTGGTCGGTGATGTGATGGCCAAAATGGGCGTGATCCCGCAAAGCATCCCTGGTGGCGAAATTTACCAAGCGCTTGAAAAAGGCACGATCGACGCGGCTGAGTGGGTAGGTCCTTACGACGATCAAAAGCTGGGCTTCAACAAAGTCGCACCGTTCTATTACTACCCTGGTTGGTGGGAAGGTGGCCCAGAGGTGGACTTCTTCATCAACAAAAAAGCCTTGGAAGACTTGTCACCAGAAAACAAAGCTATTGTTGAGGCCGCGACAGCTTTGGCATCTGCCGATATGTTGGCCAAATACGACGCACGCAACCCCGTGGCGTTGAAGCAACTGATTGGTGCCAAGATCAAGTTGCTGCCGTTCAGCAAAGACATTTTGGATGCATCGTTCAAGGCGTCGCAGCAGGTGTACGCAGAGAACGATGCCAAGAGCCCTGAATGGAAGAAGATTTTTGCTGATTTCCGCACATTCCAACGCGACCAAGTGGCCTGGTTCCGTGTGGCAGAAAGCCGTTTCGATACTTACATGCAGACCGTCAAGCTGTAATTGGTGTTTCAGCAGCACTGTCAGGCTTAAGAGAGCCTGACGGACATGAAAAACCGCGCCTCGGCGCGGTTTTTCATGTCCATGTACGGTCAGTACAAAGGGTTAAAGCTGGCGAAAGCTGCGCAACTCGCTAGAGATGCGCTCAAACTCGGCCACCAGTTCGGGTGTTGCCCCGTAAAAAACAGCAAATTTACCCATCAAGGTACGCACATAAAAGCGTGGTGCGATCAGCCAGTCCAAGCCCCGCACACGGATCAGCTTGCCATAGGCCAAATCGTCGAAAGCCATGTGTTTATCCCAAATCCAGCGTTGGGTTAAACCTTGGGTGTCGATACGGGTGCGGCTGCGCAAGATGCTCCACCATGTCCAGGCCATCATGGTCAATCCGGCGATAAACCAGACCACACCTGTGGTGCGTCCGTTGCCCAGCACGCCACCCAGCCAAAGCCGTGCCAGCCACGCAGCACAGCCGCCCACAATCAGTGTGGCCAGCAGCTTGAACAACGGAGAAAACGCCGTACCTTCGACCGGGTTACCCTGGCTGGCGCTGTTTTTTCCCGGTACAAAGTGAAAAGAGGCAGGGCCCAAGGCTTACTTCTTCCCTGTTTCAGCTGGGGCTGTCGTTGCAGCCGGTTTGTCGTCTGTCGCAAAGGGGTTTTCACCCGCTGTTTCGCCCGCTGCCGCCCCCGGAGTGCTGCTCGTTACACCTTCTTTAGTGTCCTCTGCTGTCCCACTAGACGGTTGCAGATCGTCAACAGGTACCTCAATCTGAATATTGTCGGTGTTGATTTTTTCTTCGTTGGGCAAAAACATCGTCACCGTTTGAGGCACGAATATCACGATGGCCACCAGGATCACCTGCATCAGCACCCAAGGGATGGCCCCTAGGTAAATGTCATTGGACAAGACCGGTTTTTCGATGCGCTTTTCTTTGTACAGCGTGTCCGCAATACCGCGCAGGTAAAACAGGGCAAAGCCGAACGGTGGGTGCATGAAGCTGGTTTGCATGTTGACGCAGAGCAACACACCGAACCACACCAAATCAATACCTAGCTTGGCGGCCACTGGCCCCAGCATCGGCAAGATGATGAAGGCGATCTCAAAGAAGTCGAGAAAAAAGGCCAGGAAGAAGATGAACAGGTTCACCACAATCAAGAAGCCGACTTGGCCTCCAGGCAGACCTGTCAGCAAGTGTTCTACCCATTTGGCACCATCTACGCCTTGGAACACCATCGAGAACACGCGCGCACCGATAAGGATGAATACCACCATGGCGGTCAGGCGCATGGTGCCGACCATGGCGTCCCAAATCAGCGCCCATGTCAATCGTTTGTGAATCGCGGCAAGTACCAGCGCACCCACAACGCCCATGGCACCCGCTTCGGTGGGCGTGGCAACGGCGGTATCGATACCTGGCAAGCCGCCCATAGAACCCAGTACGGCGAAGATCAAAATAGCCGATGGGATGATGCCACGCAGGCACTTGGCCCACAGCTTAAGGCCTGTCAGCGTGCGTGCTGTCTTGGGGATGCCAGGAATATGTTCGGGCTTGAACACCCCAAGCATGAAGGTGTAGCCAGCGAAAATCAGTACCTGCAAAATGGAGGGGCCCCAGGCGCCCCGGTACATGTCGCCTACCGAGCGACCCAACTGGTCGGCCATCACGATAAGTACCAATGAGGGGGGTACCAACTGCGTGATGGTGCCCGATGCGGCCAGTACGCCTGTGGCGTAGCGCATGTTGTAGCCATAGCGGATCATCACGGGCAATGAGATCAGTGCCATCGCAATCACTTGACCCGCCACGGTGCCGGTGATGGCCCCCAGGATGAAGCCAACGATGATGACCGAGTAGCCCAGTCCGCCACGTACTGTACCGAACAGCTGGCCCATCGAGTCCAGCATGTCTTCGGCCAGTCCGCATTTCTCAAGGATGGCACCCATGAATGTGAAGAAGGGGATCGCCAGCAGCAAATCGTTGGACAAGATGCCAAAGATGTTGATCGGCAGGTTCTCCATGAAGATGGCAGGGAACCATCCCATCTGGATGGCAAAAAAGCCTGATCCCATGCCTAAAGCGGCCAACGAAAACGCGACCGGGAAGCCGATCAGCATAATGAGTACCAGTCCGCCAAACATGACGGGCGCGAAATTTTCCATTTGCATTTTGGATGTGTCCTCTAAGGATTTTTGTTCTTGGGGATCTGCGTTAAAGCACGGCTTGCACGCTATTGCAGTGGCTTTTCATAGTGCATGTCCATGGCATAGCTGCCTTGTAAATACGCCACCCGCTTGATGATTTCAGACAGACCTTGGAAAAACACCAAGGTGAATCCCAGCGGCATCGCCAACGTGGCAGGCCAACGTACCAGTCCACCTGCGTTTTGCGACATCTCCCCTGTCATGAAGGTTTTGAGAAAGTAGGGGAACGACATCCAAGCCAGCAAGCCCATCACCGGCAGTAAAAAGAAAATCAGGCCAAACAAGTCCACGTAGACTGGGCGGTTGCCTTTGAGTTTGCCGTAGATCAAATCCACCCGCACATGCTCGTTGAGTTTGAGCACCAGCGGTGCACCAGCCATGACGATGTAAGCAAACATGTACCACTGGATTTCTAGCATGGCATTGGAACTCCAGTCCACGCCATAGCGCACAAAAGCATTTCCTGCTGAGATCATGGCAGCGAAAAGCACCGCCCAGGCGGCAAGCTTGCCAAAGCGCTCGCTGACAGCATCCATGCTCAGCGCTAATTTAAGAAGTACTGTCAACATAGTCTCCATTTTGGTTGTTGTCCCCGATGTGCTTGAAGGACAGTGATTAATTTGATGCTGTTATGCGTCACGCATTCGCATCAAAATCGCAGGCGCTGATCGTACCAAGGGCCGCCCTCAGAAAGTACAACAGGTCAGCAAATGACGCTCAGGAAAACCCTGTCTGACGCAGCAAAGAAAACCCCCCAAGGCATAACCCCGTGGGGGTTCATCGTTTTGTGGCGGAGGACGTCGTCCAATGCGAAACCGTCTCAGACTGGGAATTCCCTGGAACAGGGAAATTTACAGGTAAATCTTTGAATAACAGGGCGATATACCGGTAGGTGTGCGAAAAAACATCGTGTTGACGAGGCGTTACGCAAGGTTTGCCTAAAAATGAGGCTGAACATAACGGCGGAAAACAGGTGCGTTTGGAAATCGGCTGTTTTCGGTAAATTGGTGAAGTCTGAATTTCGCGACGGTGCTCTTAAAGCACCGTCACAGCACGCTTACAGACTTAAGGGTAAAACTTGTTCGCCTACTTCTTGCGTCCAGCAATCCCAAGGATTGGATGCGCGCTGGATTTTATAGGCGATTCAGTCCGCTTTGATGTTGTTGTCCTGGACCACCTTGCCCCACCGCACGGTTTCTGCCTGCATCCACTCCGCGATCTGCTGGCGGTTCATGTCTGAAGGCTCGGAGCCCAGTTCCTGCAGGCGTTTGGCGACATCGGGCCGTGCGACGATGCGCTGAACGGCTGACTGCAGCTTGTCCAGCACCGCGGGCGGCGTTCCCGCAGGTGCCAACAGGCCCTGCCAGGAACCGGTCACGAAGCCCTGAACCTGTGACGCGACGGTCGGCACGCCGGGCGTGGCCGCGAACGGCTTGGCACTGGTCACCGCAATTGCCCTGATCTTGCCGCCTTTCACCAAGGGGTTGGTGGCCAGCACGCTGGCCATGGCGGCGTCGATCTGCCCGCCCGCAAGATCGGCCAGCGCCTGGGCGCCGCCTTTGTAGCCAATCACATTGAACTCGATGCCCCGGTTCTGCGCCAGCAGAATGCCTGCCAGCTGGCTGATGGAAGCCAGTGGTGTGCCGAAGCTGATCGGTTTGCTGGTTTGTTTGGCGTAGGCGGCGAGCTCGTCGATATTTTTCACCGGCAGATCATGGCGCACCACCAGCAGGTGCGGTGAGTACGCCGGCATGCTGACGGGCGTCAACTCTTTGAGGGGGTTGTACGGCAGATGCGGTGTGACGCTGGGGCCGATGGTCAGGTTGCTCATGTCCAGCAGCAGCAGGTTGTAGCCATCGGGTGCCGACTTGGCCACAAAGCCTGCTCCGATGTGGCCGTTGCCGCCCGCCTTGTTCTCGACGATGACGGGTTGCTTGAACACGTCGCCAAGCTCCTTGGCCAGCAGGCGCCCCAGTACGTCGGAGGTGCCACCCGCTGGGTTGGGCACGACGATGCGGATCATCTTGTTCGGGTAGCTGGCTGCGTCCTGTGCCTGGACCGACAGTGCGGTGTAGCCCAGAAATACGCCTGCGCCGAAGCGAAGGGCGGAGGCGAGAACGTGGCGCCGCTGGCATGGCGTGGCGTGGCGGCAGTCTGGTGCTCCTGCATGCTGACAAGCAGCGGGGAAATGGAGTGAAAGGGGTGTCAAAGGCCGAAATGTGCAGGGCAAAGAAACTGCCATCGGCCTGCAAGGCCACGTGTAGCGGAGCTTCCAAGTAAAAAGGCCCCCGCAGTGCGGGGGCCTTTACTGTTTGGCGGAGCAAGAGGGATTCGAACCCTCGATGAGGCTCTACACCCCATACTCCCTTAGCAGACAGAATAATTATCCTTATTTCTCGTTTAAAATCAACGTGTTAGACCCATTTTCACCCCAAAAAATCAATTACGGGGACAAAACGGGGACACTAAAACCGAAGGGGACATTCCATCATGGCAGTTTTTGAGCAGCGCGAGTCAGGTTGGTGGCAAGTAAAAGTCCGTCGCAAAGGCCATCCGGCACAGTCCAAAACCTTTCGAACCAAGCTTGATGCCCAAGTCTGGGCACGCGGGATTGAGTCCGCCATTGACAAAGGCACGCACATGTCAACCGTGGTGGCAGAAAAGACCCTGTTCAAAGATCTGGCCGCCAGATTCAGCACAGAATTCGCGCCGTTTCACTACCGCAGCATTACCTGGAAACACAAGCTGGCCAATCTGGTGAGTCGACTGGGTTCACATTCCGTTGCCTCATTGACGGCCGACAAAATTGCCCGCTATCGGGATCAACGCCTGACTGACCCAGACCCGCGATATTCAGATGCCGACAAGGCACCCAGAATTTCTGGCCCTACCGTCAAGTCGGAGTTGCACATGCTGTCTAAAGTCTTGGACGTGGCAAGCAAGGAATTCCAAATCACCTTGCCAACGGGCAACGTCGTCGCGAACATTCGCAAGCCGTCCAACAACCCTTCCCGCGATCGGCGCTTGACGGAGGAGGAGTTTGACATGCTCCTGGCAGCATGCGATCGATCCATCAACCCCTGGCTCAAGCCCGCCCTGCTGTTGAGCGTAGAAACGGCCATGCGTCTGGGCGAGTTGCTAGGCCTGAAGTGGGACGATGTGAATTTCGAGAAGCGCATCGCATTCTTGAAAATGACCAAGAACGGCGAGGCACGCGCCGTGCCACTATCGAGCCGTGCCATTGAATTGCTGAAGTCAATCCCTCGCTCCACCGACAACCGAGTCATTTTTGTTGAAAAGCAAAGTTTGCATGTGGTTTTCAAAACAGCCTGCCGACGGGCAAAAATCGACGACTTCACCTGGCACGATTTGCGCCACGAATCCATTTCAAGATACGCCGAACGTGGCGACTTCTCGATCCTTGAACTTGCCTCGATCTCTGGCCACAAAACACTGCAGATGCTGAAAAGGTACACCCACCTGCAGGCTGAAAAACTGGCTGCGAAGATGGGGTAATGGACCGCGTTTCCAATGAAATCAACCACTTACGTCCAGGAAGCTTATGGTTTCAGCGAAACTCGTTGCCGACCGACTGGATGGCGCAGCGGGACGTGGTGGCGGCATTTGACGCCTGAAATCGGACTTCCGGGGTTTTAGCGGGACGCTGGTTTGAGCCACGGCGTTCAATTGGCTCCTTTTGGCAAGGCTCTGTTCTCTTTAAGTGGTGAGAGTCAAAATTGAGATACCACGGAATGTCTTAGGATGTTGGCGGCTAAATCAACGCGGCCAATGAGCCGTCTTATTTTTGAGGTCTCAAATGAGCACATCACGAGCATTGATCCATAGGTTTCTGCAAGTCCTAGTGATCGCATTTATCCCGATGGTTGTCACCATGAATGCGGGTGCCCAAACCACGGACCGCACGGCTCAACTTGAGAAAGAGATTGAGGCCATCAAGCAGCGGCTCAACAAACTGGAGTCCGCACAGGGCATACCAATTGCCGATCCAAAGCCAGTGTGGCGGCAGCAACAGGCTCAGGGTATAAGTCCTTAGCGAGCTGGCGGCAGTTGAAGAATGAGATGGGCGCGAGCGATGTAAGAGCCCTGCTTGGCGAGCCTGTTCGTATTAACGGCGGCGGCGTGGCACGGTGGTATTACCCAAATGGCGGTGAACTCGTTTTTATCAGCGACAAGCTGAACCAGTGGAAAGAGTCTTGACCGCCTATCTATTTAATAGGTTTCTCCGACGTTCAGACCCGACTAATCTGATGTAGTGGCGTTCGATGCCTGACCGGTGGCCGTGGTTGACAACGAACCTGCAACGGTAAGTTGTTGATCTACCTAGCCCCACAACTGCGCCCACCCGCAGGCTAAACAGAGAAAAGAAACAGGTCTGGCGATATTGGCGGTCAATTTGGGCCGGTTTGGCAGGGTGGCACCCGCAGCACCACTGGCCGGAACCCCGCGCCACGGGGGGATTTCAGGCAGGAAAAATGGCCCGGAGATTTTCCGAGCCCTTGTGTGTGTATGGTGGTGGGGCCGCACCCCCTGTCAAACCCAGCGAACTGGGCTCCTTTTTGCTGCCAATGGCTGCTTCGAAAAACTGCGGAAAACTTCAAGCTGGCTGTCAGTCTATCAGAGGCCAGTTGTCGCATAGGTCGAAAGATGTGGACCCCAGTTCGAATCCGCATTCCACACTTGAACCGCCGTCCGCATTTTCCCCACCACTTGCCTTTTGGACGAAAACACGCCTTCATGCAGTTTCACCAACTCATTCGAAAGGAAACCCGTGGATACCAAGCATCTGGGGCAAAAACAACTGGCAGCCCGTTGGAGCATCAGTGGGGCCAGTCTTGAGCGCTGGCGCAGCGAGGGCATTGGCCCGAAATTTCTAAAGCTCCCCGGCCGCGTCCTCTACCGGCAGGTCGATATCGAAACCTTCGAAGAGTCCTGCCTTTCAACTTCGACCAAGACCCTGGCTGGGCCGGTTAGCGTCGAATGAAA
>JANXSZ010000020.1 GCA_025356445.1 Betaproteobacteria bacterium | reverse complement strand
TAACATCGTCTGGGCCTGGATTTTCACCATCCCGGCCAGTGCCTTTGTGGCGGCTGTGGCGTACTGGGTTAGCCTGCAGATATTCTGATGACCACACGACGCACCGCCACACAGGCACTGCTCTGGCCCCTCTTGGGTGCTCTGTTGGGCGCTAACGCCATGGCGCAAGGCGCTGCATGGCCCACCAAACCGATTCGCCTCATCGTGCCGTACCCTGCTGGTGGTGTGACGGATGCGGTATCCCGGCTGCTGGCTGAAAGGCTCGCCCAGGCATTGGGGCAGCCTTTCGTTGTCGATAACCGCGCCGGTGCCGGGGGGGTGACGGGCATGGATGCGGTCGCCAAGGCCACCGACGGTCACATGCTGGCCCTGGCTGCTATCAGCCCGCTGACGCTGCTGCCGCATGTGATGCATGTGCCCTATGACCCGCTGAAGGACTTTGCACCCGTCGCGACCGTCATGTATTCCCCGGTCTACCTGCTTGCCACGCCTGCTTTCACGGGCAAGACGTTTGACGACATGCTGGTGCAAGCCAAGGCGAACCCCGGCAAGTTGTCGATGGCGACCTCAGGCGTTGGCACGGTGGGCAACATCATGCTGGAGCAAATCAAGCGCAAAGCGGGCGTTGACATCATCCATGTGCCTTACAAGGGCGGTGGGGGCCAGATTGTGGGTGACGCAGCAGGCGGGCATTTTGACCTGTTCACGGCCAATCCCAGCCCGAATGTGGACGCTTTGATCGCCAAAGGCCGACTGCGCATCCTGGCCGTAACCGGCCCCGCGCGCCTGCCCGGTTTGCCCGATGTGCTTACCTTGGCTGAATTGGGCCATCCACTGGCGAATTTGACCTCGCTGTTTGGCCTGTTCGCTCCGGCCAAAACGCCACCCGAAGTACTGGTTCGCCTGAATGCAGAGATCAACAAAATCTTGGCCCAGAAGGACGTGCAAGAGAAGCTGACCAAGCTCGACAACGTAGTCACGACAGGCACTATGGCTCAGTTTTCAGCGACGATCAAGAGCGAATCAGCTGCGAATGCGAAAGTGGTGAAGGACGCCGGTATCCGGATGGAATAACCCAGGAACGGCTCTGAGTGACTGCTGTTTTGTCCCGGTTTCTGGTTTCTTGCCTTATCAGGCACATGGGTGCGGTGCCTCATGGGTACCAGGTGGACACCACTTTCGGCGTTTCCTGCGAGCGGTTGCCTGCCAGCGCGTAAGACAGCTTGTTGGCGGCGTTGATCACTGTCTTGGCATGCTTCTCAAGCTTGGTCTGGTTCAGTCGCGCCGTGGGACCGGAAATGCACATCGAACCGAGCAGGCGCCAGTTCAGGCCGAACACCGGAGCTGAGACGCTGCTGACTTCCGCCTCGCGCTCGCCCATCGAGATGTGGTAACCGCGCCGCCGTATCGCTTCGTAGACTTGGCCCTGCTCACCTGAAAACGCCAGGATGACGCGGCCCGGTGCGCCCTTGTCCAGCGGCAGGCGTTCACCGATACGTACATGGTGGCGCACCGACTGCGCACCTTCCACGCGCGAGATGCAGGCGCGGATGTCGCCCTCCCGCACATAGAACGACGCGCTTTCCCCGGTCTGCTGGGACAACTCGCGCAGCGTTGGCTCGACCACGTTGTTGACGTCAAAGCTAGACTGGTAGCGCATGCCCAGCCAACCTGCTGCCGGCCCCAGGCGCCATTCGGCGTCCTCGCACTGCACCATGTAATCCGACAGCGCCAGCGTGCGCGCCAGGCGCAGCACCGTGGTTTTGTGCATGCAGGAGCGTCGGCTCAGTTCTGCCAGGCTCAACTGTGATTCCTCCACCTTGAAGGCTTCAAGGACACGCAGCGCGCGCGTCACGGCGATGACGCCGCCATCGGTGTTGCTGCCTTCATCACTTGCGTCCTTTGATGGGGCAGCAGAGGTCTTGGTTGTCTTCATGTTGCGTAGCGTGAAAC
The DNA here is from genome assembly GCA_025356445.1 of Betaproteobacteria bacterium. Classification (GTDB taxonomy): domain Bacteria; phylum Pseudomonadota; class Gammaproteobacteria; order Burkholderiales; family Burkholderiaceae_C; genus Defluviibacillus. The sequence continues at coordinate 23,439 of JANXSZ010000020.1, read as the reverse complement.
GCGGTCTGTTCTGTGAAATACCATTGTACAGAGTGAAACAAGACTCTAAAGTTCGGCCCCAGACACCGCGCCTTTCCCTTATCTGGAGACAAGTTTCATGACCCAGCCGTTCCCCCGGTCGCTCAATCGCCGCGCCCATCTTGCCTTGCTGCTCGCTGGCAGCCTACTCACTTCCCACGCAATCGCCGAAGGCTTTCCAAGCAAGCCGATCAAACTGGTCGTGCCCTTTCCGCCTGGCGGTGGCACCGACATCATTGCCCGTGAAATTGCGAGCAAGGTCGCCACCCAGCAGGGCTGGACCATCGTGATCGACAACAAGCCCGGTTCAGGTGGCAACCTGGGCGTTGACGTGGCGGCCAAGGCCGCGCCGGACGGCTACACCCTGGTGATCGGCTAGACCAGCAACCTGGCGATCAACCCTACGCTGTACGCCAAGCTGCCTTACAACCCCGAGAAAGATCTCGCCGCGATCGGCCTCGTTGCCAGCGCTCCCCTGGTGCTGGTAGTGGCTGCCGATTCGCCCTACAAGACGCTGGCCGACGTGGTGGCCGTCGCCAAAGCCAAGCCCGATGCCCTGAACTACGCCAGCTCGGGCAGCGGCACCGTCGCGCACCTGGCGGCCGAGCAGTTCCAGAAAGTAGCCGGCGTGCGCTTCACCCATGTCCCCTACAAAGGCGCGGCGCAGGGCGTGACCGATTTGATCGGTGGTCAGATCCAGATGTACATGTCCTCCGTGCCCACGCTGATTGGCCACATCCGCAACGGCAAGATGCGCGCGCTGGCGGTCACCTCACTCAAACGCACGGACGATTTGCCCAATGTGCCCACCGTGGCGGAGTCCGGCTACAAGGGCTTTGAGGCTGTGACCTGGTTCGGCATCGCTGGCCCGGCAACCATGCCCAAGGATGCGGTTGCCAAGCTCAACGCCGCCTTCAACAAGGCGCTCGATACGCCTGAGGTGCAGCATAAGCTCGGCGCCCAAGGCGCGGACGTGGCCAGCGGTACACCCGAGAAATTTACCGAACTGATCCGCAGCGAAACCACGCGCTGGGCGCCGCTGGTCAAATCCTCCAGTGCCCGCGTGGACTGAGGCTATGCCCGTGCTTATGCCTCAGCAGTTCACCGCGCCCTTTTCTGCAGGCACGGGCCGCACGCAGGTCAAGGTGCCGGACGCTGCCTGCGACGCCCATGTCCATGTGTACGACGCGGCGTATCCGGCGGTTGCTGGTGCGCGTCTGACGCCGCCCGATGCCCGCCCTGCTGACTACCGCCTTTTGCAGCGCCGCACCGGCACGCAGCGCGTGGTGTTCGTCACGCCTTCTACCTACGGTTGTGACAACCGCCCCATGCTGAATGCGTTGGCGGCTTTTGGTGCGCAGGCCCGTGGCGTCACCGTGCTGGACGAAGCCGTTAGCGATGCGGAGCTGCAGGCCCTGCATGCCGCCGGTGTGCGTGGTGTGGGGCAGCGACTGGCCGCATGCCTCGGCTTCTGCCGGACACCAGCCCATGCCAGACGACGCCTTGCAGATGGCGCAACTGGCTGGCTGGACAGTGGACGCCACCACGCTCAGCCGTGTGCTGGTGGACAACCCGGCCGAACTCTACGGTTTTCCCAAAACATCTTCCTGAAGAAACACCATGTATTCACTGAAAAGATGCGCCTTCATCAGGCGCACACTCACCCTGCCACTTGCGCTGATGCTTCCTCTGGCCGTTCTGACCACGATGCCAGCCAAGGCGCAAGGCAACTGGCCGACCAGCAAACCCATCACCTGGGTCGTGCCTTATCCGCCGGGTGGGTCCACCGACATCCTGGGCCGCGCCATTGCTTTGCGGCTGGGTATTGCGCTGGGCGCTACGGTGATTGTTGACAACAAAGCCGGTGCTACAGGCACGATTGGCTCTGCGTTTGTGGCCAAGGCCGCACCGGATGGCTACACCTTGCTGGGTACCTCGATTGGCCCACAAGCCATCGTGCCCAACCTGGCTCCGCAGATGCCGTATGACGCGGTCAAAGCCTTCGAGCCGGTGTCGCTGATCGGCACCATCCCGCATGTGCTGGTCATCGGGACTGCGTTGCCGTTTCACAGCCCGGCCGAACTGGTTGCCGAGGCCAAAGCCAAGCCTGCAACCCTGTCTTTTGCCTCTGGTGGCAACGGCACCATCCTGCAGATGCAGGGCGAGTTGCTGGGCTTGCAAACCGGTGCCCGGATGACCCATGTGCCCTACAAGGGCGATACCCCAGCCATCCAGGACGTGCTGGCAGGACACGTGAGCTTCATGTTTGCACCCGTGGCGGCTGCCTTGCCCCATGTCCAGAGTGGCCGCCTGAAAGCCTTGGCCGTGACTTCGTCTGCACGCCTGAAGGCCTTGCCCGAGGTGCCGACCATGGCGCAGGCAGGCTACAAGGATTTTGTGGTCGAGCAATGGCAGGCCGTTTACGCGCCAGCCGGTACACCCAAACCGGTGGTGCAGCGGCTCAACCAGGAGATCGTGCGCATCCTCAAAGACCCGGAACTTGTCGCCATGGCCGACAAGCTGGGCGTGACCCTGGTCGGCAGATCCCCGCAGCAACTCGCCGACACCCAGAAATCCGATCTTGCCAAGTGGGGCAAGGTCATCAGGGACGCCGGCATCAAAGCCGACTGACCACGCCACTTCACCCGACTCCCCAACCGTACTCTAAAAGAAAGCCTACCATGAACCTCCCCGACATCATCAAAGACTTTCCCCGCGTCAGTGCCGACATCGTCAAACAGGCAGCCCAGTTCCAGCCCGCCATCTTTGCCGACGTTGCCGGTCGCCGTGGCGCCATGCATGGCCGCATCTGTGCCCTGCGCCCGAACATGATGCTTGCAGGCACCGCCTTCACCGTCGAAGTGCGCCCCGGCGACAACCTGATGATCCACGCCGCTTTGTCACTGGCCAAACCTGGCGACGTGCTGGTGATTGACGGCAAGGGTGACCAGACCTGCGCATTGATGGGCGCGATCATGATCAACGCTGCCAAGAAGCTCGGTCTCGCCGGTGTGGTGATGGACGCCGCCTCGCGCGACAGCCTGGAGATCGAAGAACTCGGCTTCCCGATGTTCTCGGTCGGCACCAACCCGAACGGTCTCACCAAGCAGGTCGGCGGTCGCATCGGCCACCCGATTTCCTGCGGTGGCGTGACGGTTTGCCCAGGGGACTTCATCTGCGCCGATGCGGATGGCGTCGTTGTGGTTGAACGCGAAAAAATCGAGGCCCTGCTGCCCGTCGCGGCCCACAAGGTGGCTGCCGCCGCCCGAGGCATCGCCGTCACCGCCGCCACGGGTGCGAACGCCGCTGCTGTGGCCGAGCAGGCGCTGGCGCTGCTGCTGCTGCTGGCCTGTGCCAAGTCTGTCGTGCATCTCAATGAGCGCATGCACGCCGGCCACTGGGACAAGGCCACGCACAAAAGCCTGGAACTGGGCGGGCGCACCGTTGGCCTGGTGGGCTTGGGCGCGATTGGCCAGCGCTTCGCAAAAATGTGCGATGCCATGGGCATGCGCGTGATCGGCTTCGACCCCTTCGCCAAAAACCTGCCGCCCTGCATCCAGCCCGTGGACTTGGTCACCCTGTGGCGCGAATCCGATGCCGTGTCGCTGCACTGCCCGCTGACCGACGAGAACCGCAAGCTGCTCAATGCCGACACGCTGGCCCAGTGCAAGCGCGGCGTGCTGGTGGTCAACACCGCGCGCGGCGACCTGATTGACGAGCCTGCCATGCTGGCAGCCGTCCAGTCCGGCCAGGTGGCCATGGCCGGGCTGGACAGCTTTGCCGTTGAGCCCTTCGCCACCCCACACATCTTCCAGGGCGAGCCATACATCCTGCTCAGTCCGCACATTGGCGGCGTCACCAGCGACGCTTATGTAAACATGGGTGTGGCGTCTGCACAGAACACCTTAAGTGTGCTGCAAGCTCACACCGTCCTGCTATCGTGACCGCCTGACCCTCTGGAGACCGCACCGATGAGCCCACCCCGCTGGAAACACGCTCCCCTGGCAGCCACCTGGGCGAGCTGTGGTACCTGCCCGGCGCAGTCGGGGCGCCCGCCACGCCGATAGCTACGGTGTAGGCCAGACACCCACACCGTCCCAGCATCGCTAAGACCGTTGGCCGTTCCCGGCATTGCGCAAATTTTCTAACCGAACGGAGACACTGTGAACCCATTTTTCAAACTAAATCACCCTGTAGCACAGGTGCGATGTGCGCAGGCAGCTCTACTTTTTGTAGCAATTGCTTCACCTGGCTGGGGTCTGGCCCAAGCCCCTTGGCCTTCAAAGCCGGTCAAGATCGTCGTGCCCTACGCTCCCGGCGGCGCGGTGGACGCGGTGACGCGCAAGATCGCGCAAAAGCTGACCGAGCAGACCGGCCAGAGCTTCTTCATCGAGAACAAGGCCGGGGCCACGGGCACGATAGGCAGCAACCAGGTGGCGCAGGCCGCACCCGACGGCTACACCCTGCTGGCCAACGACACCACCTATGCGCTGATGCCCCACATCTTCAAGAAGCTGCCGTTTGACCCGGCGGCGGACCTGTTGCCCGCGTCGGCCTTCGTCTTCGCGCCGATGGCGCTGGCCGTCAAGGGCGATGCCAAGTTCAAGACCCTGGCAGAACTCGTCGCGGCAGCCAAGGCCGAAGCCAACCGCGTGACCTATGGCACCGGTGGTGCGGGCACCACGCCGCACTTCGCCAGTGAGGCGCTGGGCATTGCCACAGGCGCAAACTTCATGCATGTGCCCTACAAGGGCGAGGGCGAGGCGACGCTGGGCTGGTGGGAGGCAGCATCGATTTCCAGATCGCCTCGACGCCCGGCGTGATGGGGCAGGTCAAGGGCGGAAAACTGCGGCTGCTGGCCGTCAGCGGGGACAAGCGGCTGGCAGCCTTGCCGGACGTGCCCACGTTTGCCGAAGCGGGTGTCAAGGGTTATGGCGTGGTGAATTTCACTGGACTGTGGGCACCCAAGGGCACGCCGACCGAGGTGCTGGCGCGCTTGCAGAAAGAGGTGGCTGCTGCGATGGCTACACCGGACCTGAAGGCTTATTCTGAGGGAATCGGGGCTGAGCCGGGCTATTGGGATGCGGCGGCGTTTGCGCGGCAGTTGGCGGAACGCACGGCGTTCTGGGGCAAGGTGGCGGCGAACACAGCGTTCGAGAAGCAATGAACGGGGGGACGGGTGCGGGAATCGAACGCGAAGGTTTTGCGAAGGACGCGAAAGGGATACCAAAAATGCGGATTCACACTGAAACTGAGGTGGGTATGGTCGGAAAATTGACGTTGAATAGGCGTCTAGCGCGCTGTGGGTTTGCAGGAGTAGCTATGTTATATGTAGCGAACAGCGTGCTTGCGGATCAGGCGGGCAGGGGCCGCCAAATGGCGCGCGAGGTAGCGCCGTACGGCGAGATCGCACGTGAGCTGAACCTGACGGCAGAATGAGCACACCATGTTCCATCTCAACCCACCCACCGTCCGCACCCTCGAAGTCTTTACCACCCTGCCCGAGCGCTTTCGCCGCAAAGACGAACGCACCGTCTGGGCCGATGCCAATCAGGGCGGCCGCTGTATCGACTCGTTCCTGGAAGGGCCGGTGTTCGACAAGGCGGGCAACCTGTATGTGACCGATATCCCGTATGGCCGCGTCTTTCGCATCGACCACAAGGGCGATTGGGCGCTGGTCGGAGAGTGGGATGGCGAGCCCAACGGCATGAAGTTCCTGAGCGATACCGAGTTGCTGGTGACCGACTACAAGAACGGCTTGGTGGTGCTGGACTTACCCCATGGGCAGGTGCGGCCCTTTCTTCCGAGGCGCAATACCGAGCACTTCAAGGGCGTGAATGACCTCACGTTCGATGCACGCGGTAATCTGTACTTCACTGACCAGGGGCAGACTGGGCTGCACGATCCTACGGGCCGTGTCTACCGCCTGGGAACAGACGGGCGACTGGATCTGCTGCTGAACAATGTGCCGAGCCCAAATGGCATTGTGCTGTCGCCGGATGAGAAATTCCTGTTCATTGCGGCCACCCGGGGCAACTGCGTGTGGCGCATGCCGTTGCAGGCAGACGGCAGTGTGGCCAAGGCCGGGCAGTTTTTCACGTCCTACGGCCCCAGCGGGCCGGATGGCCTGGCGATAGATGAAGCCGGCCAGTTGCTGGTGGCTAACCCAGGGCTGGCCTATGTCTGGGTTTTGAACCGCTTTGCAGAGCCTGTTCAGGTGCTGCGCGGACCGGCCGGCCATTCAATCACGAATCTGGCCTTCGGGCCTGGCGTGGGCGATGTGCAGGGGCCCCTGTGCAAAAGGCTGTACTGCACGGACTCGACCAGTGGCAGCATTCTGGTTGCAGACATGGAGGTGCCTGGCATGGCGGTGTACCGAGGCCAATGAGCCCCTTCTCATGGCTCATTGCGAGATTTTTCGCGCCTCTTCAATCTGGTATTCAAAATACCGCTGAAAGCTGAACACGATGCTGGACATCAGCACCGTGGTGCCCAAAAGCAAGGCCAGCACAATAGCCCCGATGGTGGGCCAGTGGGTTTGCCCGGCTGCTTCTGTGGGCGATGCGTTGGGGTTGAACAGCGCATTCCACTTTTCAGATGTCATCAGCCCATAGACGATGGCATGCAGGGCGGTGATGGCGAAGGTAAATCCCAGCAGCGGGATCAGCAGCCAGCTCCACTGGTCGTCTTGCCCCATTTGCTGCACCCTTTGGATGCCGTAGAGGCCCAAGGCGGTGGGAATGGGGTGTAGCCATGCCAGGGTGTCGCCCACACCGTAAAGGTAAAAGCGGTGCAAGCCCAACGGGCCACCGAACAGCGCCAACCAAGCGGCAAGGGTTTTGTTTTTCATGCGGCGGATTATCAGGTGGCCGCGTGAAGCCTTGCGCTCATTCTGTGGCGCCCTTGGCTTGGTCAGGCCGCTGCGCTGCTGTCTCCTTGCCCCAGTGCCTTGTCCATCAGTACAACGTCCAGCCAGCGGTTGAACTTCCAGCCGCTGGATTTCAGCACACCCACAGGCGCAAAGCCCAGTGCACGGTGAACACCTATCGAGCCAGCATTGGCTGAATCGCCAATCACGGCGATGAGCTTGCGCACGCCTGCGCGCTCGGCTTGTGCCGCCAGTTCGGCCAGCAGGGTGCGGCCTAGCCCCAAGCCTTGGGCCTCGGGTGCGAGGTAGATGGAGTCTTCGGCGGAGAATCGGTAGGCAGGCCGGGGTTTGAACCAGTTGCAATAGGCGTAGCCAAGTACCTGATCGCCCTCTACAGCGACGAGCCAGGGAAGGTTCTTGCTAAGCACGTCGGCGCGGCGGGCTGTCATGTCAACAAGGGTAGGTGGCTCAATTTCAAAGGTTCCTGTACCGTGCAGCACATGGTGGGTGTAGATTGCGGTAATGGCGGGTAGGTCGGTTTCACGACTTGGGCGAATGAGGGGCATGGCAGGTATTTAAAGTGAAAAATAACGGTGAAAATGCTGCGAATGGTAGAATCATGGGCTTTGCAGCGTGTCGCTGGCCGGGTGGCTATGTCGCGTGTCTCAACGTTGCGGGAATTTAATCTCCACCCACAGGATAAATCATGGTTGTAATTCGTCTCGCACGTGGCGGCTCTAAAGGCCGTCCTTTCTTCAATATCGTTGTTGCTGACAAGCGCACCCGCCGCGATGGTCGCTTCATTGAGCGCATCGGTTTTTACAACCCTATCGCCAAGGGCGGCGAAGAATCCATCCGCATCGCACAAGACCGCCTGACCTACTGGCGCAGTGTGGGCGCGCAAGCTTCGCCTACGGTTGAGCGCTTGATCAAGCAAGGCGCGACTGCCGCCGTGGTTGCTGTTGCAGCCTAAGCCAAAGTCCGCAATGGCTGGCGCTCCGGTTAATTTGGCGCTTGCGCTGGACGTTTCTGAGCTGCCAGCCGATGCCATCGAGGTCGGCCGCATTGCTGACGCTTGGGGCATCAAGGGGTGGTTCAAAGTACTGCCCCACAGTGCTTCTCCGGAGGCGCTTTTTTCTTCCAAGCGCTGGTTTTTGTTGCCGACCGAGCGTGGGGTGAAAACCTTTGCCGGTACGCTGCAAATGAAGGTGATTGAGGCCAAAACACATGCGGATACCGTGGTCGCCAATGCGCAAGGCATTGATGACCGCAATGCAGCAGAGGCTTTAAAGGGGGCGCGGATTTTTGTTTCGCGTGCCAGCTTTCCTACTGCTGAAAAAGACGAGTTTTACTGGGTTGATTTGATCGGTCTGGATGTGATCAACCGCGAAGGCGTGGCTTTGGGCCAAGTTCGCGAACTGTTGTCTACCGGCCCGCAAGCGGTGCTGGTGATGGATTACACCGAAGACGGCAAAGTGCTGGAGCGGATGATTCCGTTTGTCTCTGCCCATGTGGACGGTGTTGATTTGCCCACCAAAAAAATCACGGTGGATTGGCAGCCTGATTACTGAACGGCTTTCCCTGATTTTGACTTTGGCCCCTCAGCAGTGCTGTGGGGCCGTTTGTTTTTCTGCACCTGTATCACTTCTGGCTAATCTCCGACTGGCCGTTGTTTAATTTAGGTTGCTCTACTTCTGCCACCCCTATGCGATTTGACATCATCACCCTTTTTCCTGACATGTTCACGGCCTTCTTGGGCAGTGGTGTGACCCGGCGTGCCTTTGTGGCGGCGCCCGGTGAGCCTTCTCCCAAAGGCCGTGCGGGTGCGCCCAAGCCCAAACTGGTGGATGTGCGTTTGTGGAATCCACGGGATTTTGCAGTGGGCAATTACCGCCGTGTGGATGACCGCCCGTTCGGTGGCGGCCCTGGCATGGTGATGATGGTGGAGCCGTTGACGGAATGCCTGAACGCCATCCGTGCTGATCGTGAACAGGAGGAAAGCGGTGGGGGGAATGCGCCTGTCGTGCTGTTTTCCCCGATTGGGAAACGGTTGGATCACGCCAGTGTTGAGCAGTGGTCAGTCAGCGCTGGTGCGGTGCTGGTGTGTGGCCGCTACGAAGGCATTGACCAGCGTTTCATTGATGCGTATGTCACCGCCCAAATCAGTATCGGCGATTTTGTGCTCTCCGGCGGTGAAATCGCCGCGATGGCGCTGCTCGATGCGGTGGCTCGCCTGCAACCCGGCGTGCTGAACGACGAAGGCAGCCATCAGCTGGACAGCTTCAATCCTGCTCTGGATGGCTTGTTGGATTGCCCGCATTTCACCCGTCCTGTGGACTGGAATGGCGCGCTGGTGCCTGATGTGCTGATGTCAGGCCACCATGCCGATATTGAGCGTTGGCGGCGTGATCAGCGTTTGCGCATCACCACCGAGAACCGGCCCGATCTGCTGGCAGCAGCCCGCACCGCAGGCCGTTTGACCAAGGTGGACGAAGCTGGATTGACCAAGAAGCGCTGAATGCTATAATGGAAAGCTTTTCGATCCTCTGGCAGGCCGTTTGACTCTACAGACTTCATGTTTGGTTTCAAGCCTTTTGTGTAGCGTGACCATGATCTTTAGAAGGTAATTTATGAATTTGATCCAAATCCTGGAACAGGAAGAAATGAACCGCCTGCTGGAAAAATCCGGCAAGGCTATCCCCGCGTTTGCACCTGGCGACACCGTGATCGTCAGCGTGAACGTGGTTGAAGGTACGCGCAAGCGCGTCCAGGCTTACGAAGGTGTGGTGATTGCCAAGCGCAATCGCGGCCTGAACAGCGGTTTCACCGTTCGTAAAATTTCCAGCGGCGAAGGCGTGGAGCGCACGTTCCAAACCTACAGCCCACTGATCGCTGGCATTGAAGTCAAGCGCCGTGGTGATGTTCGCCGCGCCAAGCTGTACTACCTGCGTGAGCGCAGCGGCAAATCGGCACGTATCAAGGAAAAGCTGGTTGCTCGTGCCCCTAAGAAGGCTGTGGTTGCTGCTGCTTGATGCGCCCCTGATCTTGTTGGGCTGACCTGATGGGTTAGTCTCACGAATCTAAGCCGCCCTGGTGTCATGCTGGTGCGGCTTTTTTCATGGCCATGCTGTTCTCTTTTTGTTTTGGCATACACCTTGACTGCTCCACCTCACACCCCGCTTCATACCCCGTTATCGTCCCTTCCTAACTTCAATCCCCGTGAGGTTCCTGTGGTTGGCGTGGACACGCACTTGACTGCGGTTGGCGAAGAGCGGTTATCGGCTCAAGCCCTGCGTCAACGCTTCATCGCGCCCCCACTGTGGGTGCCTGAGATGGTGCAGGAGGTGAGTTTTTCTCGACGTGTACCCGCCAAGGCTGCAGTGCTCATCCCCATTGTGATGCGCGAGCAGCCTATGGTGTTGCTGACGCAACGCACTGCCCACATGTCGACCCATTCAGGGCAGGTGGCTTTTCCTGGTGGCAAGTCTGACGACAGTGATGCGGATGCGGTGGCCACAGCCCTGCGTGAAGCGCATGAAGAGGTGGGCTTGGCCCCTCACTTTGCTCAGGTGATCGGCAGCCTGCCCATTTACATCACCGGCAGCGCCTTCATCGTCACCCCGGTAGTGGCATTGATTGACCCTGGTTTTGAGCTAAAGCCTAATCCGGATGAAGTAGCTGATGCATTCGAGGTGCCTTTGCAGTTCCTGATGAACCCCAGCCACCACCAGCGCCATGTCGTGGAATGGGATGGCGTGCGCCGCGAGTGGCTTTCCATGCCTTACTTTGACGAAGTGGATGGCGTGCACAAAGAACGGTTTATTTGGGGTGCCACCGCTGGCATGTTGCGTAACTTTTACCGTTTCCTGAGCGCGTGATTTACGCGTAACTGAATCTACGCCCGTCCTGTAAGCCACAGCCCGCTATCATTACCGCATGAGTTTTTTCGCTATTCTGTTCGCCTTGCTGGTAGAGCAAGCCCGCCCACTTGCCCACGGTAACTGGATTCACGCCGGTATGCGCGCTTGGGTTCGTTGGGTTGAGCGCAGTTTTGACACAGGTAAGCCGCACCACGGTTGGCTGGCTTGGATGATGGCGGTGTTGGTGCCCACTCTGTTGGGTGTCGCTGTGTATTGGGCTTTGTGGCAGGTCAGCGTGGTGTTGGCTTTTGTCTGGAATGCCTGCGTACTCTATGCCACGCTGGGTTTCCGGCAGTTCAGCCACTATTTCACAGACATCCGTGACGCGCTGGACACCGGCGATGAAGACAAGGCCCGCGAGTTACTGGCGCAGTGGCGGCAGGTGTCTGTCAGCGATTTGCCACGCAGTGAAATCGTCCGTCATGTGATTGAGTATTCCGTCTTGGCTGCGCATCGCCATGTGTTTGGTGTGCTGTGCTGTTTCTCGGTGTTGTCTGCAATTGGCTTAGGGCCGGCTGGTGCCATTGCTTACCGGTTGAGTGAGTTTGTACAGCGCTACTGGGCGCACAAGCGCAAGCGCCTGTCGCACCCTATCAGTCCCGCTTTGTTGAGTGCTGCTCGCCGCAGTTGGCACGCACTGGACTACCTGCCTGCTCGCGCGACAGCCATTGGCTTTGCGGTAGTTGGCAGTTTTGAGGATGCTATTGACTACTGGCGTAATTATGCCCAGCGCTTCCCGGACGACAACGATGGCGTGATTCTGGCCGCCACCTCGGGTGCTGTGAATGTGCGCTTAGGTGGTGAGGCCATGAGCGCAGCGTTCAAACCCAATAACTCGCAAGGCTTTATGGCCAGCTCGTTTGGCGGTACTGAAGGCAGCCAAAACAGCGAACCCACCCCCGGCCGCGAGCCTGAAATCGCCCATTTAGCCCAGGTAGTGGGCTTGGTATGGCGTTCTGTTGTGCTGTGGATGGTGCTGCTTGCGCTGCTGACGTTGGCGCGGTTGCTGGGCTAGCGTTGCTCCGTGTTCCCCTCTGTGCTTCCTCAGTAGCGCGTTTGGCCCAGTTCTTCAAATAATTCGCTGTAAATTTTATAGCGCGCTTCGCTTATAGAACCAGCACTGGTTGCTGTTTTGACCTGCGCCATGACCGCACAGCCCGGTTCCTTGCGGTGGGTGCAGTTGTAGAAGCGGCATTCGGCGACGTGCGGTTTGAAGTCAGGCATACAGCCTGCCAATTGCATTGGGGCAATATGGTTTAAGCCAAACTCCTGGAATCCTGGGGAGTCAATCAACGCGCTGCGGGGGCTGTCCACGGTACTGGCATCCAGCCAGTACCACGTGGTGCTGGTCGTGGTGTGTTTGCCTGAGTTCAGGGCGCGAGAAACCTCACCGGTTAACACAGATGCTCCGGGGATGAGGCGGTTAATCAGGCTGCTTTTGCCTGCACCGGAGGGGCCTAGCACCAAGGTGGCACGGCCTTTCAGCTGCGCCAGCAAATTATCTAGCAAGATACTGCTGGGCACGGCGTCTTGTGCGGTATCCAGCCCTTTATCCGTATCTTTCAACGCCAGCGGTAACACCTCATAGCCCATGGCCCGGTAGGGGGCGAGTTTGGCCCAGGCCCGTCTGAAGGGTTCGTGCAAATCGCGCTTGTTCAACACGATCAAGGGTTGTATGCCTTCCGCTTCAGCTGCGATCAGCGCACGGCTGAGTTGGCTTTCAGAGAACTCAGGGTCAGCGGCTACCAAAATCAGCACACGGTCCAGGTTGGCCGCGAATGATTTTGTCCGCAGTTCGTCCTGTCGATAAAACAAGTTGCGGCGGGTGTCCACTTTTTCCAAAATACCTTCATCACCTTGGCCAGGGGGAGGGGGTTGCCACTGTACCCTGTCGCCCACTACGGCAATGCTTTTCTTGCCGCGTGGGTGACAAATCAGTCGCTCACCGGTGTCTGTTTCCACCAAGCAATGCCGTCCGTGGGCCGCGACGACCAAGCCACCACGTCGCTCCGTGATATTTGATTTGACAGCGCTCATGCGCGGACAGTCATGGGGGCGATGTTCATGTGAGCAGAGCGTCGGCTTTGGCCGCGCAGTCAAAGTCGGTGACAGACAGGCCGCCTACGTCGTGGGTGTTAAAGCGCACCACGCAGCGGTTGTAATGGACGGATAAATCGGGATGATGGTCTTGTGCATTCACCATAAAGGCCAACGCGTTGACGAAGGAAATGGTTTCGTAATAGTTTGCAAAGTGGTAGGTTTTTTCGATGGCTATATGGGCACCGTCGCCGGTCAGTTGCCAGCCCTCCAGTTTGGCCAAGGCGCTGACTACTGCAGCGGCCCCCATCGCTTTGCGGGGGGGGTGTTGTGTCCAGTCGATTTTTTTCAATGCGTTGGCGGTCATGGTGTGGTTCCGGCAGGGGTTGTGGCGGTCATGCGGGGCAGGCGCTCCGTGGCCGGGGGATGTGAGTAGTAAAACTTCACAAACAAAGGGTCAGGTGTGAGCGTAGATGCGTTGTCTTCATAGAGCTTGAGCAAGGCTGCTGCCAAGTGCTCACCGCTGGTCTGGGCCACAGCGTACGCATCGGCTTGAAATTCGTGTTTGCGGGACAGCTGGGCTGACAGCGGCGAGAGAAAGAAGCTGAACACCGGCACTGCCAGCATAAATAAAATCAACGCAAGCGCATCGTTGCCACCTGCCATGTTCGGCTGCACGCCCAGACCTGTGAAAAACCAGGTTTGGTCGGACAGATAACCCAGCAAAGCAAAACCTAGCAAACTGATGGCGAACATCATCACGATGCGCTGGATGATGTGTTTGTGCTTGAAGTGCCCCAGTTCATGGGCGAGCACCGCATCCACTTCATCGGGTGAAAGCTTGGCCAGCAGGGTGTCGTAAAACACCACGCGCTTGGCAGCACCGAAGCCAGTGAAGTAGGCATTCGCATGGGCGCTGCGCTTGCTGCCATCCATGACGAACAAGCCCTTGGCGGAGAAGCCGCAGCGCTGCATCAAGGCGGTCACGCGGGCCTTCAGTGTTTCATCTTCAAGCGGTTGGAATTTGTTGAATAATGGGGCGATGAAGCTGGGGTAGACCATCAGCAGAAGCAGGTTAAAACCCATCCAGACCGCCCAAGCCCAGAACCACCATAGCGGGCCAGTGGCCCCCATCACCCAGAGGATCAGCGCTGCAATCGGCAGTCCAACCAGGGCGCCTACGACAGCTGATTTGATACCGTCCAGCAGCCACAGTTTGAAGGTGGTTTTGTTAAAGCCAAAACGCTCTTCCAGCACAAAGGTTTGGTACAGCGTGAGGGGCAAGTCGATGACGGTGCCTAACGCGATAAAACCCAGCAGCAGGCTCAACTGCGCCAGCAAGCCGGGTGCTTGCCAAGCCAATACAGCTTGGTTAAGTGCGTGTAGCCCGCCCAGCAGTGTCCACCCCAGCAGCACGGCTGCTCCCAAGGCCAACTCCAACAGGCCTAAGCGACCTTTTGCGATGGTGTAGTCAGCCGCCTTTTGGTGGGCCGTGAGACTGATTGTGCTTGCGAATATGGAGGGCACCGACCCCCTGTGTTGCGCGACATGGCGAATTTGCCGTGTGGCCAGCCAAAATTGCAGGCCCAGCCCCAACACAAGGGCCACCGCAAAACACAGGGTCAGTAAGAGAGAAGGGGGGAAAGGCTCGGTCATAGGAAGTGGAGTTTAGGTGAAGGGCGTCGCATCTGTGAAAATGGCGGCTATGACCGAGATAACAAGCCCCGCTTCCGCCCTTTCACAGCCTGTATTGGCTAAATCAGACAACAACTTGGTTTGGATTGACTGCGAAATGACCGGCCTAGAGCCTGATACCGATCGCTTGATTGAAATCGCTGTCATCGTCACCAGTGCCAACCTCGATGTACGCATTGAAGGCCCTGTGCTGGCGATCCATCAAAGTGATGAGGTGCTGGGCAAAATGGATGCCTGGAATAGGGGGACCCATGGTCGCAGTGGCTTGATCGACAAGGTCAAAGTGTCCACAATTTCTGAGGCTGAGGCTGAGGCTCAAATTTTGGCTTTCCTTGCAAAGTACCTGCCTAAGGGGAAATCCCCGCTGTGTGGCAATACCATCAGCCAAGACCGGCGTTTTTTGGTGCGTTACATGCCTAAGCTGGATGCATTTTTCCACTACCGCAACATTGATGTCAGCACCCTCAAAGAGTTGGCCAAACGCTGGCGGCCCGAGGTGTACAGCGGTTTTAAAAAGGCGCAAAAGCACACGGCACTGGCTGATGTGTATGAGTCGATTGCTGAGCTGGAGTACTACCGTGCACACTTTTTGAAGATGGTGTAACCGGTGTTGTTTTGTCATGATTCAGAGGCTTTGGCCCAAGTCAAACAAAGCAATTAGGTAAAAACCCGAATCCATGCCATAATCGAAGGCTGCACTGCACAACGCATTGCACATGTGCATCTCCCTTCACACTCCTGGCTCATTATTAAGAGCCACTCTGCTGTCAGTGCTGTTGTCCTAGGACTTCACCTCCAACGCCGAGCTTCGTTTGATGGTTGATGTCTTATTAACCATTGACGAAGGCTGTTGCACGCTAAGTGCGGCACCTGCGTGTGAGAGTTTTATGACCAACGCTTTTGACGTATCGGGCGACTTTACGCCTGAAAATTTTGTTGCTGATACCGTATCTGACAACAACTCCTCCGATTTTTCCAATCAAGATAATCTGGCTTCGGCACCTGCTGATGCTGAAATGGCCCAAGCTGACAACGCTGTAGCCGCACCTGCTGAGCCTAATGGTTTTGAGTTGCTGGGCTTGGCGCCTGAACTGTTGGCTGCTATTGCTGAGTTGGGTTTCACCCAGCCCACCAGCGTGCAGTTGGCCACCATCCCCAAGGCGTTGCCCGGCGAAGGTGTGAACGGTGAAGCCAAGCGCTTTATCGACCTGATGGTCTCTAGCCAGACTGGCAGCGGCAAAACCGCCGCCTTCTTGCTGCCTGTGTTGCATACCTTGCTCAAGCAACAAGCTGATGCTGAAGCTGAAACCCGTGCTGAATGGGATCGTTTGGTGGCTGATGCTGCGGCTAAAGGTGAAGCGCCTCCAAAGCGCCCCAAGCGCAAAGACCCGACCAGCACACGCAACTTCAAAGCAGCCACCCCTGGCGCTTTGATCGTTTGCCCAACCCGTGAACTGGCTCAGCAAGTTGCCAACGACGCGATTGACTTGGTTCGCCATTGCCGTGGCTTGCGCATTGCCAACGTGGTGGGCGGTATGCCTTACCAGTTGCAAATTGCCAAGCTGCAAAATGCTGACCTCGTGGTTGCTACCCCTGGCCGCTTGCTTGATCTGCAGCGCTCACAGCAGCTCAAGCTCGATCAAGTGAAATTCTTGGTGGTTGACGAAGCCGACCGCATGTTGGATCTGGGTTTCTCGGACGATCTGGCTGAAATCAACCAGTTGACCATCGAGCGTCAGCAAACCATGATGTTCAGCGCCACCTTCGCGCCACGCATTCAGCAACTGGCCGCTCGCGTGATGCGTCAGCCAGAGCGTTTGCAAATCGACAGCCCGCAAGAAAAGCACAGCAACATCAAGCAAGTGCTGTTTTGGGCAGACAATGCGCACCACAAGCGCAAGTTGCTCGACCACTGGTTGCGCGACACCACCATCAACCAAGCCATTGTGTTTGCCAGCACCCAAATCGAGTGCGACGGTTTGGCCAATGACTTGCAGCAAGAAGGCTTCAGCGCCGTTGCCCTGCACGGTGCGCTGAGTCAAGGTCTGCGCAATCGCCGCCTGATGGCGTTGCGCCAAGGTCAAGTCCAGATTTTGGTGGCAACCGACGTGGCCGCTCGCGGCATTGACGTGCCTACTGTGACCCACGTGTTCAACTTTGGCTTGCCGATGAAAGCTGAAGACTACACCCACCGTATTGGCCGTACTGGGCGTGCTGGGCGTGATGGTCTTGCTATCACTTTTGCAGAATTCCGTGATCGCCGCAAGATTTTTGACATCGAAGCCTATACCCGTCAGCCTATCAAGTCCGAGACGATTCCTGGTCTGGAGCCTCAGCAGCGCCAGCCTGATTCACGTCCGCGCACCGGTGGCTACGGTGGTGGTGGTCGCGAGCAGCCTTCGCGTGAGCGTAAGTTCGGTGGCCCAGCTCGCGGTGCGTCAGAAGGTCGTGGCTTCGGCGGCGGACATGGCGGCTTTGGTGGCAACAACCACAACGGTGGCGGCTTCGGTGGTCATTCGGAAGGTCGCTCTGACAACCGTTCAGAAGGCCGCTTCGGTGGCAATGGTGACCGTGGCGACGCGTTTGTGCCGCGCGGCGAGGCCTTTGCTCCTCGCGGTGAATCGTTTGCCCCACGTGGTGACGCACCACGTCGTCCCAGCTTTGGTGCGCCAGCGCGTCCAGCGCCAGGTGGTACCGGCCCTAAAGTGTTCGTGCCCCGTGACGCTGCCAAGCGCCGTACAGCCAAGCCGATGCGGTAAGAATCACCATTTGCACGGCGGTGTGACCTAGGTTGCCTGGCCGTGTGAGCCGATGGATATTGAAAAAGCACAGAAGATTTTTCTTCTGTGCTTTTTTTATGCTTTGACGCTATCTCGATTTAATTAAAAACTGGTTACCACCATAACCACTACCGCAAAAGTCATCACCACCGTGGCCGCCCAGCCGAAAAAGCGGTGGCGTCGGCTGATGGTGTGCTCACCCATCAATTTCTCAGACTGGCCGATCCACATCAATGCCGCCATGATGGGTACGGAAATCACACCATTGACAATAGCGCTCCACACCAGTGCCTTGATGGGATTTACCTCAAAATAACCCATCAAAGTACCCATGCCTGTGGCCGCGATGATGATGAGGTAAAAGCCTTTTGCTTCTCTAAAACCGCGTGAAAGCCCTGCTTTCCAACCATAAAGCTCACTCACCGCATACGCAGCCGATCCCGCCAGGACGGGGACGGCAAGCAGGCCCGTGCCAATGATGCCCAGTGCAAAAATTGCAAAAGCAAATTCACCTGCGACGGGTCTAAGCGCTTCTGCAGCCTGGGCTGAGGTCTGAATGTTGGTGATGCCCTGTTGATTCAATGTCACTGCCGTGGCGATGACAATACAAAGGGCAATCACATTTGAAAATGTCATACCCACAAACGTATCTTGTTTGATACGTGACAAATGTTCTGTAACGTAAGCGGGGTGCAGTCGCAGCGCTTGTTCCTGGGGCCTGCGGATACTGTCTTCCACTTCTTGTGAGGCTTGCCAGAAAAACAAATAGGGACTGATGGTTGTGCCCAGCACGGCTACCACCATGGCCGCGTAGTCTTTGAGTGAAACATCTTTTGGGAAGAATGACCAAGGGTGCAGCGATTCAGAAATGGCCTGTCGCCAAGGTACAGAAACCGTCAAAATAACGGCCACATAAGCAAACAACGCCAAGGTGAGCCATTTAAGAAGGCGCACAGAGTTTTCGTAGGAAAAGAAAACCTGTGTGCCGATGCACAACACGCCGAATCCAACGGCATATAACGCTTGTGGGCCACCGATCAGCAGCCGCACAGCCTCACCCATGGCACCCACATCTGCTGCGATGTTGATGGTATTTGCGACCACCAGCAAACCCACCAGCGTTTGGGTAAACCAGCGGGGGAACAGTTTGTTGATATTGGCCGCCAGTCCTTCGCCCGTCACCCAACCAATGCGCGCCGACAGCATTTGAATGCCGATCATCAGCGGTGTGGTGATCAATAACGTCCATACCAGCCCAAATCTGAATTGCGACCCCGCTTGTGAGTAGGTAGCGATACCGCTTGGGTCATCGTCTGCCGCCCCGGTGATGAGACCAGGCCCAAGACGTTGCACAAATTTTTTCGCCGATTGTTTGACCATGGAATTTGAGTGATTTGATGCAGCCATTGGAGCACTGTTACGTTACACGGTGGGAGATGGTGTCTCGAGGCCCGTGGTGCCTTTGCTTGGTGATGAACAACCGATGAACTCATGTTCACCGATTCAATGGCGTTGACTATGTGAACCTGAGGCAGATCGCGCGCGCTTCTGGCATCAACAGTTAGATAAAGGCAGCGCCGTCTTGTAACGCACCTGCTTGAGCGCGAAGCTGGAGCGGATTTTTTCGACCTGCGCGATAGGCGCCAACTGCTCCAGGATGAAGCGCTCCAGCGACGGCATGTCGGCGATGGCGACGCGCAACAGGTAGTCCGCGTCCCCGGTCATCAGGTAGCACTCCATGACTTCGTCGCGCACACAGATACGCTCCTCAAAGGCTTGTAGTGCCTTTTGGTTTTGCTGTTTGAGGCTGATGGAGATGAACACATTCAGGTGCAGGCCCAGTTGCTGCGCATCCAGCAAGGCCACGTACTGCCGGATCAAGCCGTGTTCTTCCAGCGCGCGTACGCGCGCCAGGCAGGGCGATGGTGAGAGGTGGACGCGCCGCGCCAGTTCCACGTTGGACAAGCTGGCATCCGCCTGCAACTCCTTGAGTATCTTCAGATCGACATTGTCAATTGGCATTGTGCTTTAAATTGTTTATCTAGCAGCATAGTATGCCGATTTAAAAAAGAAATGCAGCGATATAAGTTGAAAATTTCACCATCTTTATTCTAAAGTTGGATCACTATTCGCCACCGATATCAGGAGACCCGACATGCATCCGCCACCCACACTTCCTCCCTTTATGGAGTTCATTGACTCTGACCCCCAGGAAAGCACTGAGTGGCGTGACGCACTCCAGTCCGTGCTGCAGGCCTCCGGCCCCGTGCGCACGCGGCAGATTCTGGACATGCTTGACACCATGGGGCGCGACCCGAAGATTGGCTGGCAGTCCGTGCGTGGCACGCCTTATGTGAACACCATTGCCGTCGATCAGCAGCCGGTGTTTCCTGGTGACCTGGCCATGGAAGAGCGCCTGGCCTCGATCATCCGCTGGAATGCGCTGGCGATGGTGGTACGGGCTAACCAGGCCTATGGTGAGCTGGGCGGCCACATTGCCAGCTACGCCAGTGCCGCCGACTTGTTCGAGACCGGTTACAACCATTTCTTCTATGCCCGTAGCGAAGAGCCGGGCCGCCAGAACCTGGGCGATCTGGTGTTCTTCCAGCCGCACAGCTCACCGGGCGTGTACGCACGGGCTTATCTGGAGGGGCGCCTGGACGAAGAAGACCTGAAGCACTACCGCCAGGAGTTGACCGCCCCGGCGGCAACCACCGGCGCTGGCGCGCGCGGCCTGTGCAGCTACCCGCACCCGTACCTGATGCCGGACTTCTGGCAGTTCCCCACCGGCTCCATGGGCATTGGCCCGATCAGCTCGATCTACCACGCGCGCTTCATGCGTTACCTCACGCACCGCCAGCTGCTCGATTGTTCGAACAGAAAAGTATGGGGCGTGTTTGGCGACGGCGAGATGGACGAGCCCGAAAGCATGAGCGCGCTCACCCTGGCCGCGCGCGAAAAGCTGGACAATCTGGTGTGGGTGGTCAACTGCAACCTGCAGCGCCTGGACGGCCCGGTGCGTGGCAACGGCCGCATCATCGACGAGCTGGAGCAGCTGTTTACCGGCGCCGGGTGGAACGTCATCAAACTGGTGTGGGGCAGCGACTGGGACGGACTGTTTGCCCGCGACGTGGGCGGTGCACTGGCCAAGGCCTTTTCCAATACCGTGGACGGCCAGATGCAGACCTTTGCCGCCAAGGACGGGCGCTACAACCGCGACTCCTTCTTCGGTCAGAACGAAGCGCTGGCCGCGCTCGCCCAGGGCATGACGGATGAGCAGATCGACCGCCTCAAGCGCGGTGGCCACGACATGGTGAAGATCTACGCCGCCTATGCCGCCGCCGCGCAGCACCAGAGCCAGCCCACGGTGATCCTGGCGCACACCAAGAAGGGCTACGGCATGGGCAGCGCGGGCCAAGGCAAGATGACCACGCACAGCCAGAAGAAGTTTGACGAAACCGACCTGATCGCCTTCCGCAACCGCTTCCAGCTGCCGCTGACGGACGAGCAGGTCACCTCCCTGAGCTTTTACCAGCCGCCCGCAGACAGTGCCGAGATGCAGTACCTGCACGCGCAACGCCAGAAGCTGGGCGGTTACCTGCCCAAGCGCTATACCGTGTGCGCGCCGGTTGCTGTACCCGAGATGGCAAGCTACGCCCAGTTCGCCCTCCAGGCCGATGGCAAGGAGATGAGCACCACCATGGCCTTTGTGCGCATGCTGGGCAACCTGCTCAAGGACAAGACCCTGGGCCCACGTGTGGTCCCCATCGTGGCGGATGAGGCGCGCACCTTCGGCATGGCCAACCTGTTCAAGCAGGTCGGCATCTACTCCAGCGTTGGCCAGCGCTACGCCCCCGAAGATATCGGCTCGGTGCTGAGCTACCGCGAAGCCATGGACGGCCAGATCCTCGAAGAGGGCATCTCCGAAGCCGGTGCCCTGGCCAGCTGGACCGCTGCAAGCACCAGCTACAGCGTGCATGGCCTGGCCATGCTGCCCTTCTATATTTACTACTCCATGTTTGGCTTTCAGCGCGTGGGCGACCAGATCTGGGCAGCGGCCGATCAGCGGGCACGCGGATTCTTGCTCGGCGCCACCTCCGGCCGCACAACGCTGGGCGGCGAAGGCTTGCAGCACCAGGACGGCACCAGCCACCTGGTGGCTGCCACCATTCCCAACTGCAAGGCCTATGACCCGGCCTTTGCCGGTGAGCTGGCCGTCATCATCGACCAGGGCATGCGCGAGATGCTGGTCGAGCAGCAGGACGTTTTCTACTACATCACCATGATGAACGAGAACTATGCCCAGCCCAGCCTGCCCGCCGACGCTGCGCCCAACGTGATTCGCGGTTGCTATAAGTTCAATAGCTACTCAGGCAGACAAAATGAGGGCGGTAGCGGTGAAATACCCAAAGAAGTGACCTTGCTCGGGTCTGGTGCGATTCTGCTGGAAGTCATCAAGGCGGCGCAGGCGCTGGCCTTGCAAGGCATATCGGCGACGGTGTTCAGCGTGACCAGCTGGAGCGAACTCGCACGCGAAGGGCAGGCCAGCACCCAGCGCACGCCAGAGGGCAAAAGAAGCGCATCGGTGCCATTCATTGCCCGCATGCTGCGCGAAAGCCGTGGACCCATCGTTGCCGCCACCGACTATGTGCGTGCTGTGCCCGACAGCGTGCGTGCCTTTGTGCCGGACGGGCGCGAATACCTCACCCTGGGCACCGACGGTTTTGGCCGCAGCGACACGCGTGCCGCATTGCGCGCCTTCTTTGGTGTCGATGCCGCCAGCATTGCCCAGGCCGCCCGCATGCTGCTGGCCCAGGACTGACCCGGTTCATAGGCTCTAACTTTCAGAGACTTGGGGTCGCGCACCCCAAGCCATGAAAGTTATTTCACGTCCAGCCTGCACAACAGGAACAAGGAGACGCATGTCTCTTATCGGCATCGGGCTGGCGGATCATGAGTGAGAACTGGATATGAGACACGTCACATAAAACCGTCTCATAAGCCGCAAAAGAAAAAGCCCGGTGCTACCTTTTGAGTAGCTACCGGGCTTTGTGCCGTATAGGCTTTTTTGGTGGGTCCTGACAGATTCGAACTGTCGACCTACGGATTAAGAGTCCGACAATATATTGATCCATTAGCATAGATCGACATTCATGTAGGCATATAAACTAAACAAAAACAATAAGTTATATGATAGAACTTCGGATTGTTCATGGATTGACATGGATCGAAATGGATAGAATTTGCCTACACAGAGCCTACATGAACTTTGGGCAGGTCAATTAATGAACAAACAGAACCTTACAGTTGCGCGCGTAGATAGCCTCTCCTGTGAAACAGGGAAGCAGCAGTCTATTTTTTGGGATGCAAAGACTCCAGGGTTTGGGCTGCGAATCACGGCAGGGAATGCCCGGTCTTACATCTTTGAGTCCCGTCTGTTTGGCAAGACCGTGCGGATGACGATTGGAGATGCCCGTGCTTGGGATCTGGGGCGCGCCCGCACCGAAGCAATGCGTCTCAAGACGCTGATCGACGAAGGCCGTGATCCTCGGGAAATCAAGATGCAGCACCAGGAGGAGCATGAAGCTCGACAGGTGCAAGCTAAGCGGCGAGACGTGCTCGTGTCAGAAGCATGGGCACAGTACCTGGAAGCCCGCAGAAGTATGTGGTCCGATCGCCATTACCGAGACCACTTGCAGCTGTCGCAAGTTGGCGGACAAGCAGCAAAAAAGGGGGGCGGAAAGATCGTCGCAGGACCGCTTGCACCTTTGATGAAAATTTCTTTGTCGGCCCTTGATCGCGTAGTCGTAAGAACGTGGCTGGATGACGAAGTCAAGGTGCGTCCTGCACGCGTGAGGCTTGCTTTTTCCTTGTTGCGCGCATTCGTCACTTGGTGTCAAGAGCAGCATGAGTATGCAAACCTAGCTTCACCGGAGATAGCTACGAACAAGCGCCTTCGTGAGCATTTACCCAAACCTACTACGAAGAGTGACTGCCTTCAACGTGAGCAACTCGCGCCATGGTTTCATTCTGTAAGAAATCTAGGGAATCCTACTATCAGTGCTTATCTGCAAGGACTACTACTTACGGGGGCCAGAAGGGAAGAGCTTGCCGCCCTTAG
>JANXSZ010000023.1 GCA_025356445.1 Betaproteobacteria bacterium | reverse complement strand
TCCGAAAGTCTTCCGGAGATCAGCGAGCGTCTCTTCCTTGGTCATGCGCGGCCTATTGTTATTACTGGTCGGCCCGGAGGGAATCGAACCCCCATGATCGCTTTAGAAGAGCGAGGTCCTATCCGTTGAACGACGGGCCGATTGCTTCGAATTTTACCATGTGGAGTCGGTGAGAATACAACGCCGGATGCGATGGTTTTTCTCTCAGATTTCTCACTAAAAATTGCAAAATTAGGGGGATTTTTGGGAAAATTTGAGCATCCATATCAACGTAAGTTGTTGATTTACATGATTAAACTTTCAAATTCAAGAACATGCAAAAACGCAAGCAAGTCCTTAGAAGGCTGTTGCTCTATCCGACTGAGCTACGGGCATGGATCTCAAGGTGAGAAACAAAAAAGGCCCTGTGAGGGCTTTTTGCTTAAATTGATGGTCGGGGCGAAAGGATTCGAACCTTCGACCCTCTGGTCCCAAACCAGATGCGCTACCAGGCTGCGCTACGCCCCGACAAATCGAATTATAGCTCAGACTGGAGCAGTTTCCAGCTCAAAAACCTTATGCAGTGCGCGCACCGCCAATTCCATGTATTTTTCGTCAATCACAACCGAGGTTTTGATCTCGCTTGTGGAGATCATCTGGATGTTGATGTTCTCTTCGCTCAGGCAACGGAACATCTTGCTGGCTACGCCCACATGGCTGCGCATACCGATACCAACTATGCTGATTTTGCAAATCTTGGTATCGCCCACCACTTCCGCCGCACCAAGCGCAGGCAGCACCTTGGTTTTAAGCAACTCCACCGTTTTAGCGTAATCGTTGCGGTGAACGGTAAAGCTGAAGTCCGTTTTACCGTCTTTGCTCAAGTTTTGGATAATGATGTCGACTTCAATGTTCGCATCAGCAACCGTACCCAAAATTTTGTACGCGACACCGGGGGTATCAGGTACGCCCAACACAGAAATTTTGGCTTCGTCGCGATTGAACGCGATGCCGGACACAATGGCTTGTTCCATTTGTTCGTCTTCCTCAAAAGTAATCAGGGTGCCCGATTGGGCTTCTTCGTGGATGTCTATGTCCCAGGGCGTGAAGCTGGACAGCACACGCAGAGGCACTTTGTATTTCCCGGCAAATTCAACAGAGCGAATTTGCAAGACTTTAGAGCCCATGGAGGCCATCTCCAGCATCTCTTCAAAGCTCACTGTTTGCAGGCGGCGTGCGTCTGGTACCACACGGGGGTCGGTGGTGTAGACACCGTCGACATCGGTGAAGATGAGGCATTCGCTGGCTTTGAGGGCTGCAGCCACGGCCACAGCCGAGGTATCGCTGCCACCTCGACCCAGTGTTGTGATGTTGTCGTCTTCGTCAACACCTTGAAAACCAGTGACGATAACAACCTTGCCTAACTCCAGATCAGCCCGAATGCGGGTGTCATCGATCGACTCGATACGGGCCTTGGTGTACGCACTGTTGGTTTTAATGGGGACCTGCCACCCTGCGTAGCTGACAGACTCAACGCCTTCAGCCTGCAAAGCAATCGCCAGCAGCCCCACGGAAACCTGCTCGCCAGTGGCGGCCAGAGCATCCAGCTCTCGGCTGTAGGCGTCAGTAGGCTTGGCGGGAGCCAGTTCTTTGGCCAGAGCCAAAAGCCGGTTGGTTTCGCCGCTCATGGCGCTGGGCACGACCACCATTTGGTGGCCTGCCCGCGCCCATTTGGCGACACGTTTGGCGACATTGCGGATGCGCTCAGTAGAGCCCATCGACGTGCCGCCGTATTTGTGAACAATCAATGCCATTGAAAAGCTTTTGAAAAATTAGGGGCACTTGACCCATCACCCTGAAGTTAGGGCCGCTAAATTATACCGGCGGGGTTTGTGTGCTGTACTGCAAAGCCAAGCCGACACGTTGCACAGCACCGCTGGCAACTTTGAGGTGAATGCGGTGACCTCGCGTCGTACAGGCCGCGATTTGCTTGAGCAACTCGCTCAATTGTGCAGCGCTGGGGGCACAGTGGTGGTCATGCTGTAGCCAATAGCGCAACAGGTTGGCCTGGCGCTCAGGGCGAAGCGCTTGCAACGCCTTCAGGCGTGGTGGCAAGCCACTCAGCAAGGCATCCTCTTGCGCCAGTTGCACCAACAGAACTTGTGCTTGCGCGGCATGGCGAGCGCTGCGAGCCAAGGTCTGACGAAAGGCGGGAAAAGCGCGTTCTAGCGTGGGCAGCAGTTGGTGGCGAATTTTGTTGCGCGTCAGAGCCTCGTTGGCATTGCTCGGATCAGTCACAAACGGGATGCGCATTTGCACCAACCAGTCACGCAACGCTGTACTGTTTTGTGTCAAAACAGGGCGATGAAAGACAACGCCCCCTCGCTCAAACTGAGCAGCCATGGCGGCCAGTCCAGGCAAGCCTGCACCTCGGCTTAAGGCCAGCAGCAAGGTTTCAGCTTGGTCATCCGCATGGTGAGCCAATGCTACGTTTTTGATAGCATCTTTAGCGCACAGAGCTTGCAGAGCAACATATCTGGCCTTGCGGGCAGCATCTTCGGGGCTTTCGCCCAAGGCGGGCTGAACTTGCAAGTTTGCCACCCGCAGGGAAATGCTGCGTTCAGCGCAAAAGGTTTGGCAGTGGTGCTCAAACTCAACCGCTGCGACCTGCATGCCATGGTTGACGTGAAGGGCCGTCACGTGCCCGGGCCAGCTTTGTACTGCGGCCAACAACAAGGCGGTGGAATCAGCACCGCCACTGTAAGCAATGCCTAAACGATCAACGCCCAGCGCTTTCAGCCGTGCGACCAGTGCATCGCAGCCAAGCTGGCAAGGGTTAAGAGCGTCTGCGCTCACCTTTGGCATCGGCTTTGGTGTCCGTCCAGCGGCCATAACTTTGCAGACGTTCATAGCGGCGGTCAAGCAGATCCGCCACGTCGAGATCGCTGACTTGCCGGTAAGCGTCGGTCAGCGCACGTTTCAGAAAAGCAGCCATTTGCTTATGGTCACGGTGGGCACCACCAACGGGTTCATTCACAATCTTATCGATCAAACCCAGTGCTTTCAGACGGTGCGAAGTGATGCCAAGAGCATCGGCCGCCTCTTTGGCTTTGTCCGAAGTTTTCCAAAGAATGGAGGCACAACCTTCAGGGCTGATGACAGAGTAAATGGCGTATTGCAACATCACCACCTGATCGCCCACCGAAATAGCCAGCGCGCCGCCTGAGCCCCCCTCACCAATGATCGTGGTGATGATCGGCACTTCGAGCTGCGCCATCTCAAAAATATTACGTCCAATAGCTTCGGACTGGCAACGCTCTTCGGCATCGATGCCAGGGTAGGCGCCAGGCGTGTCCACAAAGGTAAACACGGGCAAACCAAACTTCTCAGCGGTTTTCATCAAACGCAAGGCTTTGCGGTAGCCCTCAGGCTTGGTCATGCCGAAATTGCGCAGACCACGCTCTTTGGTATCGCGACCTTTTTGGTGACCTAACACCATGCAGGGTGTACCGTTGAAACGGGCCAAACCACCAACGATGCTCAGATCATCAGAGAAATGGCGGTCGCCATGTAACTCCACAAAATCAGTGAAGATTTCACTGAGGTAGTCCAGCGTGTAAGGACGTTCGGGATGGCGGGCGATTTTGGTGATTTGCCAGGGCGTCAAATCGCTGTAGATGTCTTTGGTGAGCTGCTGACTTTTTTTGCTGAGTTGGTCGATTTCTTCAGAAATGTCGACAGCGGACTCCGTTTGCACATAGCGCAATTCTTCGATCTTGCTTTCCAGTTCAGCTACGGGCTGCTCAAAGTCAAGAAATGTTTTTTTGGCCAAAGTGGACTCCTAAAGGAATGCTGAAAGTTGCCTGCTCATCCAATACACAGTGCAGGTCTGCTCAATACGCGACCGGCAAAGGGTCAAGCGAGCGCCAAATATACCAAGTCGCGACACTTCGGTAAGGTGCCCAGGCACTGGCGACCTCACGCGCATCGCTGCGGCTAACCGCTTCACCCGAAAAATAGCTCTTGCTGATGCCATTGATAAGGCCAACATCATCCAAGGGCAGAACGTCCGGGCGCATCAGATAGAAAATCAAAAACATCTCAGCCGTCCATCGACCAATACCGCGGATGGCGACCAGTTCGGTAATGATGGCTTCGTCATCCATCGCATCCCAACTTTTGACATGGACAGCGCCTGAATCAAAGTGCAGCGCCAAATCAACCAAATATTCAACCTTGCGCGCGGACAGGCCCGCAGCACGCATATCGTCCACTTTGAGCTTCAACACGTGGTCAGGCGCCATTGCAGCAGGCAACAGTGCAAAGCGATCCCACACAGTCTGGGCCGCTTTCACTGAGATTTGCTGACCTACGATGCTGCGCGCCAAGGTACTGAAAGCATCCCCGCGCGACTGGAGGCTGGCATCGCCAAATTGAGGGATCAGGCGCTTCATCACCCGGTCTTTTTTGGTCAGGTGCTTGCAGGCAGCATCCCAATAAAGCGGTTTCACACCGGTGGTTTTAGCAGGGCTGGACAAGGCAACAACAGCGGTATCAATCGGGGCTATCGCTTCGGAGGCTAGGGCCGTGACCGCTGTTTTAGGCAATCTTTTAGCGAGCGGCATGAAGCACCCTCGTCTGTCGGAATATCTGTGGCCAACTTGAAATCGGGCTTAAAGCATTCATTGCAAAGTCTCCCAAGTGGTGCCGCTGGGCCCATCTTTCAGCACAATGCCAAGGCTTGTGAGCTCTTGGCGAATTTGATCGGCCAAAGCAAAATTCTTGGCTTGTTTGGCGTCGGCACGTTGGGTAATTTTGGTTTGGATCGCCGCATCGTCCATGACTGCACCCGCTTGCAAGAAAACCTGGGGCAAGCCTTGCAGCAAACCCAGACAGCCCGCCAGAGCCCGAAGAAGACCCGAAAGTGCCGATGAGCGGCTGCGATTGACCTCGGCAGCCAGCTCAAACAACACAGCCACTGCTTCAGGCGTCCCAAAATCTTCATTCATCGCGGCTTTGAAGCGGGCCGCAAAAGGATTACTCCAATCAATGGTGACGGCGGATGGTGCTACCAAATCCAGCGTCGTATAAAGGCGTTTAAGTGCGTTGCGGGCATCGGTTAAATGCACATCGCTGTAGTTCAATGGGCTGCGGTAATGGGTGCGCACCACAAAAAAACGCACCGTTTCCGCGTCAAATTGCGCCAGCACCTCGCGGATGGTAAAAAAGTTACCCAGGCTTTTGGACATTTTTTCGTTGTCCACATTCACAAAGCCGTTGTGCATCCACACGCTGGCCAAAGGCTTCCCGAAAGCACCTTCACTTTGGGCAATCTCATTTTCGTGGTGCGGAAACTGTAAATCAGCGCCGCCACCATGGATATCAAAACTCTCACCTAACAGCGCACACCCCATGGCCGAGCATTCAATATGCCATCCCGGGCGGCCTACACCATAGGGGCCATCCCACTTGGCACCGTCGGGTTCGCTCTCTTTGGCGCGCTTCCAAAGCACGGAGTCCAGAGGATCGAGCTTGCCGCTTTGCACTGCGACACGCTCGCCCGCCCGCAACTCGTCCAACGGTTTGCCTGATAACTTACCGTAGCCAGGAAACTTGCGCGCGGACAAATTCACATCACCATCGCTGGCACGGTAGGCAAGACCTTTGCGCTCCAAGATTTCAATCAAACTCAGCATTTGCGGA
Organism: Betaproteobacteria bacterium; assembly: GCA_025356445.1. Lineage (GTDB taxonomy): Bacteria > Pseudomonadota > Gammaproteobacteria > Burkholderiales > Burkholderiaceae_C > Defluviibacillus. The sequence goes on along the minus strand of JANXSZ010000023.1, from coordinate 82,466 downwards.
ACATAGTCCGTTGCGCGAGGTTCATAGGTAGGGCGCTCAATGCCCAAAGCATCAGCATCTTCGTGCAGTGCGTCAATCATGCGGTCGGTCAGGGCACGAATGGTTTCACCGTTCTCTATTGCACGTTTGATGATCTTGTCTTCAATATCGGTCACGTTGCGCACATAAGTCACGCGCAAACCACTGGTTTTAAGCCAGCGCTGCACCACATCAAAGGCCAACATGGAACGGGCGTGCCCAATGTGGCACAGGTCGTAAACTGTCATGCCGCACACATACATGCGCACATGGCCAGGTTCAAGCGGCACAAAGTCTTGTACAGCACGCGTTAGCGTGTTAAAAATTCTCAAAGTCATGGGGAAAAGTTTAAAACCAGGGCATAAGGGGCCACGCTCGCGGGGTTGCACGCAGCAGGGCCAGCGCCCCAAAAATCACGGGTGTACTGCGAAGTAATGCTAACCACGGCCAACAACACCCTCAGCTACAATCCGGGCCAGTATATAGCCCACCTGCGGGGTTCTCATCGCGTTCCTTTATGGCGCAGACAGACTAGAGGATTTATGAAGCTTGCCTGCTCAACACTCCCGAAAACACTTCGGCTGCTGGCCTTGGCTGCGGCCCTGTTGCCTGCACTCACCATGATGCCGGCCTTCGCTGACGATTACAGCGATGTCAATCAACTGCTGCGCGCAGGCAAATTCCCTGACGCACTGGTCAAAGCAGACCAGTATCTGCAAGCGAAACCGCGCGATCCGCAAATGCGCTTTGTCAAAGGCGTCATCCAGTCTGAATCAGGCAAGCCGTTTGATGCCATAGCCACATTCACCAAGCTGACAGAAGACTACCCGGAGTTACCTGAGCCGTACAACAATTTGGCCGTGCTGTACGCTGGTCAAAACCAGCTGGACAAAGCCCGTACAGCGCTCGAAATGGCGATTCGTACCAATCCGAGCTATACAACAGCCCATGAGAACTTGGGGGATGTGTATGCCAAGCTGGCCAGTCAAGCCTATGCCAAAGCCTTGCAACTGGACGCCAACAACAACGCGGTACAGCCCAAGCTCGCCTTGATTCGCGAACTCTTTGCGCCTGTAGTCAAAGGTCAGCGCGCAGTTACGCCCGCACCCGCAGCATTAGCATCACCGCTCCCCGCACCTGCTGCTGCGGTTAAAGCTCCGGCAGCAGTACCCCTGCCTGCCGTCACGCCGGCGCCTCCGGCTGCGGTGACACCTGCACCTTCAGCACCTGTCGCGATGGCAGTGCCTGTGCCAGCTTCGACCAAAGAGGTGGAAAACGCTGTGCACGCTTGGGCTGCAGCTTGGGGTGCTAAAGACATGGCAGGTTATTTAGGCGCCTATGGCCGCGAATTCGATACCCCGGGTCGGCAATCGCGTGCAGCCTGGGAAGAAGAACGCCGCAAGCGTATTTTGGGCAAATCCAGCATCAGCGTGAAGCTGCGGGATATGTCGGTATCAGTCAAAGGCAACACCGCAGTCGCCCGGTTCAAGCAAGAGTACGTGGCCAACTCTTTAACCGCAAGCAGCCGTAAAACGCTCGAATTGGTGAAAGCTGGTGAGCGCTGGGTCATCGTCAAGGAACAGTCAGGTTCCTGATCCAAGCCGTCAACCCACAGCGGCGTTCACGCGCGGCGTGTTTCCGCTTGTTTTTGTTGACTTTATGCTTGTAGTGCCCATGAAGCGAGCGTTTCTAGCTCTTATTTTTATAGCAATCAGTTGTGCCCTTTGCCCCAATGCCTCCCAGGCTGCGGGTGAGAGCAGGTCTGTGCATACGCGCCATTTGTCAGTGACGACCAGCAAGTCCGTGGTGGCGACCAAAGCAGTTCCTCCTGTTGCCATAGCCTCGCAGCTTAAAGTACCAACTGGTAAAGCACCGTCAGCCAAAATCATCACAGCAGCCACGGGTGCAGGTATCGTGTTGTCCTCCGTGGCAGGTAACAGCCTGCAAACCGTACGGCGTGATGGTGAAGCAGAGGCCAAACTGTTGGAGGTCTACCGGCTGGTGGGGCTTGGCCAAATCAAACCGGCCATGACAAAAGCAGAGGCATTGGTCAAAGCCCACCCAAACTTTCAACTCGCACAGTTGGTGTATGGCGATCTGCTGTCGTCCCGTAGCCGCCCGGTACGCATGATGGGTGATGTGCCTGAATCCACAGCACGCCTAGCGGCTCCGGTGCTGGCTGACCTGCGTGAAGAATCGCTGATGCGCCTCAAAGCCCTGCGCGAGCGCCCCCCACCAGGCACCATCCCTTCACAATTTTTGCTGCTCCCTCCTCGCAGCCGCCACGCTATTGCTGTGGATGCATCACGCTCACGGCTGTACCTGTTTGAAAATACGTCTACCGGCCTGCATTTGCTGGCCGATTACTACATCTCGGTAGGCAAATCCGGCATTGAAAAAATGGCGGAAGGCGATCTGCGAACCCCGCTGGGGGTGTACTTCATCACAGGCAGCGTCAACCCTAAAGCGCTGAAAGATTTTTATGGTGCAGGCGCCCTGCCCATCAACTACCCCAACCCCCTGGATACCCGGCGTGGCAAAACTGGCAGCGGCATCTGGCTGCATGGCACGCCGCCCAATCAGTTTGCACGGCCACCCAAAGCCTCCGATGGCTGTGTGGTGATGGCCAACCCGGACTTGCAGTTCATCATGGGCACAGTAGAAGCCCGCAGCACACCGGTGATCATTGCACCCAGTCTGAACTGGGTACCTCCGCAAAGCGTGCACCCTGAGGTCAGCGCGTTTGAAGCGGTGCTCCAAGGCTGGCGCACGGCCAAATCCACAGGCAACCTGCCCCGTACCCTGAGCTACTACGCCTCAGACTTCAACAACGAAGGCCGGGACATCACCGCTTACGCACCCATCGTTCGCAAAGAAATTGAGAAAGCCTCCGGGCGTGAAATCGCGCTCAAAGAACTGTCAGTGCTGCGGTGGACAGACAGCAACGCCGACACCATGGTTGTCACTTTTGGCGAAGTCGTGGAGGGCTCAATCACTGGCCCCAAGAAGCGCCAATACTGGACTCGCCAGGGCAACCAATGGAAAATCTTCTTTGAAGGAATCATCGGATGACACCCAAAACCCCAATCTCAATGACGACGCAAACCACTACTCTTACCAAGCGCATGCTGCTGACCGCAGTTCTGATGGGCACGCTGACGTTCGCCAGTGGCGCCATCGCAGCTGACAACCCCAAAGTGAAATTCGCAACCACTGAGGGCGACTTCGTGGTCGAGCTCTACCCTGACCTCGCACCCAAGACAGTTGAAAACTTCTTGCAGTACGTGAAAGACAAGCACTACGACGGCACCATTTTTCACCGCGTCATCAACGATTTCATGGTGCAAGGTGGAGGCTTTGATGCGGCCTATGTGCAGAAAAAAACACGCCCTCCCGTTGTGAATGAAGGTCGAGACGCCATTGCCAAAGGTGGCCCCAAGAATACCGTCGGCACCCTGGCGATGGCGCGTACCAATGAGCCGAACTCGGCAACCTCACAGTTCTTCATCAACGTCAAAGAAAACACATCGCTTGATGCCACGGTCATTCCGCCTGGCGACCCTGTGCCCAAATTTGAATATGGTGGACGCACTTACGAGAACGTCCCCCGTGCCAACCTGGTGAACGCACCGCAACTGGTGGGCTACGCCGTGTTCGGCAAAGTCATTACCGGCATGGATGTGGTGAACAAAATGAAACTCACGCCCACCGGCGCGGGTGGCCCTTTTCCTTCCGACGTGCCTAAAACACAAATCCTTATCAACTCTGCCACCCTGGTGAAATAAATCATGAGCAACCCACAAATCGAACTCCACATCCTGAACCACGGCATCATCACCCTGGAGCTGGACGAAGCCAAAGCGCCTAAATCTGCCGCTAATTTTTTGAGCTATGTCAAAAAAGGCCATTACGACCGCACCATTTTCCACCGTGTAATCCCTGGTTTCATGGTGCAAGGTGGGGGTTTTGAGCCTGGCATGACGCAAAAATCCAGCGACGCACCTATCAGCAATGAAGCCGACAACGGCCTGAAAAACAACAAGTACACCGTCGCCATGGCCCGCACCAGCGATCCACACTCGGCCACCCAGCAGTTCTTCATCAACGTGGCTGACAACGGCTTCCTGAACCACACCGCCATCAGCGCTTCAGGCTGGGGCTATGCCGTGTTCGGTAAAGTGGTGTCAGGCACCGATATTGTGGACAAGATTTGTCTCGTGAAAACCGGTAACAAAGGTCACCATGGTGATGTGCCGAAAGAAGACGTGATCATTGAAAAGGCTGTGCTCGTCGCTTAAGCCAAGAGTACAAGACTGTACGCAGGTACTGGGGTGAACCCGACAACACTGGCGCCTATTTCCATGCTGCAAGCGCCCGCAGACTGGAAAAGCGTTGAGTTCATCTCTGACCTGCATTTGCACCCCGCCGAAGGTGCAACCTTTCAAGCGTGGCAACGCTATTTGCAAACAACCCAGGCTGATGCTGTGTTCATGCTAGGTGACCTGTTCGAGGTCTGGGTGGGCGACGATGCCGCCTCCAATCCGACCAGTTTTGAGGCTGAATGCGTCACTGCCATCGCCCGTGCAGCCCAGCAGCGACCTGTCTTTTTCATGCATGGCAATCGTGACTTTCTGTTGGGACCACGCTTTGCACAGTTGGCACAAGCCCAGTTTCTCCATGACCCGACAGTGCTCTGCTTTGGCGGCTCACGCTACCTGCTCTCCCACGGAGATGCACTGTGCTTAAGTGACATTGAGTACCAACAATTTCGCGCAGGAGTACGCTCTACCGACTGGCAGCAGCAGTTTTTGGCCAAGCCTCTGATGGAGCGCAGTCTCATTGCCCGTGAGATACGCGCTCACAGCGAAACCCGCAAACAAGCCACCGCCAACCAGCTCGCCGCGCATGACCTGGACACATCCGCCGTCAACGCATGGTTAACCACAGCCCAAGCCTCCACTCTGATTCACGGCCATACCCACCAACCTGCCACCCATGACATAGGAGAAGGTCGTGTTCGCGTGGTACTGAGCGACTGGGATTTAGCGGCCCAGCCGCCGCGTGCGCAGGTGCTGCAGCTGACGCTGGGCTTGGAAGCACGAAAGCCGCTGCTGACACGCGTGACCTTGCCATGCAGCCCCATTTAACCCCCTCCTTATCCTAATCGGCAAAAGCGGGGCCAGCCCCATCAACATCAGCCGCGATGACCACGGCAGAGGTTTGCACCATGGCTTTGAGCGTGGCGGCACTGCCTCTGCGCACTGTGTTGCGGCCAATCACATCCCGTACTTGGTTCACACCAAAGGCTTGGCGCAAGGCAGCTACTTTGTCACCCAATACAGCAACGTCGCCCATGGCCGCACCGTGGCGTTGCAGCAGCATGTAGGCGTTCTCAATCAACTTGGCATTCAAGTGCTGCTCACCATACGCAAACAAGTATTCCACAGCGGCGTGATGGTTCCCCGCTAAGCTCATCGACATGCTCTTGGTAGCCAGTGCATTAACCTCGGTATTGCACGCTTTGATGACCTCTTGGAAAGGCGGATGCTGGCGCACGGTATTACCCAACTGATCCGTCAAAGCGCGAGCACGGCAGTAGCGCATGCCAATGGCATTGACCCAAGCCTCGGCGTTGGGCAGAGGAACCTGGGCAGCGACAGCCTGGGCAATCAGCAAACCCATGTTGCAAGCCGCTTCAAAGTCAAAATCGGGGTCACGCAGCTCCGTAGCCATGCCTGTCAAGAGCCCTGCAGCATCGTCCATACGACCAGATATCAGCAGTTGCAGCACAGCAACCAGTTTTTTAAATCGCTGCAGGCGCTCGCTACCTGGTTGGTTTTCTACAGCTTTGGTCAAATCGTCATAGCAGCGCGTAAGTACCTTACGGTCTTTGGCGTGCAGGCTGCAAAAAGCCAGCAGCACAAAGCTCTGGTAATCGAACATTTTGGAATCTGAACCCAAAATCGCGCACTGAGCCAAGGCACGGTGGGCAGTTTTGTAGTCCCCCGTGTAGAACACCATGATGCCGTGCTTTTGCACCCGAGAGATAGAGCCTGGCGTTAACTCACAGGCTTTTTGGTAGGCCTCTATGGCCAAGCCATACTGGCCTGATTCGACCTGCGCACGGCCCAGCACATCATAGGCATCAACAAATTTCACATCCTCGGCGATCAATGCATCCAGCGTGGTGATCGCCTGTGCCGCCTTGCCTCCGTCAAGCTGCGCACGCGCCACGCCCAATTTGGCCCATGACACAGGTTTTTCAGCAAGAACGGCTTCAAACAGCTGTTTAGCCTTCTCATGGTGGCCCAGACGCAGCAGCAAATCAGCCCCCATGCGGGCAGCGAACAAACCATAAGCCGCTTTTTTATAGAAGAACAACTCGCATACCTTGGCAGCACGCTCGTAGTCTTCGGCATCCAAAGGATCAAAAATCGGTTTGAGAAAAATTTTGCGCCGCCTGGCCTGAAGCAACCGCTCAAGCAACACGCTGGGCTTATGGGGCTTGAGCAAATAACCGTCCATGGACGACTCAGCCGCTTCGGCAACTTTGGAATAGGTGGCTTCGCCCGTCACCATGATGAACACGGTGGAATAGGGCAACAGTTGTGCACGGCGCAGGTCGTCCAGCAAGTCTTGCCCGGTGTACGCACTGTCGTCACTGAAGTTTTGCTCACACAGCACGAAGTCGGCTTTTTTTGTCTCCAAAAACTTACGGGCATCGCGCACACGGCCAAAGTGGGCGACTTCACCGACACCAAACTCGCGCAACTGGTTAATGAGCACACCACGGGAAGTTTGTTCGCTGTCGATGACCAGCGCCCGGCAAGCCGACAAATCCTTGACAGCCAACAGTGCCGCTGCATCGCTCATAGGTAGGCCTTTCGTCATGCATAAACAGCGAATACGCTGCTTACGTGCAAGCAAATGTAACTCTGGCCTTAAAAACCGCTGGGCTGAGGGGATTTTTTGCCCCTCTCACCACAACTTTAACGCTTCAGTAGAGCCTTCAGCACATTTTGAACGCGCCGTGACTCGTCTGCATTGAACGGGCTGGCCAGCACTTTCGCCGCATCCTGACCCCAGGTTTGCGCAGGTGACGGATCGTTGCGGCGGGTCAGCAGCTGGAGTTGCAACATGCGGCGAGCGGAGAGGTGCTCAGCTGGTGTGGGTACTTCAGCCGCCATCTCCAAACGCAACAAGGCTTCAGCACTGGCACCAGCGGGGGCGGGGGCCGTCGCCAAAGCTTGCACCCAGGCACCACGCACGGCGGGCGACACGCCACGGCCCAAGTCTTGCAGACTGGGCATGTGGGTCGCATCACGGGTTTCCCAAGCCGTCATCAGTTGGGTCAGGGTTTCACCATGCGCTTGAGCAGCCAGCTTACGCAGGGCCAGATCAGCACGCTCCAACGCTTCACGCTGGGCACGGAAAGCCACGTCGCCCAAGCGAGGGCCACGGTCTTCAAAGGCAGGACGGTCGCCAAAACGCGGGCCGCGCTCACCAAAATTGCCACCAGGGGCTGCACCCGTGCGAGGACCACGGTCGCCACCAAAGCCACCACGGCCAGCGCCTGCGTCTTTGCGGTCGCCAAACTTACCACCACGGCCCACAGGAGCGGCTGGCTCGGATTTTTTCATGCCAGGACGGTCATCACCACGCATGGCCACCACGGCTTTCACCACTTTGGGGGCGGGGGTAGGTTCGACAGCCGGTGCAAGCGGGACGTCGTCAGCACCGGTTTCTTGGGCAGGTGCGGCATCATCAGAAGGCACCTCAGATGCAGGAGCCACGTCTGCAGCCACCTCAACTGCTACGCTTTCTGTAGCTGCATCAGCTGATTCAGCTTGCACCAGTGGGTTGTTTTGCATGTTTTCTGACTTGGCAGCCACTTCCACCACAGCCTGGGCCTGGGCTTGACCGCGCAAGGCGGCTTCCAAGCCAGCCACAGCCGCGCGGATTTTCTGTGCATCACCACTGGCATTCGCAGCGTCCAGCGCTTTGGCAGCATCCAGCACCATGCGGTCGCGCTCGCTGAGCGAAGAAGCTGCTTTTTCGCGCTCCAGGGTCTTGCGGTTGAACGCGTCGTCAATGGGTTTACGGAAACTGTCCCACAGTTTTTGCTCGAACTTGCGGTCCAGAGGCACAGTCTGTGCCTCAGTCTGCCAGCGGTACTGCAGTGCTTTAACAGCGTCAATGTTCAACATGGGCGCTTCACCCAATGCAGCGGCTTCTTGCACCATGGCTTGGCGAATCAGTACGCTTTGCTTTTGGGCAGCTTCGATCGGTGCGGCAGCAGCTTGGAAAGTTTCTTTCCACAAAGGCTGCAACTCAGCAAACATTTTTTCGCCCACATGGCCAGAATCGCGCCAGCGGTCGCCGAACTGGTACAGCGCACGGTTGAAGGCTTTCCATTCGTGCGGCTCCGTACGCTCGACATTGCGCTGCGTCCAGGCCTTCAGCTCTTCAATCAGGGCCAGACGCTGGGCGCGGTGCTCAGCGGATTCGGCTTTGACTTTTTCCAGCCAGACTTCGACCACTTTGTACGCCTCATTGCAGGCTTCATCAAAACGCTTCCACAGCGCATGGTTGGGTACGCCACCCTGGTCGGTTTGCTTCCATTGATCGCGCAGGGTGCGCAGGGTTTCTTGCACTTTACGCCCACCCAGAGCTTGGCCTTCAGGACGGTTCAGCATGGCTTCAGCCTTGCCAACCAGCTCTTCGCGCAGTTGGTCGGCACGCCAGCGCTGCCAGCCTTCGAGTTCACCGGCAGCAGCCAGCGCAGCATGGGCTTGGGTTTCCAGGGCGTCGTCGATGAGGCGGCCGTGCTCCTTCAGCGTGTTGCGCATGGCAGCAGCAGCACTGGTGCTGGCTTTACCATGGCCCAAGGCAACTTCTTGCTCCAATTTCAAGAGCGCTTCCCGTACAGCCTGCGTGGACTTGGCACGGATTTCAGGGTCAATCGGTGCTTTGGGGGGGCGAGGGGCTTTAGGCTCAGCTTCTATGGAACCACCACGGGCGATGCGTAATTCATCAGCCCACACGGGCACTGGAGGCAAGGGTGCGGCGACGTCAGCATCTGCGGCCACAGCAAGAGCTACAGCCGCACCAAACGCGTCCCAAACCACCAGCAATTGCGCTTTGGAGGCGTCCAGCAAGGTGGGGAATTTCGCATCCACGCTGACCCAACCGGCGTCAGCCACCAGCGCTGCAGCCTGGTCTTGCCAGTGGGCCACATCAGGACGCAGCACTTCAAGGGCAGTGTGGGCATCGCGCCAAGGCTTGGTAGACAACACCTCGATACGTTGTGCCAACAGCACAGCAGCTTCGCGCTGCACCTGCACGCGGTGTTGCAAATCTTCGATCCCCTTGACGCGCTCGGTCAGTTGCACTTTCAGCAGCGACAGAGGCTCACGGCTCAATGGCGCGCCGTTTTTAGCGGCATCGCGCTGCCACGCCAAGGCGTCAGCAATGTTGAGACGGGGCAATGCCAGCAAGGTATTGGCACGCTCGGCCCATTCCACAGCCAACAGCTCTTGGCCTTTGGCACGCTTGAGTTCGTCGAGCTTCTCGCGCAGAGGCTTGGCAGCACCTTTGTCGCGGGTTTGCAGCTCTTTGAAGACATCCTGCATTTGCTCTTGTGTAGGCTCAGTGGCCAGCCAATCGCGGATGCGGGCGGCACGCTCGCTGGACGTGGCGGCGGTGAACGCACCATGGGTCAGTTTGTCAAGCGTTGGGGTATCGGTGGATTTGGAGGAGGCAGACATGGCGGCAGAGGCTTCTTCTAAGGGCAAATAGGGCGCAGCGCCTGGACGCTGCTTAACCCTCTATTATCTACGCTGCCATCTGCCTCGCTCGCTAGGGCATCGCCAAACTCAATTCTGCGCGTGGACTTGCCCGGTCATCGGCTGTCGCAGCCTTGGAGGCCCCCAGGAACAAACGCTTGATCGGCAGCGCTTTGCTCACCAAATAATCCCGAACCACCACTCCCCGCTGTGCTGCCAGTTGACGCATGGTGTCTGGCGTAACCACCAAGTTAGCGAGCAGCAAATCCGACATCTCTGTCGCAGACACATCTTTGGTCATGCCAATGGCATTACGCGGCTTGGGCATGTCGGTGCGCTTGTAAAGGGCCTTCAGCAGGACAGGGTATTCCACCTCGGTAACAGCCGTCGCCCCCGGCCCTTTTTGCGCCAGCAACAACGCACTCAAGCGTTCACGCTGAAAAGCATCACGCTCAGCATCCAAATTGGCCGTGCCTGCCACCGTCATGTGCAGCGCAGGACGGTCAATCAGCACCTTGGCAACCTTGTCCAGGCGTTCTTTCGCCTCAGTGCTCAAACGGGCACTGCCTGGCGCAAAAACCACCACGCTGTGATCGCCATCACCACCCAACGCGCCCGACAACAGACTGAAAGGCGCCGTCAAAGCTTTGCCAATCACGTTCAGAATGATTTTAAAAATCAACGGGCCAATGCGGAACTGTGGGTCATTCAACGAGCCGCTGAGGGGCAAATCCAAGTCAATCACGCCATTGCGATCGGCCAGCAAGGCGACGGCCAACTTCACGGGTAGGCTGGCCGTTGCGCCTTTAACGGCATCGCCAAAGTTGAGCTGATTCAAGACCAGTTTATTGCTCGCACTGAGCTGGCCATCGGGTTTGACCAGGTAGTTCACATCCAGACTGAGCTTGCCACGCTCAATGCCATGACCCGCGTATTTGATGGCGTAAGTGGAGAGCGGCGGCAACTCCAAATTGCGCACCTTGCCTTGAATGTCCAGCGCCAGCGGATTCGCCAGCGGGTTCAATTTGCCCAAAATCTCCAGCGATGCAGAGCCTTCAGCGCGCCCCCGCAGTGAGAGATCCGCCAACTGAAGCCCTCCCGTTTGAACACCTCCCGTTTCCACCGCGACATCATTTGAAAAGGCACTGAGCCGCCCGGTCAGCTCAGTCAAATCAGCGGAGTAATTAGGTTGGACGAAATGGTCTGAGAAATAGACCTTGCCGTTGAGCAGGCTGACCGGGCCAATGTGAACGATGGCGGCAATGCCTGTAGTGGCTGGCACAGCAGGGACAGGTGCTGCAGTTGCAGTTGCAGTTGCAGTTTCTTTGGAGCCCTTCTTCACCAAGTCTTGCAAGTTGAGACGACCATTTTCATGAAGGATGAGTCGGGCAAAAAAATCGGACAGCACCGTTTCCTTCACGTCAACCTGGGTAGCGGCGTTGGGCGCTAACTTCACAGCCAGTCCGCGCACAGCAAGGGCCTTCCAGCGCAGCAGTTCATTGCTGATGTCTGCAGCCGTTCCCGTGGCTTGTGCCCTGGCGCGGTCGGCGGCCTGCGTGTCGGTTTGAGAGTTGGCGTGGAAGTCCTCCACATTCACATCACCATTAAGGATGACCTGGGAGCCAGAGGGTGTTTGGCGAAACTGCACCTGACCTTGGTAGCTGGTATCGGCGCGCACCAAATCCAGGTTCAGCAGGCCTGCGGCGTAAGGTGCTACAGCATGAACCGGCAGACGTTTAGCGTCTACCGTAGCTTGCAGGGCGAGCGGCGTCAGTGCCAGGGTGCCACGTACCGCCAGAGAGCCTGGTGTTTGCGAACCCGCACCAATACGGGCACTCAGACTGACAGGCAAGGGCTTATCGCTGATGGAGGAGAAGCTTTTCAGATTGAGCTTGAGAGCGGTCAGGTCGAGGTCTACAGGCTGGGTGGCTGGCGCAGTGCCTTTGTCAGAAAAATGAACGGCACCGCCCTCGACACTGAAATCAGCAATCGCGACTTTCCACGGCAGGGCAGGCTTGGCCATGGACGCACCATGGGCCGCGGCTTGGGCGATGGGTGGAGAAGCTACCGCTTTCAACCAATGCTCAAACATCCAGTGCTGATCGGCACCCCGCTCAAGGCGGGTTTTAGGGGCTTTAACAGTGACGCCTGCGATGCTGACCTCTTGTTTGGCAAGCGCGACGGTGGCAGAAGTCAACTCGATGCGCTGCACTGAAGCAAGAACATTGGCAGACCTGGCACCGTCCACCAAGGCCAATTGGGTCAGGCTGAGTTGCGGAATGGCCAGGTTCAGGTCATTGCCCTCAGCCTTCCAATCCACCCCAAATTGCGTGTTCAACTGCCCCTGCAAACGGGGCACCAGATGCGGGCTCAGGTAACTTGATGCCACCGCCAAGGGCAGCTCGGCTACCGTGGCGCTCACGTGGGCGGCTTGCAAACTGGCAGTGCCATTGAAGGTGAGCTGGCCCGGTGTACCAACACCGTCCAGGCTGGCCACGCCCTTGAACGGTACCGCTTGCTTCATCGGCCATGCCAAGTCCGTGACCTGGAGAGTCAAGCGATTCAAACCCAGGTTTGCTTTGGGCTGCATGCTGGCGTCGACCCATGTCAACGCGCCGTCGGTAAGCGAAAAGCGTTGCAGCTCAACCTGCCAGGCACCGGGGATAGTTTTTTCAGCTAAACCGGCTGTAGCGCCCTCTTGCTGGCCTTTTGAAGCTATAGATTCAGGAGTATGAGGTGTATTTGCACGGTGCGGTACGGCAACGGTCACCGCATTGCGAGGCCATTGCAGTTGCCCGTCAGCTTCGCGCTGTAAAGCCACACGAGGGGCTTGCACTTCGATCGCTTCGAGCCTGACGATTTTTTCTAGCGGACGCACATCGGCCAGCCGCACATTCAGCCCATCCAAGGACAACAGGGGCTGACCTGCTGGGGTCGCTATATGAAGCTGATGGGCCGCTACCGTGCCACTGAGGCGCACGCGGGTGTCCGGAGCCTGCTCGAACCCCAACTTCATGTCCACATCCAACAAGGCAGCTTGCAACTTGACTGGCAGCGTGCGGGGCAAATAGGGCAAATACGGTTTCAAGTCCAAACCGGCCACTTTCAGTGTGGCCTCGGTTTTATGGGTTTGGGCAAAAGGCGTGCCTTCAGCCGCCGTGTCAAAGCGGCTGCCATTGAGCACAAAGGCCAGGTGAGGCGACACTTTTACATCGCGCTGCGAAGGCAGGTTGCTCAAAAATGGCAGGGCGATATGCAAATCGCGCAGGGTGTGGATGCGGCCTTGGTCTGTGAAATCGACCGCACCCTCAGTCAGTGACAGGTTGTAGAGTGCAAACAAGGCGGGCTTCTCAGGCGCAGTGGGTTCAGGTTTGGTGAGGTGGGCCAGGATGTCATCCAGGTCATAGCCACCATCAGTCTTGCGGATTAGCCTCAGTTGCGGGGTATCGACCGTAATGGCATCGACCACAGGGGCAAGCCGCCAGAGTGAATCGACAGCTGCATCCACCACGATGTGCTTCACCCGCAGCTGCGCAATGCCACCGTCTGCGGCCGCCATCGCCAAGCCGTCCAGACGCAGCGTGAGTGACCAAGGGGAGAACTGCACGTCCACGACACTGAGTGCGCGGCCCAGCTTTTCATGGCCCACTGCCGTAATCTCGCGCTTGACCAACCACGGCAACCAAGCCATGCTGCTCACCCCAATAACGGCCACGAGGATTGCGCCAAGCACCAAGGTTTTGAGGCCTGCACGAAGCCCTCTGTTGGTGAGTTTAGGAAGGGCTATTGGGTTCATGGTGGTTATTTTCTGTGGAAATACACAAGTTTTTTATCCATTTTGTCTCGATTTACCCTCAATTTACCTTTAATTCATACGCAAATTGCGTAGCACCGAAGCTATAGGCCACACGTGTGAATGGCTATTCCCAACATAATCTATGTAACCAATAAGTATAAAGACTCTAGTTTTTATTATTGACTCGACATATTGATGCCTCCTAGAATCCGCCAATCCCGCGTCGTTGACCCGGGAAAACCCGAACTCGCCGCCGATTCCGGCTAGATTTTGTTGTTGCACTCTCCAGCAGTTGTCTTCATGACAACGCACGCAGCAGTCAAAATTGCGTACCTTAAACAAACGGGTGCCCTTGTTTTTGGAGCCTCAGCGGCTTCCCCACATGGAGCACTCGCGAGCAGAGGAAATGCTATGACAGCTTTCAACAAGCTCACCCAGCGTGCAAAAGACACTGCGTCTTTCGTCACACGAGGTGTTTTTAACTTGACCCACAATGGATTTGCCCTTTTAGGCTTAGCCGTGGTTTTTACCGTACTCGGCCTGTTGGCCCAACCTGAATTGCGCCAAACAGGAGAAACGCAGCTGATGGCGTGGCTGCAAGCCCGTCAAATGGATGCGGTGGGCATGGAGGTCGAGGCAGATGCCACCGACCGCGCTACCGCGACCAATCCCAAGAACTTGCCCAAGCCCCAAGCGGCTCTCGCCTACTGGTTGAGCAAAAAATACCGTGTCGCTCCAGAACCTGTAAGCGCATTGGTGGCCGAAGCCTTTGAGGTGAGCAAACGTGCACGCTTGGAACCGACACTGATCTTGGCCGTGATGGCGATTGAATCAGGCTTCAACCCGTTTGCCCAAAGCCCTGTCGGCGCGCAAGGCTTGATGCAGGTCATGACCTCCGTTCATACCGACAAATATGAAAGCTTTGGCGGCAAGCTCGCAGCTTTTGACCCTGTCACCAATTTGCGTGTCGGCGTGAAGGTGCTACAAGACTGCATCGCCAGAGCGGGCTCACTCGAAGGCGGTTTAAAACAGTACGTCGGTGCCAGCAGTGGTGACGACGGCGGTTACGCGACCAAAGTGCTGCAAGAAAACCAGCGCTTGCAGCAGGTTATTGCAGGCCGCTCGGTACCTACGACCAACCCTGTCGCAGCACCTGTTGTCATCAAACAAATTGTGCCAAAACCCACTGAACTCTTGATAGAAAAAGTAGCGGCCTTAACCACCACGGTGGAATGACGACCTCGCCGGTCAGGGTCAGCTACACTTAGGCTGTACGCAACTGGCGATAGGCATCGGAAGCTTCCAGATGTTGACGTGGACTCACACACACTGTGTGGCAACCACTGGGAAGCGTACCGCCGCAGGGCAGCAGCCCCAAGGCGTTCAGCCGTTCGCCTGGGCAGCCCTTGCTGGGAAGCAAAAGGATATGGACTATCCCATCTGCTTTTACGGCAAGGCATACCGTCTGAAGGACTGCCAT
Organism: Betaproteobacteria bacterium; assembly: GCA_025356445.1. Taxonomy (GTDB): domain Bacteria; phylum Pseudomonadota; class Gammaproteobacteria; order Burkholderiales; family Burkholderiaceae_C; genus Defluviibacillus. The sequence goes on along the minus strand of JANXSZ010000023.1, from coordinate 67,387 downwards.
GTACCACCGCAACATTCTTGTTGAACAAGCTGACCCAGAGTTGTTTGCTGCCATTCAAGCAGAAAACGCCCGCCAAGAGCACCACATTGAGCTGATTGCCAGCGAAAACTACGCTTCGCCTGCCGTGATGGCCGCGCAAGGCTCACAGCTCACCAACAAATACGCCGAAGGCTATCCTGGCAAGCGCTACTACGGTGGCTGCGAGCATGTGGATGTGGCAGAAACCCTGGCCATCAACCGCTTGCGCGAGCTCTTTGGGGCGGACAAATACAACTGGGCTGCTAACGTGCAACCCCATTGCGGCGCATCGGCCAATGAAGCCGTGTTCCTCGCCTTCTTGAAGCCCGGCGATACCATCATGGGCATGAGCCTGGCCGAAGGCGGTCACTTGACCCACGGCATGCCGCTCAACATCAGCGGCAAGTGGTTCAATGTCGTCAGCTATGGCCTCGATGCCAATGAAGCCATCGACTACGAAGCCATGGAGCGCAAAGCCCACGAATCCAAGCCAAAACTCATCATTGCGGGTGCATCTGCTTACTCTCTCGCTATAGATTTTGAGCGCTTCGCCAAAGTGGCGAAAGACGTTGGCGCGATTTTCATGGTGGATATGGCGCACTACGCCGGGCTGATTGCTGCGGGTGTTTACCCTAGCCCTATTCCACACGCAGACGTAGTCACCAGCACCACCCACAAGAGCCTACGTGGCCCTCGTGGCGGTATCATCCTGGTCAAGCCCGAGTATGAAAAAGTCATCAACAGCGCCATCTTCCCTGGTCTGCAAGGTGGCCCATTGATGCACGTGATTGCGGCCAAAGCGGTGGCCTTCAAGGAAGCACTGTCGCCCGAATTCAAAATCTACCAACAGCAAGTGCTCAAAAATGCACAAATCGTCGCACAAACCCTGACCGAGCGCGGCCTGCGTATCGTCAGTGGCCGCACTGAAAGCCACGTGATGCTGGTCGATCTGCGCGCCAAGGGCATTACAGGAAAAGAAGCTGAAGCCGTACTGGGCAGCGCCCACATGACGATCAACAAAAATGCCATTCCCAACGACCCTGAAAAGCCCATGGTCACCAGCGGCGTGCGTATCGGCACCCCTGCCATGACGACACGCGGCTTCAAGGACGAAGAGGCCCGCGCTACCGCCCATTTGATCGCCGACGTGCTGGACAACCCGCGCGACGCTGCTAATTTGGACGCCGTACGCGCCAAGGTTCACGCCTTGACCAGCCGCTTCCCTGTATACGGCTAAAGAGCCATGAAATGCCCCTTCTGTAGCCATGCCGAAACGCAAGTCGTGGAGACACGCATTGCCGAAGAAGGGGATTTCATTCGCCGCCGCCGCCAATGCGGCAGCTGTGAAAAGCGCTTCACCACCTATGAGCGCCCTGATGTGAACTTTCCAGCCATCGTTAAGAAAGATGGCCGCAGAATTGATTACGAGCGCATCAAACTCCTCGCTAGCATGAACTTGGCACTGCGCAAACGCCCGGTCAGCACAGAGCAAGTTGATGCCGCTGTAGAGCGGATTGAAGAACGACTACGCAACCTAGGTCTGCGCGAAGTAGCCTCGGCCAGCATCGGCGAACTGGTGATGCGGGAGCTCAAAAAACTGGACAAAGTGGCCTATGTGCGATTTGCCAGCGTATACCGGAACTTTGAGGATATTGATGCATTTCGGGCATTGGTGGATGAGGTCGGCAAATAGCATCCGATAAAAGGTAAGACGCAACGTCCAAGCGGTTGACAAGCGCCTTACAAACCATGGCAAACTAAAGCTATGCACAGCTTTAGACTCTTACGCCCAACATATACCAGTGCCCACGGCTTCTCCTTGTTAGAGCTCATGGTGACACTGGCTATAGCCGCTATATTAATGAGCCTGGCAGCGCCCGCACTGCAAGACGTCATTATCAAAGGGCGGATGTCAAGTATTGGCAATCAATTTACAGGCAATGTTTTACGTGCTCGCAATGAGTCTGTTAGCCGTAATACCTGCACAGTAATGTGCCTCAGCACCAATACGGGCGATGCAATTACAACAGATGCAGCCACACCACCCAACGTCACAGCAGGGCCTCAATGCGCGAATTCAGGCTCGGACTGGCAAGTCGGTTGGATTGTTTTTCTGAAGGAAGATTGCATTAAAGGTACCCAAATCATAAATAGCCGTCCGCCACGACCTGAAGATTACTTGGTAATAAGACCATCAATCGGTAGCGATTACAACTTGCAAGCTCAAACCAATGGCTTCAATAAAATATTTTTTGATTCAAGCGGTCGGCCAGGTTTACAGGGTGCAAATGAGTTCGATATGTCTTATATGACAACAAACAGTGCAGTCACACAGAAATATGGTTTCAATATTTGCCTAGACTCAGTGGGACGTACACGTACTATTTCCTGGAGTTCAACATGCTAAAGATTAATTATCTTCGGCGTGCGACGGTTAAAGGCGTAACACTCATAGAAGTACTGGTAGCGATGGTGGTACTTTCAATTGGCATGCTGGGTATTGCAGGTTTGCAAGTTGCTACCACCAAGTACCAACAAGGCAATCGTGTTCGCGGTATGGTAGCCCCTATTTTCTCCGACATAGCAAGTCGTATTCGATCAAATGCAGATCAAGCGGGTAATAATGCGAATACTGGTTTAGCGAGTATATCTGCTTATGTTTTGGCAGATTCTTGGGATACACAACAAGGAACAACACTCACGACACCCAGTCCAGATTGTGAAGCTACGGCAACGACCTGCACATCGACACAGAGGGCCAGTTACGACATGATGTTTTGGCGTCAGCGTATTCGTGCGGCATTACCCAGTGGAGCTGCTCTTTTAGAAGGTGATCGCAGCCAAGGTTTTCAAGCAACCATAATGTGGTTTGATAAAGATTACACCGACAAAGGTAAAGCGGCGGCCAGCCAGCTCATTAAAGCGCCAATATGTACTACATCAACAGAAACTTCAGGCAGTAATCGAATGAGTCTGCAGAACTGCTGCCCAGCAACGGCAGGTGCACCAGTGGGCGTACGTTGCAATCGTTTTACTTTCATCCCATGATTATGAAAGCATACCATTCAAACCATTATAAAAATCGAGGCTTCAGTCTTGTTGAATTGCTTATAAGTATGGCAATCACTTTGGTATTGATACTGGCAGCAAGCATGGTTTATTTGAATGTACGAGAAACAGATACCACCCAAGCAAAAACCAGCGACAGCATTGAAACAGGTACATTTGCATTACAACTAATAGGTCGTGATATTGCACAAGCAGGAAGTTATCCCGTTGTAATGCCACCTACAACAATATATTTCCCACAAGGTAAGATAATAGACAACTATCCCCCTATTGGATGGACAACAGAAAGCCCTAATGCAGTTTATCTCTCGGGAATTTTTGGTTGCGAGGGTGGCAAATTCAATTCAAAAACTGCAGCTTGTGATGCAACCGCTATCGTTGCACCAAACAGGTCTGCACCAGATTCGATTGTACTAAATTATTTTACCAGTGAATCTGATAATGCAAATATAGGTAATCGCAACGATTGTACTGGCTCAGATGTAGGAAATGACGTAATCAATAAAACCAGAAAACTTAACAGCACACCAGACTTAACAAAAACACCGCCAGTACCTACGACTGAAAATAAAGATTTACCCCCACAGCTACCTTTATTTGTATCAAATCGGTATGCACTTGCGGACACCACAACTGAAATAGAGAAATTTATTGTGACAACCATGAGCTTGGCGTGCAGTGGCAATGGTGCCAGTGGCAGCAAAACCAATGATCTGGCGAGTGTCTACCAACCAATTCTGCTGGGGGTAGAGGATTTGCAAATAACATACGGTGTTTTTGATATTCCCAACAATACGGTTTCACTGTCACTTGCACCGGTAAGCTTCTTCACCGCCACAGGTGTAAATGCCTTGATCGATCAAACTTTTGAAGATAAAACTTATAAACCATGGGACCGTGTCACAGCTGTTAGGGTTTGCATGATGACCCGTACGCTAGGCAGTAGCGCAAGAATCAATGATGCCAGTGGTGTGGCACGCAAATATCAAGATTGCACAGACGATGTAGCACAGAGTTACAGCAGCTCGGATGGATCAATACGCAAACGGCATGTGCAGGTTTTTGCAGTGCGTAACCGCTTAACCCAGTCGTACTGAACTTTATGCGTACACCCCACAGTTCAGCAACAGTCCGCAAAGCGTATACACAGCAAGGTTTATCGCTGATTGTGGTGTTGCTTTTTTTAATTTGCATCACCAGTATCGCTGTGCTATCAGCACGCAAAGCAATTCTTGGTGAAGGTTCTGCTCGCAATGAACTTGAAATGGAAGCTGCACGGCAGGCTGCTGAATCTGCATTGCGTGATGCTGAGCGTGATTTATCCAGTGTGGTGCTGGATGCGACCAACATATCTTGCACACGGCCTGCAGTGTGGAGTTTTGATTCGACCTGCCCGATGGGCTTATGTCGCTTAGATTCAAGCGGCTTATACGCTAGTTCGAATTGGACAACGGCTACCGCTGGGAGTACCGCCAACAGTGAACCTTGGTGGCCAGCAAGTAAAGGCGGACTTTGGAACAGTGTTTACACAACAAAACCTGCACGTACACCCAAAGATTCTGCCAATTGCACCTTCACCGGCGGCGTACCGCTAGGAACCTTCACCGGGGCAGCAGCAATCCGTGGTGTGGTAATTCAACCAGAATATTTGATTGAATATTTTCAGAAAAAAGTAAGCGGTGGACAAGAAGCTGATGCTTACCGAATCACAGCTCGGGGCTTTGGTTACACACGTCGCACACAAGTCGTTTTGCAAACAGTTTTTGTTAGCGAAGAATAAGCATACGCTTTACTGCGCTACTGGAGAAATTATGAAACCCCTGACCTCAATCCACCGTTTTGTTGCGGCATTCATTACCATTCTAGGCTTACTTCAGCCTTCGCTTGGCACAGCGACACCTGTTGATGTCTCAAAACCACGCACAGCCATTCCACCCAATGTTGTGACCACCTCTAATCGTCCCATGATGATGCTGGCCACGACGAAAGATCACAGTTTGTTTGGCCCCATCTATACTGATTTTGAAGATTTAGATGGTGACGGAATTATTGACACCACATTCAAACCAACATTCAAATACTATGGTTATTTTGACCCAACTAAATGCTACGAATATAACGTTACAAGCAGCCAATTCAATCCAATTACTTTCGCAACAATTGTAAGCACTCTCGTAGGAGCACAAAACGTAGATAGATATACTTGTTTACTGGGTGTTAGCCAGTGGAGTGGCAATTTCCTTAACTGGGCATCCATGACACGCTTAGATATTGTTCGAAAAATGCTTTATGGTGGTACTCGAAGTACAGATACTTCTACAGCAACTGTACTAGAGCGCGCCAAATTGAATTGGGATGCCCATTCATTTACAAAATACTATAAAGGGCTTGACATACGCGATTACACACCTTTCGCAACAACAGATTTAATAAAAACGACAGGCAGTAATGCCAATGTGTATGCTGGCTTAACCATATGCAACATGGGAGCTACAGACGCAAGTAACAGTACACCTGTTATGCGTATGGTTAAAGGCAATGTTCGCTTTTGGTCCACGGTAGAAATTCAGCTGTGTCAATGGCGTGAAACCTATTCCTCTGGCACATTTGGTCCCAAACTGGCTACTTACTATAAAGATGCCGATAAAGGGAATGGCGGTATAGCCCATGAAGTCACCATCCCAAGTAAGGCTACAGATGGTGCAACTTATAACGCAGGTCTTATTGGTCCAGAACTGACCATGCGCGTCAAAGTATGTGATGCCACTTTACTAGGGGAAGAGCATTGCCAAGCTTTCCCCCCCAGTTCAACGACCAATTTCAAGCCTTACGGTTTATTTCAAGAGTTTGGATTCTCGGGTACAGGCGGTGCAGCACGAGCAGAATTTGGCGTAATTTCAGGCAGCTACGACCTGAACCACACAGCAGGTGCATTGCGGAAAAACATGGGCGATTTTGCCGATGAAATCAATCCAACTACAGGCGTTTTTTGCCACAGCGCTTCATCGGGTTGTGCAACCACGCTAGCTGCACCGGACAGTCGAACAACAGGTAACGGTGCCATTAAGTCGATTGATGCCTTTACGCTTTACGGGCGAAGTCCAAATACTTATGGAGGTGGCAATGCACCCAGCTCATCGGGTGAAGGCAACTTACCCGCATGGGGAAACCCTGTTGGGGAAATGTTGGTGCAGGCATTGCAGTACTACGCTTTTGACGGAACAACGGCCCACCCGTCCACTAACCCAACATCAACATCCAATGACAGTGCCGCAGGTTTACCAGTCATAAGTTGGAAGGACCCGCTGTCCAACAGCAATGCCACACGCACAGCGCTTTACGGCAATGCAATTTGTCGCCCCATGCATACGCTTGCGCTGTCAAGCAGTGCACTGAGTTTTGACGGGCAAGCGGCAACCCCCTTCACTACATTGAATAACCGTGCCAACGGGACGCTGGATGTGTATACCAATCTTGTGGGCACTGAAGAAGGCTTGGCGGGCACACTTCGATCTATCGGCTCCGTATCTGGTCAAGGTCTGACAACTGCAGACGATAAAAACTCATGTTCGGCCAAAACATTGGGAGGACTGTATAACGTCAATGGCATTTGCCCAGAAGCGCCTGCGATGGGAGGAACATACCAAGCAGCAGGTGCAGCACTTTATGGCAATACCTCAAAAATTCGCACCATAGCAACCCCACCCAGTGATTTGATCACAGTAAAAGATGCACTGAAAGTCAAAACACTGGCAGCCTCTCTGACCGGTGGATCTCCACGAATTGATGTCCCCGTACCGAACACAAATCCTCAGAAATACGTCTACATCACTCCTGAAAGCGTTATTAACGGAGGTGGCGTCAGTGCACCTCTAACGTTTGCCTCTATTAACTCCTATCAAAACCCTGTAACTTTTGAGGGCTATGGTTCTTTCATCGTGACATGGAATGACATTTTGATGGGTGGCGACTACGACATGGACATTACCGGATTCCTGCGGTATGACATTGTCATCAATACAGCCAGTCCCAGTGGTTATGACATCAAAATTACTTCCGATATTCCTGGTGTGTGTGGCGGTGCTGCGGGCACTCATGGATTCAGCGTTATTGGTGTGCAAAAAGCAGGGGTCAGTGCCAATGGTCGCTATTTAACCCATCAACACTACAACAGTGGAAAGTTAACTGGTATGCCACCCACATCCGAATATCTTTGTGGGGATGACACTTACCGCGCCAATATAATGACCTATCCCACAACGCCACTTTCTCCGGCGACCGTAGCCTCCAATACCCCAATATCACCTACCCCATCGACAAGCGAAACTTACGCAACGACTGTGTGCAACGTTACAGGTGACGGTACAACAAAAGATCCAGGTATTCCAAATTTGCCAGCCTATTGCACCGTCAAACCCTACGCATACCCTGTCTCCATGTCGTTCAACATGGTAGGTGAGACGAGTGCATTAATTAGAGACCCCTTATGGTATGCAGCCAAATACGGTTACTTCAAATCCAGCACCAAGAACTCAGATGGAACATACACAGAAGTACCTTTACCCAATGTGGATCAAAACACTTGGGACAGCGTGAACGCAGACGGAACTTCAGGCAGTGATGGTATTCCTGACGGTTATTTTTTAGCACGTCGCCCTGATCTTCTTGAGGCTCAACTTCGAAGAGCCTTGAACGACGTCACAGGTAAATCAAATGCATCGCCAGCAACGTCATCAACGCGGTTGGTGTCTGGTGGCTACAAATATGTAGTCAGTTTTGACCCAAACACTTTTGACGGCAATATTGAAGCTTATGCAGTCAACCAGGATGGTGATTTTTACACCAGCCCTACATTCCGTGCAGGCCAGCTTCTGGGGTGTAGAACCAACGGCCCCTGTACCGGCATTACCGCCGATGCAGGCAATACGCGATCCATCATTACGAACAGCGGCAACGGTGCCAGTGCAGGGGTTAAATTTCGCTGGGCTTCATTGCCTGTCGCCTACAAAACACAGATGACAACGGCCAGTAACAATGTACTGACTACCACCAATGCCCAAGCTGCCTTGGATTACATACGTGGGGATCAAAGCAAAGAATTGACCAACCAGTTGCGCCAGCGGGGCACCAATCCGCTCGGGCCAATTGTCAGCTCAACACCGTGGATTCAACCCGTACCATCAGCCAATTACTTTGGCTCGGCCTACAAAGGCTACACAGACTTTGCCACCAACAATAAAGACCGTAAAAAACTGCTCTGGGCAGGCGCCAATGACGGTATGCTGCACGCCTTTAACCCAGGCTCAGGTACAGACACCGGCACCTCATCAGACAAGGACTCAAACGCCGGTAAGGAAGTATTTGCCTATATCCCAGGCATGTTGGCCAATCGCCTTGCAGAGATCCCGCTGCAGCGCTCAAGTGCACTCACCACATTGAATGGGGCCCCTTTTGTCACGGGCACAGAATCCCGGCCTGATGACTATATTTGGTCGTATGTCGATGGCAGTCCCTTTACAGGCGATGTGCGCTTGGGTGCAGAATCCAATAGCAACAGCGCATCTGATTGGCGTACCTACCTGTTTAGCAGCTTAGGCCGCGGGGGACGTGGCGTATTTGCATTGGATACAACCAACTATGCATTCCTCGAATCCGGCGAGGGCAATGCCGCAAGTATCTTCAAATGGCAATTCACCATGGATGACGATATTGATATGGGCTACCTCGTGAACGAATTCTCGATGAACAACTCGACCCGTCAGCCCATGCCAATCGCCAAACTGAACAACGGCAAATTTGCCTACCTGATTGGCAATGGCAACAAATCTGCAAACGGAAAGGCTGTCCTTTACATCCTGTTTGTAGACGGTCCAAGCGGCGCTTTAGGCGCATGGATAAGTGGGACGGACTACATCAAACTTGAAGCAGAAGCAGGTTCGGGTAATGGTTTGTCGCAAGTCACCTGGTTAGACGTAGACAGTAACGGCACTGCAGATGCCGTCTACGCAGGCGATCTGAAAGGCAATATGTGGAAGTTTGACCTGAGCGCAACATCTCCGTTGTCGTGGAAAGTTGCCTATAAATCAGGTGTAACGAACCAACCTCTGTTCACAGCCAAATCAGGAGCCACTGGAACAGGCGCAGGATTGCCGATTACTACTGCACCAGAATATGCCTATGGCCCCTTTGATGGCCCCGTTATTTTGTTTGGTACCGGGAATGCCTTTGAAGCACTGGATTACCCGAACACCAGTGTTAATCAGCGTATTTATGGGATTTGGGATCGTCCTGCCTTTTCTTACACAACAGGTAGCCGTACCCTTCCCTCAGACTTGAGCACGCTTGCGGCACGTACTTACACGCGAGACAGTGATGGTAATGTCAAGATAACTGGTACCGCAGCAGATGTGGATTGGACATCCCAAGACGGCTGGTATGTCACCCTCCCTGGAGACTCAGAGATGCTGGTGAGTGACCCTGATTTGCGTGCTCGGGTGCTGGTGTTCACGACCATACGACCACCAAGCACAACAGCAACTTGTACCACCCGTCCTGATGTGTCCTTATTTGCAATAGACCCTCTATCGGGCACAGCAAAACGCCGTGTACTAGGCTCCACCACGTCTGGAACGACAGTCACAGCTTCCGTGGGTACAGGCATACAAGATCAGAAAATCAGAGTGACGAACGATGCCACATCCCGCTCATTCAAGACCACAGTCTCTTGCGTTGCAGGAACTGCGGGATGTACATGTGTAGGCACCAAGTGCACAAAATCGGTTGCATCGACTTGCACCAACGGTCAGAAATCGCCTCGCATTGTGGGTGAAACCACCGATAAGTCTTTATGTTTCAATACATCGCCTCGCCAACAGTGGCGCGAAATTCCAGGACTCAGGACGGACCGATGAAAACAACGACGCTACAGCCCAAAAATCGCAGACACCACGGATTTACTTTGATTGAAGTAATGATTGTGGTTGCCATCATTGGCATCCTTGCGTCGATAGCACTTCCCAGTTACCAAGAACAAATCGCCAAAGGCCGACGTGCGCAAGCCAAATCCACTCTGCTGGCTGCACAACAATGGATCGAGCGCTTTTATTCTGAAAACTACCGCTACGATAAAAATACAGCCGATACGGCTATTGATGACAGTTCGCAATTTGGTGCTCGCTTCAACTATTCACCACCGAGTGGTGAAGGCTCACCGATGTACAAGATAGAAATCGTAACGCCGCTGGCACGCGATACCTATACCGTTAAAGCCACACGCCAAACAGGCTCTGGCGTGGCTACAGATAAATGCGGAGACTTTACTATTGACAGTATGGGACGTAAGAGCATTGCGGCAGGAACCTACAGCACCCAGTATCCAAGCGTTACAGATGCCATCACTGCTTGTTGGAATTGAATACGGCCGCACTCCCAAGCAGTGGCATGCGTACAGCGCTGGATTGGGCAGAAAGATCTCTGCGCCTTACAGCCCCTAACCCGCATGTAGGCTGCGTACTGACCACACCAACAGGTCAAATCCTGGGCCTTGGCCACACTCAGCGCGCAGGTGGCCCCCACGCAGAGGTTATGGCACTGCGTGATGCAGCAGCCAAAGGCAACGCTGTTGAAGGCGCGACAGCCTATGTCACCCTGGAACCCTGCGCCCACCAGGGTCGCACGGGCCCCTGTTGCGATGCGCTTATCGCCGCAGGTATCCACAAAGTAGTCGCGGCCATCGCTGATCCCAACCCCTTGGTTGCAGGCCAGGGCTTTGCTCGCTTGCGCACTGCAGGGATTGAAGTAGAAATCGGCGCCGGCGCCGCAGAATCCCGCGAACTCAACATCGGCTTCTTCAGCCGCATGGTGCGCAAAACACCCTGGGTCAGGATGAAGATCGCGGCGACGCTGGATGGCAAAACAGCCCTGCCCGATGGCCGCAGTCAGTGGATCACCGGTGTGGCTGCCCGTACTGATGGCCATGCGTGGCGTGCCCGTGCTTGCGCTGTGCTGACAGGTATAGGCACCGTGCTGCAAGACCGACCTCGACTTGATATCCGACTGGTAGATACCCCACGCCAACCGCATTTGGTGATCGTAGACAGTCGATTGGAAACACCGCTTGACGCTCCTCTTTTCATAGCTGGTCGCACGCTGCTGATCTACGGAGCCGTCCATAATGAGGCTAAAAAAGCAGCGCTGGAAGCCCAGGGGGCCACCGTGGTTTATCTGCCAGGTGCCGTGAGCCATCCCGATGTACAGCCCAAAGTCGATTTGTCCGCCATGCTGCGTGATTTAGCGCAGCGTGAGGTCAATGAACTGCATGTCGAAGCCGGAGAAAAGCTCAATGGCTCTTTGCTGCGTGAAGGTTTGGTTGATGAATTCCTGGTCTACCTTGCGCCCAAGTTCATGGGACAAGGCTTGGGTATGGCCGCTTTTGGCCCGCTGGCCCAGCTGTCCGATGCGTTGGCATTGGAGTTCAAATCGGCAGAGCCTTGCGGCGCCGATTTACGCGTGCTGGCACGGGTAGCTGGACGCGATAAGTTTTGAGTGAAAAAGGAAGGCGCGCACGCCTTTCACCGCCACGACAGCCACAGCCTGCAATCCCTGCGAAAATACAGGGATGTTTACAGGAATAATCACTGCCGTTGGGCACATCACCGCCGCACACCCCTTGGGGAATTCCGTGCACCATGGCAAGCGACTTACAGTGGAAACGCCGCCAGACTACCTTGCCGATGTTGGCTTAGGCGACAGCATTGCCATCAATGGTGCCTGCATGACCGTCACCAGCCTGGATGTGGTCAAGTCGCATTTCACCATCGACATATCCGCCGAGTCGCTGGACAAAACCACCGGGCTGGCTGACTCTGTACCCGAAAACCCAACACCTGTCAACCTGGAAAAAGCCCTGCGCGCGCATGATCGCCTGGGCGGCCACATTGTTTCAGGCCATGTGGATGGCATGGGTCAGGTCAGCTACTTTTCACAGGTGGGTGAAAGTTGGGAATTGCGTATTCTGGCCCCTGCTGGCCTCGCCAAGTACCTGGCTTATAAAGGCTCGGTCACGGTCAACGGCGTGAGCCTCACGGTGAATGAGGTTAAAGATGGTGCCCTGATAGAAGCAGGTGCCGGCCAATCAGCGGGACTGACTGGCTGTGAAATCAGCATCAACCTGATCCCCCATACGGTACAAAACACCGCGCTACGGGTGTTGGTGCAAGGTGCTTATGTGAACTTGGAAATTGATTTGATCGCGCGGTATGTCGAGCGCATGCTGAGCGCCAACCCCCTATTGCTGAAAGAAACCCCATGAGTGCTTCTGAAAACCAAGCTAAATTGGTCCCCATCTCCCCTGTTGAAGACATCGTTGCCGATATGCGAGCAGGCCGTATGGTCATTTTAGTAGATGAGGAAGACCGCGAAAACGAAGGCGATTTGGTGATGGCTGCTGACCACATCACCGCTGACGGCATCAACTTCATGGCCCGCTATGGCCGAGGACTGATTTGCCTCACCCTCACCCGAGAACGCTGTGAAACCCTGCGCTTGCCACCTATGGCCACGCGCAACGGTACCAAGCATTCCACCGCATTCACCGTGTCGATTGAAGCTGCCGAGGGTGTCACCACCGGCATTTCTGCGGCCGACCGTGCCCGTACTGTGCAAGCCGCTGTGGCGGCCAACGCCCAGGCGGACGATTTGGTGCAACCAGGCCATATCTTTCCCCTGCAGGCCGTGGACGGTGGCGTGTTGATGAGGGCAGGCCATACCGAAGCGGGTTGTGACTTGGCAGCAATGGCCGGTTGCTCGCCCAGCGCCGTCATTTGCGAAATCATGAACGACGACGGCACGATGGCACGGTTGCCTGATCTGCAACTTTTTGCTGCTGAGCATGGTTTGAAAATTGGCACCATCGCCGACCTGATTGCGCACCGCAGCCGCCATGATTCGCTGATAGCCAAAATCGGCGAGCGGGTGCTGCGCACCGCGCATGGCGAATTCACAGCCCACGCGTTCCGCGACCAACCCAGCCAGGGTGTGCATTTGGCACTGGTCAAGGGCACTTGGCAGCCCGATGAACCTGTGCTGGCCCGCGTCCATGAGCCGCTGTCGATACTTGACACACTGGAAGTGGGGCGCGCCATGCATTCTTGGGGTTTGGGCGAGAGCCTGGCACGCATTGCTTTGGACGGCAAGGGCGTAGCGGTGTTCCTCAACTGTGGCGAAAGCGCAGAGCAGTTGCTGGCCCAGTTTGAAGGTAAAGCCCGTGCCGCCCAGGCGCCAGAGCGGGGCCGTGTGGATTTACGCACCTACGGCATTGGCGCACAAATCTTGCGCGAATGCGGCGTGCATAAAATGACCCTCATGGGCAACCCGCGCCGTATGCCCAGCATGACGGGCTACGGCCTGGAAATTGTGGGTTACCTGCCCAAGTCTGCGGTGTAACAACACACCCTTTCCTGCCTCTTTTCATCCCCTCTTCACCCCTTTTTCACCCCTTTTCAGAGGCATACCACTATGTTCGGCGCAGACAAAGGAACACTCAGTTCCGAAGACAAAAAACTCGACGGCCACAAGCTCTACATCGGTATCGTGCAAGCCCGCTTCAACGACAGCATCACCGATGCGCTGGCCCATGCCTGCAAGGCTGAGTTGATCGCTTTGGGCGTGCTGGAAAAGCATATCCATTTGGTGCAGGTACCCGGTGCTTTAGAAATCCCCGTGGCGTTGCAAGCCATGGCCGAAAGTGACAAGTTTGATGCATTGATCGCACTGGGTTGCATCATCCGGGGTGAAACCTACCACTTTGAACTGGTAGCAAACGAATCCGCTGCTGGCATCACCCGCGTGGGCCTGGATTTCCAGCTGCCTATTGCGAACGCTGTGCTGACCACCGACACCGTGGGGCAGGCTCTGGCCCGTCAAACTGAAAAAGGCGCTGACGCCGCCCGTGTGGCCGTGGAAATGGCAAATTTGCTGGAATCGTTGTCATGAGCACCATCGCCAGTACCTCTGCGATGGGTGCAGACAACTTTCCGGATATGTCACAGGTCAAAGAAGTCGCAGGTACGCCCGCCAAGGCATCGCGTACCGGCGTGACCAGCACCGGTGCACGCAAGGCCGCTTCCAAATCGAACCGCACCCGCGCCCGTGAATTCGCTTTGCAGGCGCTGTACCAGCACATGGTCGGCAAGAACGAAGCCAAGGCGATTGACCATTTCACCCGTGACTTGGCCGGCTTTCACAAAGCCGATGCGGCCCATTACAACGCCTTGCTGCACGGCTGCATTGACGGTGCCGAAGCCTTGGACGCGATGATCTTGCCCCTGCTGGACCGCAAAATGGCGGAGATCTCGCCCATTGAGCACAGCGTGATGTGGCTGGGCGCGTATGAGTTCCAGCACTGCCTGGATGTGCCTTGGCGCGTGGTACTTAACGAGTACATCGAACTGGCCAAAGAATTTGGCGGCACCGATGGGCACAAGTATGTAAACGCAGTGCTCAACGGCCTCGCTCCCACCTTGCGTGCGCAAGAAGTCGCAGCAGACAAAGGCAATGGCAAAGCCAAACCCCGCCCAGCGTCCACGGCCAACAAAACGATCACATCCACCTCAGTGACACCCACCGTCACCTACGCCAAACCCTCCGAAGGCTGAGGTTCATATTTTGAGAATAGCTGCCCGCGCCCAGCGCATTGAGCCGTTTTATGTGATGGAAGTTGCCAAGGCTGCACAACGCTTGGGCCACACGGTGCGCGACACGGCAGAGCCAATGATCTACCTGAACATTGGCGAGCCTGACTTCACCGCACCACCGCTGGTGCAGGAGGCCGCTGCCAAAGCCATCCACCACGGCCATACCCAGTACACGCAGGCCACAGGCTTGGAAGCTTTGCGCGAACGTATCAGCGGCTGGTACGCCAGCCGCTTTGGCTTGGCTGTGCCAGCCAGCCGTATCGTCGTTACCGCCGGCGCATCAGCAGCCCTTCAACTGGCCTGTCTGGCGTTGATTGAGGCGGGCGACGAGGTGCTGATGCCTGACCCCAGCTACCCTTGCAATCGGCATTTTGTCAGCGCCGCAGAAGGCCGTGCAGTGTTAGTCCCTACTACCGCAGCCGAGCGCTACCAGCTGAGTGCTGACAAAGTAGAGGCCGCCTGGACGCCGCACACCCGTGGTGTTTTGCTGGCCTCCCCCAGCAACCCCACAGGTACATCCATTCACCCTGACGAGCTTCGCCGTATCCATGAGGTGGTGACGCACCGAGGCGGCATCACGCTGATTGACGAGATTTACCTCGGGCTGAGTCACGATGACGCCTTTGGCCAGAGCGCCTTAGGCATTGACGACAACATCATCAGCATCAACAGCTTCTCCAAATACTTCAACATGACGGGTTGGCGTTTGGGCTGGCTGGTGGTACCTGAAGCACTGGTGCCAGTGATTGAGCGCATCGCGCAAAATCTGTTCATCTGCCCCAGCACCATTGCACAGCATGCTGCATTGGCCTGCTTTGAAGCCGAGAGCCTGGCCGAATACGAACGCCGCCGTGCTGAATTCAAAGCCCGGCGAGATTACTTCATCCCCGCACTGCAAGCCATGGGCTTGAACGTGCCCGTTATGCCCGATGGTGCTTTCTATGCCTGGGCTGATTGCTCTGAAGTTTGTAGCAAATTAGGTATCAAGGACAGCTGGGATTTTGCCTTTGAAGTGATGCACCGTACCCATGTGGCGCTGACACCTGGGCGGGATTTTGGCATAGCGGGTATGGAAAATTTTGTACGGTTCTCCACGGCTAACAGCATGGCGCAGCTGCAAGAATCGGTACGCCGCTTGCGAGGAATGCTGCTGGCATGAGTCCGACAAGCGCAGCGAACGCTGACTTCACTTTCCCTGTGCGCATCTACTGGGAAGACACCGACGCTGGTGGCATCGTCTTCTACGCCAACTACCTGAAGTTTTTTGAGCGTGCCCGCACCGAGTGGCTGCGCAGCTTAGGCATTGGTCAACAGCGCTTGCGCGAAGACACCGGTGGCATGTTTGTGGTGAGTGAAACCCATCTCAAATACCATCGCCCTGCCCGGCTGGATGATCTGTTGCATGTGACTGCTACGGTGCAAGAAATAGGCCGTGTTAGCATGCTTGTTAAGCAAAGCGTGCTCCTTAATCAGGAGCAACTGTGCACAGGCAGTATCCGCATCGGCTGGGTTGATGCCGCCAGCCTCAAGCCTGCGAGAATTCCAGCCACAGTCTTGGCCGCGCTTCAGTCAACAAGCCCGCACTAAAGCACGTTAAGCAGCATGACCGTGCTGTTTCACCACTTTGACACCCGTTAACCGTAAACCAAAGAACACCGCATGAACCAAGACATGTCCATTTTGACCATGGTGCTCCACGCCAGTTGGGTGGTGCAGGCCGTGATGGCTTTGCTGATGGGCGTGTCCATCGCCAGCTGGGCAGCAATCTTTCGCAAGCTGTTTTCGCTGGGCCGCATCAAAAAGCTCAATGACCAGTTTGAGCGTGATTTTTGGTCAGGCACCAATTTGAATGATTTGTTCGCTTCCGCCGCACAAAACGCCAAATTAGCTGGCCCCATGGAGCGGATTTTTGCCAGTGGCATGCGGGAGTTTCAAAAACTGCGTGAGCGCCGTATCAACGATGTGGGAACCCTGATGGACGGCGCAAGGCGTGCCATGCGGGCGAGTTTTCAGCGCGAGATGGACACGATCGAGTCGCAGTTGTCCTTTCTCGCGTCGGTAGGCTCGGTGTCGCCCTATGTCGGTTTGTTTGGCACGGTATGGGGCATCATGCACGCCTTTACCGGCTTGGCAGGCTTGCAAACCGTTACGCTGGCCACAGTGGCACCAGGTATTGCAGAAGCGCTGGTGGCAACTGCCATAGGCCTGTTCTCCGCCATCCCCGCAGTGGTTGCTTACAACCGGTTTGCGCGCGACATTGACCGCATCAGCATTCATTTAGAGACCTTCATTGAAGAGTTCTCCAATATCTTGCAGCGCAACCTGGGCGGCAACACCCCCGCAGGAGGCTAACCATGGCATCCACCGTCTCGCGGGGCCGGGGTCGCCGCACCATCAACGAGATCAACATGGTGCCCTTCATCGACGTGATGCTGGTGCTGCTCATCATCTTCATGGTGACTGCACCCCTCATCACGCCCAGCATGATTGACCTGCCCAGCATTGGCAAAGCAGGTCGCCAGCCCGATCAGGTGCTGCAAATCATCATCGGCAAAAACGAGCGACTGGAGCTGAAAGGCAAAGACGGCAGCAAACCCGTAACGCTGGCGAACGTGGCCAATTTGGTAAAACAAGCCCAAGCTAAAAATGCCAATCCCGACACCGACGTTGGCATCTCCACCGCCGTGGTCATCAGCGCTGACCGCAGCGTCAAGTACGAACAGGTCGTCAAAGTGATGGACACACTGCAACGTGCAGGCATACAGCGTGTGGGTTTGTCTGTGCAATTGGTCAACTGATTTTTGCGGCGAACCTTATTGCCATGACGGCCACCTCCACCGCAACAGCAACAGCACGAACGCTGGCGCAACGCCTGGAATTCGCGCCACCCAAGACGCGTGGCATATTGCCCTCTGCGCTGCTGGCCGTGTTGGCACATTTGGCGCTACTGGGGGCACTCACCTGGGGCGTGCAGTGGAAACAGCAAGTTGAAAGCCCGGTGATCGACGCAGAGTTATGGTCTTCTGTGCCCGTGCTGGCCGCCCCCAAGCCTCTAGAACAGCCGCTACCTGAGCCCGTGCCGCAAGCCCCTCCTCTCCCTGAACCTCTTGTTCAGAAACGACTGGCCCCACCGCCACCTCCGCCCACCCCAGTGGCCGAGGTGAAAGACGCCCAAATTGCGCTGGAACGTGAAAAGAAACGCGAAAAACGCAAAGCCGAAGCACTAGCACTGGAGCAACAGGCCGAACGCGCAACCGAGCAAAAGCGCTTGGACAAAATTAAAAAACGCGAAGAAGAAAAACAAGCACTCGCCAAGGCCGAGGCCCTGGAGAAATTAGAAAAAGAAAAGTTGGCGAAGAAAAAACTGGCACAAGAACAAGAAGCGCAAGACAAAAAGCTCGCCGAGAAAGAGAAAGCTAAAAAGCGCGAAGCTGAACAGCGCTTGGCCGATGAGCAAGCCTTGAAAACCGACAAAGCAGATAAGGCGGCGAAAGCGACCAAGGCGGAGAAAACAGCTGACGATGCGCGACACGCAGAACGTGTCAAACAATTGTTGGCGAACGCGGATAAGAGTGCCGCTGGAAGCGGCGACGCTAACGCCACCGGCACAGCTCAAAAATCGTCTGGCCCATCCGCCAGCTATGGCGGGCGCGTTGCAGCCAAGATCAAAGGCAATATCGTCTTCCCCGACGACATTCCGGGTAACCCCATGGCGGATATTGAATTTCGCACGTCGCCGGATGGCAGCATCGTCGGCACACCGCGTATCGTGAAATCCAGCGGCATCAAAGCCTGGGATGAGGCGGTAGTGAACGCCATCATCAAAACGGAAACACTGCCACGCGATGTAGACGGGCGTATTCCACCGGTTTTTTCCATGGGTTTCAGACCCAAAGACTTGGGTCTGAAATAAACACAACGACCGCTCAGCGCAGCGTCACCTCAATCCGGCGGTTTCTGGGTTCATTGGTGTTGTCACCCGTGGGCACCAGAGGCAGGTCTTCGCCATCTGAGCCAATTTCCAGACTCACGGCATTCAACCCCTGGGTCACCAGTATTTCAGCGAACGCACGGGCACGTCGCAAGCCCAGAGCGTAGTTGGCATCCGCATCGCCTCGGGTGTCGGTATGGCCAACTACCGTCACTTCCAGCGCGGAAAAAGACCGCGAACGCTGGACAATGGTTTTGAGCACTGCCGCTGACTCCGCTGTCAGACCGCTGCTCCCTGTGACAAAGTAAATGCGGTAATGCTCAGGCAGCGGCGGTCTGGCGGCCATCACCGCACCAAAATCACGCTGAATCTGCTGGTCAGTCACCGGAAATGGCGGCACAGCACCGTCCAAACCACCGCCTTGCTTGGGACGGTTCAAGGTCTGGCGTCCTCCGCGCTGGTTTTGTACAAAGACTCGCCCCGTAGTGCCATCGGCATTGGGCAGCAGCACCAGGTACGAAGGGGGCACATCGGGGGCGACAACAGGTTTCGGCTGGGGGTAATAGATGGGCTGTGGCGTGCTCCACGACAACAGCGGCGGCGGGGGCTGTAAACGTTCAGCACAACCACTGATGCCCCCCAAAACCAACAAACCCAAAACCCATGCCACGCAAGGGCACAAGGGCTTGCAGGCGCGCGATACATTCGACTTCATTGAGGGTCTACCCTTACCACAAACTGGGTTCCCCGCACACCGATCATGCCGGTGGGGGTATTGACGTTCACACCATCGGGGCGCAGCTTAGCGATTTGCCCCGACACGTAGTTCAAGGTGCCCCGCGTCAACGAAGCGATCAAACTGAGTTTGCCTTCGCGCGGAGCGAACAGATACTGGTCAATCACCAACTGCGTGTCGGGTCCGATCGACATCACCGTCTCGTCCTTGAACGTGATACCCAGCGTACTGCCAGAAGCGGTCACCAACCGGCTTCCCAGGTACACCAGCGAACCCAATACCGCCGGTACACGCTGGCCGTTCAGTTCCAAAAACGCTTGGCCTGCCACTGTTTTCACCATGCCAACAGGGCCAAGCGTGGTTTGGGCAAAGGACGGTTTGAACAACAAAGAAAACAGCCCACCAACCACCAACGTGGCCAACAGCTGCCGCCTGTGCTGCAAAGCACCCTGTAACCGCCACTGGGTGGACACGCTGTAGGCTGACGCTTGGAAAGGGGTAGGGCTGTTCATGCAGATGAGTTTACGTTCTGACAGCTTGCAAGACTTGGGTTTGCCGCTTGCACAGAGCCATGCGCGAGGAGTAGTTCACGGACTCACTCATAAACCACCACGGCACGCCCCTCATGGGCTTGTGCCACCCAGCTGCTGAGCGCGGCATCCGTTGGGAAAAACTTGGCACGCTCATCCAGACTCAGCTCCACCGTCACGGTATCGCGCAGGACGTTCAAACGCACTGGCAAGCCACGCACCAGTTCGCCCTCGTCACTGATTTCCCGCTGCGCAGGGAAGTCCCGTACCAACGCGTGAATGTCCGGGGCCTTGCCGTTTACCGCTACACGCAGGTACTTGCCAAAACGGCAACGGGCGCTGGCCAAATCCCACACCTGGGTGACTTGCAAGCGCAGACCACCCGAGAAGCGGTCGTTTTGCACCTTGCCCTGGATGATGACCAGTTCATCGTCTTTCAGCAGATTGCGGTTCGCATTGATAAGGGCCTCATTGGCGCTGGCCTCCAGCACGTTGGTGCCGTCGTCCAACTTGAACAGCCCCTGCTTGCCGCGCTGGCCATTGATGACACGAAAATCAGTGACGATACCCGCCAGCAGCTGCTGGTCTTTGCTGTCACCCACGTCTTCCAGGCGACGTCGTATGAAGTTGCTGATTTCTTTGACCACTTCGTCAAACAAATGACCTGATAAATAGAAGCCCAGCGCGGTTTTTTCCAGCGTCAACTGTTCTTTCACACCCCAGGGGTCGGTGGCCACCATGTCCGGCTCTTGCGTGCTGGAACCGTGGTCATCGTCACCCCCCATCATGTCAAACAAGCCCCCCTGGTTGACGTTGGCCTGCTGCGCGGCAGCAAACTCAAAAGCACGGTCTACCGAGGCGATCAGCATGGCGCGGTTCGGCTCAATGCAATCAAACGCGCCCGCTTTAATCAAGGCTTCAACCGCACGTTTGTTGAACTTGCTGCGGTCTACACGCACGCAAAAATCGAACAGGCTTTTGAACGGGCCTGCCTCACCGCCACGCTCACCCACACCCTTGCCCTCACGGGCCGCAACGATGGCCTCCACAGCCTGCTGGCCGGTGCCTTTGACAGCGCCCAGGCCATAGCGGATTTCTTTGTTCGAAATCGGCTCAAACCGGTAGCGACCGGTGTTGATGTTGGGTGGCTCGAAGGTCATGCCGAACTTTTTCTCGGCATCTTCAAACAAAATCCGCAGTTTGTCGGTATCGTCCATTTCCACCGTCATGTTGGCGCAAAAGAACTCAGCGGTGTAATGCACCTTGAGCCAGCCGGTGTGGTACGCCAACAGCGAGTATGCAGCCGCGTGCGACTTGTTAAAGCCGTAGCCCGCGAACTTTTCCATCAAATCGAAAATCTCGTCGGCCTTGGCCTCGTCGATATCGTTCTTGGCAGCCCCCAGACGGAAGATGCTCCGGTGCTCGGCCATTTCCTCGGCCTTTTTCTTGCCCATGGCCCGGCGCAGCATGTCCGCACCGCCCAGCGAGTAACCGCCCAGAATCTGCGCCGTTTGCATCACCTGCTCTTGGTAAACCATGATGCCGTAGGTCTCGCTCAGCATCTCGGCCACCAAAGGATGCGGATAAAGCACCTCCTCGCGCCCATGCTTGCGGGCCACGAAACTGGGGATCAGATCCATGGGGCCAGGACGGTACAGGGCGTTCAACGCAATCAGGTCTTCGAGTCGGGTAGGCCGAGCGTCTTTCAACATGCCCTGCATGCCCCGGCTTTCAAACTGGAATACGGCTTCGGTTTTACCGTCTGAAAACAACCTGTAGGTGGGTGTGTCGTCGAGCGGAATATTCTCAAACGCAAAGTTCTCCTGGCCTTTGTGGCGGGCACGGATGAAGTCTTTGGCGATCTCCAAAATCGTCAGCGTGGCAAGGCCCAAAAAGTCGAACTTGACCAAGCCAATGGATTCCACATCGTCTTTGTCGTACTGGCTCACCGCCGAATCGCTGCCGGGCTGCTGGTAAAGCGGGCAAAAATCGGTCAATTTGCCTGGTGCGATCAGCACACCGCCCGCGTGCATACCGATGTTGCGTGTCATACCCTCCAGCTTTTGAGCCAACTCGATCAGTGTTTTAACGTCTTCTTCTTTTTCAATGCGCTCGGCCAATACCGGCTCCATGGCAATGGCGTAGTTGTTTTTGTCGCCTTCTTTGGGTGTGGCAGGTGGGTATTGCAAGGTGACGCTCATGCCCGGCTTGTTAGGGATAAGCTTGCTGATGCCATCGCAAAAGGTATAGCTCATGTCCAACACGCGGCCCACGTCGCGGATGGCAGCGCGTGCGGCCATCGTACCGAAGGTGGCGATCTGGCTGACGGCATTGCGGCCGTACTTGTCCTTCACGTAGTCGATCACCCGGTCGCGGTTGCCCTGGCAAAAGTCGATGTCAAAGTCGGGCATGGAAACGCGTTCAGGGTTCAAAAACCGCTCGAACAGCAGGTTGTACTGCAAGGGATCCAAATCGGTGATGGACAACGAATAGGCCACCAACGAACCAGCCCCAGAGCCTCGTCCTGGCCCCACTGGGCAACCGTTATTTTTGGCCCAGTGAATGAAGTCGGACACGATCAAAAAGTAACCCGGGAAATCCATCTTCAAGATCACGTTGATCTCGAACTCCAGCCGCGTCTCGTACACCGGGCGCTGCTTTTCGCGCTCAACCTCTTTGGGGTACAGGTGGATCAGGCGCTGCTTCAAACCCTCGTGCGAAGCGTGGCGAAAGTAGGCATCAATGCCCAGTTTTTCACCATTCACCAGTGGCGTGGGAAACTCCGGCAGCATGGACTTGCCCAGCACCAGCGTCAGGTTGCAGCGCTTGGCGATTTCAAGGGTATTGGCAACAGCGCTTGGCAGATCAGCGAAGAGCGCTATCATTTCCTGAGCATTCTTATGGTACTGGTCACGCGTGAAGCGGCGAATACGCTTGGGATTGCTCAAAATTTCACCATCCGAGATGCACACGCGTGCCTCATGCGCCTCGTAGTCGTCTGCGGCGGCAAACTGCACCGGGTGGGTGGCCACCACGGGCAGTTGCAATCGCGCAGCCAGCTGCACAGCAGCGACCACATGGGTTTCGTCATCCGAGCGGCCAGCGCGTTGCAGCTCGATGTAAAAACGCCCAGGAAAGATGGCAGCCAGGGTGCTGGCCATGGCATCGGCGCGCTCGGTGTCCCCTTGCAGCAATGCCGGGCCAAACGGCCCCATCTGCGCACCAGAGAGCACGATCAGACCTTCGTTCAATTCGGTCAGCCACGCAAGACGGCAAGCGCTTTGCACTTTGCCAGGGTTTTGCGTCCAGGTGCGGGCCAGCAGCTCGCACAAGTTCAGATAACCCTGTTTGTTTTGCACCAGCACGATCAAGCGGGCCAAGGTTTCTTTGGCGCCCAAAGCCACCGCCACGCCCGGGGCAGCACCGGAGAGGCCGTCCACGAAAATTTCGGCGCCAATCAGGGGTTTCACGCCTGCACTTCGCGCGGCTTTGTAAAACTTGATAGCCCCAAACAGGTTGTTCAGGTCGGTGATGGCCAGCGCAGGCTGGCCATCCTGGGCCGCCAGGGCTACCGCATCATCAATGCGGTTGGTGCCGTCTACGACGGAAAATTCAGTGTGAAGGCGCAGGTGGACGAAAGCAGGGAATGTCATGGCGCTGATTGTAGAAAGCAATGCCCCCCCTGCCCCCGTAAAATTGCCAGCTGCCCTCCCTTGCCCACTGCTTTGATGCCATGCCTACCGTCCTGAACACCTCTGCCTACAAATTCGTACCGCTGCACGACACCTCGGCATTGCGTGAGCGTGTGTTGGCCCAAGCACAGGCCTTGAACCTGAAAGGCACTGTGCTGATTGCCGAAGAAGGTATCAACCTGTTTTTGGCAGGGGACGCCACAGCGGTACGGCAGTTTTTTGCACAGTTGCAGCAAGACTTGCGTTTTGCCGATGTGCAACCCAAAGAAAGCTGGTCAGACAGCCAACCCTTCAAAAAACTGCTGGTGAAGGTAAAGCGCGAGATCATCCGCATGGACCATCCCACCATCCAGCCTGATTTTTCTCGCGACGATGGCCGCGCCCCTGCCGTTGATGCCCATACCCTCAAGCGCTGGCTGGACGCAGGGCATGACGATACAGGCCGCCCTGTGGTAACGCTGGACACCCGAAACGCCTTTGAGGTTGACCACGGCACGTTCGAGGGTGCGATCGACTGGCGCATCACCAAATTCACCGAGTTCCCGCAGGCACTGGCTGACCACAAAGAGGCGCTGGAAGGCAAAACCGTGGTGAGTTTTTGTACGGGGGGTATCCGCTGCGAAAAAGCAGCCATCCTGATGCGTGAAGCGGGAATAGACAACGTCTACCAGCTCGAAGGCGGCATTCTCAAGTACTTTGAGACGACCGACGGTGCGCACTACCGGGGAGACTGCTTTGTGTTTGACGAGCGCCGTACGCTGGCGGCAGACTTGTCCGTAGCCAGTCAAGCCGTTCCAGATTAATCAAAATTGATAGCCGCTAATGCCCACAGGTGTTGCGCAAGCGGTTAAAAATCGAGAAATAATCAACATCAGTCGTTCAACACACCCAGCACGTCAGAACGAAATTCACGGCTGTACAGCACCAGCACAACAAACACGGTGGACGCGATCAACGCCACCGGCGAAAAGAACCAAGCCATCAGCGCAAAGGCAAAGTAATAGCCACGCAGGCCATCGTTGAACGTCTCCGCCGCAAAGCCCAGCAGCTTGCCGCCTCGGGTAGCGTACAGCTCGCGGTCATGCAAGCCGGCTTCAAACTCTTTGGCTGGCGGCATGGACGCAACGGCCAGTGCCACAAACGTGTTGAGCCGCATCGCCCAGGTGAAGCGGAAAAA
Source organism: Betaproteobacteria bacterium (assembly GCA_025356445.1). Lineage (GTDB taxonomy): Bacteria > Pseudomonadota > Gammaproteobacteria > Burkholderiales > Burkholderiaceae_C > Defluviibacillus. The sequence continues at coordinate 42,541 of JANXSZ010000023.1, read as the reverse complement.
AGCATACACAAAGCAGCCAATCAACAGCAGTATTTTCAGATCGAAAATCAGCACGGAGGTACGTACTGCAAACGGGATCTCACGCACCACCTCGGTGGCTTGCTGGGTGGAGCCCAAGAGCGCAAACAAGCCACCAATAATGATGATGGTGGTCGACGAAAAAAACGAAGGCATATTGGCCAAACTCTGCGTGACCAGGCCGTCAATCATGCGCGGATCACGGGCCGTGGTTTCCAGCATCCATTGCCGACGGTAGCGGTTGGTGGTGGCCAAAATGGACGTACGGCTGGCGCTGCCGTGGCTGCTGAACCAGGCATAGCCTGTCCAACTGCCAAAAAAAACAACAACGGCAAACCAGTCTAGCCAGGGAAGTAGGGTGAGAACTTGCATAGGCCAATCGTAATTGCAATTGGCATCGCTTTGCAGCACCCGGGCCGTTAAGACCGGGTTTTTCAACCTGTGTTAATCCCGCCGATCAGCCGGCCGGGGCTTGACGCGGCGCTCTTTCTTGGCCCGCCGCTCAGGCAAGGCAATCATCTCGGTTTCACCTACCACATAGCCAAACACATGACCTGACCAGTCTTGCGCCGCTTGGGCAATACGGTCTTTGCGGCTGGAGACAAAGTTCCACCACATGAAGCGCGGCGCATCCAGGGCATCGCCACCGAGCACCATCAGACGGCAGGCGTGGACGGTGGTCACGCGGCTGATGGCGTTGCGGTTCGTGGCAGGATCGGTGGTGAGCAAAGCCAAGCTGTGAACAGCAACAGGTTCCCCCTCCACCGCCACACCGGGCTCCAGCGCCTCAGATTCGCCCAGGACGTAAATCGCCAGCTCCTGTGCCAAAGCGGGCAATACCAGCGAGCCACCAGCGGGCAGTTGCACATCCAGGTAAACCGTAGGGCTGAACGTAGCCACGGGTGATGTGGCGCCGAACGCGGTGCCAATCAGCACCCGCACCAGGGCATCGCCCACCTGCACTTCGGGCAGGTCCACAGCAGGGGTATGTTTGAAATCAGGCGCAGTTTCTTCGTGTTCGCGGGGCAAGGCCGCCCACAGCTGCAGGCCATGGTTGACGTAGCGGGTACCGCGCAGGTCTTCTGGTGCGCGCTCAGAATGCACGATGCCATGGCCTGCCGTCATCCAGTTGATGGCACCAGGTTCGATGCGCTGGGTAAAACCCAGGCTGTCGCGGTGCATCATTGCGCCTTCAAGCAGGTAGGTCACCGTAGCCAGACCAATATGCGGGTGGGGGCGCACATCGTGCACCACACCCGGCTCCACGGTCACAGGGCCGAAATGGTCCATAAAGATAAATGGCCCCACCCCTTGGCGTTGGGCCGATGGCAGTAACCGCCGTACGGTAAAGCCGCCACCCAAATCTTTGGGTTGACCCGTCAATTGAAGCAATAACCCCATCACAGTCTCCCCGTTGTAGTCAGCTGCAATGATCATCGCACCGATACCGCAGGCCTCCTGCCGGAGGGGGTATCGGTGAGCGGGTTACAGGCTTATGTCACGCTTGCAACGTCATCAAGCGCGCCACTTGGTCGCGACCGCTGCAATGCGCTGGCCGTAGAGTTTAGCGGTCTCAAAATCACCGCTCAGCATTTCTGCGGGGCTGGAATCCGATGGCGACTGCGCCAGCAGGCCAATAGAGCCACCCAGGTTGTTCACGTCATTGCGCTGCGCGGCTTTGGTGTTGCTGGGCATCAAGCCCAAGCTGACCCACAAGCCCCCGTGCTGCGAAGCCAGCGTCACGAAATAGCTCAAGGTGGAACCCTTGTCACCATTCAAGCTGGCGCTGTTGGTGAAACCGGCAAACACTTTGTCCTTCCAGGCGTGGGTGAACCAGGCTTTGGACGACGCATCGGCAAATTTCTTGAACTGCCAGCTGACACTGCCCATGTAGGTGGGGCTGCCAAAGACGATAGCGTCAGCAGCGTTCAGCGTGTCCCAACCGCCTTCAGGCAAATTGCCTTCGGCATCAATAGCGACGAGTTGTGCGCCAGCACCTTCAGCCAACGCTTGAGCAACGCGCAGGGTGTGACCATAACCAGAATGAAAAACAACAGCGACTTTAGACATGACAAATTCCTTGGAAGGGTTAAAAAGGTTAAGTTAACGGGAGCGGGAGAAAAAAATTCAGTTAATCAGATAACTCGAAAAAACATATGGGGGACTCAGTGCAGCTCAAACACCAGCACTTCGGCATCCACCCCACCACGGAGTGACAGGCTGCTTTCGCCATCAAGTAAGGCAGCGTCGCCCGCAACCAGCTTGTGGCCGTTCACGTCCAACTCGCCACGCACCAGGTGCACATAGCTTTTGCGCTCGGGATTGAGTGCCAGGGTGGCTGCTTCCGCACCGTCAAACAAACCGGCATACAGCAAGGCATCGGCATGGATCTTGACCGAACCCTGGGCACCGTCTGGAGACGCCACCAAGCGCAAGGCACCACGCTTTTCAGCATCAGCAAAGGACTTTTGCTCGTAGCTGGCAGGGATGCCCGTCACGTTAGGTTCAATCCAGATTTGCAGAAAATGTGTGGTCTCGTCTTTGGCGTGGTTGAACTCGCTGTGCTGCACACCTGTGCCTGCACTCATGCGCTGCACGTCACCAGGTGGAATGCCCTTGACGTTGCCCAGCGTGTCCTTGTGCGCCAGATTGCCCGACAGCACGTAGCTGATGATTTCCATGTCGCGGTGCCCATGCTGGCCAAAGCCCGTGCCGGGGGCAATGCGGTCTTCGTTGATCACCCGCAGGTTGCCCCAACCCATGTGGGCAGGATCGTGGTAGCCCGCAAACGAGAACGAGTGGTGGCTTTTGAGCCAGCCGTGGTCAGCATGGCCACGGTCTTGGGATTTGCGTAATGTCAACATGGTGGTCTTCCTTTACTTCAAGTTATTCACTGGCTTGCGTTAGCAGTGCATGACTTGAATTTTGGGCTTCAAAGCCCCAACAGCGGGGCAGACCATTTGATGGCATCATTCAAATTATTTGAAGAATAGAACCCCTTATCCCTTATGAGCAGCGCCACACCCACACCTCGCGATGTTTTGACGCCGGAAGCCCTGGCCATGCTGCAAGTCATTGCCAAAACAAGCAGCTTTGCCGCTGCCGCCCGCAGCCTGGGACAGGTGCCCAGTGCCCTCACTTACCGCATTCGCCAAATGGAAGACGCGTTGGACGTGCTGCTGTTTGACCGCAGTTCACGCCAAGCCCGTCTGACCGTGGCCGGAGCCGAACTGCTGCGCGAAGGCGCACGGCTGTTGGGCGATATAGATGCCGTGGCCAACCGCGTCAAGCGCGTCGCCACGGGCTGGGAACCCCAGTTGACGATCGCAGTAGACGGCGCCATCTCGCGCACCCCCATGATGGAGCTGTGTGAAGCCTTCTTTGCGCTCAACCCGCCCACACGCATCAAGCTACGCGAAGAAACGCTCTCGGGCACCTTAGAGGCGCTGACCTCCGGCCAGGCCGATTTGGCCATTGGCGTGGTGCTGGAACCCGGCCCGATGGTGGGCATACGCAGCCAGCCGCTGGGCCGCATCAAGTTCATCTACGTCGTCGCCCCTCACCACCCGTTGGCGAATGCGCCTGAGCCACTGGACGACACGCTGATCCGCCAGCACCGTGGCGTAGCCGTGGCCGACTCCGTGCAACGCGGCAATGGCGTAACGATTGGCTTGTTGGGTGGACAAGACGTGTTCACCGTGGCCACCATGTCCGCCAAACTCGAAGCCCAACTGCGTGGTCTGGGTGGTGGCTCCGTGCCCGATTACCTGGCGCAACCGTACATCGACGCCGGGCGTCTGGTCGCCAAACGCGTCAACCGCAGCGCCATAGAAGGCAGCGCCAGCTACGCCTGGCTAGACCACCCCAGCACCACACAAGGCAAGGCCTTGCAATGGTGGTTGCAGCAGTTGGGCAGTGTAAAAACACGGGCAGCATTGTTGGGGCAGCGGGAGGGATAAAAATCGTGCCAAACAAACCCAGATAATTTAAGATAATTTAAGATAATTTAAAATAATCAACTGTAAAGGTGGCAACCATGGCTGCAACAGACCGTCTGAACCCCGAGTTCTTCCACCGTACAGCGCTGGCGCAGTCCTATGCCGATGAAGCACTGGACACCAGCCTTGGGCGCAGCGGAGGTTTGTTTTTGGCGGCCCCCCGACGCACGGGCAAGTCCACGTTTGTGCGCGCTGGCCGATGCGCTCGGTGCGCTCTCCAAAGCCCATGACAAGATGATCGTGCTGGTCATTGACGAAGCACAACACGCCCTCACCAGCACCGAGGGTATCAACGCACTCTTCGCACTGAAAGCCGCGCGCGACGCCCTCAACCTGGCGGGAAAAGGCTTGCAAGTGATGGCCACAGGCTCTAACCGGGACAAGCTGGCCTTGCTGGTCAATGGCCGTGAACAGCCGTTTTTTGGGGCGACGATGGTGGACTTCCCCAAGCTGGGGCCCGACTACATACAGTGGGTGTGCGACAGATCAAAGCTCCAACTGAACCCCATCAAGACATTTGAGGTCTTCACAGAAACAGGTTCGCGCCCTGAGATGGTGTTACCCGCCATTCGCAAACTCCGCCTCAGCCCTCCGGCGGAGATGGCATCGTTAGACGAGGCCTTCGCACAAGCCGTGCGCGCAGGCCTTACAGCCGCCAAGGCAGATTTTTTGAACACCTTCGCCAATCTGCCGCCCTTGCAAGCCGCGCTGCTGCGAGAGCTTGCCCAGACCTCGCAGCTGCCGTCAAAAGACGAACGTATTGGCATTTTTTCACTGGCGATGATGGCGCGGCTCAAAGTACGGATTGATACCGAGGGCTTGGGGGACGGTAACGTCCAGGTCGATGCGTCTTCTGTTCAAAATGCGTTGGACAGCCTGCGTGAGAAAAGCTTTTTGTGGAAATCCCAGCGTGGCGCGTATTGGATTGAGGACGATCAGCTGGTGACTTGGCTCAGTCCTTTGCAGGCATAACGGCCTGAGCTGCATAGGCGGGGTTTGTGTTGAGATCGCCCCCCTGACTTGCCGTGTACAGTGCCACTTAAGGCGACAGTCACGAAGCCGTCACTGATTCGCTGTATTTACAACACACCACAAGGAACATCCTCATGCCCAAAAGCCCGCACATTGGCCAACACATTGCCATCATCGGTGCCGGTATGGCCGGCATCACCTGTGCCCGCACACTGGTTCAAGCGGGGCACCAAGTGACCGTCTTTGAGAAAAGCCGTGGCGTAGGCGGGCGCATGTCCACCCGCAGCACGTCATTCGGCTCGTTTGACCATGGCACCCAGTACTTCACGGTGCGCGATGACCGCTTTGCCACAGCGCTGAAGACCACCCCCAAGATCTGCAAGCCCTGGAGCGCCAACGCCATCCGCGTGCTGGACGCGTTAGGCCGAGTGGCCGAAGCCGCGCTGCCCACGCCCCAGCAACACTGGGTCGCCACACCCGGTATGAATGGTCTGGTCAAAGCCTGGGCCGCCCCTTTGGCCCAGCAGCCCGGGCATGCCGAAGCGGTGGTGCTGGAAACCACGGTCGCCAAAATCGAACGCGATCCACTGAACACCAAACGCTGGCAGCTGCGCACCACCGGTGCGGCTGACAGCAGCCATGTGTACTCGGGTTTTGACGCGGTGATTCTCGCCATCCCCAGCGTGCAAGTGCACAGCCTGCTGAAGACCTCCAAGCTGGCGGCGGCGTTGTCCAAGCAGATTGAAACCGTTGAAGTCGCTCCATGCTGGACGCTGATGCTGGCCTTCCCCAACGCCACCCAACCCAATATGGCCCACCTGGGGCCGCAATGGAACGCCGCACTCAGCACCCACCACCGCATCGCCTGGGTGGCCCGCGAATCGTCCAAACCCGGCCGCTCGTCGATCGAACGCTGGACAGTACAGGCCAGCCCCGCCTGGTCACAAGAACACCTGGAAGACGACGCCCCCCGCATACAGGCCAAGCTGCTCAAAGCCTTTGGCGAAGTCACCGGGATTCGCGCCGAACCCAGCTTTGCCACCGTCCACCGCTGGCGCTACGCCAAAACCTTCAAACCCCTGGGCAAAACCCATTTGTGGGACGCCCGCTCAGGCATCGGTATTGCGGGCGACTGGTGCATCGGGCACCGGGTGGAAGACGCCTTTGTGTCGGGGCTGGAACTGGCGCTGGCGGTGGTGAAATAACATCGCTCGCACGGCTTATACAGCTTACACAGGCCGCTTTGCGCCCTCCCCCACCGGCCCGCTGCATGCGGGCTCACTGGTGGCAGCCTTGGCCAGCTGGTTGGATGCCCGTGCGCACGGCGGGCGCTGGCTGGTGCGCATCGAAGATGTGGACACGCCACGCTGCATCCCCGGTGCGGCGCAAACTGTCCTTCATCAGCTGGCGGCATGCGGCTTGGTGCCCGATGAAACCCCGGTCGGCCAGTCACAACGCGGCCAGCATTACCAGGCTGCGCTGGACCATCTCATTGCCACCCACCAGACCTATGGCTGCGCCTGCTCGCGCAAAGACATTGCCAACGCGTTGGCGGCGCAGGGCATTGCACACCAGCGCCACGCTGAGCTGATTTACCCCGGCACCTGCCGCCACGGCCTGCAAGGTCGCCCCGCACGGGCTTGGCGTTTTAAAGTGGTTAATTTTGAAGAAAATAGGCCTCCAGTGCAATCTGGATGCGCTTTAGAAGCTCTTGAAACTGTAGCAATACTGCACTGGCATGACCGCCGCCTCGGGCCTCAAAGCCAAGACGTAGCGAGCGATGCAGGCGACTTCGTGCTCCAAAGAGCTGATGGCCTGTGGGCTTACCAACTCGCCGTGGTGGTGGACGATGCTGACCAGCACATCACCCACATCGTGCGTGGCGAAGATTTGGCCGACAACACCGCCCGCCAAATCCTGCTGCAACGCGCACTGGGCTTACCCACCCCGCTGTACCTCCACACACCGCTGGTGCTGGGGACGAATGGCGAAAAACTGTCCAAGCAAAACGGGGCTGCTGCGGTAGAGGTGCACACCCCTGAGCGAGCACTGTCAGCTGCGCTGCACACCCTGGGCCTGGGGCAAGAGCCAGAAGCCAACCATACCGTCAGCGACCAGCTGGCCTGGGGCGTTGCCGCATGGCGCGAACGCTATGGCGATGCCCATGGCAGCCACACCTCACCCTGACCAGCACACCACCAACACGCTCCCTAGCGCACCGCCTTGGCCAACGCGTCCCAAGCCCGCAGGGTCAGCGGGTGGGTGAACCCGGCACCGGCCACAGGGTGAGACGAGAGCTTGATGACCACCATCTCTGCCGCAGGGTTGATATGCACCATCTGGCCATGGATGCCTGACGCTTCAAACGCACCGTCCGCGTTGTGCAGCACCCACCACTGGTTACGGTAGCTGTAGCCGGGGCGGAAGGCGGTCAAGGGGGATTTGAACTTCTCGCGGTCGCCGCCTTTGCGCAAATCGTCCAGCACGGCTTTGTCAAAAACTCTCCGGCCATTGAAGCGGCCATCCAGGCGCAGCATCTCGCCAAACCGGGCCAAATCCCGTGCCGTGGCGTTCAGCCCTGCACCTTGCAACGGGGTGCCGGTTGAATCGACCATGACGTAAGCGTCTTCTTCCATGCCCAGTTTTTGCCAGATGTCCTGGCTCATCAGTTCGGCCCAATGCTTGCCTGTGGCGCGCGACACCAGCCAGCCCAGCACCTCGGAATGCACCGTGCGGTAGACAAAGCCCGCACCGTGCTCGCCTTCTTTTTTCAGCGTTTTCAGAAAATCGTACACGTTGGTGCTGCCCTGGTAGCCCGGGGGACGGGGCAGCAGACCGCTGGCCCAGCTGTAACCAAAAATCTCGGTGGTAGGGTCGGTGTAAACCTCACGAAAGCGCACGGCCCCAGTCATGTCCATCACCTCGCGCACCTTCATGTCACCCCAGGCGCTGTCAGCTAACTCGGGGATGTATTGGGTGACCAGCGCCTCAGGGTCAAGCTTGCCGTCGTGGGCCAGCTGGGCCGCCATCAAACCCGTGAACGATTTGGTGACAGAAAACAGCAGGTGCGGCGAGCTGGGTTGCATTTGGTTGTCATAGCGCTCGAACACCACGCGGCCTTTGTGCAGCACCACGATGGCGTCGGTGTATGTCGCCTTGAGCCAATCGTCCACGGTGATATTTTTACCCTTGTCATCCTCAAATACCACGGCACCCAGTGGCTTGAGCGCCGTCGGCAATACCGACACAGGAGCGTTGCCATGGCGGATATTGTAGGTAGGCACCAGCTCACGCAGGTGCTGCATCGTCCAGCGCAGCTGCGGATATTTGTACGAATTGCTCAGGTCAACCCGCTGTGCTGGCGTGGGGGGAAAAGTGCTCATGTAGCCCAGCTTGTCGAGAGCCACCGTCTCGGGGGCGGGCAATGCGGGCGTTTGCGCTACAGCCTGAAGACCAGCGCAGCACAACGCCGCCACGGCCAATTTGGCAGCGGCGGCATTCGATTGAAGGGTAAATTTTGTAGCCATGGCGTACCTGTCACCTTAAAAAATAAGAGGCTCCATGGTGGAGGCAAGTGCAATACGCCTACAGAGTGAACACCCTCAAAGGGGCGGGCCACAAGTCGCCCTGGTGACATGCGCAGCCTGCATCAACAGAACGCGCACCTGCACCGTTACCCCAAGCGCACAGGGATAAAAATCTTGTCCTCCCCGCGCTGAATCAGCAGGGCCACCGATTTGGCTGACCCTGCCACCAGGGCGCGCACCTGCTCCACGTTTTTGACTGCCGTGCCGTTGATCGAAATCAGCACATCCCCGGCCTGCACCCCTGCATTCGCGGCGGGGCCGGTGGCGTCTTCAATCACCAGCCCTCCCCCTGCGGCCACGGCGCCACCCACTTGGCGACGCTCTTGCGGCTCCAAGGGCCGCAAAGCGAGGCCCAGCTTGCCTTTGCCCGACTCCGCTGCGCCAGCATCGGCTTTGGCGACCTTCTCATTGGCGTTGCCTAACGTGGCTTGCAGGGTCTGCATACGGCCTTCGCGCCAGACTTGCAACGTCACCTTTTGGCCCGGTGCCTGCATCCCGATCAGGTTGGACAAATCGTTGGCGGCAATCACCGGCTGACCGTTCACTTGCGCCACGATGTCGCCCGGCAGCAGGCCAGCCTGCTCACCCGGGCTGCCCTTTTGCACGCTGGCAATCAGCGCGCCCTGGGGTTTGTCGAGCTTGAAGGAATCGGCCAATGTCTGGTCTACGCTCTGGATTTGCACGCCCAACTTGGCATGCTGCGCGCTGCCAGTGGCAACGATTTGGTCCTTGATGCGGATCGCTACGTTCATCGGAATCGCGAAAGACAAACCCTGGTAGCCCCCGCTGCGGCTGTAGATTTGCGAATTGATGCCAATCACTTCACCCCGTGCATTGAACAGCGGGCCGCCCGAGTTACCGGGGTTCACCGCCACATCGGTCTGGATGAAAGGCACAAAGTTGTCATTCGGCAGCGAGCGGCCCTTGGCGCTGACAACGCCGGCCGTCACGCTGTTTTCAAAACCATAAGGCGAGCCAATCGCCAGCACCCATTCACCGACGCGCAGGTCACGGTCATTGCCAATGACCACGGTAGGCAAGTCGGTGGCGGCGATTTTGAGCACCGCCACGTCAGTTTTAGGGTCGGAGCCAAGCACCTTGGCGCGGAATTCGCGACGGTCGGTGAGCTTGACGATCACCTCTTTGGCATCACGCACCACATGGGCGTTGGTCAGGATGATGCCGTCGGCGCTGACGATGAAGCCGGAGCCTTGGCCGTGGGTGGGTACGTTGCCCGCCTGGGGACTCCGCTGACCCCGTTGTCCGGGCATGGCTTGGCCGTTTTGGCCATTTTGGCCTTGCTGGAAGCGGCGGAAAAATTCAAAGAACGGGTCATTGCCGAAAGGATCGCCACGGGGGTCGGCACGCTGGCCCGGGGCGGCTTCGGCGGTTTCCTCATCGTCCTCATTCGCAGCATTGGCGCCCCGTTTGGCAGAACCAGTGACGCTGATGTTGACCACCGCTGCACCGTAGCGAGCGGTGATTTGAGAGAAATCAGGGGCGGTAATGAGGGAAGTCATGGGCGCTGCAAGGGGTGCATTGGCAGGGCCAGCATTGAGCACCGGGCTGGCACTGGTAGCCACTTCGGTACGGGTCGCTGCATGGGCCATGTGCGTTTGCACGAACGAGGCACCAGCCCCGCCAATGACACCGGAGGCCACCAGGGCCAACACCAAACGTGAGGTCTTAAGGGTGACGAGAGAGACGGTTTGCATAAAAACTCCTGAAGTTGCACTGTGAACAACGCAACTGTCAGGCGTCAGGCTTAAGCCAGTCTTAAAAAGCTTATCTGTACGCGCAAGCCCTGCAATGTGGGCGATGACGACAACGCCACCGTCGCCCCATGGCGCTCTGCAATGGCCCGCACGATGGCCAGGCCAAGGCCGTTGCCAGGCTGACTCTGGCGGGTGCTGTCAGCGCGGTAGAAGCGGTCAAACACGCGCTCGCGCTCGGCATCGGGGATGCCTGGGCCGTTGTCGTCCACAGTCAAATCCAGCTGACCGGTATGACCATGACCATGACCAGCGTGCAGGGCCACATCCACACGGCCAGGGTTATCAGGGGTGCTGGGGGTGTATTTGAGGGCGTTGTCGAGCAGGTTGCGCAGGAGCGTGCGCAACGCCTCGGCGTCGCCCTGCACCAGCGCAGCAGCCTCGTGAGCACCGTCCTCGGCAGGCTGCAAGCCCAGGTCGATACCGGCGGCTTGCGCCTGTGGCAGCACATCGGCTACGGCGAGGCGGATGACGGTGCGCAGATCCACGGGTTTGTCTTCGGACGCGCCCTCTCTTGCCGCACCAGTGTCGGGCCCGGCTTCAGCACGCGCCAAGGCCAGCAGCTGCTCGACCAGCTGGATGGCGCGGTCTATGCCTTGGTTCAGCCGCAGCAGAGCAGTGTCTGTGCCTGGGTAGCCGTGCGTGCCAGAGGCTCGGCTGACGGCCTGCGCTTGCAGCTTGAGTGCCGCCAGCGGGCTGCGCAATTCGTGGGCGGCATCGGCAACAAAGCTTTTTTGCACGGCAAAGGCTTGGTGGACACGACCAAACAGGACGTTCAGCTCTTGCACCAGGGGCTGCACTTCACGGGGCAAGCCCTGGTCGTCCAGCGGCGACAAATCGTCCACCGTGCGCTCGGCAATCTGGCGGCGAGCACGCTCCAGTGAGGCCAGCGACTGGCTGACCACCGCCCAGACAGCAAGCATCAGCAGGGGTGCCAGCAGCATGGTGGGCAGTGCGCCCTGCCAAGCCAGGGCGCTAGCGCGGGCACTGCGGGCGCTCATATCCTGCGCGATCTGGATGGTTTGCAAGGGCGTTTGTACGGCGTAAACACGGTAGCTGCGGCCCTCGACCCGCACGTCCGAGAACCCCAAAATAGCGGTTTGGGGCAGCAGTGCAAGCGCGGCGTTGGGCGACTGGAACACGGTGGCACCGTCGGCCCCCCAAATCTGCACGAGCACATCGGGCTGGGCATCGCCGTCCACGTCCACCCCCAAGCTGGGCGCGGTGCTGAGGGTCGGCGCGTGCCGCCCGCGCATCGCCTGGGCCATTTGCTGCAAGTGCAGGTCAAACAAATCATCGGCTTGACGCAAAGCGCTGCTGTAGGCGCTGATGCCTTGCGCCAGCGCAAACAGCGCGACCGCAGAAAACAAGAGCAACAGCAGTCTTGTGCGCAGTGAGTGGGCGTGAGTAGCTCCGTTTTTCATAGCATCATCAATTTTTCCGGCTTTATTTAGGAACGAGGTAACCCAAGCCGCGCACGGTTTGAATCAGCGCTGCTCCCAGTTTTTTGCGCAGGCCGTGGACGTAGACCTCGACCGCGTTGCTGCTGATGTCGTCCTTCCAGCTGTAGAGTTTTTCTTCCAGCTGGGCGCGCGACAAAATCACACCAGGACGGGCCAGCAGCGGCTCCAGCACAGCCCATTCGCGGGCGGAAAGCTGCACAGGCACGCCGTGGCTCGTCACCTCGCGGGTGGCGGGGTTGATACTGACATGCTGGTGCGTGTAAAGCGGCTCAGCTCGCCCGGCACTGCGGCGCAGCAGGGCACGGATGCGGGCCAGCAGCTCGTCCATGTCATAGGGCTTGAGGACATAGTCATCAGCTCCGGCGTCCAGCCCGGCGATACGGTCAGCCACGCTGTCGCGGGCGGTGGCGATCAGCACCGGCAGCAGGGCATGACGGGCGCGCCAGGTACGCAGCAAATCCAGACCATCACGGCCTGGCAGACCCAAGTCGAGCAGCACCAGGTCGTACTGCTGACCATGGGGCTGCGTCAGCATGGCGGTATCGGCCATGGGGCCTGTTTTGACCCAGTCCACCGCGTAAGCCTCGGCGCGCAGCAGGTCAAGCACGGTCTCGCCGATCATGGGGTCGTCTTCTACCAACAGGAGGCGCATAGAGGATGAAAAGGAGGAAGAAGAGGAAGAGAAGGAAGTTAAAAAACGGGAGGCGTTTGCCACAGCCTAAGTCAGTTCGCTTAAGACCGGCTTAAAAGCCGCTTAAAGCCCAATCAAACCTGCGTGGGCAACAACCGTTGCACCAGCGGGTGCAGCACTTTTTTCTCGGTGCCAATAGCAAAAAAGTGCTCGTCCACGCCGGTGCATTCGCCGATGCACGCCAGGCTGTAGCGCTCGGTCAGTTCATCTTCAATCCATTGGGCAGCGGGGAAGACACCCATGCCCCCGGCACCGAACGTCGCCAGTAAAGCGCTGTCTTCAAACTCGCCCACCACACGGGGCTGGATACCCAGGCGCTCGAACCAAGCGTCCAACCGCGCCCGCATGGCGGAATGACGGGTCGGTAAAAGCACAGGCACGTGGGCCAAGCTCTGCGGGAAAAGCTGCATGGCAGCCACTACCAACGCAGCAGGCGCGTACCAATGCACAGGGGACACGCCCAGCGCATGGCTGTAGACCTTGAGATTGGGGTTCACTGGCGCAGGGCGGTCTGACAGCACCACATCCAAGCGGTGCAAGGCCAAATCGGCGAGCAAGCCTGCAAACTCGTCTTCATGCGCGAGCAGCCGTAAATTCGGCTCGTCCATGACCGGTTGCAGCAGGCGGCGCACGACCAGCTTAGGCACCCCGTCTGAAATGCCCACTGCCAAGCGTACCGAGGGGGCGCCAATGGCATCACGCACCACAGCAGGCAGCAACTCACCGAGTTGGAAGATCTGGTCAGCCTGATGCAGGGCTGCTGCGCCGGCTTCGGTCAGCACCACGCCGCGCCCTTGCGGCTTGAGCAAGGCACAACCCAAGTCGCGTTCCAGTTCACGCACTTGGGTGCTGATGGTTTGTACCGCCATACCCAAGCGGTCTGCGGCCCGGGCCATGCCGCCTTCTTTGGCGACGACCCAGAAGTAATAGAGATGGCGGTAGTTGAAGGCAGTACTCATGGGGCGCTAACAGCTCACTTATTTTTCTGTTTTACAGAAGTAATCAACAACAATTATCTGCTTTTAAAAAGGCATTAAGGGTGCTATTGTCACGCGGCTTAACCCTTCAGTTCTTGCTTTACTTTTTGAAAGCCCCGTATGAAACGCATCCTGTTATTCGTCTTGACCAACGTCGCGGTGGTCGCCGTGCTGGGTCTTGTCGCCAGCCTGCTGGGCGTCAACCGCTACCTGACCAGCAGTGGCCTCAATTTGGGCGCTTTGCTGGGCTTTGCGCTTGTAATGGGTTTTGGCGGTGCCCTGATCTCGCTGCTCATTAGCAAACCTATGGCCAAATGGACTTCCGGGGTGCGGGTGATTGCGCAGCCCGGCAATGCCGATGAGGCTTGGATCGTGGACACGGTGCGCCACCTGTCCGAAAAAGCCGGTATTGGGATGCCCGAAGTCGGTATTTTTGACGGCGAACCCAACGCCTTCGCCACCGGTGCGTTCAAAAACTCGGCGCTGGTGGCCGTCTCCACGGGCTTGCTGCAAGGCATGACGCGCGAAGAAATCGAAGCTGTGCTCGGCCATGAGGTGGCCCACATTGCCAACGGTGACATGGTCACCATGACGCTGATTCAGGGCGTGATGAACACCTTTGTGGTGTTTCTGAGCCGGGTGATCGGCTACGCCGTGGACAGCTTTTTGCGCAAGAGCGATGAAAACAGCAGCGGCCCTGGCATCGGTTACATGGTGACGACCTTGGTGCTTGATATCGTGCTGGGCTTTGCAGCGCACATGGTGGTGGCCTGGTTCAGCCGCCACCGCGAGTTTCGGGCTGACGCGGGTGCTGCGCAGCTCATGGGCCGCAAGCAACCGATGGTGAACGCCTTGGCCCGTTTGGGTGGACTGCACACCGGTGCCCTGCCCCAAAGCGTAGCAGCCATGGGCATTGCTGGCGGAATGGGCAAACTTTTCAGCACGCATCCCCCGATTGAAGCGCGGATTGCGGCGCTGCAAGCCAGCAGCGTGTAGGCAAGAAAGACGCAGGCAGAGGTCTTTGGGGCAACACCTACAATCTCGCTCCGTGAACACCCCCACCCCAGCCCCCACTCCAGAGCCGATTCGTCGCCCCCAACGCAGCTACGTGCTGCGCACCGGGCGCACCACCACCGGCCAAACCAAGGCGCTTGCCGATTTGGGCCCACGCTTCATCCTGTCTTATACCGAATCTGCTATTGATTTGGCAGCAACTTATGCCCGCCAGGCAAGCACTGTGCTTGAAATTGGCTTCGGAATGGGTGAAGCCACCGCGCATATCGCAACGCTGATGCCTGAAAAAAACTTCTTGTGCTGCGAGGTTCATCCCCCTGGTGTGGGTGCCTTGCTCAAGCGCATTGACGAGCAGGGTTTGGGCAACATTCGCATCCTGCAACACGATGCGGTGGAGGTGATCGACCACATGCTGCCGCTGCAAAGCATTGACGGTGTGCATATTTTCTTCCCCGACCCGTGGCACAAAGCCCGCCACAACAAACGCCGCTTGGTGCAGCCGCCCCTCGTCGCCAAACTGGCGGCCCGCCTGAAGCCCGGTGGCTACCTGCACTGCGCTACCGACTGGCAGCCCTATGCGGAGCAAATGCTGGAGGTGCTGAGCGCTGAGCCCTTGCTGCGCAATACCGCCACCAGCGCGGATGGCTATGCCGCGCAACCGGCCTACCGGCCTTTGACCAAGTTTGAAAATCGGGGCATCAAGCTCGGGCACGGCGTGTGGGATGTGGTGTTCGAGCGAGTTTGAAACCACCTTGTGTAGGCCTAGTCCGACACAGATTGACCACGGCATCCTGCCAGCGCGGAGCAAAAGTCAAAGTACATTCAAAGGGCAGGGTTTTATCCTCGCTGAACAGGCACCAAGTGACACTCCAACCCTTCAACTGCACGCCGCTGGGACGCTTGCAGTGAAACTTAAAACTTACATCGTTGAAGACAACGCGACCATTCGGGAAAATCTGATTGCGACGCTGGAAGAACTCGTCGGTATCGAGGCCATCGGCACCTCAGAAACCGAAATCGACGGCAAAGCCTGGCTGACCAACCCAACCTCGATCTGGGATTTGGCCATTGTGGATTTGTTTTTGAAACAAGGCAGTGGCTTGGGCGTGGTGGCGGCTTGCAAAGACCGTAACCCACTGCAAAAGGTGGTGGTGTTGACCAATTACGCCACAGCCGACGTGCGCGCGCGCTGTACCAAGCTGGGTGTGGACGCGGTGTATGACAAGTCCAATGAGATTGATGCGCTGGTGGCATTTTGCTTGCAGCACTGCACCACACTGAACGCTGCGCCCCCTGTGCCCTGAGTTCAGTCAATCAGCTGATTTTTAAGTGCGTAGTAAGTCAAATCGCTGTTTGACGCCAAATTCATTTTTTCCATCACGCGGGTGCGGTAGGTGCTGACGGTTTTGACGCTAAGTGATAAAGCCGTGGCAATATCGCCTGCAGCTTCACCCTTGGCCAGTTTCAGAAACACTTGGAATTCACGCTCTGACAGTTGCTGGTGCGGAGCCACATCTTGCGGGCGGTTCAGCTGCTGAGCCAAAAGCTCGGCCACAGCGGGGGAAATATAGTGCTTGCCGAGAGCGATCACGCGAATGGCTTCGACGATTTCGGTGGGTTCACAGGCTTTGTTAAGGTAACCGCTGGCCCCTTGGCGAATCAAATTAACGGCGTAATGCGCTTCAGGATAGCCACTCAAAATGAGAATGCCCACATCAGGCGCTTTGGCACGGATCATGGCCAGAGCGTCAATACCACTTTGGCCGGGCATGGACAAGTCCATCACCAGCACATCAAGCTCAACGGTACGTACCAGGTCAATCGCCTCGCGGCCGCTGGCGGCCTCGCCCATCACGCGCAAATCGACGAAGTCCGAAAAGAACTGTTTAAGCCCTGAACGCACGATGGCATGGTCGTCCACAATTCCAATGTTTATCAATGCAGTCTTCCTCTTGGGTCAGCGTGCTTTTTGACAAGCCGTTAAAACACACCGTCCCTGATGGGCGGATTATTCACCGAACTAACGAGGGCAGCGTGCCTTGAAAAAACTATCTATCCCAACCATTGCCATAAGTATGCCGTTGGCTGTGCTTGCGACCGTCATTTTGATGTTTATCAACGAAGCCAGCTACCGCGATTCAACCACCGCTGCAACCAAAATTGAAGAGGGTCAGCAGTCGCGTGGGGCCATCAATACACTGCTGCAGCACATGCTGGACGCTGAAACGGGCCAACGTGGCTACCTGCTGACGGGCGATGCACAGTACCTTGACCCGTACATTAACGCCACCCAAAGCATTCCGCAAGATTTTGGCCGGATGCGCCAGCTCTATGCGCCTTACCCGGACCAGCTCATCCCCTTCAGTCTGCTGGCCCAACATGCGGCCAGCAAACTGGCGGAGTTGGCATTGACGGTGCGCATGCGCAAGGACGGCAAAGAGGACGCCTGGAAGTTTGTGCTGACCACCAATGTGGGCAAAGAGCACATGGATGCCATCCGAGAGCAAGCGGCCAAGCTGGCCGCCATCAGTGTTGAAAAAATGGCGCTGGGGCAACACCAAATCGAAAAAACACTGCAACTCTCGCGCATCGGTGTGGGGCTGATGGCACTGGCAGGTTTGCTGGCGTTTTATATGTACCTGCTGCAAACCAAGGCACTTCTGGCATCGGGCAAACGTGAACAAGAGTCGCTGCAACGCGAACGCGATTTGCTGGAAACCCAGGTGCGTGAGCGCACCGCTACCCTGGCTGATTTGGCCACCCACTTGCAAAACGTACGTGAAGACGAACGCGGCCATCTGGCGCGTGAGCTGCACGATGAACTGGGTGCCTTACTGACAGCTGCCAAGCTGGATGTAGCACGCATCAAAGCCCGTTTGGCGGGCAGCTCGCCCGAAGTCACGGAGCGGCTGGAGCACATGACCACCACACTGAACAGCGGCATCGCACTCAAGCGCCGCATTGTGGAAGATCTGCGGCCCTCGTCGCTGTCACACCTCGGGCTGGTAGCGTCGCTGGAAATTTTGGCGCGAGAGTTTGAGGAGCGCTCGGGCCTCACCATCCACACCGACCTGGAAAGCGTGGAACTGGGCGGGTCAGCACAGCTGACGGTATACCGGCTGGTGCAAGAGTCACTCACCAACATGGGCAAATACGCAGAAGCCCGCCAGGCCGTCATCAGCCTGCACAACTTTGACAGCACCGTCTCCATTGAGGTGAAAGATGATGGGCGTGGCTTCAAAACCGACAGCATCGGTACCACCAGCCATGGCCTGCGGGGCATGCGCCACCGGGTAGAGGCCGCAGGCGGGCGGCTAACGGTGACCAGCAGCTTGGGAAATGGCACGCAAATTCATGCGGTACTGCCCAAAAACGGGTTGAACATGAATTGAGTACCGTGGCCCGCCTGCAAGCGGTGTCAACGCCAGAGCCAAAGTTAGCGTTGAAACCCTGAAAACCAGCCATGTCAGACCCCTCCTACACCGCCTTGCTGTACCTGCTGACACCGCCTCACGCCACTGACCGATGCGCCAAAGTGGGCTCCCCGCTTAACCTTGACTCTAGGCGCTGCAAACGCGGTGCCCTCAGTTAACACATGAACAAGGAGTCGATGATGCTGCATTATTCTGTGGTTTTTATGGTGATCGCGTTGATCGCCGCCGTATTCGGTTTTGGTGGTATCGCGGCAGGTGCGGCAGACATTGCCAAAATTCTTTTCATGATTTTTGCAGCCATGGCCATAGTTGGCTTTCTCGTAGGAATGCTTAAGAGAAAATAACATTGACGCGAAGCTTACCCGTCACTGATTGCCGATAGTCGATTACCCAACTCCATCAACCCAAGGGAACACCATGAATTCATTTGCCACCAACACCGTGCGTGACACCGCCAACGCTATCCACAATGCCGCTGACGGTGCATTTGACTCCGCCAGCAGC
This sequence comes from Betaproteobacteria bacterium, assembly GCA_025356445.1. Classification (GTDB taxonomy): domain Bacteria; phylum Pseudomonadota; class Gammaproteobacteria; order Burkholderiales; family Burkholderiaceae_C; genus Defluviibacillus. Next base: position 24,111 of record JANXSZ010000023.1, on the reverse strand, counting down.
GCCGTAGCCGCAACCCGTGACCACGCCAATGACGCCCTCGACAAAGCCGAGCTGAACGTGCGTAACCTGCGTGGTCGCGTGGACCCCATGGTAGAAATGCTGGCAGAAAAGGCCCAGCACCTGGCCCGCCAAAGTTTGGATCTGGCGTCTGAAGCCAAAGACCGTGCCCAACAATCGCTGACCCGTGCCGCTGGCGTCACCACCCGTTATGTCTCCGAGCAGCCAGTGCGTTCTATTTTGATAGCAGCTGCTGTCGGCGCAGCGGTCGCATTGGCAGTTTCTGCGTCACGCAACCGCAACCGTAATCGCTATTAAAAGCACGGCCACAGCAAAGATAAACACCGCTCTGACGCCACCAACTACTCAAGCCCCATGCTGCACCCTCTTTTTTCAACGCTGATTCAACGCCCTGATCTGGTCGTTGACCACCTCTCGGCCTATGCCGCGTTGTTCCGACAAGAAGCGTCCAGCGCGGGTGCTGAACTGCTGACACGTACCGTCGCCTGGCTGCTAACGCTGCTGGCAGGCGGGGTGTTTTTAGGGTTGGCAGGTACCGCACTGATGTTCGGCGTGATGCACAACCAGTTCCATTGGGTGCTGGTAGCAGTGCCTGGTTTTGCACTGCTGCTGACGCTGATGGCATTCATGGCAGCCCGCAAGCCTTTGAGCCGTGAGCGCTTCCCTGAACTGAACGCCCAGATCGACAGCGACACCCGCGCACTGCGCATGGTGCGTTAAGCCATGGCCACCCCTATGCCTACACCGCAAGAGCGCTTGGCCATCAGCCGCAAAGCCATGGTCAGGCATATGACGCGCGACAAACGTGCAGCGCAAGACGCCTATGCCGAAGAGGCTCACGACGTTGAAGACGCGGCACGGCACCACAGCGCCGCAGACGGCACGTGGCGCGTCGTCAAGCACGCGATGCGTACCTGGTGGCACCACCACCCGGTGAACGTGGCCTTGGACATTGCCCGCCCCGTGCTGGGCCAGTACGCACGAGAACATCCCATGAAGCTGGTGGGCATTGCGGCTGGCGTAGGTGTGGCGACGGTGCTCTTACGGCCCTGGCGACTGGTGTCAGTGGGCAGCGTAGTGGCCGCGACTTTGAAATCGCCTCAGTTGCCCAATTTTTTCTTGTCCATGCTGTCCCCCAACATAGACAACGACTTCAACAGCACGGACCCGGACACCCGCCGACCGCCGTGATCTGACAGGCAGTTTTCTCTCACTGCTTTCCGTTTTTCTCCCCTGATTTTTAAAAATCCCCGAAGGATGTTCGGCGTGGTGCCGCCGTTCGCCCTTTTTTGACAATTTGCACCATTTTTGATTCACCCCAAAGGAAAAACTATGAAATTTGCCCGCTCACTCTCCATCGCCGCTCTGGTTAGTATCACCCTCATCGCCAGCGGTTGCGCTGTTGGCCGTGGCCAGGAAACCACGGGCGCTTACGTCGATGACACCGGCATCACCACCACCGTGAAAGCCAAATTCATTGAAGACAAGACCGTTTCAGCATCGTCCATCAGCGTTGAAACACTCAATGGCACCGTCCAACTGTCGGGTTTTGCCAAATCCATGGCAGAGAAAAACCAAGCTGAAAACATCGCCCGTAACGTGAAAAACGTGAAGATGGTGAAGAACGACATCGTCGTTCGTCCTTAACCTCAAGCTGCCTTATGCCACCTGCCAAGCCCTCTTGACGGGAGGCATAAGCGAAAAAAGCGAGCGATGACCATCCATCGCTCGCTTTTTCACGTTTCTTTGACGTTGAACTGAGGACGTTTGTACTTAGCCCAGATGGCGCAACGGGTGTGCGTGCGCAGGCCAAGGGCTGTTAAAAAACGGGGCCACCATCTCGGGTGTTACCGCCTCGATCTGCGCTGGATTCCACTTGGGCGTGTGGTCTTTGTCCACCGCAAGTGCACGGATGCCCTCCACCGTCTCACTGGCTACGCCGGGACGATGGTGAAAGCAGTGGCGCACGATGCCACGCTCCATGCGCAAATCATCAGCCAAACCCATGTGGCGGGCACGACGGATATGCTCCAGCACCACATGCAGCATCAACGGACTGCGTTGGCGCAGCACGCTGGCCGTCGCACATGCCCAAGTTGGGCCGGTGCAGCTGGTGGCCAAGCCCTCGTCAGTTTGCGCGGCTATCGCGTCCAGCGCTTGCAGCATCGCTGAAACGGTGTCCAGCCCAAAAACAGCATCAATTTGCCCTCTTGCGCTTGGCTTGCGGGCATGATCAGCTATGAATTGTGTAGCAAACCAGTGCTCGGCGGCGTCACCCGTTTCAAACGGTGAACTGGCGATCTTGGCCCAGATATTGGCCAACTGCTGAGATTCGACGTAGCCATCGGCCAAGCCCCAGGCCACCGCCTGGCGCCCCGTAATAACGCTGCCTGTAAGACCCAGGTACTCGCCAATTCGGCCGGGCGCACGGCTTAGAAAATAGCCGCCCCCCACATCAGGGAACAAACCAATGTTCGTCTCAGGCATCGCCATCTTGGTGCGCTCGGTCACGATGCGCAAGCTAGCCCCTTGCGCAATGCCCATGCCTCCGCCCATCACAATGCCATCCATCACTGCCATGAACGGCTTGGGGTAGGTATGAATCAGGTGGTTGAGGGTGTATTCCTCAGTGAAGAAATCCTCCAGTGCCGGATCGCCTGCAAGCGCTGCCTGGTGAAAAAAGCGGATATCACCCCCGGCACAAAATGCATCGAAAGGCTGCCCCGCAGGATCGCTATCACCACCTTTGCCCATGCCACGAACAGCAACGGCAAGAACTTGGGGATCATCCCGCCACGCCAGCAAACCGGCAGTCAGCTGACGCACCATGTCCAGACTCAAAGCGTTCAGGGCTTTAGGTCGGTTCAGCGTCACCAAGCCCATACGCCCTTGGACTTCCATCATTACCGTATTCAGGGCATCAGCCATTTTTAAGTCTCCAAGCCAAAACTTCATTTGTCACCAAGGCACCAATGACCAGCGCGCCACCTGTCAACACCGTAGCACCAGGAGCTTCCCCAGCACCGATCCACACCAGCAAAATACCGAAAATCACTTCCAGCAATTGCAGCAAAGACAACTCAGGCGCTTTCAGCACAGTAGCACACAGCACCGACAGCACACAGGGCACAGCCAATTGAACCAAACCCAGCAAGGCCAACAGACCCACATCATGGGCAGTGGCCTGAAAAGGAAATGCCAAAGGCAGCGTAACTAAGGTAGAAAAGACAGCGCCCACCAACACACAAGGCACTAAATCCAGCTTGACCGCCTGCTGGCCAGATTTTTGACTGTGTTGCATCAACGTCCATTGCAAAGCCCCAGCAATCGGTACACAAGCCGCCACCAGGAAGCCCACCCATGCCCCTTCAGCAGCCTGCGTATTCGCTAAATTCAGATTGGCAGCTTGCATATACGCAATGCCAAACCCCGCTACGCCAATCGCCACCCAGGTGCGTGGTGCAAGGCGATGGCCAATAAAAATGCGGGAAAACAAAGCTGTCAGCAGCGGCCCAACTGACATCGTGACCAGCACGTTGGCCACACTGGTAAGCGCCAGTGCCAGCATGAAGGCCGTGAACATCACACTCCAGCACAGACCGGAGAGCCAGAACACGCTACTGCGCCAAGGCAAGGTTTTAAACACATGAGCACCGCGCCATAACGGCAAAATCACCACCAGCGACAGCACCGTGAAGAAGCTGCGCCAGAAGGTGATTTCGAAACTGCGGGCTTGCTCCAAGTGACGGGTGACGACACCGGCGATGGACCACATCAGGGTGACGCACACCATCAATAAGACAGCGCGGGAGTGGCTTAATGGGGTACGCATATTCAGCATAAGAATCTGCGTCCCATAACAGCTTACTCGGGTAGCTTGTGCTTAACGTCCAGCGCGCTTGCGCTCGCTTTCGGTCAGGTGGCGCTTGCGAATCCGAATCGACTTAGGTGTGATTTCAACCAATTCGTCGTCTTCAATGAATTCCACTGCATATTCCAGCGTTGCATCAATCGGTGGCGTGATCTTGATGGCATCTTCCTTGCCGGACACGCGGAAGTTGGTCAGCTGTTTGGTACGGGTCGCGTTGACCACCAGGTCGTTTTCACGGCTGTGGATACCGACGATCATGCCTTCATACACAGGGTCATTGGCACGCACGAACATACGGCCACGGTCATCGAGCTTGCCCAGCGCGTAGGTGAAAATCTCACCAGCATCCATGGAAATCAGCACGCCATTTTTACGGCCACCGATGTCGCCACGGTGGGCTTCGTAGCAGTCGAAAATGTTGGCGATCAAGCCAGAGCCGCGCGTCAAATTCAAGAATTCGTTGGTGAAACCAATCAAACCACGGGCAGGGATGCGGTATTCCAAGCGCACACGGCCACGACCGTCCGGCTCCATGTTGACAAGCTCGCCTTTACGCTCACCCAAAGCCTGCATCACACCACCTTGGTGCTGGTCTTCGATATCGGCCGTCACCATTTCGATAGGTTCGTGCTTTTCACCGTTCACGTCTTTCATTACCACGCGGGGCTTGGAGACGGCCAACTCGTAGCCTTCACGGCGCATGTTTTCCAACAGGATGGTCAGGTGCAACTCGCCACGACCCATGACTTCAAAGATACCTTCTTCGTCAGTTTCTTTGACGCGCAACGCCACGTTGTGTTGCAGTTCTTTTTGCAGACGGTCCCAAATTTGACGGCTGGTGACGTACTTGCCTTCACGACCGGCCAGAGGGCTGGTGTTAACGCAGAAATTCATGGTCAGCGTGGGCTCGTCCACCTTCAGCATGGGCAGCGGTGCGGGCGTGATCGGGTCGGTGATAGTCACGCCAATACCGATGTCGGTCAAACCGTTGATGAGCACGATTTCGCCAGGGCCAGCCTCCGTGGCCTGGACGCGTTCCAGACCTTGGAAAGTCAGCACTTGGTTGATACGGCCTTTGACGGGCTTACCGTCCGGGCCTTCCATGACGACCACATCCATCATGGGCTTGATCGTGCCTTGGCTGATACGGCCAACGCCAATGCGCCCCACAAACGTGGAGAAGTCGAGTGCCGAAATTTGCAGTTGCAGCGGAGCAGTAGCGTCGCCAGTTTGCGCGGGCACATGCTTCAACACGGTATTGAACAGGGCCGACATATCGGGACCCCACTGCTCACCCTGCTCGCCTTCGACCAGCGACGACCAGCCGTTGATACCGGAAGCGTAGACCACTGGGAAATCCAGTTGCTCATCGGTGGCACCGAGCTTGTCGAACAAATCGAATGCGGCATTGACCACGAAGTCAGGGCGTGCACCAGGCTTGTCCACCTTGTTCACCACCAGAATCGGCTTCAGACCCAAGGCCAGGGCCTTCTTGGTCACGAAACGCGTCTGGGGCATGGGACCTTCTTGCGCATCAATCAACAGCACCACGCCGTCAACCATGGACAAAGCGCGTTCGACTTCACCACCGAAGTCCGCGTGACCGGGGGTATCCACGATGTTGATGTGTGTACCTTCCCAAGTCACGGCACAGTTCTTGGCCAAAATCGTGATGCCACGCTCTTTTTCGATGGCGTTGTTGTCCATCACGGTGTCAACCACTTTTTCGTGTTCGGCAAAGGTGCCGGACTGGCGCAACAGTTGGTCAACCATGGTGGTTTTGCCATGGTCAACGTGGGCGATGATGGCGATATTGCGGATTTGCTTCGTACTGCTCATGATGACTTTACCTTTTCAACTTTTCAATTCAATGCTTGGGATTCGGTGGGAAGGGACTCTGCTGCGGGTGGCGGTTCCGGCACGGGCACGTTCGACAACAGAATTTGTTCAATTTCAATAGGACTGAGCAGGCGTCCTGGAATCAGTTCACCGGCTTGGGTATGCGCCGTGCCCAAGAGCGCACGCGGTGAATCACCGTAAACGGCAACCTGATCGTCATCCGGCCAATGGCCACGGCGGCGCACACCACTCAGGAAGCGACCTGCATTTTCTACATCCAACATGACAACCGTGTGGTCGGGCAGCAGAGATTCGGCAGGCAACAACAAAGCATGGCGCTCGGATTCGCTCAAGGCTTCCAGCGCAGCCAGTGTGATGGTTTGACTTTCCATAAAGCCACCAGTTTGTGTACGGCGCAACGCGGACAGGTGGGCGCCGCAACCGAGCGCAGCGCCTATGTCTTCACCCAACGTACGGATGTAAGTACCTTTGCTGCATTTCACTTCAATTTTGATAGCTACATATGCCCGCTGATCTTGCATCAGCGACAGTTTCAATTCAAAAATTGTCACCGCACGGGCTTCACGCTCAACGGTAATGCCAGCGCGGGCATAGTCGTACAAAGCACGGCCATCTTTTTTAAGTGCGCTGTGCATGGGCGGCACCTGGCTGATGGGGCCAATGAACCGCTTGGCCACGTCATCCAACATCGCCTGGGTGATCTCAGGGACCTCACGGGTGGCAATGATCTCGCCTTCTGCGTCAGCTGTGCTGGTTTGCACACCCAAGTGCGCGATGGCTTCGTAGCATTTGTCAGCGTCAAGCTGGAGTTGGCTGAATTTGGTGGCAGCCCCAAAGCACAAAGGCAGTACACCCGTCGCCAAAGGGTCTAGCGTACCGGTATGGCCTGCTTTTTCGGCACGCAAAAGCCACTTGGCTTTTTGCAGCGCATCGTTGCTGCTGAAGCCTAGTGGTTTATCGAGCAACAACACCCCATGCACAGGGCGCCGTTGCACCCTGGTGCGTGGCGCGTTCATGGCTATTCTTCTTTCGAGCGAGAAGCAACGGCTTGCGCGATAAGAGCATTCATGTCGGCAGCCCTCTCACTCGTGCGGTCAAACAAAAAGTGCAGGGTAGGCACGGTGTGAATGTGCAGGCGTTTGAACAAGCCATTGCGTAGAAAACCCGCAGCTTGGTTCAGCGCTGCTTGGGTTTCCTCGGGATCGCCTACCAACACGCTGAAGTACACCTTGGCATGGGCGTAGTCAGGCGTGACTTCCACCGCCTGAATAGTGACCATGCGCACACGGTAGTCCTTCAACTCGCGGGCTATCAGCTCCGTCAGATCACGTTGGATCTGGTCGGCAACCTTCAGCCCACGGTTGGGGGTTGCGCTTTTTTTCTTTGCCATTGCTTAAAAACTGCCTAACAGTGGGTAATTAGGTGAGCGATTAAGCAGCGACACGGGCTGGAGATTCCAAAGTACGTGCGATTTCACGGATTTCAAAGAACTCCAAGGTATCGCCTTCAACGATGTCGTTGTAACCCTTGATGTTCAAACCGCAATCGAAGCCTTCGCGCACTTCCTTGGCATCGTCCTTGAAACGCTTGAGAGACTCCAGTTCACCCGTGAAGATGACCCGGTTATCCCGCAGCAAACGCAATTTGGCACTGCGACGCACGATACCGCCTGTGACCATACAACCAGCGATAGAGCCGATTTTGCTAACACGGAAGATCTGGCGAATCTCGGCGGTGCCGATAACTTCTTCCTTCTTGTCGGGCGTCAACATGCCAGACATAGCAACCTTCAACTCGTCAACAGCTTCATACAAGATGCTGTAGTAGCGGATATCGACACCGTTGTTTTCGGCCAGCTTGCGCGCACCGGCATCGGCACGGGTGTTGAAACCAATGATGAAAGCCTTGGACGCGATAGCCAAATTCACATCGGATTCGCTGATACCACCGACCGCCGCGTACACCAACTGCACCTTAACCTCGTCGGTCGAAAGCTTGAGCAAGGACTGTGACAACGCTTCTTGCGAACCCTGCACGTCGGACTTGATAATGATGGGCAGCATCTTGACTTCGCCCGCACCAATGTCGGAGAACATGTTCTCCAGCTTGGACGCCTGCTGTTTGGACAGCTTGGTATTGCGGAACTTGCCAGCACGGAAGGTCGCGATTTCGCGGGCACGGCGTTCATCCGCCATCACCATGAATTCATCGCCTGCTTGCGGCACTTCGGTCAAGCCTTGGATTTCAACTGGGATGGACGGGCCAGCGGTTTTGATCGCTTTGCCGTTTTCGTCCAACATGGCACGCACACGGCCATAGGTTTGGCCCGCGAGCACAACATCACCGGCCTTCAACGTACCGGACTGAATCAATACCGTTGCCACAGGGCCACGGCCCTTGTCCAAACGGGCTTCAATCACCAGACCCTTGGCCATGGCGTCAACAGGCGCACGGAGTTCCAGCACCTCAGCCTGCAAGAGCACTTGCTCCAGCAAATCGTCGATACCTACGCCAGTTTTAGCGGAGACGGAGACGAAAGGCGAACTACCACCGAAATCTTCGGGAATCACATCTTCCACCACCAACTCGTTTTTAACGCGGTCAGGGTTGGCATCGGGCTTGTCTATCTTATTGATAGCAACAACGATAGGCACACCAGCCGCTTTCGCATGCTTGATAGCTTCACGGGTTTGCGGCATCACACCGTCGTCCGCTGCAACAACCAGAATCACAATGTCAGTTGCCTTGGCACCACGGGCACGCATCGCAGTAAACGCTTCGTGGCCTGGGGTGTCGAGGAAGGACACCATGCCACGTGGAGTTTCCACGTGGTAAGCACCGATGTGCTGAGTAATACCACCAGCTTCGCCTGATGCCACTTTGGCGCGACGAATGTAATCGATCAGCGACGTTTTTCCGTGGTCAACGTGACCCATGACCGTCACCACAGGGGCGCGCGGCAAGGACTCGGACTCTTGCTGCAACACTTCTTCGTCGGTAAACGCCTCGGGATCGTCCAGTGCGGCGACCACAGCCTTGTGGCCCAGTTCTTCCACCAAAATCATGGCGGTATCTTGGTCCAGTGGCTGGTTGATCGTGACCATCTGGCCTAATTTCATCAAAATCTTGATGACTTCAGACGCCTTGACAGCCATCTTGTGCGCCAATTCGGCCACCGTGATGGTTTCAGGCACGTGAACTTCAAGCACACGTGCTTCGACCGCTGGTGCGGGGGTGTAATTTTCATCACGACCCCGGTCGTTAGACCCACGGCGACCACGCGGCCCACCACGCCAGTTGTTGTTGCGCCCGACGCCCCCGGCGGAGTCGCCACGGGTCTTGAGTTCTTTCTTCTTGGCCGGATCTCCTGCCCAACTGGAGGACAGCTTGGCAGATTTGACCTCGGTACCTGGCGCACCAGGCTTGGCGGGCGTCGCACCTACAGCGGGCTTAGCGACAGCAGGCGTGCCATTGGCAGGCTTGTGCAGCGTGCCTTTAATCGGTGCCTTCGGATCAACCTTAACAACCGGCTTAGGTTCGTCTGGCTTTTTCGCAACCAAAACACGCTTGGGTGCGTTCATCATGGCACGGATGGCTTCCGCTTCAGCCAAAGCCTTGGAGCGGCGTTCGTGCAAATCTTTGGCACGGGCGGCATCTTCATCGGCACGGGCTTTGACTTCGGCCGCTTTAGCCGCCGCAGCTGCGGCACGGGCTTCGTCGGCAGCAACAGCAGCCAAGCGTGCAACTTCTTGCGGCGAAAGCACAGCAGGCGCTGGCGTAGCGGCAACAGGGGACGCAACCTGATCGTGAGCTGGGCTCATCACTGCAGCCTCCTTGGCAACAACGGGGGTACGGACTGGCAACACGGCGGTACCGTTGACGGCAGCACCTGGCGGCCGGTTTGGCGCGGAAACGGGTGCAACAGCAGGTACAGCAACGACAGGTGCAGCAACCGACAACGCAGCTTCTGCTGCTGCCTGCTTGGCCAATTCCGCAGCACGGACTTGCGCGGCTTGCTCAGCAGCCAAGCGCTCGCGCTCTTCCTGCTGGTCTTGGGCATCACGCAGACGGCGCTTTTCGGCCAAATCTTCTTCTTGACGTCGAATCAGCTCAGCTTGGCTGCGGGCTTCTTCTTCGCGGCGCACCAAATCAGCGTCATTGAGCGCGGCAGCCGCTTGCTCAGCAGCGTGTTGCTCAGCTTCAATCGCATCAGACGATTCAGCAGGGGCATCATGCGCGTCATCGCGCTTGATGAAGGTACGTGTTTTACGCACTTCCACCTGGATGGTACGGGCACGACCCGTACCGTCAGCCTGCTTGATTTCCGTGGTGGATTTCTTCACCAAGGTGATCTTTGTGCGCGCAGCCGAGGCTGTGCCATGGCTGGTTTGCAAAAAGCTCAACAGCTTTTGTTTATCAGCTTCGCTCAGCGTATCGCTGGCCGAAGATTTGGCGAGTCCGGCGTGCTTGAGCTGGTCAAGCAGGGTGTCGGTTGATTTTTTGAGTTCGTTTGCAAACTCGGCAACTGTCGTATTGGACATGTGTTGTGTAACCTTTCATGACCGTTACGCTTGAGAGGCCGTGTCACTGGTGAACCAGTGCGCGCGAGCCTTCATGATTAGCGTTTTGGCTTCGTCCGCAGACTGGCCAGTGATATCTGTAAGTTCGTCCACGGCCAAATCGGCCAGGTCGTCTAGGGTGTGTACGCCGCCATCGGCCAAGCTCACAATCATTTCAGGCGTCAAGCCTTCCAAATCGCGCAAATCTTGGGAGACGGGTTCAGCCGGCTCAGCACCTTCTTCGCGGGCGATGTCCATCGTCAACAAGACATCCTTGGCACGAGCACGCAGCTCGTTCACGGTATCTTCGTCAAAGCTTTCAATCTCCAGCATTTCTTGCAGCGGCACGTAGGCCACTTCTTCGAGGCTGGTGAAGCCTTCAGCAAACAGAATGTCGGCAATTTCTTGATCGACATCGAGCTTTTCCATGAACAGCTTGCGGATAGCTTCGCTTTCGCCGGATTTTTTAGCTTCCGATTCAGCAGCATCCATGATATTGATCTTCCAGCCCGTCAAATCGGACGCCAAGCGCACATTCTGACCACCGCGACCAATCGCCATGGCGAGGTTTTCTTCGTCCACGACCACGTCCATGATGTGCTTTTCTTCGTCTACAACGATAGAAGACACATTGGCTGGAGCCAAAGCACCGATCACGAACTGGGCTGGGTCTTCGCTCCACAGCACAATATCGACACGCTCACCCGCCAATTCATTGGTCACGCCGTTGACACGGGTACCCCGCACACCGACACAGGTGCCAATAGGGTCAACGCGCTTGTCATGCGACAACACAGCGATCTTGGCGCGCGACCCGGCGTCACGGGCGCAGGTTTTGATTTCCAGCAGACCTTGCTCGATCTCAGGGACTTCCTGACGGAACAGCTCAATCATGAACTCGGGCGCATTGCGCGAGAGGATGATGGGCGCACCACGCAAAGTCAAGTCCACTTCCATGATCATGGCGCGCACACGGTCGCCAGTACGGAAGTTTTCTTTCGGAATCATGTCCCCACGGCGCAAACGGCCTTCGACACGACCACTTTCCACGATCAGATCACCCTTGTCCATGCGCTTGACGGTGCCGACAAAAATCTTGTCACCGCGTGACATGAAGTCATTCAACAGCATCTCGCGCTCAGCATCACGGATTTTTTGAAGAATCACTTGCTTGGCGGCCATCGCACCGATACGGCCAATCGGCACCGATTCCACCGCTTCTTCGATGTACTCATCGACTTCGATGTCAGGAATTTGCTCTTTGGCTTCAAACAGCAAAATTTCTTGGTCGGGCAACTGCAAACCAGCTTCATCGGGCACCACGTGCCAACGGCGGAAGGTCTCGTAGTTACCGCTGTCGCGGTCTACGACGACGCGAATATCCACCTCAGCGCTGCCGAACAGTTTTTTGGTTGCCTGGGCCAGCGCAGCTTCCACCGCACCAAACACCACATCACGCTCGACGTTTTTCTCACGCGAGATGGCTTCCACCAACATTAACATCTCTCGATTCATGCCACCACTCTCCTACTCTGCTTGTGGCAAGGCGTTAGCGCCTCTGCCTTTGAAATCAACAATCGGGGCAAGCCGCGCTTCGCGCACCTCATCCAACGTAAAGCCCAGCGCCTGCAAGGGCAAAGGCACACGCTTTTTACTTATTTTCTGACCCGGCTTGGTCTTGGGCTCATCGCGCCAAACAATTTGCCACACTGCAGCTGTGTTTTCTGCGGCTGCTTTTTCCAGTGTGCCGCGAAATTTCTTGCGGTTCGCATGGACGGCAGGGTCTTGCCCGATGGAGCCAATGGGCGCCTTCAGTGTCACATCAATGATGGAACCCACAAACCGCTCAAAATCCTTGGCGTGCCGCAAAGGCCGGTCAATGCCCGGCGATGACACCTCCATGCGCTTGTAGTCAATGCCATCCACTTCAAGCGCAAACAGCAGCTGACGGTTCACTTTTTCGCAGTCTTCTACCGTAATGAACGGCGAACCGGTCAAAGCCTCAGCGGCAGCGGCAGCCTCGGGCAGCAAATCAATCGTGATGCGCAGCAAACCACCCGCCGAGCGTTCAATCTCAACGAGGTCATAGCCTAAACCAGCTACGGTAACTTCAACAATTTGTTGCAACGCCACGTGTTTAAAGGGTATTTAAAAAAGCAAAAAGGCCAGCATTCAAAAACGATGGCCCAAAAAAAACGAGCGGTAATTACCCGCCCGTCTTTCGACAATTTGGTCGTGAACTTTCGATTGTAGCAGGGTGAACCCCTGAAATCAACTTGCAACAACGATTCAAGCGGCTTGCAGCAGGCTTTGCGTGTACGGATGCTGCGGCGCAGCAAAAAGTGCAGCAACCGGGCCAGATTCCACAATCTCACCGTTCTGCATCACGATGACATGGTGCGCCATGGCACGGATCACATCCACATCGTGGGTAATCAACAGATAACTCAAACCCCGCTCACGCTGCAAACGCTGAAGCAATTGCAAAACCTGGTGCTGAATGGTCACGTCCAACGCGCTGGTGGGCTCGTCCAGCACCAGCGTTTGAGGCTGAATAATCAGTGCCCGTGCAATCGCCAAGCGCTGACGCTGCCCGCCAGAGAACTCATGCGGATAGCGTTGCAGCAGACCGGGGTAACTGTTCACGTCCATGCCCACATCGGCCAAAGCTTGCACCACTAAAGCTTGCCGTGTTGCGGCCGTACTGGCGGGTTCATGCACACGTAAACCCTCGCCCACGATGTCTTCCACCGTCATGCGCGGCGAAAGCGATGAAAACGGGTCTTGAAACACGACTTGCAATTGCCGACGCAAAGCCTTGTTGGCCGCAGCATCCCGCCCCCAGGGCTGACCATTGACAGAAAGCCCTCCCCTGAACGGCACCAACCCCAGCGCAGCTAAAGCCAGCGTAGATTTGCCTGAACCCGATTCACCGATCACCCCCAAAGTCTGGCCTGCAGGTAACTGGAAAGACGCCCCCTTCAGCGCCACAAACTCGCCTTTTTTGAACCACCCCTTCAGGCCAGCCAGCGGTACGGGATAACCCACGCGCAGCATGTCGGCGCTCAGTACCGGCACAGCAACCTGCTGGCTCACCGCCACCACATCACGCTGCGGACGGCTGTCCAGCAGCTTGTGGGTGTACGGGTGCTGCGGGTCAGAAAACACCGACGCCACAGCCCCTTGTTCGACGATATGGCCTTGCTCCATGACCGCCACGCGCTGCGCAAAATAGCGCACCAAATTCAAATCATGCGTGATGATGAGCACCGCCATGTTGTGCTGGCGCTGCACATCAGCCAACAGCGCCAGAATGCCCCGCCGCAAACTCACGTCCAAGGCGGTTGTCGGCTCATCGGCCAACAACAGTTTGGGTTTGCAGGCCAGCGCCATCGCAATCATGGCGCGCTGGCGCTGACCACCGCTCAGCTGATGCGGGTAGCTCTGCGCACGGCGTGCAGGCTCGGGGATACCGGTGCTTGCTATTAACTCGATAGCTGCTAACGCCGACTGCTTGGGCGACAGCGCCTGTTTGAGCTGCAAAACCTCAGCAATTTGATCGCCAATCGTGAACAGCGGGTTCAGTGCCGTCATGGGCTCCTGAAAAATCATCGCGATGTCTTGCCCCCGCACAGCACGCAGGTCACGCTCCGAAAGTGATAGCAGGTCACGCCCATTGAACATGCACTGGCCGCTGGTTTGAGCATTTTGTACCAGCCCCAGCAGGCTGAGCGCGGTGATCGTCTTGCCCGAACCCGACTCACCCACCAAAGCCAGCCGCTCCCCGGCTTCCAGGCTGAAGCTGATACGGTTCACCACCGTTTTGTCACCAAACTTGACGCTCAGGTCTTGGACGTTCAGCAAAGTCATGGCTGTGCCTTCCTGGGGTCTAGCGCATCCCGCAACGCATCGCCCATGAACGTCAGCAGCAGCAACGTCAGCACCAGCACACCGAACGTGGAAAGCGATATCCACCACGCGTCAATGTTGGCCTTGCCCTGGCTCAGCAGCTCGCCCAGCGACGGCGTGCCCGGTGGCACCCCCAGACCCAGAAAGTCCAGCGACGTCAGCGCCAAGATCGCCGCACTCATGCGAAACGGCAAGAACGTCACCACCGGCGTCATGCTGTTGGGCAGGATGTGCCGCCACATGATCTGCCCGTTGCTCACCCCGAGGGCGCGGGCGGCACGCACGTAGTCCATTTGCCGGTTACGCAAAAACTCAGCCCGCACGTAGTCAGAGAGCCCCATCCAGCCAAATAAACTGAGCAAAATCAACAGCAAACCCACGCTGGGAGAGAACACCGCGCTGAAGATGATGAGCAAATACAACTCGGGCATGGAACCCCAAATCTCGATGAAGCGCTGAAACGCCAAATCCGTCTTGCCCCCAAAGTAGCCCTGTACCGCCCCGGTCGCGATACCCAGCACCACACCCGTGACGGTCAACGCCAGCGCAAACAACACGCTGACCCGAAAGCCATAAATCAGCTGCGCCAGCAAATCACGCCCCCGGTCATCGGTGCCGAACAGGTTGTCGCGCGAGGGTGCCGCCGGGTTCGGTGACTTGGCAAAGTAGTTGATCGTCTTGGGGCCGTAGGGGTTGGGCGGGTAAACAACCCAGTTACCCGGCTTGGCCAGTTGCGCCTGAATGAAAGGGTCGAGGTAATCGGTCGGTGTCTCGAAATCTCCACCAAACGTCTTTTCAGAATAGTCCTTGAGCAGCGGGAAGTAGGTTTGCCCTGCATAGCGCAGCACCAGCGGACGATCACTGGAGAGCACCTCGGCCAGCAAGCTCAAGCCCACCAAGGTGCAAAAAATCAGCAAACTCCAGTAGCCCAGGCGATTGCGTTTGAAGCGCTGCCACGCACGGCGGGCGGGACTGGCGCTTGGCGAAGGGTTAATCAAATTTGACACGCGGATCCACCCACACATAGCAAAGGTCTGAAACCAGCTTGGTGACCAAGCCGATCAGCGTAAACAAATACAGCGTACCCAGCACAACAGGGTAGTCCCGCCGAATGACAGCTTCGTAGCTGAGCAGACCCAGGCCGTCCAGCGAGAACAGCGTCTCGATCAGCAGCGAGCCGGTGAAAAATGCACCAATGAACGCCGCCGGAAAGCCGGTGACGATGGGAATCAGCGCGTTGCGCATCACATGCTTCCACAGCACCTGCCGTTCGGACAACCCTTTCGCACGAGCGGTCAGTACATACTGTTTGCGGATTTCTTCCAAAAAAGCATTTTTGGTCAGCATCGTGGTCACGGCAAAACTGCCCAGCACCATGGCGGTGATGGGCAGGGCAATATGCCAAAGGTAGTCAGTAACCCGCGCGCCCCAACTCAACGATGCCCAGTTGCTGGAAGTCAACCCTCGTAACGGGAACCACTGCAACTGCCCGCCAAAAATGACCAGCAGCGCCACACCCAGCACAAAGCCGGGAATGGCATAACCGACCAACACCAGCAGCGTCGTCGCCAAGTCAAACCGCGACCCCGACCGCACGGCTTTGGCAACGCCCAGCGGCACGGCTATCAGGTAGCTGATGAAGAACGTCCACAGCCCCAGACTGATGGACACCGGCATTTTTTCTTTGACCAGCTCCCACACGTCTTTGTGCTGGTAAAAACTTTTGCCCATGTCAAACCGGGCGAACTGGCCCAGCATTTGGATGAAGCGCTCGTGGGCTGGCTTATCGAAACCATAGAGCTGGCGGATTTCGGCAATACGCTTGTCATCCACGCCTTGGCGGCCCCGGTAGCCTGAGCCCGACGCCGCAGCACGCTCACCCCCCGAGTCCCGCCCTTGCAATTGCGCCACCATTTGCTCAACCGGCCCACCGGGCACAAATTGGATGACGGCGAAAGTCAGCAGCAAAATACCCAGCAGGGTCGGCAGCATAAGCGCGAAGCGCTTGAGAATGTAGCTGACCATGGTTACGGTTTACCCCTTAAGTTAGCGGGTGAGGCCCACCATGTGCTGGCAGCCCAGCCCTCTGCTTGGTAGTAAGGCGGGATGACTTTGGGCAACACAAACTGACCGGGCCGGTAGCCGACAAAAAACGCATCGCCATACCACTGGGGAATGGAATAGTGACCATGTGTCAGCACCCGATCAAGGCTTCGCATGGCGGTGACAAGTGCAGGTCGGGTGGTCGCAGTAATCACGTTTTGCAGCAGCGCATCCACAGCCGGATCGGCAATACCCCAGATGTTGGATGAACCTGGTGTGGCGGCGGCTTTGGAGCCGAACTGCTCGATCAGCTCACTGCCAGGGGCGGTAGAGCCTGGCAAGCGCAGGCTGGTCATTTCAAAATCAAACGCATCCATTTTTTGCTTGGACAGTGAAAAATCCACCACGCGGTAAATCAGCTGGATGCCCAGTTTTTCCAGCGATTTTTGCAGCGGCGCCACCACGCGCACCAAGCTGGGCTGGTCGCTCAAAAATTCGATGGTGAAGGCCTCACCTTTGGCACTTTGGCTGTTACGCAGTGCGCCGTCTTTGTAATCCCACCCAGCGTCGTGCAGCAACTGCTGCGCTTGGCGCAGGTTGTCACGCAGACTGGACGGCGGGTTCGTGGTGGGTGACAGAAAAGCCGGGCCGAACACGGCGGGGTTGAGTTGCTTGCGCAGCGGCTCCAGCAGCGCCAACTCATCGGTTTTGGGCAAACCCTCGGCGTGGAAATCACTGTTAGGGTAATAACCGTCCACACGCTTGTACAGGCCATAAAACAGCTGCCGGTTCAGCCACTCGAAATCCATCGCCAAGCCTAGCGCACGGCGCACGCGCAGGTCTTGGAATTTCGGGTTACGCAGGTTGAAGATATAGCCTTGAAAATCCCCAGGGTTGCGGTTTTCAAACGCCCGCTTGGCCAACTCGCCCGTGTCAAACTGGTGGCCCTTGTACTGCCGAGCCCAGTTGCGGGAGATGAATTCGCGCATGAAATCAAACTCCCCTGCCCGCAGCCCCTCAAAGCGCGCCGTTTCATCCAGGTAAATTTTGTAGGTAATACGGTCAAAGTTGTACTGCCCCCTGCGTGTGGACAAATTCGCACCTCGCTCGCCACCCCAGTAGGCCGGGTCGCGGGTGTAGGTCACATCCTGCCCCAGCCGCGCATTGATGAGCTTGTAAGGGCCAGAGCCTATGGGCACCTCGCTGATGAGGTCGTCAAAGGCTTTGCCTTTGCCCCAGTCGCGGCTGAACACAGGCAAGCCGGTGCCCACAATCAAGGGTAACTCGGGGTTGGGGCTGGCGAAATCAAAACGCACGGTGCGCTCGTTCACCACAGTCACACCTTTGATTTCCGCAAAAATCGCCCGGTACTGGGGAGCCGCTTGCTTGCTGATGAGCATGGCATACGAATGCGCCACGTCAGCAGCCAGCACGGGCTTGCCGTCATGGAATTTGGCGGCGGGATGCAGGTGGAATGTGACCGAGAGCCTGTCCGCTGACACTGCCACATCGTCCGCCAGCAGGCCATAGGCAGTGGTGGGCTCCTCTGAATTACCCGTCAACAAGGTTTCCATCAACAGGCCTGAGATCCCGTTAGGGGCAGTGCCTTTGAGCGTGAAAGGATTGAACTTGTCGAAATTGGTCGGTCGCGTTGGCGGCACCATGCGAATCTCACCACCCTTGGGCGCATCCGGGTTGACATAGCTGAAATGGGTGAAACCAGCAGGGTATTGGATGTCGCCGAACTGAGCGTAGGCGTGGGCAGCCCATGCAGGCAGCGCCCCCCAAAGAACCAATGCAGAGGCAAACGCCCATGCGGCACCTTGCAGTCTGGATGTGATGAGTTTGACGTTACGGTTCATTTGCACAATGGGTTTCTGGCGCATTGTAGGGTTCGCCTGGGTAGGCCTGCGCGAGCGCTTATCAGGCGCATGCGACAATTTGTGCAACGGAACAGCCGCCATCGGCACACCGCATCATTTCAACCAATTCCGCAGATTCGAGGAGATCACATGGGCTTTTTAGCTGGCAAAAAATTGCTGATTACAGGCGTGCTCAGCAACCGCTCTATCGCATACGGCATCGCCAAAGCCTGCCACCGCGAAGGCGCTGAACTGGCCTTCAGTTACGTGGGTGAGCGCTTCAAAGACCGTATCACCGAGTTTGCTGCAGACTTCGATTCCAAACTGATTTTTGACTGCGACGTGGGGAGCGATGAACAAATCGACGCGCTGTTTGCTGATTTGTCCAAGACATGGCCCAAGTTCGACGGTTTCGTCCACAGCATCGGCTTTGCCCCGCGCGAAGCCATCACTGGCGATTTCCTGGAAGGCCTGAGCCGCGAAAGCTTCAAAATCGCCCATGACATCAGCGCCTACAGCTTCCCCGCCATGGCCAAAGCCGCCCGCCCCTATTTAAGCGACAAGGCCGCTCTGCTGACGCTGACCTACCTCGGCGCACTGCGCGTCTTGCCCAACTACAACACCATGGGCCTGGCCAAAGCCTCGTTGGAAGCCAGTGTGCGCTATTTGGCGCAATCTCTCGGCTCGCAAGGCGTGCGCGTCAACGGCATCAGCGCTGGCCCCATCAAAACCTTGGCAGCCAGCGGCATCAAGGATTTCGGAAAAATGCTCAAAGCCAGCGCCGCAGCACCTATCCGCCGCAACGTGACGGTGGACGATGTGGGCAATGTGGCTGCATTTTTGCTGAGCGATCTGGCAGCAGGCGTGAGTGCAGAGATCACCTACGTGGACGGCGGCTTCAGCAATATCGTAGCAGGCATTGGAGAGCCTGCCGAGGGATAAACTGAAGCGAATGAAGCGCTAGAGCAATACAGATGGGCACTGGCAGCTATTAAATCAATAGCTGCCAGTATCTACACACCCTTGCCGCTTCACGCCTTCACGCAATCCGCAAAGTAATGCGGCTTGCCGTCAGCGCCCTCTTCCTCCACCAAGCCATGCACATCGGTTTCAAACCCTGGACATTCGGCGTTGAAGGCGCGGGCGAACTTCAAATAGTCCACGATCTTTTTGTTGAACACTTCGCCAGGAATCAGCAAGGGGATACCCGGTGGGTACGGCGTGATCATGCTGGTAGCGATGCGGCCTTCGAGCTGGTCAATGGGAACGCGTTCTGTTTTGCGGTGGGCAATGTAGGCGTAAGCGTCGCTAGGTTTCATCGCAGGCACCAAGTCCCCCAGGTACATCTCGGTCGTCAAACGGGCGATATCGTACTTGGCGTACATCTCATGCACATGCTGTGACAGGTCTTTCAAACCCATGCGCTCGTAGCGTTTGTGGGCTTGGCAGAACTCGGGCAAGATGCGCCACATGGGCTGATTCTTGTCGTAATCGTCTTTGAACTGCTGCAACGCGGTCAGCAGCGAGTTCCAGCGGCCCTTGGTGATGCCGATGGTGAACATGATGAAGAAGCTGTAAAGACCTGTCTTCTCCACGATCACGCCATGTTCGGCCAAGAATTTGGTCACGATGCTGGCAGGGATGCCGGTTTTGGCGAACTTACCGTTCAAATCCAAACCGGGGGTGACGATGGTGGACTTGATCGGGTCAAGCATGTTGAAGCCATCCGCCAAATCACCAAAGCCGTGCCAGTTGCTGGCCAAGTGCTTGGCATTGCGTTTGCCCGCTTTTTCGCCCTTGATGATCCAGTCATCTGCGCGACCAATGCCCTCTTCCACCAGCTTGTCCGGCCCCCAGACTTTGAACCACCAGTCTTTGCCGTATTCCTCGTCCACTTTGCGCATGGCGCGGCGGAAATCCAGCGCTTCCATGATGCTTTCTTCGACCAGTGCGGTACCGCCGGGCGGCTCCATCATGGCAGCAGCCACATCGCAACTGGCGATGATGGCGTACTGCGGGCTGGTGCTGGTATGCATCAAATACGCTTCGTTGAACAGGTGGCGGTCAAGCTTGCGGTTTTGCGAATCCTGCACCAGCACATGGCTGGCCTGGCTGATACCCGCCAGCAGTTTGTGGGTGGATTGGGTAGAAAACACCAGCGCCTCTTTAGGCCGTGCGCGCTTCTTACCCATCGCATGGTAGGGGCCGTAGAACGGGTGAAACGCGGCGTGGGGCAGCCAGGCTTCGTCAAAGTGCAGTGTGTCCACGTAGCCATCGAGCATGGTCTTGATGGTTTCGGTGTTGTAAATCACGCCGTCGTAAGTGCTTTGCGTCAGCGTCATGATGCGCGGCTTGACGGCATCGGCGTCCACACCTTTGAGCAAAGGGTTGGCACGGATTTTGGCCTTGATGGCTTCGGGCTCAAACTCGCTCTGAGGGATGGGGCCGATGATGCCGAAATGGTTGCGCGTGGGCTTCATGAACACAGGGATGGCCCCGGTCATGATGATGGCGTGCAGATTCGACTTGTGGCAGTTGCGATCGACCACTACCACGTCCCCGGGGGCCACGGTGTGGTGCCACACCATTTTGTTGCTGGTGCTGGTGCCGTTGGTCACAAAGAAACAATGGTCAGCATTAAAAATGCGTGCGGCATTGCGCTCGCTGGCCGCGATAGGGCCGGTATGGTCGAGCAGCTGGCCCAACTCTTCCACCGCATTGCACACGTCAGCACGCAACATGTTTTCACCAAAAAACTGGTGAAACATCTGGCCGACAGGGCTTTTCAGGAAAGCGACGCCACCAGAGTGGCCAGGGCAATGCCAGGAGTAGGAACCGTCTTCAGCGTAGTCCAGCAGGGCTTTGAAGAACGGTGGCTGCACGCTTTCCAGGTAACTTTTTGCCTCACGGATGATGTGGCGAGCTACGAATTCAGGCGTATCCTCAAACATATGAATGAAGCCATGCAGCTCACGCAGGATGTCGTTCGGGATATGGCGCGAGGTCTTGGTTTCGCCGTAAACGTAGATGGGCACATCCAGATTCTTGCGGCGCACTTCTTCGACGAAATTGCGCAGGTTCAGCACCGCAGGATCCAGGTCAGGGCCGGGGGTGAATTCATCATCGTCAATCGACAAGATAAACGCACTGGCACGGGACTGCTGCTGCGCAAACTGGCTCAAGTCCCCATAGCTGGTCACGCCCAACACCTCAAAGCCTTCGCTCGCAATCGCATCGGCCAGCGCACGGATACCAAGGCCCGAGGTGTTCTCGGAGCGGAAGTCTTCATCGATGATGACGATGGGAAAGCGAAATTTCATGCAGCGCTCCGAGAGGCAAGGCTTAGGCCAAATTGAAGAAAGAGGGCGAAGTGTAAGGAATTAATAAGTCAAATAAACCAATGCACCTTGCGTACCCGCAGTTTGAGCACAAAATGTGGCGCATCACAGACAAAGGAGAGCAGCGAATGAGCGAATCTACGGTGTGGTGGGTGCTGGCAGGGGGTTTGGTGGGCATAGAGCTGCTGACAGGCACCTTTTATTTGCTGATGGTCGCCATCGGTGCTGGAGCCGGTGCACTGGCCGCCCATGCAGGTATAGGGATGACATGGCAAACCGTCGCTGCAGCCTTGGTGGGCGGCGGAGCAGTGGCTTTGTGGCATTGGCAACGTGAGCGCCACCCCGCACCACTACGTGCAACAGCCAACCAGAACGTGAATCTGGACATTGGTGGTACGGTGCACGTTGCGCAATGGGATGCCGAGCAGCAAACCACCGTGCGCTACCGGGGTGCTGATTGGGCGGCCAGCCTGGCACCTGACGCGGTGATGGGCCTCGGTAAGCACCGCATTGTGGAAGTGCTGGGCAGCCGCTTGATCGTTTCTCCGGTTGAAAAATAATGCGTACTATTTTTGATACTTTGAGCAATTCCCTTATAGAAAGTTTGCTATGACATTTGCATTGATTCTGCTGGCTGTCGCCGTAATCTTCATCATTCGCTCGCTCAAAGTGGTGCCGCAACAAAATGCCTGGGTCGTCGAGCGGCTGGGCAAGTACCACAGCACGCTGACGCCAGGCCTGAACCTGCTGGTGCCGTTTGTAGATAACGTGGCTTACAAGCATTCGCTGAAGGAAATCGCGCTGGACGTGCCCAGCCAGGTCTGCATCACCCGCGACAACACGCAGTTGCAAGTGGACGGCATTTTGTATTTCCAGGTCACTGACCCCATGCGTGCCAGCTACGGCTCATCGAACTACATCATGGCCATCACCCAGTTGGCACAAACCACACTGCGCTCGGTGATTGGCAAACTGGAGCTGGACAAAACCTTTGAAGAACGCGCCACCATCAACCACACCGTGGTCACTGCAATTGACGAAGCCGCATTGAACTGGGGCGTGAAGGTGCTGCGCTACGAGATCAAAGACCTGACACCGCCGAAAGAAATTTTGCACGCGATGCAGCAGCAAATCACCGCTGAACGCGAAAAGCGGGCGCTGATTGCGGCCTCAGAAGGTCGCCGCCAAGAGCAAATCAACATCGCGACAGGCGAGCGTGAGGCCTCCATCGCACGCTCTGAAGGTGAAAAGCAGGCCGTTATCAACAAAGCACAGGGCGAGGCAGCGTCCATCACCGCTGTGGCCGACGCCACGGCCAGTGCCATTGAGCGCATTGCCAGTGCGATTCGCCAACCTGGCGGTGCAGAGGCAGTGCAGTTGAAAGTAGCTGAAAAAGCTGTGGACGCCTACAGCCGCGTCGCCAGCGATGCCACCACCACGCTGATCGTTCCCAGCGACATGAACCAGATCGCCAGTCTGATTGGCTCTGCCATGAAGCTGACACAGGCGAACAAAGTCAATTAACAGGGTGCTCCGCGACTGCTGCTAGAATAGAAGGCTGACGGAACGGTGGATGAGCGGTTTAAGTCACACGCCTGGAAAGCGTGCGAGGGGTTATACCCTCCGCGGGTTCGAATCCCGCCTGTTCCGCCAAAGAAAAGTTAAAGCCTCAAGCCCTTACAAGGGTTTGAGGCTTTTTTCTTGGGCGCTGAGGTCTGTTGACTGCGTGTTGACTGCGGCCCCATGAAAAAAGGCCACCCGAAGGCAGCCTTTTGGAGATCAGCGCGAAGAATGATCAGTTCAAGGCCACTTTCTTGCCGGCTTTGTAAACGGACAAGGTCATCGAAGGATTCTTCAACTCGCCGTTAGGCTCGAAAGCGATGGTGGTGGTCACGCCTTTGAAGTTGGTCTTGATCAACTCGGGGGTGTAAACCTTAGGGTCCGTGGAGTTGGCGCGCTTCATAGCGTCCACCAGCACAAACGTCGCGTCATAGGTGTAAGGGCTGTAAATCTGGAACTGGCCTGGGTACTTCGCGTCGTAACGCTTCTTCCAGGCTTCGCCACCAGGCATTTTGGCGAGTGATGCACCGCCCTCAGCGCAGACCACGTTTTCCAACGTTTTCGCACCTGCAGCCAACTCAATCACGGTGTTGGTGCACAGACCATCACCACCGAAGTACTTGACATTGGTCATCCCCAATTGCTCCATCTGGCGCAACATGGGGCCAGCTTGGGGGTCCATGCCGCCAAAGAACACAGCGTCAGGATTCTTGGATTTGACGGCTGTCAAAATCGCCATGAAATCGGTGGCTTTGTCGGTGGTGAACTGCTCGTCAACGATCGTGATGCCTTTGGTGATGGCGATGCGTTTGAACACTTCAGCCACACCTTGGCCGTAAGCGGTACGGTCGTCAATCACGGCGATACGCTTGAGCTTCAAGGCATCGGCTGCGTAAAACGCCAGTCCAGCACCCAAAGCGTTGTCGTTGGCGATGATGCGGTAGGTGGTTTTGTAGCCAGGCTTGGTCAGGTTGGGGTTGGTCGCTGCACCAGTGATGTGGGGAATACCGCAGTCGTTGTAAACCTTGGATGCAGGGATGGTGGTGCCGGAATTCAGGTGACCAACCACGCCAGCGACTTTGGAGTCGCAC
>JANXSZ010000070.1 GCA_025356445.1 Betaproteobacteria bacterium | reverse complement strand
TGCGGTGCTGGGCGAATCCCGCTTCTTGGTCGGCGGCCAGGGCCAGGGTGTGTTGCTTCATCTTTGTCGCCTTGTGAGGGATGACAATACCAATGCAAGTCACGCGCCAGGTCGGGACTTATTCAGCGTTGCCTTAACGCGTTTTAAGGCTTATTTGTCCTCAAAGGAAACAGAGTTTGAATCCACAGCCGTAATGGCTTTTGAGTTCCTTGAGGCACTAGCCCGTGGTCCAATTCAGTTTGGAGCATTCGGAGAAATATTTGAACACTTAATTGAAAGTTTTTTGAGGCATCCTGGTCGTGCTCAGGATTTCATACAACACGTCTCGGACTTTGCAGATGTCTTGGCTTTCCAAATCAATGGAAACGTGCATTCTTACAACGTAGTCGAAGCCGACCGACAGGTCCGCCTTAAATTGCAACGACGCTATCTTGCGAAATGCATTGCAAATGCGGAAAGGCATGCATCTGTAATGGAAAGCGTGAGACCTATAAAAGTTAGGGTGCTTTTCTGCAGCCCGATTCCTTGGATATGTCTCGATAACCGACTGTTGCTTACAGATGTCGATAAGAGAGCGGGGGTTGAGGGTTCAATGGAATCTAAAGCACCGGGGAAATTACAAAATTTTTCCCTACCCATGGCTGAGAAAAATGAGTTTGAATCGAACGACGCATAGTTAGGTGCGGCACCACAAACTACGCGCTTCAAGAGCGAATGACTCTGCTGAGTCTGGCTGTGTGTAGATGCTTAGCAATTTTCCCGCTTTTGCCTTTGACGCTTTGCACGAATCGGCTGGCGTGGGAAAGCTTTGGGGTAGTGTGTAAGCTGAGGCTTTTTACTGCCCCCGCAGTTCTCGCCGCAAAATCTTGCCCACGTTGGACTTCGGCAGGTCCTTGCGGAACTCGATGCTCTTGGGCATCTTGTAGCCGGTGAGGTTCTTCTTGCAGAACGCCAGCACGTCGGCTTCGGTCAGGGCCGGGTCGCTCTTGACGATGAACACCTTGATGGACTCGCCCTGTTTTTCGTCGGGCACGCCGACGGCCGCGCACTCCACCACGCCGGGGCACAGCGAGATGACGTTTTCTAGCTCGTTGGGGAACACGTTGAAGCCACTGACCAAAATCATATCCTTCTTGCGGTCCACGATGCGGGTGTAGCCGCGCTCGTCCATCATGCCGATGTCGCCGGTGCGCAGGTAGCCGTCGGCGGTGAAGGCGCGGGCGTTTTCCTCGGGCTGGTGGTAGTAGCCGGGGGTGACGTTGGGGCCCTTGATGCAGATTTCGCCCGCCGCGCCCAGCGGCAGGGTGTTGCCGTCGTCGTCCTTGATGGTGATGTCGATGCTGGGCAGGGGCAGGCCGATGGTGCCGGTGAAGCTTTTGCTCAGCACCGGGTTGTTGGTGCCCACGGCGCAGGTTTCGCTCATGCCCCAGCCTTCCACCATGGGGCTACCGGTAACTTCCAGCCAGCGCTGGGCCGTGCCCTCGGAGGCCGCCATGCCGCCCGCCTGGGTGACGCACAGGTGGGAGAAGTCGATGGTCTTGAACGTGGGCTGCAGCAGCAAGGCGTTGAACAGAGTGTTGACGGCGGGCAGGATGTGGAAGGGCCGCTTTTTCAGCGTGGCGATGAAGGTAGCGAAGTCACGGGGGTTGGGCACCAGGGTGATGTGGGCCCCCAGGCGCACGCACATCAGGCAGGTGGTCAGGGCGTAGATGTGGTGCAGCGGCAGGGCGGCCACCATGTTGACGTTGGTGGCTTGGCCCACGCGGGCCAGCGCCGGGGTGAACCAGACCTCGGTCTGCAGCGCGGCGGCCACGATGTTGCGGTGGGTCAATACCGCGCCCTTGGACACACCGGTGGTGCCGCCGGTGTACTGCAAAAAGGCGATGGAATCCATCGTGGACTGGTGTGGCTGCAGCGCGCGGCCCCGGCCATCAGCCAGCGCCTGGTTGAAGGCCGTGACGCGCAAGCTACCGTCGCGCGGCAGCTGGTAGGCGGGCACCATTTTCTTGACCCGGCGCACCATGAAATTGACCACGCGGCCATACACCGCGCCCAGCAGGTCGCCCATGTGGGCCATGACCACGTGCTGGACCTGGGTGCGGCCCACCACCTCTTGCAGCGTGCGGGCAAAGTTCTCCAGGATCACGATGGCGGTGGCCCCCGAGTCCTTGAGCTGGTGCTCCAGCTCGCGCGGGGTGTATAGCGGGTTGACGTTGACGCAGGTGTAACCGGCGCGCAGCACGGCGGCCATGGTGACCGCAAATTGCGGAATATTCGGCAGCATGATGGCCACCCGCGCACCGGGTTTCAGCCCCTGGGCCTGCAGCCATGCGCCCAACGCAGCGGACAGCTGGTCCAGCTCGCGGTAGGACATCCAGCGCTCCATGCACACCGAGAAAGGGTGGTCGGCGTGCTTTTTAAACGACTCGTCCAGCAGTTGGGTTAGCGAACCGTAGGGTGTGACATCAATTTCGTGCGCCACGTCGGCGGGGTAACTCTTCAACCAGACCTTGTCCATGCAGTACTCCTTGTAGCGGCGATTCTGGTGGACGTGGCGTGGGGAGCGTTACCGGGCAAGCCCCTAGCTTTGGTCGCTTGGGAGACAAGCGAAAGTTTATAAAAAATAGGCCTCTAGCGTAGATTGCATCTACGCTAGTAGCTCATTTTTTGATAGCGTTTTGGTTTTACTTACCCCAAATGGCCTTGTACTGGGCGCGGTAGCCGTTGTCGGGGTCGAAGATGTTTTTCGGTCCGCCGTCCTTGCCCACATTCTCGGGCGTGACCAGATGTACCTTGGGCGAATAGCCTGACCACGGGGCCTTGGCCATGGCGCGGTTCAGCTCGTCCACCAGCTGCCAGCCCTGCATGTTCAGCGGCTCGGGCACGGTACCGGCCTGGTAGCGCTTGGTGCGAATGCGCTGGTAGGCGGCCTCGGAGCCGTCGCCTGCCGATACGGCCTTGGGCGCGCCGTCTCCCTTCTTGCCACCGGCTTGCAGGGTTGGGCCCATGAAGTCGAAGTACAGGTCGTTGATGGCCAGCGAGTGCGTCCACTTGTCGCCAAAGCGCTGCAGCAGCGAGGTGGTCAGCTGGGGCATGCGGGTGGAGCTTTCCGAGATGGGGCTGTCTTCAAAGCTCAGCACCGTGCAGCCGCCGCATTTCTTGATCACTGCCTCCATCGCGCGGGCCTTGAACAGCGCGATGGCGTACTGCGAGTCCGTGAAAATCACCACACCGGCCTTGCCGTTGGAGTCGGCCACCACCCAGGAGGCGGCGGTTTCCGACACGTCGGCGGGCAGCGTGGTCACGTTGGCAAACAGGCCTGCGCCGGGGTTGGGGCCGGGTTGCTCGCCCGAATGCCAGCCCACCAGGGGAATACCGGCCTTGGCGGCAGCTTCAAAAGCTACCTTTTGCTCGGAGGTGTCAAAACCGCCGACCACGATGCCGGCGGGCTTGAGTGCCAGCGCCTGGTTCAGCGCGGCCGTTCGGCCACTGACCGAGCCCTGGCCGTCGATGACGCGCACCGTCCAGCCAATCACTTTGCCGGCTTCTTCCACCCCTTGCGAGGTGCCCAGGTGGCCGCCGTTCTTCAGATCGCCCGCCACGTAGACGATGGTTTTGCCTGCCGCGGCTTTGGGGCCGGTGGTGGGGCCGTCCCATTTGTCGGCGGGGGCGGTGGCCGTGATGACGCGCGCCTTGGCTGCGTCCAGAAAGTCGTCGGCCAGGGCGTGGCCTGCTAGGCCGAGGGTGGCAGCGGCCAGAACAATGGCGCGCAGGGGGAAGGGAAATCTGGTCATGTTTGTCTCCTGGTGGTTTTAATGTGAACTGACTTTGAGAGGCTCACCGTCTGGCGACGGTGTGGCCGGGGCAACCGCCATATGCAGCTCGGCAATACGGCGTTTGATGGATTGGCCACGCTTGCGCTGCGCGTAGCCTGCGATACCGATGGAGACCAGCAGCGTGAGCCCGTTGAATAGCGGCTCGACGAAGAAGGCCCCGCCAAACTGTTGGATGCCCGAGATGCCGACCGCCAAAATGGCTACGCCCACCAGGCTGCCCCAGACGTTGACGCGCCCGGGCCGGATGGTGGTGGAGCCCAAAAAGGCCCCTACCAGGGCGGGCAGCAGAAACTCCAGCCCCACCCCGGCCTGGCCGATCTGCAGGCGCGATGCCAGCACCACCCCGGCAAAGGCCGACAGGGTGCCCGAGGCGACGAACGCGCCCATCACGCACTTCTCCAGCGCAATGCCGTTGAGTACGGCGGCCTTGGGGTTGGAGCCGATGACATACAGCGCGCGGCCAATGGGCGTGTGCTCGCTCACCAACCACAGCACCACCGCAATCAGCAGTACATAGAAGGCGGTGATGGGCAGACCCAGAAAGTCGGAGCCCGCGATGTTCAAAAAGCCCTCGGGCAGTTCGCCGATGACCTGGCGGCCGCCGCTGTGCCACAGCGCCACCGCATACAGCACGGTGCCTGTGCCCAGGGTGGCGATGAAGGAGTCGATCTGCGCCTGCTCCACCAGAATGCCGTTGAGCAGGCCAAACAGCGCACCGCACAGCAGCACCACCAGCACCGCCGCAGGCCAGGGCAGGCCGAACTTGGTCTGCAGGCTGATGGCCAGGATGTGCCATAGCACGATGCCGTAGCCCACGGTCAGGTCGATCTTGCCGGTCATCATCGGAATGGTGGCGGCCAGTGCCAGGATGGCGATCACCGACTTGTCGCTCAAGATGGAGCGCAGGTTAAACAGGGTCGGAAAGCTGTCGGGCAGTAGCACCGAAAACAGCAGAATCAGCCCCAACGTCAGCGCGGGCAGGCCGTAGACGGGGATGAGTTGGGTGATACCCGCCAGCAGGCCCTTGTGTTGGCCGTCAAAGGAAGGGTCCGGCTCCAGTGCCGTGGCTTTGATGGAATTGCTCATGGTGTGTGTCTCCGTAAGATTTTTTAAGTGCTGTGTTCGGCGTTTTGCTGGCCGGACGCCGCCACCAGCAGCCCGGCCACGCTGAGTGCGTCGCCTGTGAGTTCGGTGGCCACCTGGCCGTCGCGGAAGACCAGGGCGCGGGTGCAGACGTTGGCGACCTCCTCGAAGTCGGTAGACACCACCAGCACGCACACACCGGCATTGGCCTGGGCGCGCAAGATTTCGTAGATTTGCCGCTTGGCCCCCACGTCCACCCCGGCGGTGGGTTCTTCCAGAATCAGTAGAGGTAGTTGCAAATTAATCCAGCGCGCCAGCACCACCTTTTGCTGGTTGCCGCCGCTGAGGTTTTGCACGTCGGCCTGCGGCGCGGGCGGGTTTACGTCAAATTGCTGGATCAGCGTGCGGGCCTGCATTTCTTCGACCTTGCCGCGCAGGCGGGTCAGCAGCGCGCCCAGCACCAGGGCGGGGTTAGGGAACAGGTTTTCCTGCACACTCATATTGGGGCCCAGGTTTTCGTCTAGCCGGTCTGCTGCCACCAGGCCCACGCCCAGGGCAATGGCGTGCGCCGGGTTGCGCGGGGCGATGGTTTTGCCACCCAGTTGCATGCGGCCTTGCGACACCTCTGCCAGACCAAACAGCGCGCGGCTGATGGCCTCGTGGCCCGCACCGCGCAGGCCGATCAGCCCCAGCACCTCGCCCTTGCGGGCGCTGAACGAGACCGGGCCTGCGTTGGCCGAATACACCTGCTCCAGCGACAGCACCACCTCCTGGCTGCGGGCATCGGCCTTGGCCAGGCTGCCCGCAAACTTGCGGCCCACGATCAGCTCGACCAGCGCGGTGTCGGTGGTCTCGGCGGTGGTGCGGGTGCCCACCAGCTTGCCGTCGCGCATCACCGCGGCGCGGTCCGAGATGTCCATGATCTCGTCGAGCCGGTGCGACACGTAAATCATCGCCACGCCCTGGCTTTTGAGCTGGCGCAGCAGGGTGAACATGCGCTGCACGTCGGCCATGGGCAGGCTGGCTGTGGGCTCGTCCAGCACCAGCACCTTGGCCTGCGTGTCCAGCGCACGGCCAATGGCCAGCAGGGACTTTTCGGCGCGGGTCAGGGTGAAGACGCGGCGGCGCGGGTCGATATCGCAGCCCACATGGCCCAGCACCCGGGCGGCGTTGACGTTGGCCTGTTTCCAGTCGATGAAGCCGTGGCGCTTGGGAAAGCCCATGCCCAGGGCCACGTTCTCGGCCACAGTCATCCATTCCACCAGGCCCAGGTCTTGGTGGATAAAGGCGATGCCTTGTTTGTCTTTGGGCCGCGCACGCCAGGTGGCTTCGGGCTCGCCCTGCAGGTGGATGCTGCCGGTGTCTTGCGCGTACACGCCCGCCAGGATCTTGATCAGCGTGGACTTGCCCGCGCCGTTTTCGCCCAGCAGCGCCAGGATTTCGCCCTGGAACAGGTCGATGGACACGCCGTCCACGGCCTGGGTGCCGCCGAAGCGTTTGCCCAGGTTCTGGATGCTGACGACGGGCGCGCTCACAGGATCACCACCCGGGATACATCCGGCTCATGCTGGGTGGCGATGAAGCGGTCGAACTGCAGCGTTTCCATGTTGAAGTAACCCAGCTTGTCGTTGTCCTGGCTCACAAAGGCCAGCGGCTTGGTGGGGTGGTAGCTGAGTGCGATGGCGCGGGCTTCCATGGGAATGTGGGCCAGTTCTTTGAGCGTCACCGGGTCTACGACGCTGAGCGAGCGCTCGCCGTAGTTGGTCACTACGATGCGCCCATCGCGGTACAGGTACAGGCGGGTGGCATCGTCGCGGCTGGGTGCCGTGCGCAGCACCTGCATGGTGGCGGTGTCGATGGCGGCCAGGGTGTTGCTCCAGCGGCAGGTAACGAACAGGGTTTTTTCGTCGGCGCTGAGCGCGTAGCCCTCGGGCTTTTCGCCGGGCGCGCAGGCCTGGGGGGCGAAGGTCGCGTCGTGCGGTTTGATCTTGGTCACGGTGTGCGACAGCAGGTTCATCGCATACGCGGTCTGGCCGTCGCGGGTCAGTGCGAACAGGTGCGACTTGATGCCGCCGGTGGGCACGGCGCGGCGGGGTGCGGTATCGGTGGCGGGGTGGTCCAGCACCACCAGTTGGGCGCGGTCTTCGCTCAGCGCGTACAGCCGGTCCTGGTCGTCCATCTGCATGCCGTGCAGGCGGTTAAACGGGGCGATGTCGATGGTGCGCGCCAGGCTGCGTTGGGCAATGTCGATCTGGAAAATGCTGGTGCCGCCCGCGCCCAGGTGGCCCGAGGTCTCCACGCCGTAGTGGCCGATGTAGGCATAGCGCTGCGCCGCATCCACCACAAATTCATGCGGAAACTCGGGCAAGCGCACGCTGTGAAAGCGTGAGCCGCTCTCAATATCGTAGTAGCTGAAACAGTGGCTGCACTTTTCCACCAGCAGCAGGATTTCCTGGCTCATGGCGTTCCTTTCGTATTGAGCGTGATGCGGTACAGCGAGGTGCTGGCCGCGATATAGAGCTGGTTGCCTTGGGGGCCGCCAAAGCAGAGGTTGCCGATTTTTTCTGGCACCGCGATCTTGCCCAGCAGTGTGCCGTCGGGGTGGTAGACCTGTACGCTGTCGGCGCTGCTGGTGTATATCCAGCCCTGGGTGTCGATGCGAAAACCGTCCGACAGGCCGGGGCTGACCTCGGCGAAGACACGGGGGTTATGCAAGCTGTTGTCGGCGGCTACGTCGAACACGGCGATGTGGTGGTGGCCTTGGCCTGGTGGTGCCAGCGCCGCCGAGGTGTCGCTCACATACAGCAGTGACTCATTGGGCGAGAACGCCAGGCCGTTGGGCTCCTGCACCCAGGCGCTGGCGGCAGTGAGCACGCCGGTGGCGGGGTCGAAGCAGAACACGTGGTTGCCTGCCTGCTCGGGCACGGCCTGGTGGCCTTCGCGGTCGCTCAGGATGCCGTAGGGCGGGTCGCTGAACCAGATAGTGCCGTCGCGCTTGACGACCAGGTCGTTGGGCGAATTCAGGCGCTTGCTCTGGTAGCGGTCCACCACCACAGCATCGGGCGTGTCGGCCAGGATGCGGCCGTGGCGCAGGGGGGTGCGTACGATGGCGCGCAGGCCGTGCGAGCAGTGCAGCAGGTCGCCGTTGCGGTCGCGGGTGTGGCCGTTGGTGAACTCCACGTTCTCGCGCCACACGGTCATGCCGTCGGCGGCAGACCAGCGCAGCATGCGGTTGTTGGGGATGTCGCTCCACAGCACCGCTTCGTCTTCCTGCAGCCATACCGGGCCTTCGCTCCAGATGGCACCGGTGCACAGGCGCTCCAGTTGCGCGCCATGCACTACGGGAGCAAGGCGGGGATCGAAGATTTCAAGCATGGTTTTACTTGCTCCAGCGCAGCACCAGCGGGTCGAGCCGCCGCGCAGTTTCCAGCAGGCCCTTGCGCACTTCAGGGTGCATGTCAGGGAACGGGTGGCGCGGGGCGGCGCAGGCGATCACGCCGCCTTCCTGCATCAGCACTTTGGCCGTCAGGATGCCGCCCTGGCGGTTCTCGTAGTTGATCAGCGGCAGCCAGCGGGTGTACGCAGCCACGGCATCCTCACGGCGACCCGCGGTGTAGGCATCCATGATCTGGCGGATGCCGTCGGGGTAGGCACCGCCGGTCATGGCACCTGTGGCCCCGGCATCCAGGTCGGGCAGCAGGGTGATGGCTTCTTCACCGTCCCACGGGCCCTCTACTGCATCGCCGCCCAGGCGGATCAGCTCGCGCAGCTTGCTGGCGGCACCTGCGGTTTCGATCTTGAAGTAGCTCAAGTGCGCGATCTCGCGTGCCATGCGCGCCAGGAAGGCGGCAGACAGCACGGTGCCGCTGGCGGGCGCGTCCTGGACCATGATGGGGATGTCGATCGCGTCCGACAGCCGGACGTAGAACTCGAATATCTGCGCCTCGGGCACCCGGAAAGTAGCCCCGTGGTAGGGCGGCATCACCATCACCATGGCCGCGCCCTGGGCCTGGGCGCGCTGGCTGCGGGCTATGCACACATCGGTGCTGAAATGCGTGGTGGTGACGATCACCGGCACCCGGCCATTGACGTGCTCCAGCACGGTGCGGGTCAGCAGCTCGCGCTCGTCGTCCGACAGCAAAAACTGCTCGGAAAAGTTGGCCAGGATGCAGATGCCGTGCGAGCCCGCATCCACCATGAAGTCGATGCAGCGCTTCTGGCCGGGCAGGTCCAGCGTGCCATCGGGGTGGAAGATGGTGGGCGCGACGGGGAATACGCCTTGGTAGCGAGCGGTCATTGCACTTACCCGGTGATCACGAACTGGTCGAGGAACTCGGTGTTCAGCGTCAGGCCCAGGCCCGGCGTGTTGTCGTCGAGCTGCACAAAACCGTTCTCTGCTACCGGCTCGCCCTTGAAGATGTAATAAAACAGCTCGTTGCCCACTTCCACGTCGAACATCGGGAAGTATTCGCTCATGGGGCTGGCGATGGTGCTCATGGTCAGGTGGTAGTTGTGCATTTGGCCGGCGTGCGGAATGACCGGCACGCTGTAGGCCTCGCACAGCGCGTTGATCTTGTGCGCGGCGGTGATGCCGCCCACGCGATTCGTGTCGTACTGCACCACGCTCACGGCCTTTTTGTCCAGCAACTGCTTGAAGCCGTAGAGGCTGAATTCGTGCTCGCCACCGCTGATGGGGATGATGTTCATGGCATTGAGTTCGGCGTAGCCGTCGATGTCGTCGGCAATCACCGGCTCTTCCAGCCAGCGCGGTTCAAACTTGGCCAGCTTGGGCAGCATGCGCTTGGCGTATTCCAGGTTCCAGCCCATGTAGCACTCGAGCATCAGGTCGTTGTCACAGCCGATGACTTCGCGGATGGCGGCCACCGATTTCAGGTTCTCGGCCACGCCGTGTTGCAGGTGCGCTGGGCCGTAGCCAAAGCGCATCTTGAAGGCAGTGAACCCCTGGTCCTTGAAGGTCTGGGCTTCCTTTTGCATCTCCGCCAGATCCGTGCGGTAGAGCTTGCTGTAGTAGCAGGGAATCTTCTCCTTGGTGCGGCCACCGAGCAGCTTGAAAACGGGCTTGTTGACCGACTTGCCCAGGATGTCCCAGATGGCCAGGTCGATGGCCGAAATCGCGCCCATGGTCACGCCCTTGCGGCCCCAGGCGTGGGTGGCGCGGTACATGCGCTGCCACAGGTATTCGTAGTCCCAGGGGTCCTGGCCGATGACCAGCGGGGCCAGGTACTCGTCGATGATGGCCTTGGCGATCTTGGGGGCCAGGGCCACGTTGCCCAGGCCGATGATGCCGCTGTCGGTTTCGATCTCCACCACCGTCCACGAGTGGAAGCGGAAGGTGCTCATGCTCTCGGTCTTGGAATAAACCAGGTCCATGGCGTTGGAGCAGAAGTTGCCTTGCGGGGGCACGGTTTTACCCTTCCACTCAAAGACGCGGGCGCGGACAGATTTGATTTTCATGGAACAGATTCCTTCAGAGCTATAGAGGTTATGTGTTGGATTGAACAATGGCTTGGCCCATGCGGCAGGCAATACGGAAAGCGTTGTAGGTGGCGTTAACGTCGGCTTTGCCCTGCCCTGCAATGTCATACGCCGTGCCATGGGCGGGCGTGGTGATGGGCACAGGCAGGCCACCTTGCACGGTGACGCCTTGGCTGAAGCCCATCAGCTTGATGGCAATCTGGCCCTGGTCGTGGTACATCGTGACGATGGCTTGGTATTCACCGTCCCGCGCCTTGAGAAAAATGGTGTCCGCTGGAAACGGCCCACCTACCGGAAAGCCCTCAGCGGCCAGTTCGCGTACTGCCGGCTCGATGATCTCCAGCTCCTCACGCCCACAGGTGCCGCCATCGCCGCCGTGCGGGTTGAACGCCGCTACCGCCACCTTGGGTTGTGCCACACCGGCGGCCTGCAGCGAACGGTAAATCAGGCGCGTGGCCTCCTTGATACGGTCGCGGCTCAAATAGCTGGCGGCATCCTTCAAGGGAATGTGAGACGACACGCGCGAAGTCCACAAGTCCCCCAGCGTGTTGAACTCACAAAAGTAGCTGTCCACACCCAGGTATTTGGCAAAGTGATGCAACTCGTCCTCATGCTTCAGGCCACCTAGCTTCATGGCGAACTTGTTCAGCGGGGCAAAGCAAATCGCATCAACCTCGCGCAGCTTGGCGGCATCCATGCAGGCATTCAGCACCTGCAAGACGGAGGCCCCGCCGGGCGCTTGTGCCTGGCCGCGCTGCACCTGGCTGGCGGCGACGGTGTCCATGCCCAGCCAGGCGACGGTGCCCGCGCCCATGTCGCTGTTCATGCCGTTTTGGGCACGCACACGCACCTCGGCAAAGCTGCGAACGGGTGCGGTCG
Organism: Betaproteobacteria bacterium; assembly: GCA_025356445.1. Taxonomy (GTDB): domain Bacteria; phylum Pseudomonadota; class Gammaproteobacteria; order Burkholderiales; family Burkholderiaceae_C; genus Defluviibacillus. The sequence goes on along the minus strand of JANXSZ010000070.1, from coordinate 42,865 downwards.
CCACCTGCATGCCTGCTATTTTTTGTCCTTCGGCCCACAGCCATGGGTCACCCACCAGCACGATGTTGGCGTGCTGAGCGGCATCGGTTTGGCCCAACAGACGGGCAATCAGCTCAGGGCCAATGCCTGCGGGGTCACCCAGGGTCAGGGCAATAACGGGTTGAGAGGTTTCTGTCATAAGGTTGATTCCGGTTCAATCGAGCTTGATGTTTTTGCGTTTGATCAGGTCGCCAAAGCGCTGGTACTCGGCCTTGTGAAAATCCACAAATTGAGCCTGCGTCATCGGCGTAATGGCCGCGCCAATGCCGTCCAGGCGACTGACGGTTTCGGGCATGGCGAGCACCTTGTTCACCTCGGTCAGCACGCGTTCTTGCACGGCTTTGGGTGTGCCCGAGGGCATGTAGAGGCCGTACCACGCACTCATCTCCACGCCTTTAATACCGGCTTCGGCCAGTGTGGGCACCTGAGGCAACTGCGGGTTGCGCTTTGCATCGGCCACCGCCAAGGCTTTCATCTTGCCGCCCTTGATGTGACCCAGTACCGAGGGCAGGGTGTCAAAGCTCATTTGCACCTGTCCGCCAATCAAATCCACGATCGCCGGGCCACTGCCCCGGTAGGGAATGTGGGTGATGAACACTCCGGTGGCCTCTTTGAACAACTCTGCTGCAATGTGCTGTGTGCTGCCTGCACCACTGGTGGCATAGTTCAATTGGCCGGGTTTGCTTTTGGCCAGTTTGACCAAGCCCGCCACGTCGCGCGCGTCCAACGTGTTGGACACCACCAGCACATTAGGCACAGAGCCGACGAAAGCGATGGGTATGAGATCCTTGTTACTGTCATAGCCCAGTTTCAGCAGGTGCGGGGCAATGGCGCTGGCGGTCGATACCCCCATCAACAACGTATGGCCGTCCGTGGATTTGGCGGTGGCGTCAGCGGCCAGCGTGTTCGAGGCCCCTGGCTTGTTCTCCACCACCACAGGCTGCTTGAGCAACGGCCCCAGACGGTCAGCCACCGCACGGGCCATGGCATCGGTGCCGCCACCGGGCGCAGAACCCACCAAAATTTTGACGGGTTTGATGGGCCACTCTTGCGCGAAGCCCACAGAGCACCACAAGGCACAGGCTATGAGTGTTGTCAAAGATGCCGCAAGCCGTCTGTTCATCGTGTCTCCATGCACCGCAGTGCTTGTTGTGTGCCCGCATGGTAGGCAGACTATTGATTCACGTAAACTGAAAGTATTTGATACATTGATTCCACAGGGTTATCATTTTTTATGGCTTTTACCCACGTAAACCCTAGCACCACCCCGCAGCTGCTCAACCGTTTAAGGATGCGCCAAGTCGCTTTGCTGCTGGCCATTGACGAGCACGGTACCTTGCGCGCGGCTGCATTGGAACTTGGCATGTCCCAACCGGCCGCCACCAAAATGCTGCACGAACTGGAAAGTGCGCTGGGCCAAACCCTGTTTGACCGCGTAGGACGCGGCCTGCGGCTGAACCCGGCGGGGCAAGCGGTGATGAACACGTTTCGTGGCTTGCGTGGCAGCATGTCGGCGCTGGGACGTGAACTGCACGAACTGCGCCTTGGCAGTGCGGGCAAGCTGTTTGTGGGCAGCATCATGGCGGCTGCGCCCACCACCCTGAGCGATGCGCTGATTGGGTTGAAAAAAGACTACCCGCTGCTGTCTGTGGAAATTTTTGTCGGCACCAGCGACCGCCTGATTGAGCAACTGCGCGACGGCAGCCTGGACGTGGTGATTGGCCGTGTGGCCGACACCAGCAACCCAGAAAACCCCAAAAACCAAGACTGCATTTTCCGCCCTATTGGGGAAGAAGCCTTGTCCGTGGTGGTGGCCTGTGAACACCCTTTAGCGCAGCCGTTAAATAAGCGTAAAGGCCGGGCGCTAGACTTTGAAGCCCTGTTGGCCTACCCCTGGATATTGCAGCCCCCCGGCAGCCCCATGCGCGAGGTGATGGAGCAAGAATTCCGCAGCCACCACGCCGCCCTGCCCCTCGGGCTGATAGAAACCGCCTCCATCCTCACCACCACCAACCTGATCGCCCGCAGCGAAATGATCGCCGTGATCCCCCAGTCCATCGCCAGCCGCTATGAAGCCCATGGGCTGTTGCGCATCCTGCGCTACCCCATCACGCAGACACTAACGGCGTGGGGCAGTCTGGTACACCGAGACAGGCCAGTGAATGCAGTGACGGAGCGGTTTATGGGGTTGTTGCATGGGGGATGAGGAACGCGACGGTAAACACCCGCGGCAACAGCGGCCATCAACACCGCAGTGATGCGTGTAGCCACCCCAACCCCGCCGTAGTCCCCCCCGTCTGCGCCCCCAGCCGTGGCCGGTATTCGCAGCCCACCCAGCCGTCCCAACCGGTTTCTTTCGCCACCTCGTCAATGACTTGGAACAGGTACGGGTAGTTCACCTCGCCCACATCCGGTTCGTGGCGCTCAGGCACACCCGCAATCTGGAAATGCCCGACGCGGCCCGTAGGCAGGTACTGGCGGATTTTCATGGCCACATCGCCTTCTACGATTTGGCAGTGGTACAGGTCCATCTGCACCTTCAAGTTGGGGGCACCCACCCTCTCGATGATTTCGTGCGCATGGTCTTGGCGGTTCAGGAAGAAGCGGGGAATGTCGCGGGTGTTGATGGGCTCTATCAACACGTCCAGGCCCTGAATGGCCGCCTGTGCTGCGGCCCAGCGCAAGTTGGCGATGTAGGTGGGCTGCACAGCTTCGCGGTCTAAGCCATCAGGAATCAGGCCTGCCATCAGGTGGATGCGGGGGCAGTGCAGGGCTTGGGCGTAGTCCAGGGCCAGGGTGACACCCGCGCGGAATTCGGCTTCCAGGCCAGGCAAGCAGGCGGTGCCACGGCGGCCTGTGACCTCCCAGGCATGGGCGATGGACGCTGCATCGGTGCCACCGGGAGGGGCATTGAACAGCACCTGTTGCAAGCCGTGGGCCTGAAGACGGGCCGCCAGTTCTTCCTTGGTGAAGGCGTAGGGGAACAGGTATTCCACGGCTTTGAAACCGTCTTGGGCAGCGGCTTCAAAACGGTCCAGGAAGGGCAAGTCGGTGTACATCATCGACAGGTTGGCGGCGAATTTAGGCATGGTGGTGTTGGCTCAAAAAGGGAGGGTAAGCCGTGCGGTTGGATGCCACGGGGTCAGGACGGGTTCGCGCAGACCTTACCAGCGTGCGCCAAAGGTAGCCCGCAGCTCTTGAAGGTGCTCAGGCGCTAACGGCTCGGGAAAAGCTGTGCCAGACGCGCGAAGTTGGCACGCCAGTTGGGCGGTTTCTTCCAGCTCTTCCAGGGTGGCCATCGCCGCAGCAGGGCTGTCGTGCCAGACGTTGGGGCCCAGGCGTGCCAGCATCACGGCCCGCAGCGGGGTGCCGCGCTCGCCGTAGCGGGTGATGGCCTGGGCGACGGCCTCGGCAGCTTGTGGCGCACCAGGGCGGTGGTAGGGAATCAGCGGGACATGGCCTACCTTCATGACAAAGTAGGGGGTAAGGGCGGGCAGCAGTTCAACACCGTCATCAAACGTGCTGGCAGGCGATTCGGCTTGCAGGCTCAATTGCATGCTCAGTTGCACGCAATGGGTGCTGTGGGTATGGATGACACAGCAGGTTTTGGGGTCAAACTGCCTTGCTGCGCTGTACACATGGGCATGGAGTGCTATGGTTTTGCTTGCCTTGTCACCGCTGATGGGGTTCAACTTTGCGTCCATTCGGGCCAAGCGGGCAGGGTCCAAAAAGCCCAAACAAGCATCGGTCGGTGTGATGAGGAAACCACCACCTTGCGCGTCGTCCAAACGCACGCTGATGTTGCCTGCGGTGGCGTGGACGTAGCCGCGCTCGAACAGGCTTTGGCCGGTGCGGCAAATGTCGTCGCGGGCTTGGGATTCCGTCATGGCGTTGGCCGTGTGTTCGTTTTGTTAACTTAAGCGTGCGTGAACGCTTTGGTGAAGAAGTCATCGCCCCCAAAGTTGCCCGATTTGAGCGTCAGGTGGATGCCTTGCCCTGCGGCCTCGCTGTGCGCATGGCACCACGGCACGCCGGGGTCGATTTGCGGGCCAATTTGCATATGGGTGATGCCCAGCGCCTGCACGCACGCACCTGATGTTTCACCGCCAGCCACGACCAATTGCCCCACACCTGCGGCCACCAAACCCCGTGCGATGCCCGCCAAGGTGCGCTCGACCAGCGCACCGGCTTCTTCCACGCCCAGTTGTGCTTGCACAGCCTTGACGGACGCAGCATCGGCGGTGGCGTACACCAGTACCGGCCCTTGGGGCAACAGCGGCATAGCCCAGGCCAACACCTCAGCCACCACATCCACGCCAGCGGCAAGTTGCAAAGGATCAAGCACCCATGCGGGGCGTTTCGTGTCGATAAAGGCCTGCACCTGCCGGTTGGTCGCCAGCGAACAGCTACCCGACACCACGGCCTGCCAGCCGCGTGCAGCGGGCAGTTGGCTGGATTGAGGTGTCGGTGCCATGCCAAAATTCTGCGGCAGACCGATGGCCACGCCGGAGCCCGCTGTCACCAAAGGCAGGGCTTTGAGCGCAGGGCCGAGGCGCATCAGGTCATCGTTGGCAATCGCGTCCACGATGGCAATGCCCACGCCTTGCGCCTTCAGCTGCGTGATGCGTTCGGTGATGGCCTCGGGGCCAAGGGCCACCGTGCGGTAGTCGATCAAGCCGACCATGCGGCCACACTGCGCTTGCAGCACGCGCACGAGGTTGGCGTCCACCATGGGCGTGAGCGGGTGGTTCTGCATACCGCTTTCGTTCAGCAGGCCATCGCCTGCGAACAGGTAGCCCTTGAACACGGTGCGGTTGTTGTCGGGAAAAGCTGGGGTGGCGATGGTGAAATCTGTGTGCAACGCCTCCATCAAGGCTTCCGTCACCGGGCCGATATTGCCCTGTGCGGTACTGTCAAAGGTGGAGCAGTATTTGAAGTAAATCTGCGTGGCTCCAGCGGCTTTGAGCCAAGCAGCGGCCTCCAGTGACTGGCGCACCGCATCGACAGGCGCAATGGTGCGGGATTTGAGCGCCACCACCACGGCATCAACCTCCCCGCCCAGTGGTGCGGCCCACGGCGCGGTGGGTACGCCGATGGTCTGCACCACCCGCATCCCTGCACGCACCAAATTGTTGGCGAGGTCGGTGGCCCCGGTGAAATCGTCCGCAATACAACCCAGTTTGAGCACGTTGAATTCCCTCTTTCGCTTGATGTCGCTTGATGTTGGTGCGGCTTACTTTTTACTTGAAGCCCATCACATGGGGCAACCAGTTGCTCAAGGCGGGCATGAACGTCAGCAGCACCAACACCGCGCCATGCGCCCACAGGAAGGGCACGAGTTCGCGCGTCAATTCGGTCAGTGGCACCTTGGACACGTTGGACGTGACGAACAGCAGCCCGCCCACCGGTGGCGTGATCATCCCCAGCGTGAGGTTGTAGATAACCACCATCGCAAAGTGAATCGGGTCCACCCCCAGCTTGGCAGCCACAGGGGCAAGGATGGGCACCAGCACCATCACGCCGGGCAACGGCTCAATGAAGATGCCGAACAGCAGCAAAAACACGTTGATGACGATCAGGAACGTCCAGGCATTCAAGTGCATGGAAACGATCCAGTTGGCCACGTTTTGCGGCACATTCTCAATCGTCAGCACCCAGGCAAACGACGCAGACATGCCGATGATGATGAGCACCGAGGCCGTCAGCAAAGCCGAGCGCGAGAGGATGTCGGGGACAGCCTTCCATTCCAGCGTGCCGTAAACGTATTTGCCACACAGCAGCGCGTAGAACACAGCCACCACCGAAGCCTCCGTGGGCGTGAACCACCCTGCACGCATCCCACCCAAAATCAGCACGGGCAGCAACACCGCTGGCAGCGCGCGCCAAGTGGTGCGCGCAATCTCGGGCCATGTGGGCATTTGGCCATCGCCCTTGTAGTTGCGCTGCTTGGACACGTACCAGTTCACACCGCACATCGCCACAGCGATCAGCAAGCCCGGAATCAGTCCGGCCACGAAGAGCGCACCCACCGATACGTTGTCGTCGGCCAGTGCATAAATGATCATGATGATGGACGGCGGAATGATGGGCCCGACGATGGCGGTAGACGCGGTGAGCGCCGCCGCGTAAGGCCTGCCGTAGCCGGCCTTGTCCATCATGCGGATCATCATCGCGCCGGGGCCAGCGGCGTCTGCCAAGGCGGAGCCGGAGATGCCGGAAAAGAACGTCAGCGCCACCACGTTGGTGTAGCCCAAACCGCCGCGCTTGTGGCCGACGAACTGGCCGGCAAATTTCAGCAGCACCTCGGTCAGCGAGCCACCACTCATCAGCTCAGCCGCCAAGATGAAAAACGGCACCGCCATCAGCGGGAAGCTGTCAATGCCAGTGAAGGTTTCCTTCAGCAGCACCAGCATGGGGAAGTTGCCCGACACCAGCAGCGCGGTGATGGTGGACAAGCCCAGCGCAAACGCCACCGGGACACCTATGGCCAGGTAAATACAGGCCGAAATCAGGAGCATGGCACTTGCGCTCATAGGGAAGCACTCGCGGTGGCATCAAAATGGGCATCCGACGCGAACGTGCGGTCTACCACGTAGCTGCGCATCACCAGCAGCAAATGCACGATAGCCATCGCTGCGCCCACGGGCAACGAGGCGTAGATGTAGGCCATGGAAATTTGCGTGGTGGGCGTTTGCTGGTACTGCGTGCGGTCCATGTACTCGATACCGAACCACACAAAGAACGCAAAGAACCCCAGCAACAGCAGCGCAATCACCCCCCGCACCACTTGCGCCGCCACCTTGGGCAGCGCGTCTTGCAGGTTTTCAACCGCAATGTGCCCGCCGTAGCGCAGCACCGGGCCGCAGCCGATGAAGGTCAGCCAGATCATCAGGTGGCGGGCCACCTCTTCAGCCCAGACGATGGATTCATTGGTGAGGTAACGCAACCCCACATTGGCAAAGATGATGACGGACATGACCGCCAAAATCCCAATCAGCAGCCATCGGTTGACGGCCATAAAGTAATGTTCAAAGGCTTGCATGGCAGGTCGTGACAGGTAGTGATGGGCAATGGCAGGTTGAACTTCGGGCTGCTGAAAGGGTTGCAAAGTACAGCCTAGGCTTACTTCACGTCCTGGATTTTTTTGATGTTTTCAGCACCAAAGTCTTTGGCGTAGCTCGCGTACACAGGCTTGAGCGCATCGCGGAAGGCTTGGCCGTCCACTTTGGTCACGACGCTCATGCCGTCTTTTTCCAGCTGAGCAATGCCGGTGGCCTCGTCGTCGTTCACCTTTTTGCGCTGGGCCACGGTGGCTTTTTTAGCCGCTTCGTAGAACACCTTTTTGTCGGCATCCGTCAACTTGTTCATCAGGCGTGGCGAGGTGATGAGCAAGGCTGGCGAATACACATGGCCCGTCAGCGACAGGTACTTTTGCACCTGCGCAAACTTGGAAGCCAAGATCACGGGAATGGGGTTTTCCTGGCCATCCACGGTGCCTTGCTGCAACGCGCCAAACACCTCGGGGAAAGCCATGGGCGTGGGCAAAATACCGAATGCACGGTAGCCGTCCATGTGGACTTTGTTTTCCATGGTGCGCATCTTCAGGCCCGCGGCGTCACCAGGCTTGACGATGGGGTGTTTGCTGTTCGTCATGTGGCGAAAACCGTTCTCAACCCACGAGAGCGCGACCAGACCTTTGGCCGGGAATTTGGTCAGGATATCTTGGCCGATGGGGCCGTCCATCACCTTGCGAGCGTGGTCATAGTCCCGAAACAGGAACGGGATGTCCACAATCTTGACTTCGGGCACAAAGTTGCCCACCGGGCCGGTGGAGGTGTTCACCACGTCCAGCGTGCCCAGCTGCACGGCCTCAATCATCTCTCGCTCACCGCCCAGGGAACTGTTGGGAAACTGCTGGCACTTGTAGCGACCTTGCGTGCCCTTTTCAACTTCGTCACAAAACGCGGTGCTGCCCACGCCATAGTGCGAAGTCGCCGCCACGGCGTAACCGATCTTGATAACGGTTTGCGCTTGAACCGACACGGACAAGGCAGACAAACCAGCGGTAGCCATCAACAAAGCAAGAGTTTTCAATTTCAAAGCAGTCTCCTAAAAAGGTTATAGGTCATGTGTTTATTTGACGGCGCCAAGCATACGCCGGAACACGGGTTACAGGGTTTATGGGGATGCCTGCCCCACCCCTCTGCTGCGCGCTACCGCTCACTTACGGCGCAGGTTTTTTCGGCAATTCAATCCCAGGGAAAATCTTGATGACGGCGCTGTCGTCTTCCCGCGCAAAGCCTGCAGTGGACGCCTGCATGAACATCTGGTGTGCGGTACTGGACAGCGGCAGCGGGAACTTGCTGGCGCGGGCCATGTCGAGCACCAGCCCCAGATCCTTGACGAAGATATCCACGGCTGACAGCGGCGTGTAATCTGCGGCCAGCACGTGTGCCATTCGGTTCTCAAACATCCAGCTGTTGCCCGCACTGTGGGTGATGACCTCGTACAGCGCAGCCACGTCCACGCCTTCGCGCAGGCCCAGCGCCATGGCCTCGGCAGCCGCAGCGATATGCACACCAGCCAGCAGCTGGTTGATGATTTTGACCTTACTGCCCGCACCAGCGCAGTCGCCCAAGCGATAGACCTTGGCGGCCATGGCGTCGAGCAGCGGTCCTGCGGCGGCATAGGCAGCAGGCGTGGCCGCCGTCATCATCGTCATCTGCCCGCTGGCCGCTTTGGCGGCACCACCAGAGATCGGCGCGTCGATGTAGAGAATGCCCAACTGGGCCAGACGGGCTTCAAGCGCCACCGACCAGTTCGGGTCCACAGTGGAACACATCACAAAAACGCTGCCTGGCGCCATCGTGGCGGCGCAACCTTTGCCATCGTTATGAGGGCCAAACAACACGCTCTCGGTTTGCGCCGCGTTGACGACGACGCTGACAACGACCTGGCACTGCGCACCCAGCTCCGCCAGCGAGGCACACACCACGCCGCCCTCTTGGGCAAAGGCCTGTGCCACCTCGGTACGCACATCGAACACGTGGACGTTGCTGCCGTGGCGGCGCAGCGATGCGGCCATGCCACTGCCCATGGCACCGAGACCGATGACGCCAACAGCAGCGCCTGCATGAGCGCCGAGAGGCACAGAAGAACTTGATTTTTCGTTCATGGCAATACAGAGAAGGGGTTCAGCAACAGGTTTTTATTTGTAAGGTCATCATACAAATTTACAACTGCTGCCGTACCTCGGGTTTTCCCGTTGTACGGCCTGCCCGGTTCGTTTTTCCGGCGATTTATCCTCGTTAATCGAACACCAGACGCGCGATTAACGGGAATGCGGCCCCAGCCCCTCCACCAACGGCCCCGCCAGCACCACGCCCTGCTGCTGCCAAAACGCCGGATCGGCCCGCTCAATGCGCTGGATGGCGTTGTCCATGTGGCGGGCGGCGGCTTTGCGGGCGGCCACGGGATCGCTGGCCTCGATGGCGCGGGCGATCATGTCGTGTTCGCGGCTGACCTGGCGGGCGAAATCGGTACGCCGTGCCTCGTTGGCCCGGGTCACGCGGGTGGCGCCGATGAGGAACTGGCCCAGGTATTCCAGCGTGCTGATGAGGAAGGGATTTTGGGCAGCATCGGCGATGGCGCGGTGGTACTTCACGTCTTCGTCCACACCGTCGCCACCGGCCGCTACGGCCGCATCCAGCGCGACGATAGCAGCCCGGATGCGCTGCACATCCGCATCCGTGTGGCGCTGCGCCGCGAGCCCGGCGACTTCGGCTTCGAGCGCACGGCGCACTTCTACCATTTGGATCACAGCCTGCTTGGACACCGCATAGCGGGCATCGAAATTCAGCGGCGAAAACCCGGCAGTCCGCACGTAAACGCCACTGCCCTGGCGCGAATCCACCAAGCCCAGCGATTTGAGCCGCGACACCGCTTCACGCACCACCGTGCGGCTCACGGAGAACTGCACCACCAGCGCAGCCTCGGTGGGCAGTTTGTCGCCAGCAGCTATGCGCCCACTGCGGATCTCGGACGCGAGGGCTTCAGCGACCTGGTCGGACAGGTGGAGGCCGGGCGTGATGGCGGTGAAAACGGAGGGCATGGCGGGGGTGTTCAAAGCTAAAGTTATCGTACAACTTTACCGCAGTATGGGAAGCGACTGTCGGCATGTCGCTGCTGCCCACGCCCGAAACCGCTTTTAACCGTCCAGGTTTTCGTGGTGGGCGATCGCGCCACGCTTCCAGTAGGCGGCTGCACGCACGGCATGGCGGTCAACGCCTTTCTCTTCCACCAGCACACGGCGCAGTGCGGCCATCACGCTCGCCTCGCCCGCGCACCATGCATAGCCTTCGCCGCTGGGCAACGCCAGAGCGCGAACCGTATCGACCAGGGCATGGGCCTCAGCGACCCATTGCACGCTAACACTGGCGGCGCTGGGCAGCGGGCGTTGGTCTGCTGCATCGGCCACATGGATAACTGCGATGGCACGGGTCGTGCTGGGCAGCTCTTCCAGGCGCCGTGCAATGGCGGGCAAAGCCGTTTCATCGCCCACCAGCAAGTGCCAGTCAAAGTCGGTGGGGATCACCAGGGAGCCACGCGGGCCGCCAATGCTGAGCGTCTGGCCGGGTGTGGCTTGTGCCGCCCAGTTCGCGGCAGGGCCATCGCCGTGCAAGGCGAACTCAATGGCCAGTTCACACGCAGCAGCGTCGAAATGCCGTGGGGTGTAGTCACGCCGCACGGGTTCTGCGCCCGCAGCCGCGTCGAAAAACACTTTGACGTGGTCGTCAAATGACGCACTGACGAAATCGGCCAAGGCATCGCCCGTGAAGGTGATGCGCTGAAAGTGCGGGCTGATCGCGTCCACACGCACGACCTGCAAGTCGCGGCGTTTGATCTCGTGGCGCACGCGCTGGACGCGTTGTGTGGGACGAGTGGGGTTGGTGGCAGGGGTTGAAGTCATGGGATTTGGGTTAAATGGTTGATAATGTCCTTCATCATACTCAAAATAAATTGACAATGTCAACCATTAGAAGGCCCACGACAGACAGCAACCCGCTGGAGCTGATTCATACCGTGATGCACCACTACCGCTCACAGCAGTTTCAGGTGCTACGCAGCGGTGGTCATGAGGTCACGCACATGGAAAGCAAGGTGTTGGGTTACATCGGCCACCATCCCGGTGCCACGCAAAGCGATCTGGCGCGGCACAGTGGACGCGACAAGGCACAGCTCGCCCGCCTGATCAAAGGTTTGCGCGAACGCGCTTTTCTGGTGGGAGAAGAAGACGCCATCGACCGACGCAACGTACGCCTGTCAGTGACGGCGGAGGGCTCAGCGGTTTTGCACGCTTTACAGCAGCAATCCGAGCATCTGGCCACGCTGGCCGTGGCAGGGCTGAGCGTGGCAGAGCGGCAGCAACTGATGGCCCTGTTGGAGCGGGTGCGTCAAAATTTTGAGGCGCAAAAATAGCGCGGCTTCACGCCGAACCTCAACTCCAACCGACCAGCCGCAACACCAGTCCGACCAGCGCACAGGCGGCAATCACCGGAATCACACCGCGTTTGAAGCGTATCAGCGCCACCCCCGCTGCCAAGGCTAGTGCCAGGGCTGCCCAATCAGGTTGGGCTAAAAAAGCACCGCTGCTGCCCGGTCTGACGGCGATGTGCGCTATGAAAAACAGAGCAAGACTGGCGATCACTCCCACCACCGCCGCCGTAATGGCCGTGAGGGGTGCGGTGAATTGCAGCTTGCCATGCGTGGCCTCGACCAGCGGCCCACCGGCCAGAATGAACACGAACGACGGCAAAAAGGTGAACCACGTCACCACCGTAGCGGCCAGCGCGGCCCCCAGGAACAGCGCGTCTGGCCCCAGCACAGCCTTGCTCCAGCCGCCCAAAAAACCCACGAAAGCCACCACCATGATGAGCGGGCCGGGTGTGGTTTCGCCCAGAGCGAGGCCGTCAATCATCTGCGTGCCGGTGAGCCAGCTGAACTGCTCCACCGCGCCCTGGTAGACATAAGGCAGCACCGCATACGCGCCACCGAAGGTCAGCAACGCCGCCTTGGTGAAGAACCAGCCCATCTGCGCCAGCGTGGCATCCCAACCCTTCCACGCGATCAACGCGCCCATCGGCAACAGCCAGAGCGCAGCCCCCACACCCACCACCATGGCCAAGCGTGCGGGTTTGAAGCGGGCGTGCTCGGGCGTGGGGGTGTCGTCGTCGATCAGTGCAGGGCCATAGCTGGCTTTTGCAGCGCCATGCCCACCTCCACCCGTGAACTGCGTCGGGGCGAACTTCGAACCCAACCAACCGACAACCGCCGCGCCCAACACGATGGCAGGAAAAGGCACGGCAAACACGTAAATAGCTATAAAACTGATAGCTGCTATAGCCCACAGGATGGGCGCTGTGCTCGGTTTCTTGAGTGTTTTACTGCCAATGCGGTGTACCGCCTGCACCACCAGCGCTGCCACCGCCGGTTTGATGCCGTACAGCAGACCCGCCACCCAAGGCACCGCACCAAAGGCCACATAAATCCAGCTCAAAGCGATCAAGATAAACAATGAGGGCAGCACAAACAGCGCACCCGCCGCCACGCCGCCCCAGGTGCGGTGCAGGAGCCAGCCGATGTAGGTGGCGAGTTGCTGTGCTTCGGGGCCAGGCAGCAACATGCAGTAGTTCAGGGCATGGAGGAAGCGCTTTTCACTGATCCAGCGCTTTTGTTCGACCAGCTCGCGGTGCATGATGGCGATTTGCCCAGCGGGGCCGCCAAAACTGATGAGGCCAAGCTTGAACCAGAATTTGAGCGCTTCAATGAAGGTAAGGGAAACGGGGGCGGTGGGGGACGGTGTGGGGGACATGGTTGGTAAGGTGGTCATGGCTCAGGGCTTCCAATCAAGGGTTCCAGTTGTGGCGCTCATCGGTGGCAGCAACGCGGTCGCTGCACCAAGCGTAGAGCGCGTCGTACACCGGCATCATCGCGTCCAGCATGGCGTGATCGTCGGTGGGGTAGAGGCGAGAAAAGCCCAGCGACACGGCGAGCAGACCGGCCGACTGCGCGGCCAGATCCAGTTGATCGGTGTCCGCGCCGCGCACGATGCGGGCCAACAGGTCGAGCGCAGGCATGTGCAGCCCGAACGCCCGCAAAAAGGTGTCGAAGCTGCACAGCGCACCGTCGTGCTCCAGCGGTGCGCCAGGGATGTCGTAGGGAATGGCTTGGCGCTTGGCGGCTTCGTCAAACACTTCGGGCTTGGGCACGTAGAAAAACACGGCCTGAGCGTCGATGAAGCGGCGAACCAGCCAAGGGCAGGCGATGCGGTCAATCTTGGGCCGCTCGCGGGTGATCCAGCGCGAGGGGTTCAGGCCGTCAACGCCAAAATCAGGACGCTTGGTAACACGGAGCAGGTTGTGGGCTTTCAGTTCAGCCAACAAATCAGCCGAATCCACCTCCGGCTGACCGCCTTCAAGCCCCTCCACCAGATAGCGGGCATCCCACCCTGCGGCACGCAAAGTGGCGGCAGCGTCATGGCTGACTTCGTGGCCGTAAACGCAGTACACCAGCACCTCGCGCGGTGGCTGGCGGGCAGCGAAGGCCTGCACGTCTTCAGGCGCGCAGTACTGCGCGGTAGGCAGCAACTGCAGGCTGGCTGTGAAGCGAGGGAGGCGGCGCACATCGAGCACCAGCGGGGCATCAGCACGGCCTAAACGGGCGGCAAATTGCGCAGGGGAAAGAGAGAAATCAGGAAGATAAGAAGCAGCGGGGCTTGAAGAAGCAGAAGCATTCATGGCGGTGTCCATAGGCGAAATTCCCCCAAGGGGATGTTGCCAGCACTTGGACGGGACACCGTCTATCCGTAAAGAATTCGGGAGGCTGTGTTCCCGAGGGGTGGATGGTAGCAGGGAATAAGGCGTTTGCTGTCGATTAACTTGATTGGTCAATCAACCCACGGCGCATAGCTTCTTGCAAAACAGCCGCGTTCATTTCCTCAACAGAAACCGGTGGGCCTTGATGGTTAATCTTCGCCCGGCTGGATGCCAGGGTTTCCAAAAGTGGTGACTTTTGGGCTGCAACCGCAGACTCTTTCGGTTGTACGAAAAGATTTGTAGTGGATGACATTGCACGCTCCCTAAATCTCAACCCGCGTGAACCGAAACACCGCCGTCCCCGCCCGCGCGTTCGGCAACCAGCGCACCTCTGCACCGTCTTGCAGACCAAACGCGTCCAGCAGCTTCAGACCGTTCTTCTGCGCCAGCGCTTCAAAATCCTTGAACGTGCCCACGCGGATGTTGGGCGTGTCGTACCACTGGTAGGGCAGGCGTTTGGTGACGGGCATGCGGCCCATCAGCACGCTCAGGCGGTTGGGCCAGTGGGCGAAATTGGGGAAGGCGACGATGCCGGTGCGGCCTACACGGGCGGTTTCTTGCAACATGGTTTCGGCATTACGCAGGTGGGGCAGGGTATCGACTTGCAGCACCACATCGAACGAGGCGTCTTCAAACAGCGAGAGCCCTTCTTCCAGGTTGAGCTGGATGACGTTCACACCGGCTTGCACGCAGGCCAGCACATGGGTGTCGCTGATTTCGATGCCGTAGCCGGTGCAAGCACGGTGGGCTTGCAGGTGGGCCAGCAAGCGGCCATCGCCGCAGCCTAAATCGAGCACGCGCGACTGCGAGGGGACAAGGTTGGCTATCGACTGGTGGGTGGGTGCCGGGCTGGAATAGGCCTTGAGGGCCGACGCAGACGCTGCGGTGGTGGGCAAGTTCAATGCCGCATCAATGCTCTCAAAATAAGAGCGCACCAAGGCCATGTAGCGCGCGTCATCAAGCAAAAAGGCATCGTGTCCGTGCGGCGCATCAATCTCGGCGTAACTCACGTCACGGCGGTTGTCGAGCAAGGCTTTGACGATTTCGCGGCTGCGTTTGGGCGAAAAGCGCCAATCGGTGGTGAAGCTGACGAGCAGGAACTTGGCCTTCGCTTTCGCCAACGCGGCGCTCAGGCTGGCGTTGTGCTGGCGTGCCGGGTCGAAGTAGTCCAGCGCGCGGGTGATGAGCAGGTAGGTGTTGGCATCGAAGGTTTCGCTGAACTTATCGCCCTGGTAACGCAGGTAGCTTTCGATCTGGAATTCAACGTCTTGGGTTGAATACTTGTACGCATCGCCGTCCCGCAACTGTCGTCCAAACTTCTCGTTCATCACGTCATCGCTCAGGTACGTGATGTGGCCTATCATGCGGGCGATGCGCAGGCCGCGTTTGGGGATCACGTTGTGGTCGTAAAAATGACCGCCGTGGAAATCCGGGTCGGTGACGATGGCACGGCGGGCGACCTCATTGAAGGCGATGTTTTCCGCCGTCAGGTTTGGGGCGCTGGCGATCACCACGGCGTGGCGCACGCGGTCAGGGTATTGCAGCGTCCAGCTCAGTGCCTGCATACCGCCCAAACTGCCACCCATCACTGCAGCCAGGGTGTGGATGCCAAGTTCATCGAGCAGATGAGCTTGGGCGTTCACCCAGTCTTCCACCGTCACCACGGGAAAATCGGCTCCATAGATGCGGCCTGTGTCCGGGTGGGTGTGCATCGGCCCGGTGGAGCCAAAACACGAGCCGAGGTTGTTGATGCCGATGACGAAAAACTTGTCCGTGTCCAGCGGCTTGCCAGGGCCGATCATGTTGTCCCACCAGCCTTCGCTCTTGGGCTGGCCTTCGTACACGCCCGCCACATGGTGCGAGGCGTTGAGCGCGTGGCAGACCAGCACGGCGTTGGACTTGTCGGCATTCAGCGTACCGTAGGTCTCATAGGCCAGCGAATAAGCGTGGATGGAGGCACCGCTTTGCAGAGCAAGCGGCGCGGCGAAAGACATGAACTGTGGAACGGCAAGCATAGGAGCGTGTGCAAAAGCGTGTTCTGAAGCGTGCATAAAAAAACCCGGCATCGCTAAAAACGAAGCCGGGTTCTCGGAATGGGAATCGGTCTGGTCTTTAGCAGAATTTATCAAGCGCCCGCAAGCCACAGGCAAATCGGCGCTGGGGTCAGTATAGCGTTGACGGGCGTGTTTACGCTGTATTGACAGCGGTGCCGGAATGCGACTTCTATACTCAGTCTGCCCGCGCTGATACCGCTTTGACCCCTGATTTTCCCCCTAGAAAGTTGTTTGCCATGCCGATGTTCACACGCCTGTTTCTGCGCAGTTGTACCCTGCTGATACTCAGTTTCACCCTGCTGCTGAGCGCCTGCGGCCCCGGTGAAGCCTCCAAAACGGCGACCACGCTGCCCACCATCAGCACCCAGCCCTTGTCCGCCACATCCACAGGCGACCAGCCCACGGTACTGACCGTGGTGGCTGCCGGAGGCGCTTTGGCTTACCAGTGGTTCAAGGACGGCACAGCCGTGGCCGGTGCCACGGCCAGCACCTATGCCACCCAGGCGGCGGGCAGCTACACCGTCACCGTGACCAACACGCTGGGCAGCGTCACCAGCAGTGCCGCCACACTCACCATCACGGTTGACCCGGTGATCACCGTGCCACCCCAGTCGGTGACGGTGACGGCGGGCAAAAGTGCAGAGTTGTCGGTGGTGGCCACAGGGGTTGGATTGACCTACCAATGGTTTCGCAACAGCACGTTGATCGTCGGTGCCACCGGGTCGTCCTACACGGCCAGCACCACCAACGCCGCCACCGCAGCAGACAGTTTTTACGTGGTGGTGTCGAGCAGCCGCACCGGGGCCAAGGCGGTGACCAGCAGCACGGTCACGCTGAGCATCAGCGCCACCGCCATCGCACCGGCCATCACCGCAGCACCCGCGTCGTTGACCGTGACCGCCGGTAACGCCGCCAGCTTTGCCGTTCAGGCGACGGGCACTGACCTCACCTACCAGTGGTTCAAAGACGCTGTAGCCATCACATCAGCGACCCGTGCCAGCTATGCCATCACCACCGTGGCAGCGCTGAATGCGGGCAGCTACTACGTGGTGGTGACGAACAGCGTGGGTGCCGTGGCCAGCAGCGTGGCCACACTGGCTGTCACGCCGGTGGGCAGCAACAGCAACACCGCCGTGGTGGTGGCTGTAGCGAATGCCTTCATCAGCACGCTGAACACCAGCCAGGCCATCGTGGCGGGTTCGTCGTTGTCCAGCGCCACCGTGCTGTTTGCCAACAACCTGGACAACGCCCGCGCCTGGAGCGATGTCGTCGGGGCACGCCATGGCCTGCGGCTGAACACGGCCACGCTCTCCGTGCTGCAACAAAGCGCAGCAGACGCGCTGATTTCTGCCGCGCTGAGCACCACGGGCACCACGCTGATGTCTGAAATCCGCCTGTCCGACAATGCGGTTGCCAGCCTCAACCCGGCATCCGGTGCAGGTGCGGCGCTGTATTCCATCGCCTTCATCGGTCAACCCTCGGCCACGCTGCCCTGGACACTGCAACTGACAGGCCACCAGCTGACCTACAACATCACCTACAACACCAGCCTGCCCAGCGCCACGCCGATGTTCATCGGTGCGCAACCCCCCAACTGGACGTTCAGCAGCGGCGGCGTCTACACCGTGAACAACACCGCCAGCACAGCCAACACCAGCGGCACCCCGCATGCGGCGATGGAAAGCCAGCGACTGGCCGTCTCTGCGCTGGCCACCAGCCTGCAAAGCAGCACCACAACGGTCAGTACCGCCAAGCTGGCCACCACGATGAGCGATCTGCTGATGGGCCCCACCGCCTCGGGCGACACCCGCTACAAAGCCGTCGCCTACCCCACCGGCACGACAGGGCGCGGCGTTCTGGTCAGCACGTTGACTACGGCACAGCAAGCCACGGTGAAAGCGGTTGTCCAAGCCTGGGCGGCCACCCAGGCCGCTGACGTGGCGCAGACGCTGCTGGGGGTCTACCTGACGGACATCGCACTGGCCAGCACCTACGTTGCTTACGCGCCAGGCACCGGTGGCGTGGCCGACTTCGGGGCCTATCCGAATGCGAGCGCACTGCCGGGCAATGCAGGTAATTCGTACCTCCGCATTGACGGGCCTCGGGTATGGATTGAGTTCATCGTGGCGTCAGACGGCACGCTCACAGGCAACGTCCATTACCGCAGCGTGTGGCGGGACAAGGTGGCGGACTACGGCGGGCAGTATTGAGGTTGTGGAGGTTGCGTGTTGGTGGGAGGTGGGTGTGAAGAGGGCGCTGAAAGCGAACGCTCAAGCCGACGCGATCGCCAGCACGCCCAGCACCAGGAACACCGCCGCCGAGAGCTTGTGAACCACGGGCAAAGGAATCAGTTTCGTCACTTTTTCGCCCAGCCACACCACGGGCGCGTTGGCGATCATCATGCCCAGGGTGGTGCCGGCGACCACCGCTAGAAACGACTGGTATTTGGCCGCCAGCATGACGGTGGCGATCTGGGTTTTGTCGCCCATTTCCGCCAGGAAAAACAACACCACGGTGGTGCCGAAGACGCCAAATCGGGCGGTTTTGTCGTCGTCCACCTCATCGAGTTTGTCAGGAATCAGCATCCACCCCGCCATGGCAATGAAGGAGAGGCCCACAACCCAGCGCAGGGTGGTGGGGCCGAGAAAGGCAGTGACCCAAGCGCCTACAGCACCGGCCAAGCCGTGGTTGACGAGAGTGGCCACCAAAATACCCAAGACGATGGGCCAGGGTTTGCGAAAACGGGCCGCGAGAACGAGGGCCAAGAGCTGGGTTTTATCGCCGATTTCAGCGAGGGCAACGATGCCGGTAGAAACAAGAAAAGCGTCCATAAGCGGGAAAACAGCGGGACGTGAGCAACGCCGATCAAGGGAAAACCCCAGTATAGCCAGCACCTACCCCGGTGGCACCCGCAGCAAGCCATCAGCCCACCAAGTCTGAAGCCAGCCACCCAGCGTTTCAGGAGCGGCGAGCTCGGGCATGGTTTGTAAGTTTTCGCAGGCTTGCAAGATGGACTGCCCCTCGGCCAAACAGGCGATGAACTGCCCTGGCGCAGCGTCCAGCGTTTGGAAATGCGGCTGCAATCCTTTGCGCCAGACCAGCAGGGTGCGCGCAGCCTCCAGCGTGAAGGGTGCGGGGACGTCATGGTCGTCGTCGATAGCTTTCCAGAGCTGCACAGCATTGGTGGTCAGGGTGCGCAGGCGCACGCTGGGGTGCAAGGGAGCATCGCACGCCAACCAGCTTTGGGCGCTGTCGCTGGCCGCAGCGCTGGCGTTCAGCGCGGGGGCATCGGGGCCGTCAAAGCATTCGCGCAAATCCCAATCCAGTTGGGCCAGCTCAAACAGCTCGGGGTTGTGCGGGTAGCGCTCTGCCAAAAAGGCCGGCAGACCGGCGCCATAGCGGCCCAGGCGGCGGGTGAGTGGCGGGTGGGCAACGGCGAAGGCCGTGGCCTCAACCTCGAAAGTGTCACTGCCCATGTAGAGGCTGATTTTGGCAAAACTGTCGGCCAGCACCTCGGCCAATCGAGCACGGTAGGCATGGTGATAGATGCCCAGACGCTGCGGGGCTTGGACACTGCTGACGCTATCTGTGCTGCGCAGGGTGTGTGCCAGAGAAGCTTCGTGCAGTTCAACGGGGCTCAAAATGTAAGTGGCCAGGTTTCGCTGCAATTTTGATAGCATTTCATACCCATCCACATTGCATAACATCGTTATTTGATCAATTTCCTGCTCTTTGCGATGGTTGACGGGCAACTGCGCTTGGCTAGCAGGATCTGTGGCGTGCAGCACCTCGTTGGCCGTGCTGCGCGCCACGGCCAGCTCGTCCAGCAAGGTGGGCAGCGAGGGAATGTGGTCGTCGCGCTCGATCATGGTGGCGACCGTGCCAAAGCGCAGGCAGGCTTCGCGGTAGAGCTGCCAGACGGGGGCCGCCACCGGGTGGTCGTGGGTATCGATGAGGTGATCGCCGTGGTCGGTGTGTCCGGCGAGGTGGATTTGCTGCACACGGTTGGCGGGCAGGCCGTCGAGGTAGTCCAGCGCGCTGAAGCCGTGGTTCACGCTGCTGACATGGATGTTGTTCACGTCCACCAGCAGCAAGCAGTCAGCCTCTTGCGCGATATAGCGCAGGAACTGCCATTCGCTGCACGCTGAATCCTGGAAAGCGATGTAACTGGAGACGTTTTCAACCACCAGGCGGCGCTGCAAAACGTCTTGCGCTTGGCGGATGCTGTGGATGACGCGGCGGGCGGCTTCGTCCGTGTAAGGCAGAGGATAGAGATCGTGCAGTTGCTCGGGGCCGGGGCCGATCCAGCACAGGTGGTCAGACACCCAGAGCGGCTGCACGCGGTCGGCCAAGGTTTTAACGCGCTTCAAGTAGGCCAGATCAGCGCCACCGGGTGCGCCCAGCGACATCGCTACACCGTGCATCGCCATAGGGTAATCACGGCGAATACGCTCCAGCATCACCAGCGGTTTGCCGCCTTCGACCATGAAGTTGTCGGTGATGATTTCAAGCCAATCCAACCCCTCAAAGCGCTGAGGGTTGGCCAGAAAATCGGGGTAATGTGGGGTGCGCAGCCCCAGCCCAAAACCTGGGCTGGTGGCGGTCAGCGAAGCGCTGGCGTTCACAGGAAAAGGATGGGACAGATCACAAGTCAGAAATCGTGCCACCTTTGGTCAGGCACTGGCCTGCAGACATGGCTTTGAAGCCGTGGCCCTTGCACGCGTTGGTACCCTTGCAGCTGTGCTCGGCGGTTTTGCAGTCGCTGTTGCCCTTGCAGTCGTGGACGTTGTAGCAATGCACCTTGTCGTTCGTACCAATGGCTTTGCCCATCGCGCCGGTAGGCGCATCGGCCGCAAAAGCAGCGGCAGACAGGGCGAGCAAGGCAGCGGTCAGGCCGAAAGAAGCGGCGGTTTTAACGGTGCTGGCGGTCGTGATGGAGGTGTTCATGAAAGTCGTCCTTGCAGTGAATGGTTAGAAGCCCTTTGCAACACCAGAATCAGTGCTGCTTCGGTATCTGTTGGTCACGTCCGGGGCGGTTTTCTTACACCGATTGCGCAGAAATCTGAAAATTCTTTAACAACTTCAGAGTGGCGCTTGCAGCCAATGCACGCTGAAGAGACGCGCAGGGTCTGTCCACACCGGGCCGGGGGTGAAACCCGCTTTCACCGCCAGTGCCTGCAAGCCATCCAGGGTGAATTTATGCGAATTTTCGGTGTGCAGGCTGAAGCCCTCAGGCAGCGAGAAGCTACGGCCACAGACACGCACAAGCTGGTGCTGCAGCGCCATCAGGTGCATCTCAATACGCTGGAGGGGTGGGTTGTAGAAAGCGCTGTGGGCAAACTGGGTGAGGTCAAAGTCGGCACCCAATTCTCGGTTGGCGCGGGCCAGCACGTTCAGGTTGAAGGCCGCAGTGACGCCTTGCGCATCGCTGTAGGCCGCGTGCAGGATGGCGGGGTCTTTGATCAGGTCAGCCCCCAGCAGCAGGGCACCACCGTGCAACACGCCAGCAGCCATGCGCAGAAAGCGCAGCGCCTCGTCGGGGGCAAAGTTGCCGATAGTGGAGCCGGGAAAGAAGCCGATGCGCTGCCCGGCGCCCTGCCGCTTGGCTGGCAAAGTGAGTGCAGCGGTGTAGTCGGCCACCAGCGGCTGTACGTGCAGCAGCGGGTAGTCGCGCGCCAACGTGCGGGCCGCATCCGCCAAATGGTCGCCGGAAATATCGATGGGCACGTAACCTGCCGGCGCGTCCATCGCATCGAGCAGCAGACGTACTTTTTGAAGCGAACCGGCACCAAATTCCACCAGCTCCGCAGCTGGCCCCATCAGCGCGGCCATCTCGGACATGGCGCGTGAGGATGCCCAACTCGGTGCGGGTGGGGTAGTACTCGGGCAAATCGCAAATGCGGTCAAACAGCTGCGAGCCGGGTGCGTCGTAAAAGTATTTGGGCGAGATGCTGTGCGGCGGGGTGGACAAGGCAGCGATCAGGTCGTGGGCAAATTCACTGTGGGGAGTGACGGCTTTGGCGACAGATGTGTCCAGGTTGGTTGACGCTGTCACCAAAGCCAGGTTATGGCGCAAAGAGGGCATGGTGGATTCGCCTTAGGTCAACGGTTACAGGTTGTGGGCCAGCCGTAAACCAGCAAACTGCCAGCGTGCGGAAGGGGGGAAGAAATTGCGGTAGCTGCTGCGGATGTGCCCCGTCGGGGTGGCCACAGAGCCACCGCGCAACACCATCTGGTTGACCATGAACTTGCCGTTGTATTCACCCACGGCACCAGGGGCAGGCGCAAAACCGGGGTAAGGCAGGTAAGCACTTTGCGTCCATTGCCAGACGGGGCAGGGCAAGAGGAAAAGCTGCGCTTGTGCGGCATGCTCCCATTCCGCCTCGGTAGGCAGGCGGGCACCGGCCCAGCGGGCATAGGCGTCGGCTTCGTAGTAGCTGAGGTGACAAACGGGTAAATCGGGGTTGAAAGCTTGCAAGCCGTCCAGACCAAAGACCTGCCACGCCGACGCGCAAGACGCAGGCGCCGCACCGGTCAAGCGCCAGTACAGCGGGCCCTGCCAACCTTCGCGCACCACGGTATCCCAGCCATCCGACAACCACAATTCGGGGCGCGTATAGCCACCATGGGCGACAAACAACAGGTAATCCCCTTGGGTGACGCAGTGGCGGGCCAGCGCGAACGGGATCAGCCACACGGTATGGCGGGGGGATTCGTTGTCAAAAGCAAAGCCCTGGCCGCTGTAACCGATCTCTACCGCACCGCCTTGGAAGGCCGCAAAACCGGGGCTACTTGAGGCGGCGGCCTGGGGGTCGGCCGCGTGAGAGGAGCGGTAAGTGGGCAGCAGCGGATTGCTGGCGAAGTGGTGCAGTGCATCCGTCAAGATCAGCTCTTGGTGCTGCTGCTCGTGGTGCAGGCCCAAAGTCAACAAGGCCAGCAGCTCACGTGCCAGCACAGGGCCAGCGAGCAGACGGTGGATGCGCGCTTCCACATCGTGACGGTAGGCCAGCACCTGCGCAAAACTGGGGCGCGACAGCACCCCACGTGCCGCACGGGGATGGCGCTCACCGACACCAACGTAATAGGAGTTGAACAGCACACGAAAAGCCACATCAAAAGGCACAAAACCCTTGGCCTGTACCGACTCGGCGGGTTCGAGCACAAAGGTTTCAAAAAACCAGGTGGTGTGGGCGAGGTGCCATTTGATGGGGCTGGCATCGGGCATGGACTGCACCATGCAGTCTTCAACGCTCAAGCCCTCGACCAGCACCAGAGTGTGCTGGCGGACTTCGGTGAAGCGCGCAGCCAGTAACGCGGTGTCTGGGGATACGGTCTCTGCGCAAGCGACCTCTGAAGACAAACTCATGCGCCGGAGTGTCCCTTATTTTGGCCAAGTTGGGCTTGCAACCACGGCCACAACCAGCGCTCTGCGGCCCAGGCACCGGGGCCAAACACGGTTAACCCAGCCAGCAAGGCCCCCCACAGCACATGCTGTTGCAGGGCAAGCGGTGCAATATCCATCAAGCTGATGACGGCGATAGCGTTCACCACAGACAACCCTAAAGCGGCAAAGCGCCCCCCCAAGCCCAGCACCAACAGCACAGGCAACACCAGTTCACCTGCCGTGCCCATCACAGCCGCCACGGGGGTGGGCAGGAAGGGAACGTGGTACTCGTCCGCAAACAGCGCCAGCGTGGTACCCCAGTCCTGGAGTTTGGTGAGGCCGGAGAGCCAAAACGCATGGGCGACGTAGAGCCGGGCAGCCAGACTGAGGGGGGCTTGCAGGCTGCGCAAGCCGTGACTGAGCAGGGTCCAGAGGGTGACGGCGCGTTGCAAGGTCTTTTGCAGAGCACTGGGGGGTGAGGTCAGGTTCATGGGGGGTCTCCGAAAAAATCAGGGGATCAGGGGAAGCGTCAAGCAATCCACGGCCAGCAACAGGCCCGTGGCCACGGATTGGGGCAGCCAGACTGCGAAATCAAGCGTGTCGATGGCGCTGAAGGCCTCATCCAGGGTGTGGCCGGCGTGCAGTGCGGCCACAAATGCAGGTTCCCCCGGCAGGGCTTCACGCACTTGGGGCTTGAAGCCTTGTCGCCAGACCAGAGCGGTTTCAGCGGTAGCGGCCCCATCGGCGCTGCCGCTGTGCAGGCGTTCGCGCACACGGCTGAGATCGGGCGTTGAGCCTTCTGCCACCCCATGGGCATGGACGATGCTGACCACAGGCCAGTCACTGGGCACCAGCTTGACGCCGGGGGCAAGGCGCAGGTACAGCAAGGCGGGGTCTTGTTCCATCAGGAGATGCAAAGTGGCCAGGTCGGCCTCGGCGTCCGGGGCAGTGGCAGCCTGGTGCAAGGCCCATTCCACGCGGGCAACATCGGCAAGGTAGGGCACATCGGCCAGTTGCGGGCTGGCGGCGATGAAGCCGGTGAGCGCGTCTCCCCAATGCGCCAGGTCACCACGCTGGGGCGGGTGGGCGTGCCAGAAAGCGCGGGCAAAGGCGGCAAAACTCTCATCGCCCAGCAATTGGGCCAACACAGGGTACACAGACGCCAAACTGCGCTCAGCGAGGCTGTGGGCATTGCTTGTATAGGCGTTCAGGCCTCTGGCGCTTGTTTGATGGGCATTAGCAGCTATAAATTCAGTAGCAATTTCCGGAGCATTGCGACCCGCAGCGAACAGGGTGGTGAGCAGGGCTTGCTGGCTGGCGGCGAGCGAGCTCATGGTGCCAGCACCTCGGCAACAAGGCGGTCTGCGTGGGCGGCTTCGTCGAGCAAGACGTGCAGCGGCGGGATGTCGGTGTCCCACTCGATCAGCGTGGGCACAGGGCCGAAGCACTGGAGGGTGTGGCGGTACAGCTGCCAGACGCCATCACCCACGCGGCGGCTGTGGTCGTCGATGACGATATCGCCGCAGTCGGTGTGCCCGGCGAGGTGCAGTTCGGCGACAGCGCTGGCAGGGATGGCATTCAGCCAGTTGCAGCAATGTTGGTGGGCATCAGCAGCTATGGTTTTTGAATCGTTCAGGGCATTGACGTAGATGTTGTTCACGTCAATCAGCAGCTTGCAGCCGGTGCGTTGCGCAAGCGCCGCCAGAAATTCAGGCTCGGTCAGTTCGTCGCCGTTCCAGCGGAGATAGGCAGACAGGTTTTCGACAGCGATGGGGCGTTGCAAACGGTCTTGCACGCGTTGCACGTTGGCGCAAAGCACGTCCAGCGCCTCCCGGTTGAAGGGGATAGGAAGCAGGTCGGCGGCGTGAATGGGTTGGCCATCCGCCAAATGACCCCGGGCGAAACAGGCGTGGTCGCTGACCAGCCAGGGTTCAGTGCGCTCAACCAATTGGGCGAGTTGGTTCAGGTGCCAGTCATCCATGCCAATGGCAGAACCCAAACCCAAGCCCACACCGTGCAGGCTGAGCGGGTAATGGGCGCGAGCTTCTTGCAGCACGGCCAAGGCCGCACCGCCTGCGCCGAAAAAGTTCTCAGAATGCACCTCGATGAACCCCAGTGGTGGGCGGGCGTCCATCAGGGCGACGTAATGGGGGTGGCGCCAGCCTATACCGGCGCTTGCAGGGACGGTGTTCATGGGGCTAATTCGGTTAAAAAATCGAGCTTAGCGCCCATTGAGAAAGCGCAGTTTGCTATTGAATTTACAGCAAACGCAATCAGCTCTTCTTGTCCATGGCTTTCATCTTGACTTGGTCAGCGGTCATGCCTTTCATACCGACGCAAGTGCCTTTGGCGACATATTTCCACTCGTCAGCGCCCATGTCCATCTTGGACTGACCGGCGCAAGAATGGGAGCCAGAGAGGTTAGCGCAGTCGTTCTGGCCCATTTTGGCGATGCCGAAGCATTTTTCTTTCTCTTGGGCTGCGGCGGGCACAGCGACCAGCATGGAAGACAACACGGTGGCAGCAGCAGCAGCGATAAGGGCACGTTGGTTCATGAAAAACTCCTGAAGGGTGAGCGGGTTGAGAGACAAGTGGCACCAGCAAGGTTACTGGTTAAGCGTTGGTCAGTCTATCGGCCAACTTCTTACATACGAGCGCAAAAGTTTTTTGGATTTAAGGGTTAGCACCAGCCAGCCACCGGTACACACCTTGTAATCCGGCTGTGCGATGATCGCCAAAAATGACGGCTCAACGACGGTTTACTACGGTTTTACACGCATGCCCAACGCCTCCACCACCGATTTTGAACGGCAACTCGCCAGCCACCACAGTTACCTGCTGCGCTTTGCCCGGATGCAGTTGCGCAACGACAGTTGGGCTGAAGACGCGGTGTCTGAAACCACGCTGGCAGCGTTAAGCAAACCGCAGGCATTTGAGAGCAAATCGCAGCTCAAAACCTGGCTGGTCGGCATCCTCAAACACAAGGTGATCGACCAGCTGCGCTCGCGCTCACGGGAGGTGCAGCTTGACGCCAGTGATGATGGTGATGGCTCAGACGAACTCGACGCGCTGATGTTCAAAGGCGATGGGCACTTCACCAGCCAGCCGTCGGACTGGGGCAACCCGGAGCAGGATTTGCGTTCGCAGCAGTTTTTCAAAATACTGGAAGCCTGCACCGACGCGCTGCCCGCCGGCTTGGGCCGGGTGTTTTTGATGCGTGAGTGGCTGGAGTTATCGACCGAAGAAATCTGTAAGGAAACGAACCTCACCTCGACGAACCTGTATGTTCAATTGCACCGGGCCCGTTTGCGTTTACGCGAATGCCTGGAGCTCAACTGGTTTGGAAACCGGATAACGCCATGATTTTGCGCAGAACTTGCAAAGAAGTCGCTGCCCTGCTGATTGCCAGGGAAGACGCCCCCTTGACCGTGCCCAACCGGGTGGCGCTGCGGCTGCATATGTTCGCCTGCAAAGCCTGCCCGCTCTTCGAACGCCAGGTGTTGACGATGAGAAACGCCATGCGGGAGTGGCGAAATTACCGCGAAGACTGAGGCTCAGCGTAAGTTTTCGCGCCATCCGTGCGGATGTTTACGCCAAAATGCGAAAACTAAAGCATAATCTGTAAATCTGGGTTTCAACGCCTAGGTAAAGTTTGCGGTGTTAAGGTCAGTTTCGCGTCTCTCAGGTTAGTTGAATGCGTTTTCGGGACTCCATCGCTTTTCTCATGTGTTTATAGGAGTCCCTTCATGGGCAACAAACTGTACGTCGGCAATCTGCCGTACTCGGTTCGCGATAGCGATTTGGAACAGGCCTTTGGCCAATTTGGTGCAGTCACCAGCGCAAAAGTAATGATGGAACGTGATACCGGTCGTTCGAAGGGCTTCGGCTTTGTCGAAATGGCCAGCGATCCAGAAGCACAAGCTGCCATCGGCGGCATGAACGGTGCTTCTTTGGGTGGCCGTAGCGTTGTCGTTAACGAAGCACGTCCGATGGAGGCACGTCCTCCCCGTACCGGCGGCTTCGGCGGCGGTGGTGGTGGTGGTGGTGGTGGTTTCGGCGGCGGTGCTGGCGGTGGCCGTGAAGGCGGCGGCGGTGGCGGCGGTTTCCGTAGCCCCTACGGCGGCGGCGGTGCTGGCGGCGGCGGTGGCCGTTCCGGTGGCGGCGGTGGTGGTGGTTACGGCGGTGGCGGCGGTGGCCGTTCCGGCGGCGGCGGTTATTAATCGCTGACACCTGATCGTCCTGTTGGGCTGCAAAGCCCAGCATAAAGATCTGCTGCACTGCGGTGCAGCAACAAAAAGGCTCCCTCGGGAGCCTTTTTGCATGGGGTCTCAGCCTCCTTCGGCCCAGCCTTCCCCGTCCCGGTGTTTGCGTGGGCGACCTGCCAGCAACTTGTCGTACAGCGCATTGGGTAGCAAACGCATCAGTTTGGCTACAACGCCCATCTGCCATGGAATAACGCTGTAACTGGCGCCCGTCACAATCGCTTGAAACGCTTTTTCGGCAAAGTCTTTGGGTTGCATTAAAAACGGCATGGTGTAGCGGTTCTTTTGCGTGAGCGGTGTGTCAATATAGCCAGGGCACACCGTCACCACCCGCACACCCAGCGGTTTCATTTCCCCCCGCAAGCTTTCCAAATACGTGATAGCAGCCGCCTTACTTGCGCTGTAGGCCCCATGACCCGGCAAGCCACGTATACCGGCCACGCTGCCAATACCCACCAACGTACCGCCGGACCCCGTTACCGCACGCGCAGCCATCGCGGCAACAAAGGGGTGAAAGGTGGCCATCATGCCGATGTTGTTGGTGGTGAACACACGGGCCATCACATCAATGTCCGTGCGGCAAGCGGTGTCAACGCCCACGCTGATACCGGCATTGGCAATGACCACATCAGGCACGCCTTGGGCTTGGAGGCAGGTGTTGCCCATCACCACCATGGCGTTCGCATCGGACACATCAGCGCTGTAAATTTGATAGCGTGTAATGTCTATCTGGCTTGCTCTGGCCCAGCGTTCTATCTCTGAAACTCGGCGTGCCACCAAGGCCAGCCGGTAGCCTGCGTGGTAAAAGCGCAATGCCAACGCTTGACCCAGTCCGCTGGAAGCCCCGGTGATGACAACAAGCGGGGACTCGGGTACAGCGGCAGCAGGGCCAAGCAGGGGTGCCTCAGGGCTTGGCGGGGGTAAGGGTGCCATGTACGCGGCCTTTCAGGTCCATCAAACGATTGAGGTTGTCATAGTCCATGCTGTCAGCTGTGAACTTGTCGAGGCCGCGGGTGATGACCACAGGCAAGTGGGTTTTGACGCGCTCGGTGTCGGTGATGGCATGCAGAAAATCACTGCGAATTTCCAGTGGTGGCTGGGTTTTTCCTGTGCTGTTGACCCATCCTGCACGCACCACCACCGCATGGCCCATCAGTTGCACCTCTGAGCCATCACCATTAGACAGTCCACGGTCACTGGTCGCGGTGGTGAGGTGGCCTTCGTCATCGTAAGAACGCAGATAGACCTGCTCGATCTCCAGCGTATCGGTGTCAGGGAAATGGCGGATTTCCTGGCCTTGCAGCTCGGTTTTAAGGTGGCCCAAAGCATCAAAGGTCTTCAGCGAAAACTTTCGCATGAAGTAGTCCGCGTTGTGCGTGACGGCAGGGTTGCGCTCGGCTGTGCCAGGTTGCGGCGTGGTGCGCAGCAGCCAGTAGGAGCCCAACGCCAGCAGCCCCATCAAGATGATGGGCAGGTAAATCGTCAGGCGGTCAAAAGTACGGGAAAACCGTTGGGCGGTGGCCATGTTTGCAGTCAGTGACGGTCAGTCGCGGTCAGCAACCCGCATTTCGGCCAGCAATGCACCGTAATGCCCGCTCGCCAGCAGCAGCAGATCACACAGCTCGCGGGCTGCACCTTCACCACCACGCAGGGTGGTGGTGTAGTGGGCAACACTTTTGACTTCGGCATGGGCGTTGGCGGGCGCGCAGGCCAAGGCGCAGCGTTGCAAAACAGGCATATCAGGCCAATCATCGCCCATGGCAGCGGCTTGCGACCAGTCCAGACCCAGCGCTTGCAAGGTGGCCTCGGCGGCAGGACGCTTGTCTTCGGTGCCGTAGTGAACGTGGGTAATGCCCAGCGCCTGTAGGCGCAGGCGCAGCGGTTTGGAGTCACGTCCGGTGATGATGGCGGGGGTGATCCCTGCCCGCTGCAAGAGCTTCAAGCCATGGCCGTCCAGGCTGTTGAAGCGTTTAAGGCTCTCGCCGGTTTCAGAGAAATACAACGCGCCGTCGGTCAGCACACCGTCCACATCGAAGAAAACGACCTTGACGGCCTGAGCGCGCTGAAGTAATTCGGAGGAGAAACGCAGGGCGGTCATATGACTTTGGCCCGCATCAAATCGTTGGTGTTGACGGCACCGCACAACCGACCATCCGCATCCACCACCAACACGCTGGTGATGCGGTGCAACTCCATCATCTCCACCGCGTCCACGGCCAGCGCATCCACCCTCACGGTGCGCGGGCTGGGGTGCATCACTTCGCGGGCGGTGGTGTGGCGCAGATCAAGACCCTGTTCCACCAAGCGGCGCAAATCACCATCGGTGAAGATGCCCAGCACGCGACTGTGTTCGTCCACCACGGCTGACGCGCCAAAACCTTTGCTGCTCATCTCGCGCATCAATTCGCTGAAACGGCTGTCCGGCAGCACGCGGGGAATCGCGTCGCCGGTGCGCATCACGTCGGCCACATGGGTCAACAGCTTGCGGCCCAGCAAACCACCGGGGTGCGAGCGGGCAAAGTCTTCGGCTTTGAAGCCCCGGGCATCGAGCAAAGCCACTGCCAAGGCATCGCCCAGAGCAATTTGCGCGGTCGTACTGGCGGTGGGCGCGAGGTTAAGCGGACAGGCTTCTTTTTCGACACCGCTGTCGAGCACCACATCAGCATGGCGAGCCAGCGTGGACTGCGGGCGGCCTGTCATCGCGATGATGGGAGCACCCAGGCGCTTGAGCGTGGGCAAGATGGCCGTGAGTTCATCCACCTCACCGCTGTTCGATACCGCCAGCACCACATCCAGACTTTTAATCATGCCCAAATCGCCATGGCTGGCCTCTGCCGGATGGACAAACATCGCAGGCGTACCGGTCGAAGCCAACGTGGCGGCAATTTTGCGGCTGACATGGCCACTTTTGCCCATGCCCATCACCACAACCCGGCCACGCACGTTCAACATCAGGGTCAGGGCCTGTGCAAAACACTGTGCGCCGTCTTTCGCCACGCGGGCTTTCAGGCCAAGCACGGCGGTGGCTTCAATATCAAAGGTGTCGTGGGCGAGGCGAACAGCGCGGGCCACGTCCAGCGTGGCAGGCAAGGCAATAGGTGCAGTCATTGCAGGATTTTATCGGGGCTGCTGGCATGACCTGTAAAGGGTATGTTGGTAGGCATTGTGCTGTGTGCATGCTGCGAACCGTGCCTGTAACTTGCTAGTATCCAAGGGTCAACTGCAATACACCATGTCCTCCCTGGAACTCACGCTCATGTACCTGCTGGCCGCTGTGCTGGGGGTAGTGGTGTGCCGCAAATTATTGCTGCCACCGATGCTGGGTTACCTGGTCGTGGGTGTGGTGATTGGGCCAAACGCGCTGGCACTGGCACAGAACTCCGAGGGAATAAGCCACCTGGGGGAATTTGGCGTGGTGTTCCTGATGTTCGTGATCGGCTTGGAGTTCAATCTGCCCAAGCTGCGGGCAATGCGCAAGCATGTGTTTGGGCTGGGGCTGTTGCAGGTGGTGCTGACGATCGGACTGGCCACGGCGGCGGCGCTGCTGGTGTCGCGCTGGCTGCCAGCGTCGTGGCAAATGCGCTGGCAAACTGTTGTGGCGTTGTCAGGGGCGCTGGCCATGAGCAGCACCGCCATCATCGTCAAACTGATGGCCGAGCGCCTGGAAATGGAAAGCGAGCACGGCAAGCGCGTGATGGGTGTGCTGCTGTTCCAGGATTTGGCCGTGGTACCGCTGCTGGTGTTGATCCCTGCGCTGGGGGCATCGGCAGAAAACTTGCTGATGTCGCTGGCCTTGGCCACGTTGAAAGCCACCGTGCTGATTACCGTGCTGCTGGTTGGCGGGCAAAAAGTCATGCGCTGGTGGCTCACCATTGTGGTCAGGCGTAAAAGCGAAGAGCTGTTTGTGCTGAACCTGCTGCTGGTCACGCTGGGCTTGGCTTGGCTAACCGAGCTGGCGGGCCTGAGCCTGGCGCTGGGCGCGTTCATCGCGGGAATGCTGATTTCAGAAACCGAATTCAAACACCAGGTGGAAACTGACATCCGTCCGTTCCATGACGTGCTGCTGGGCTTGTTCTTCATCACCATAGGGATGCTGCTGGACTGGCGCATCGTGCTGGAGCGCTGGCCACTGGTACTGTTGCTGCTGACGCTGCCCGTGCTGTTCAAGCTGGTGATGGTGACAGCGCTGGCGCGCGGTTTTGGGGCCACCACTGGGGTGTCGCTGCGCACCGGGCTGTATTTGGCGCAGGCAGGTGAATTCGGCTTTGTGCTGTTGACGCTGGCACAAAGCTCGTCACTGGTGCCGCCGCATTTGCTCAACCCGATTTTGGCCAGCATGGTGCTGTCGATGCTGGCAACGCCTTTCATCGTCATGTACAGCAACCGCATTGTGATGAAACTGGTGGCCAGCGAATGGCTTCAACAGTCGCTGCAAATGACCAACATTGCGCGTAAATCCATCAATACCAGTCGCCATGTGATTATTTGCGGCTACGGACGCTGCGGACAAAACCTGGCGCGGATTCTGGAGCGCGAGAACATCCCCTACATGGCGCTGGACTTGGACCCTGACCGTGTACACCAAGCCGCAGCCGCAGGCGATTCGGTGGTGTATGGCGATGCGTCTCGCCTGCAAGCCATCATAGCAGCTGGATTGGCGAGGGCCAGCGCCGTAGTGATTACTTACCTCGATACACCAGGCGCCTTGAAGGTGCTGGCCAACATCCGCTCGCACGCGCCCCTGGTGCCGGTGATTGTGCGCACGCAAGACGACCTGAACCTGGAGCAACTGCAAGCGGCTGGTGCGACCGAAGTGGTGCCTGAAGCCATTGAAGGTTCATTGATGCTGGCCAGCCATGCCCTCGCACTGGTTGGTGTGCCAATGCGGCGCGTGATCCGTGTGGTGCAAGACCAGCGCGATGCACGGTACAACCTGCTGCGAGGCTACTTCCATGGCCGTGACGACGACACAGCCAATGAATTCGACCACGAGCGGCTGAATACGGTCACACTGCCCGCAGGCGCCAAATCGCTGGGCCATGAGTTGGGTGCGGTGGGGCTGCCGTCGTTGGGTGTTCGTACCGTCAGTCTGCGTCGTCAAGGTGGCAACACGCTGGCGCCGGATGAACACACTGTGCTGTGTGATGGCGATACGCTGGTGTTGTCCGGCAAGCCCGAGGCCTTGGCGTTGGCGGAACAAAAGCTGCTCAGGGGCTAGCTCAAATCCCCATACTGGCTATGGCCTGCCACACTGGCGGGTCTGCGTACGATGGCCTCGGTTCTGCGCCAAAAGACGCCGTTGACCACCAACTTGCGCTGACTGAGGGCGCGGTGAACAACGGCCGCTTCCATTTGTGTCAGCGTGGCCGTATCGGCATCAAAAGCCACAGACAAATCCACCAGCACCACAAACTGTGTACCTTCCTGGTCCACCGACATGACCTTGAACTTGTAGTGGAGCGATAAAACCCCAAGGTCTGCCAAGGCTTCGCGCACCACGGCTTGAAGGAGCTCTCTCCTGGCAGCGCGGTCGCTGCGACGACGGGTATGCAGGGGATCACTTTGCTTTGCAGTGGACGCCACGCTGGCACGGGACGTGGATTTGCGGCGACGCTCTGGCATCTGCAAGCGCGTCACCTCGTCCAGCTCCAGGCTGCTGGGTCGGCCAAAAATGCGGTCTAACCAAGACATAAGTTGTTCAAAGTAGTGCACTGGCTCAGCATTTGGCGGGGCGTAAAGCAAAGTACAGGCAAATTTGCCTTAAATAGGCCGGGTTGGAATCTGAAAAATAGCCATCAAAGCACCCGGTAAGCCACGAAATTATGGCTGACCTTCTCTGATTTTATTTGTGATTAATTACCCAAAACCGCACCAATAAAGAACATTTATGCTTCTATTCCGGGTTTATTTGCCAATGCAAAACTTGGAAAAAATCACACCCAACAGGTCATCCGCGCTGAATGCCCCGGTGATATCGTTCAACGCGTTTTGCGCCAAACGCAGTTCCTCAGCCAGCAAATCCAGCGCAGGCACGGTAACGTCCAGTTGCGCAACGGCCTCGTCCACATGCGTTTGGGCACGCCGCAAAGCATGCAGGTGGCGCTCACGGGCAATGAAAACGCCTTCGGGATGAGATTGCCAGCCCCCCACCTCCAGCAAGCGTTGCCGCAGGGCTTGCAGGCCAGCCCCGGTTTTGGCAGACAGGTACACGCCGGGGGACAGGTCTGCGACATTTCCCGCACTGTCAAGCTTGTTCCACACGTCGATCACAGGCACTGATTGCGAGAGTTTTTGAAGCAGTGCGCTTGCTATATGGGCGTCAGCAGCTATGTATTCAATAGCATCTCGGCGGGTCAGATCGTGCAAGAAAAGCACGGCGTCAGCACTTTCAATCTGGCCCCAGGCGCGTGCAATGCCGATTTGCTCAACTTCGTCGCTGCTGTCACGCAGCCCGGCAGTGTCCACCACATGCAAAGGAACGCCTTCGATCTGGATGGTCTGCGCCACCACATCGCGGGTGGTACCCGCCACCGGAGTGACGATGGCCAACTCCGCCCCGGCCAGCGCATTCAGCAACGAGCTTTTGCCTGCATTCGGCTGCCCGGCAATCACCACCTTGATGCCTTCGCGCAGCAGCGCTCCCTGGCGTGCACGGCGAAACAGGTGGGCGAGAGATTGCTGTAAATTTGATAGCTGCCCATGCGCATCTGCTTTGCGCAAGAAGTCGATTTCTTCCTCAGGAAAATCCAGCGTGGCCTCCACCAGCATGCGCAGATGAATCAGCCCATCGCGCAGGACGTGAACTTCGTGAGAAAACTCACCCGCCAGTGACCGGCTGGCGCTGCGGGCTGCCGCTTCGGTGCTGGCATCAATCAAATCGGCAATGGCTTCAGCTTGGGCAAGGTCAATTTTGTCGTTTAAAAAAGCGCGCTCGGTGAACTCGCCAGGACGGGCTAGGCGCAGACCCTGCGCCGCGCCCGCTTCCAGGCAGCGGGCCAGCAGCAACTGCAAAACAACCGGGCCACCATGGACTTGCAACTCCAGCACCTCTTCCCCGGTGTACGAGTGCGGCGCAGGAAAATGGAGTGCCAAGCCTTGGTCAATCACGCTGCCATCGGCCGCACACAACTTGAGGTAGGTTGCCTCACGGGGATGCAGCAGGCGGCCGCACAACACGGTAACAAGATCGCCCAGCGATGGGCCAGACAGGCGAATAATGCCAACCGCCCCTCGCCCAGAGGCGGTGGCAATGGCGACGATAGGGTCAAGGGCGGTGCGCAACATGGATAGATTGTCGGGGCTTTGCCAAGAACAATGCACTCGCGCCAGATTCCTCAACCCCTGTAAAGCCCCTACAAGAAGGTGATTTGGCCATTATTCACATTGCCTGCGCCTATTTTCGGGCTTATGCTGACGTCAAACAGCCGGGAGCTTGTATGAAAACCGCACCAACCCTGTCTTTATGGATCATCGCCATGGCGCTAAGCAGCGCAGCACAGGCGCAATCCATGCACCTTGCACCCGGCAGCGTATGGACCTATGGCGTTAAAGCCACACCCCGCTACGCCAACAGTGCCAGCAGCACAAGCAGTGACCTGGCACCCAGCGCCTTCATCAGCTACAACCTGATTCCGCAGCGCTTAGGCCTGCACAGCAATGTGCGCTTAGGCACGGGCTGGGATGCACGAGGGGTGGGGGTAGACGTGCAGCTTCGCTCGCAATTTGCCGTGACTGAAAAAACCCAGCTGGGGCTGACGGCAACCACCAGCTGGTTGAACAGCAGTGCAGGTCAGGAGCTGATGGGCCAAATCACTGGCCAGATGAA
Organism: Betaproteobacteria bacterium; assembly: GCA_025356445.1. GTDB lineage: Bacteria > Pseudomonadota > Gammaproteobacteria > Burkholderiales > Burkholderiaceae_C > Defluviibacillus. The sequence goes on along the minus strand of JANXSZ010000070.1, from coordinate 7,427 downwards.
TGGACAAACGGGCAGCCCGATGGGGGGCTATGCCTTGGCCCTGCCTGCCAGCGGTCTGCGGGATGTGCGCGGAGGCGTCACCCTGACAGGGCCTCTGTACGAGCGTTGGTCTTATGCCACAGGTGCCAGCTTGGGCCGCTTTGTAGGCGATTCCCGAACCGCAGCGATGCGCTTTGGCGGCAATGGCACGGTGGGCTTGGTGTTCTTCCGGGCTGACTACACGTTCTGATCGCGCCATCGCCTTCTGATGCGGGGCTTCTGAGCACCAAACAACAAAGCCGCTTTTCAGCGGCTTTGTTTTGGAGGCTCAGAGCGTTTAGAACTTCGGCAGGTTGAACTGCGGTGGCACACCCATGCGGGTATTGATGACCCACTGCTGGGCAATGGACAACACGTTGTTCGTGATCCAGTACAGCACCAAGCCGGACGGGAAGAAGAAGAACATCACCGAGAACGCCAGCGGCATGATCCACATCATCTTGGCTTGCATCGGGTCTGGTGGAGCAGGATTCAGTGCGGTTTGCACCAGCGTGGTCAACGTCATCACCAACGGCAAGATGTAGAACGGATCGGGTGCGGCCAGATCGTGAATCCACAGTGCCCAAGGCGCGTTGCGCATTTCAACCGTGGACAGCAGCACCCAGTACAAGGCAATGAACACCGGAATCTGCACCACCATGGGCAAGCAGCCCCCCATGGGGTTGACTTTTTCTTCACGGTAAATGCGCATCATCTCTTGCTGCATTTCTTGCGGCTTGTCTTTCAAACGCTCACGCATTTCCGTGATCTTGGGGTTGATGGCTTTCATCTTGCCCATGCTCTCGTAGCCTTTGGCGGTCAGCCAGTAGAAGGCTATTTTAATGAGCAACACCAGCGCCATGATGGACCAGCCCCAGTTGCCAATCAGCGTGTGCAGCTGATCAAGCAACCAGTACAGCGGCTTGGCCATGATGGTCAGCCAGCCGTAGTCTTTCACCAAATCCAAACCTGGGGCCAAAGCTTCGAGTTTTTTCTCTTCTTGAGGGCCAACGTAAAAGATCGCATCCACCGACTTGTGGGTGGCGGGAGCGATGTTGTCCAACCCAGCAATCATGCCCACGGCGTACAGATTGGTGTCCACCTTGCGCATGAACAAATCACGCTTGAGGGGCTGGGCTTTGCCCTCTTTGTCCACAGCGCCGTTCAGCACCCAAGCACTGGCAAAGTAATGCTGCACCATCGCGACATAGCCATCGGTACCCGTCTTTTCGATGTCGATCTTGTTCTTCTCAATGTCAGTGAACTCGACTTTTTGGTACTTCTTCTCGCTGGTGTACACCGCAGGGCCGGTGAACGTGGAGTAGAACGACGATTCGCCTACAGGCTTGTTGCCATCGCGCACCAGTTGCAAATACAACTGGGGGGATTGGGTGGTCGTGCTGTTGTTGATCACGTCGTGCTTGACGGCGATGTCATACGCGCCACGCTTGAGCGTCCAGGTCTTCACCACCTTGATGCCGCCTTCGTCTGGGGACTCGAACGCCACCACCAGTTCGTTGCTACCGTCTTTGAGCGTGCGCTCACCGGGCAGCACCGTCATCAGCGTTTTATGGGTAGGAAAGGGCACAGTGCCAGCGGCTGCACCGATCAAACCGGTTTGGGCGGTGTAGACACGGTTGGCGCTTTCATCCAGCAGCACAAAGTTTTTGCTTTTGTCCGCCATGTCGATTTGGCCCAGCAACTCGGCTTTCACCAGTGTGCCGCCTTCGGTGTCAAACGTCAGTTTCAACTTGTCGGTACTGACGACGATTTTTTCGCGCGGGGCCGCAGGCACTGGCGCAGTGGCGCCCGGCGGCAAAACCACACCAGCGACGTTAGCCTGCACTGCGGAAGGCACAGCGGACGCACCTGTGCTGGGCAACGCAGCAACAGCGCCCGCCCCAGCGGGGGTGGTCTTGCTGAGCAGCGCAGTTTGCTGCGATGGTAAAAAGGCAAACATCGGCTTTTGGCCGTTGTGAACCTGCCACTGATCCCATAACAGAACCATGGAAAATCCAAAGATCACCCACAGAATGGTGCGGCGAATATCGTTCATGAGGATGACTTGTGTGAGAGAAAAGGAGCCAGGGTGGTGGGCACGGCATCATGGCCGCCCTCGCACCAAGGGTTGCAGCGCGCAATGCGCCGCAGCGTGAGATAGCTGCCCGCAGCGGCACCATGCTGGTCTAAGGCCTGCAAAGCATAAACCGAGCAGGTAGGCTCAAACCGGCAAGCATTGCCCAGCACAGGACTGAGCAGCAAGCGGTAGCCTCTGACCAGGCCCATCAGCAGGTTTTTCAACATGGACGTGCGATGTCCTGCCCAGCATGGGTTGCGCCTGCCCGTGCCATAAGCACCAGCAACTCGGCCCGAACGGCTTGCTTGAGTTGCTCAGATGTGGCACTGATGAACTGCTTTTTATCAAAGGCAGCGCGCAGCCGCAACACATAAGCGGCTTGAGGGACACCCGAAAAAGCGCCCTCGTCAAATTGCGCCGTGACGGTGTAAATTTGACGCTTGATGGCATTGCGCGTCACCGCCCGTTTGGCCCAACGCTTAGGCGCCATGGCACCCAGCCACAGACTGTGGCCAGGAAACAAATCGGGAGACGAACCATTAACGGACACCAGTGGCAACACAGGCAACGCTAAATGATGCAAAGCGAAATGTGCTGTTTTGGCGAGGGTTCGCCCTGCCAAAACGGCTTGAAACTGCGCACGAGACTGGAGGCGCTGCACCTTGAACAGAGCCGCGCGACGGTCTACGAGCTAAAAGCAGCCAGAGAAATTAGACGGCCAAACGCTTGCGGCCTTTGGCACGGCGAGCATTGATGACGGCACGGCCACCACGGGTTTTCATGCGAACCAGAAACCCATGGGTACGGGCGCGGCGGATTTTGGAGGGTTGGTAAGTGCGTTTCATTGTCGTATCCTAGGAAAACAAGGCATGCTGCACAACTGCATCAAGCCGGGAAAACCTAGCATTATCACAAACTTTGTCAATTGCGGCAACCGCTTGGGCGTTTTTTTAAGGGTCATTTCTTTTTACAACACCCACCAGTTATTCAACATACCCAATAAAGCAGCCAAAAACTGGGCCTTGTGGCAGACGTTTCGCCTACGGCTACCCCACCGGCAACCATGTGGATAAGTCATTGACAAGCTACAATCGCGCCCCACAATATCCCCAACTGTCCACAGAGTACGCAACACAATGATCGAGGGGAAGTCTCCCGCCATGGATATGGCAAATGGGGCCTATGGCCAGCGCCTGGCCCCCAATTTAAGCCCGAATGCCGGGCAAAGTTTATGGCTCAGCTGCGTTGACGTGCTGGCCCAAGAGTTGCCTGAACAGCAGTTCAATACCTGGATCAAACCGCTGGTGGCAGAGGCCACCGACGATTTTTCCAAACTCACCATCTTCGTCGCCAACCGCTTCAAGCTGGACTGGATACGGGCGCAATACGCATCTCGTATTGCCCAGTTGGTCGAGAAAATTTATGGCTCACCCGTCACGCTGGAGTTAGTGCTTGCACCCAGGGATCAGCCCGCCAGACCAAGCCGCCTACCCACTTTCAACGATACAACTGACAGCCCGGAGCCTATCGCAGCGGGAACTTTGGATACATCGGTTAACGAGGTTGTTGCGCCCATCCACAAAAACCGCCTCAACGCCGCGCTGACGTTTGACACCCTGGTCGAAGGCACCGCCAACCGCATGGCCCGCGCCGCAGCCATGCATGTGGCAACCATACCGGGCCACATGTACAACCCCCTGTTCATTTACGGCGGCGTGGGTTTGGGCAAGACCCATTTGATGCACGCCATCGGCGCCAAACTGCTGGAAGACAAGCCGGCCGCCAAAGTTCTCTACATCCATGCCGAACAATTTGTATCGGATGTGGTTAAGGCTTACCAGCGCAAGACCTTTGACGAGTTCAAAGAGCGCTACCACTCGCTTGATTTGCTGCTGATTGACGATGTGCAGTTCTTCGCCAACAAGGACCGCACACAAGAAGAATTCTTCAATGCCTTTGAAGCCTTGCTGACCAAAAAATCGCACATTGTGATGACCAGCGATACCTACCCCAAAGGTCTCGCGGACATCCATGAGCGCTTGGTGTCCCGCTTTGACGCGGGTTTAACGGTCGCCATCGAGCCGCCAGAGCTGGAAATGCGCGTCGCCATTCTTATCAGTAAATCTCGCTCTGAAGGCTCTGAGATGCCCGAAGAAGTGGCCTTCTTCGTTGCCAAAAACGTGCGCTCCAACGTGCGTGAGCTCGAAGGTGCGCTGCGCAAAATTTTGGCGTATTCGCGGTTCAACCACAAAGAAATCTCAATCCAGTTGGCCCGCGAAGCGCTACGGGACTTGTTGTCTATTCAAAATCGACAAATCTCGGTAGAAAATATCCAGAAAACGGTGGCCGATTACTACAAAATCAAGGTCGCGGACATGTATTCCAAAAAACGACCCGCCAGCATTGCGCGGCCTCGCCAAATTGCGATGTACCTGGCCAAAGAGCTGACACAAAAGAGCCTTCCTGAAATCGGAGAATTGTTCGGCGGACGCGACCACACCACGGTGTTGCACGCGGTACGCAAAATGTCAGCCGAACGCCAGCAAATGACCGAATTGAACCAGCAACTGCACGTGCTGGAACAAACCCTCAAGGGCTAGCAAAAAGAGGAAAATGGCGTGTTTGACTTATCCAAAGCACAACATGACAAGCCATAGCCTTGGTTTTCTGCTTTGCCCAGTTTTGAATAGACGTTGATAAAAAGTTGTTAAAGAAGAGGTTGACATGATCGTTCTCAAGGCGACCCAGGACAAAGTTCTCGCAGTTTTGCAATCCGTTGCAGGCATCGTGGAGCGCCGTCATACCCTGCCCATCCTGGCCAACGTCCTGATCCGTAAAACGGGTCCCTCCATCGAGGTGACGACCAGTGATCTGGAAATCCAGATCCGCACCTCAGCGGAATTGGATGGAGACAGCGGCGATTTCAGTACCACAGTAGGTGCACGCAAGTTGATTGACATTTTGCGCACCATGCCGTCCGACCAAACTGTCAGCCTGGAATCCAGTGCTGGCAAGTTGATTTTGAAGGGCGGTAAAAGCCGCTTCACGCTGCAAAGCCTGCCCGCTGAAGATTTCCCGCTGGTGCAAGAGTCCGCAAGCTTCGGCCCCGTCTTCAGCGTGCCCCAAAAGACGCTGAAAGCACTGCTGAACCAAGTCTCGTTCGCGATGGCGGTGCATGACATTCGCTACTACCTGAACGGCATTTTGTTCGTGGCGGAAGGTAAGCAGCTCAGCTTGGTGGCTACCGACGGCCACCGCTTGGCCTTCTCCAGCGCCACGCTCGATGTGGAAGTGCCCAAGCAAGAAGTGATTTTGCCGCGCAAAACCGTGGTGGAAATGCAGCGCCTGTTGAGCGACAGCGCCGATGGCGTCATCAGCATGCAGTTTGCCAACAACCAGGCGAAATTCAGCTTTGAAGGCATGGAATTCGTCACCAAGCTGGTCGAGGGCAAATTCCCGGACTACAACCGTGTGATTCCGCGCAACCACAAAAACCATATCACGCTGGGTCGCGTGGCGCTGTTGGCCTCGTTGCAACGTACCGCCATTTTGACCAGTGACAAGTTCAAGGGGGTCAAGCTCAACATCGAGCCTGGCACCTTGCGCGTCGCGTCCAACAACGCCGAGCAAGAAGAAGCCGTGGACGAACTGGACATCGACTACGGTGGTGACAGCATTGAAATCGGCTTCAACGTCACTTACCTGATCGACGTGTTGCAGAACATGCCGCAGGACATGGTGGTCATCGAATTGTCCGATTCCAACAGCTCCGCGCTCATCACCATACCTGACGATGTTCACTTCAAATACGTCGTGATGCCGATGCGTATTTGACAGTTAGCTATTAAATTTAGAGCAAACACCTTTACAGCCCGCGATGAATCCCTGATTCATGGCGGGTTTAGTTATTGAAGAGATTGAAAGCTATGAGCGCAGAAAACACCCCGAACCAGCCTGATGGCACCGAAGCAGTCAACACGGGCGACAGCACGGCCGACAGCTCCAACTTCCAGCCCACCATCGACACCAACCAGGCCGGCGCGACCGAAGCCTACGGCGAAGGTTCGATCCAGATCCTGGAAGGCCTGGAAGCGGTGCGCAAGCGCCCCGGCATGTACATCGGCGACACCTCGGACGGCACCGGCCTGCACCACCTGGTGTTCGAGGTGGTGGACAACTCCATCGACGAATCGCTGGCCGGCCACTGCGACGACATCCTGGTCACCATCCATTCCGACAACTCCATCAGCGTGGTGGACAACGGCCGCGGCATCCCCACCGGCATCAAGATGGACGACAAGCACGAGCCCAAACGCAGTGCCGCTGAAATCGCCCTGACCGAGCTGCACGCGGGTGGCAAGTTCAACCAGAACAGCTACAAGGTGTCTGGCGGCCTGCACGGCGTGGGCGTGAGCTGCGTGAATGCACTGAGCAAAATGCTGCGCCTCACCATCCGCCGCGACGGCAAGATCCATGTGATGGAATTCAGCAAAGGCTTTGTGCAAAACCGCCTGCTGGAAACCGTGGGCGGCATCGAAGTCTCGCCCATGCACATCATTGGCGACACCGAAAAGCGCGGTACCGAAGTGCACTTTGCGCCCGATCTGGAAATCTTCCAGACCAACTCCGATTTCCATTACGAAATCCTGAGCAAGCGCCTGCGCGAACTCAGCTTCTTGAACAACGGCGTGAAGATCCGCCTCAAGGACGAGCGCAGCGGCAAAGAAGACGACTTCTCGGGCGCAGGCGGCGTGAAGGGCTTTGTGAACTTCATCAACAAGGGCAAGACGGTGTTGAACCCCAACATCTTCCACGCCATGGGCGACCGCCAGAGCGACCAGAACACCAACATCGGCGTGGAAGTGGCGATGCAGTGGAACAGCGGCTACAACGAGCAGGTGCTGTGCTTCACCAACAACATCCCCCAGCGCGACGGCGGCACCCACCTCACCGGCCTGCGCGCCGCCATGACGCGGGTCATCAACAAATACATCGATGACAGCGAAATCGCTAAAAAAGCCAAGGTCGAAGTCACCGGCGACGACATGCGCGAAGGCCTGACCTGCGTGCTCAGCGTGAAAGTGCCCGAGCCCAAATTCAGCAGCCAGACAAAAGACAAGCTCGTCAGCAGCGAAGTGCGCGGCCCGGTGGAAGACATCGTCAGCCGCCTGCTGCACGACTACCTGCAAGAGCGCCCGGCCGATGCCAAGATCATCGTCGGCAAGATCATCGAAGCCGCCCGCGCTAGAGAGGCCGCCCGCAAGGCCCGCGACATGACCCGCCGCAAAGGTGTGCTCGACGGCATGGGCCTGCCCGGCAAACTGGCAGACTG
>JANXSZ010000065.1 GCA_025356445.1 Betaproteobacteria bacterium | reverse complement strand
CTCACCACCACGCAAGTCGCAGCCCTGGAGACCACCGATGTCGCTGCCCTGCGTACCGCTCAGGTCGCCGCAATCACCACCGCTGGTGTGGCTGCCCTCACCACCGATCAGGTCGTGGCCTTGACCACTTCGCAGATCTCTTCGCTGACCACCGCTCAAGTGAACAAGCTGACCACGGATCAGGTGGTGGCGCTTGTCACCAACCAAGTCCAGGCACTGACCACCCAGCAAGTCGTGGCACTCACCACCACGCAGATCGCCGCGGTTGAGACCACGGACGTGGCTGCCCTGCGTACCGCCCAGGTCGCCGCTCTGACAACGACCCAGGCTGTGGCCCTGACGACCGATCAGGTCGTGGCCCTGACCACGGCTCAGGTGCAAGCGATCACCACCGCTGGCGTGGCCGCCTTGACCACGACCCAAGTGGTTGCCCTGGTAACAACCAATGTTGCGGCACTGCGTACGGCCCAGGTTGTGGCGCTGACCACGACGCAAGCCGTCGCTTTGAGCACAGACCAGGTTGTGGCCCTGACCACGGCACAGATTGCCTCGCTGAGCACATCGCAAGCCGTTGCTTTGACGACGAGCCAGATCGCTTCACTGACCAGCACCCAGGTGCAAGCCGTCACAACGACGCAGTTGACGCCACTCACCACTTCGCAAGTGACGGCCCTTGTCACTGTGAATGTGGCTGCGCTCAAGACGGCACAAGTTGCTGCGCTCACGACGACGCAAGTGAACAACTTGACCACGGATCAAGTGGCCGCATTCACCACGACCCAGGTTCAAGCCTTGACCACGGCAGGTGTTGCTGCATTGACCACGGCGCAGGCTGCATCGTTTGTGACGGCCGATATTGCGGCTCTGCGAACCGCTCAAATTGCGGCACTGAATACGGCGTCTGTCGCTGCGCTGACCACGGACCAGATCGTGGCACTGACCACAGCCCAGGTCGCAGCATTGAGAACAGCCCAAACAGTGGCCTTGACGACAGACCAGTTGGTTGCGTTGACGACAGCCCAAGTCCAGGCTTTGACCACAGCTGGTGTGGCCTCCTTGACCACCACCCAAGTCGCATCGCTGGAAACAGCCGATGTGGCCGCGTTGCGTACAGCCCAAGTGGCGGCCTTGACCACCGCTGGTGTGGCAGCGCTGACCACAGACCAGGTTGTGGCTCTGAGCACAGTACAAATAGCCGCGATCACGACGACGCAAGCCTCGAAGCTGACCACTGATCAAGTGGTTGCACTGACGACAGCGCAAGTGCAAGCCGTTACGACCGCTCAGCTGGTGGCATTCACGACCACGCAGATCGCAGCCCTTGAAACAACTGATGTCGCCGCCTTGCGTACCGCCCAGGTCGCCGCTCTGACAACGACCCAGGCTGTGGCCTTGACGACCGACCAAGTCGTGGCCCTGACCACGGCCCAGGTGCAGTCTCTGACCACCAACAATGTGGCGGCCCTCACCACCACGCAAGTCGCAGCCCTGGAGACCACCGATGTCGCTGCCCTGCGTACCGCTCAGGTCGCCGCAATCACCACCGCTGGTGTGGCTGCCCTCACCACCGATCAGGTCGTGGCGCTCAGTACTGCACAAATTGCGACGCTGAACACGGCGCAAGCGTCTAAATTGACAACAGATCAAATCGTGGCCCTGACAACGGCGCAGGTTCAAGCACTGACGACTGCTGACGTAGCGGCTTTCACCACGACACAAATTTCGGCGCTTGAAACCACCGATGTCGCCACGTTGCGTACGGCTCAAATAGCCGCATTGGGTACGGCGCAAGCCGCAGCACTGACGACGGATCAAATCGTGGCCCTGACCACAGCTCAAATCCAGGCATTGACAACCACCAACGTAGCCGCGCTGACGACCACGCAGGTGGCCGCACTTGAAACCACCGATGTCGTTGCATTGCGCACCGCACAAGTGGCTGCACTGACCACAGCAAGTGCGGTGGCCTTGACGACAGCACAGATAGCGGTGCTCACCACCGCGCAGGTGGTGGCCTTGACGACGACACAGTTAGCGCAACTCACAACAACGCAGTTGGATGCTTTCACCACGACCCAGGTTGAAGCACTGACAACGCGTCAAATTCCAGCCCTCACCACCACCCAGGTCTCGCACCTCAAACTGGGTACACCACTTATCCTTGATTTGAACGGTGACGGTGTGACGACACAAAGTGCCTCTGTAGGGGTGAAGTTTGATTTGTTTGCCGATGGCACCAAGGTCAATACCGGCTGGGTCAGCGGCAGCGATGGCTTACTGGTACTGGACCGGAACCACGACGGTCAGATCAATGACGGCTCTGAACTGTTTGGCTCCTCAACCATACTCGCCAATGGCACCAAAGCCACTGACGGTTATGCGGCATTGCGTGAACTGGACACCAACCACGATGGTGTGGTGAACCACGACGACGCCGCCTTTGCCGATTTGCGCGTCTGGGTTGACAGCAACTCTGACGGTATCAGCAGCACCAGTGAACTCAAAACCCTGGATGACTTGGGCATCAAGCAGCTGAATCTGCAAGTCAGCGCTGACATCAGCAAAGACCACGGCAACCTGATCGGCCTGACTTCAACCTACGAAACCACCGATGGTGCAACCCACGCAGCAGCCGACGTATGGTTTGTCGCGGACAAATCACAAGGCAAGCAAAGTGATACCAGTGCAGCGTCGGTTGATGCAGCCATCGCAGCGATAAACAGCAGCGTGGCAACAGAGAGCAGCGCGCCTGCTTCCATTGACAATGCCTTGACGGCACAAGGCAATGCCCCCTCTGTCTCGTCGACCGCTGCATCCGAAACAGATGCATTGAAGACGGTCAGCATTGATGCTGCACAGCCCTTTACAAAGGCCACTGCAAGCACCGATCCACAAGGGGATTTACGCTCACGCGTCAGTAGCCTCGCGCAGGCTATGGGTAGCTTTGGTAACTCGGGCTCTTCTGACAGCAACCTCTCAGGTACAGGTCTGGATACAAAGGGCGGCACCAGTTCTGGCAACACGGCAGCGGTACTGACTGTCGCCAGCATGGCTGACGTCATGAAACAGTTCGATGCCAACGGCAAGCCTGTGGGAAGCTTAGGCACGGTCGCAGCCACCTCCAGCAAAACCTTGAACCTGCCAGGGCTGCAAGACACAGGCAGCAACGGTTTCTTGACGGCAGGCGGTAGCAAGTAAGGCAAAAAGTTCTCAGCACCTTGGGTGCTGAGAACTTACTTACAACGTTAAAACCCCAGGCTTTTTATGAGGCCTGGGGTTTTAAGCTTTAGAAAGGCAAGAAATTTACCGTTATGCAAGCCGAGCCGCAGCGTCGGTACACATCGCTGCAATCACATCATCTACAGTAAAGTGTGCTGTCCAGCCCAAGTCCCGGGCGGCAAGCGTCGGATCAGCGGCACCGTAGGCAATATCAGAGGGGCGCAGCAGTGCAGCATCCGTTTGCACATAGTCGTGCCAATCGAGGTTGAAATGCGCAAAAGCCTGTGAGACAAAATACGCCAGAGAGACAGTTTTTCCCGTCGCGATCACATAGTCCTTGGGTTGATCGGCTTGCAGCATCAGCCACATGGCACGCACATACTCTGGTGCCCAGCCCCAATCACGGTGAATATCCAAATTACCAAGTCGTAACACTTCGGAAGAACCCGCAGCCATACGAGAGGCTGCCTGCACAATTTTCTGGGTCACAAACCGCCCTGGCCGCAAAACAGATTCGTGGTTAAACAAAATACCGGTGCAGGCAAACATACCGTAGGACTCACAGTAGTTGTCCACCAAATTATGCGCACACACCTTGGCCACAGCGTAAGGACTGCGTGGACGAAAAGGCGTTTGCTCAGTCGCGACCTGGGTACCCGTATCGCCAAAGCATTCGCTGGAACCTGCATTGTAAAAACGGATGGGCCGTGCCACAAAACGCAACGCTTCCAGCAGATTAAGCGTTCCCGTAGCGATACTTTCAATCGCCTCTACCGGCTGCTCAAACGATAAACCTACCGAAGTCTGCCCGGCCAAGTTGTAGACCTCATCGGGTTCAACCCGTGTCAGTGTCTGCAGCACGCTGCGAAAATCGTTCACAGCCATGGTCACAACAGGCACACGGTCTTCTATGCCCAATAAACGCAAGCCTTGTCGGCTCATGATGGTGGCATCCCGCGAGGTTCCCACCACGTCATAGCCTTTGGAAAGCAAGAATTCACTCAGGTAAGCACCATCTTGTCCGCCTACACCACACACCAAAGCGCGGCGATTACGGGAGGGTAAGAAAGACATCTCGGTCGCCTCTTGAGGCAAAGTGTTCATAAGACTCATCGCAACGCAAAATACGGTGTGCCAGCCCAAGTGGCCAAGTGCTGACCGACCTCACAGGCCATTTTGGCCCACGAAAAAGATTCAGCCTGCTTCAGCCCCCGCACAATCAAATCAGCACGGGTGTCTGTAATAAGTACAGTCAGTAAAGCCTGGTACATGGCGTCAACGTTGTCTGGATCTACATACACCACAGCATCACCACCGACTTCAATCAGCGAGCTGTTGCGACATGTAATGACAGGGCAAGCGCAAGCCATCGCCTCGGCCACAGGTAAACCAAAACCTTCATACCGCGACGGGTAGGCAAGAGCAAGAGCACCGCTGTACGCGCATTGCAAATCGGCATCACTGAGCACCAGCATGTGAATGTCCGCCGTGCCCACGTGGGCTGCAAATTCGGATTCCAAAGGCTGGTTGGCATTGGTGCAAACCACCGCATAGTCACCACGTCGCTCGGCGAAATGGGCAAAGGCTTGAAAAAAGAGAGTTGCGTTTTTGTAGTCGCTACGGCCACCGCTGATTAAAAAATAGGGTTTGTAAATACCATGTCGCACTTTGAAATCAGACACGGAAGAGGCGGCAGCAGGGCGAAAATCACAACCGCAGTGCGCTACCGCTTTGACAGGTATCTGAACATGAGGGTAAAAACGTGCCAAATCTCGCTCTGTGCTGTGTGAAATCGACACGAAGGCCTGCGCGTACTCAATGGCTTGGCGCTTGGCGACCCATTGCAGATTCGACAAATCAAACCCCATCACCTCAGGAATCATGTCCAGCAGCATCAATGCAGAGGGCGTGGTGAGGGGAATGGTGTAGTAAGTTGATATAAACAACCCCACAGATTCCTGATCGCACAAACCCTGTAGCATGGTTCGGTCTTGCTCGGCATTCGCATAGTCGTACAACGGGGCTTCGACATAGCGAATCCCAGGCAAACGCGGTGCAGTGCGACCCCGGTCAATCACGACCAGACTTGGAGCGAGGCCAGAGGCTGACCATTGCGCCAGCAAACTTTTCCAGACCCTGGAAATACCTGTGGCGTATCGAAAAAAAGTACCGTCTATGGCAATCTTTTTTCCGCTCTGGCGCAAACGGGCATACGCAGTGACTTCCGCGTTGTCCGCACTCGCATGTCGGTAGGGGCCACGCGCCCAAGACTCAAAACTGGCCTGACAAGCGGGATACAGCTGCTCGGCCCAGTTCTTGATGGCGGCCAGAGTGACTTCCTCCAAGGGGGTACGGGTAATAAGGAAATACATGCCCAGGTTGTAGGCAAATCGCCCAGCCTTATAGGCCACATAGTTCAAAGCGTCGGTGGAATAGAAAAAAACATGCTGACCGGACTCGCACGACAAGTACGGCCAATCCGCTCCTTGCCCATTGAACAAGCTGGTGCTGCCAATCACCCAATCGGGGTCACAGACAAAGAGTCGCTGCCATTCTTCTGCGGGGTTGGCAAAGTGTTCAGCGACCTCAAACAGCGTGACCAGACGGCAAGGATGGTCAATGCCCTCCCACACATACCCCCCCATGAATTCACTGCTGCCAAACTTGTCAAAACTATGAAAGTTATAGCTAACATCCCTCATCAGTCGTGCAAGCAAACCAGTTCCGCCTCCAAAATCAACCGCCATATCGGTTTTACGCACGCCCAAGATCGCCAGCAACGGTGGCAGGGCCAAAAAATTCACCAATGTGCGCGATGCCTTGCCGGTGTCGTACAGTTCAGCGGAGCCAGCGTAGGCCTCATCCAGCCACGTAGGGCTATCGGTTTGTAGCGCACCACAGCCTATACAACGGTGATAACTGACGGTGTGTCGCCCTAACACCAGCTTGTCGAACAGCCGTTGCACTGGCGCACGACAGAGCCGGCAAGCGAGTACATCCACCGGTTCATTTTTGCGGTTGTGCAAGAAAAAATTGTCAGCACGACAACTTTTGTCCCCCAGCATGATGCACAGTCCAGCGGACCAAGGTTTCATACTGGCGATAGCCAGCGAAACATTGGACTCCTTGTTCCCGATGAAATAATCACATTGCACGGCCAGCAATGCATCAATCAGGACCTCTTCACCCACAGTACGGCCTGAATGCCCCTGCATGTGAACGCCAGTGCTGGAATCACTGCGCAGCGCTGGGGTTGTGCGCAAGCGGTCACCGTAACGAACCTGGAAATCGGCATGGACCTCGACCGAATCAGTCAGTAAAAAGACACCAATACCGGGATTCAGCTCGATGATGCGGTCGATGAATGCGCAATAGCGCTGGTTGGTCTGGTGCAGCCCTGCGGATTCGTAAATCTTGTCAGAGCCTCGTACATGCGCGGCAACCCAATGGCGACCTGCCATGTTGGCCTGCCAGAAAGCGGCAACGCGCTCGCACAACAGCGCATGAGGCTTCAGGTATTTAGCAAAAAGCGCTAGGTATACCGCATCATCAGTCAACCCATGGTAGGCCGAGTCAGCCGCAACCCAAGGCAATAGCGTGTTGACCGTCGTGTAAAAATCACTGACCAGGACGTCCTCTTTGCGGTGGAAAAGCGACTGTGCGGGCATGCGTGAATGGAGCCCATCCCACTTGTTAACGTCATCACTTGACAGGTTGCTGTGCGTCCATTTGGGGGGATAAACAGTGAGGTCAGCAGACAAATCAGACAGCGTGACTGTCGACACTGGGTCAAAGTACAGCTCAAAGGCATTTACCGCAGCACTGTCGCCAAACAGGCTGTTCCCCCCCCAATGCACGATGGGCGTACGCTGCGTCAACTCCGCCAGCAGCAACTGGCCCAATACATGATGAACATCGCTCCAAAAACCATAGCCCCAAGCTTTAATGAGCAGGTATTTAGGCGATGATTCTGAAGTCTTAATCTGCTTTTCGCTGAGGCGAAAAGCAGGGCCGAACCCATAGCCTTGTGCCACAACAGCCAACAGGTGATGAGCTACAGGATCACGCCCACCACTGAATAGATAGCGACGCAGAAACATTTCGGCCTGCGGCCAATTCGACACCACCAGCATCTGGCCGGCACTGTCCAGGTCGGCTCGTTGGTTATCGCTGGCGATCATGGCATCACATCCCTTGTGTTTTGGGTGGACAGGCTTTACATAGCTTTTGCGGCCAATTCATCTTGTGCGTCCCCCAATTGTTGAATGCGCCACATAGCGACATACGCAGCTTCAAGATTAAGGGTGAGGGCCTGGGTATCAAAGAGTGAAAAACTGGCCTTATGGCTGGCTATTCGAGCCTTCACTGAAGCCAGCAGTGCAGGCTCAAGTGCCAGTTGCAACGCCAAAGCCTCATAAGCGACCAGCGACGACGTGACAAGCTCAGGCATTCCCATGGCATGCAGCAAACTACCGGCCACCCGTGCAGGGAAGGCATTGCCCATGCACGTCACGACAGGCAAACCTGCCATCAGCGCATCCGCCGCTGTCGTGTGCGCGTTATACGGATGGGTATCCAAAAAGACATCGGCTTGCCGATAACGCGCCAAATGGTCTTCAACCAAGGGAACACGGCCTGCAAACACCAGCCGTGCAGGGTCAACACCACGGGCAGATGCTTCTTTACGCAGATTAGCTTGTGCGGTAGCCCCCCGTGACATCAGCCACAACACACTGCCTGGCACCTGCGTCAGTAACCGCATCCAAACCTCAAACACTGGAGGTGAGATTTTGTAGTCGTGGCTGAAAGAGCAAAACACCACCCCCACCTCTGGCAAACCGCATTCATGGCGTGTAGGCGTGCGCTCCGAAATTTGGACACTGTTGTCAGTCGGTAAATAGGTATCGGGCAGGTACACCACCTTTTCGTTGTAGTACGCCTGATGCTCAGGAGGAATGACGTACCTGTCAGCCACGATGTAATCGATGTAATCCACACCCATGGTGCCAGGATAGCCCAGGTAGTTAACTTGCACGGGAACCGGTCGAAAGGCCAAAATATCGGTACGGGTGTCGGAGGTGTAGCCCCCCAAATCGACCACGATATCAACCTCCATGTCCCGCATCATCTGGGCGACCTGCTCAGAGCTGAGGTCCCGCGCATCAATGAACTGATCGAAGGCCGTCACCATGCGCGCACGCAAGCGGCTCTGGTCATCCACCCCCAGCGAAATCGCAATGGTTTCAAAGCGCGACTTGTCGTGACGCTCAAACACACCCGCCATCAAGTGACCTACAGGGTGTTCACGCAAATCGGGTGACAGGTACGCTAAGCGAATTTTCTTGTGCCGGTACCGCTCACCCACCCAAAGTGATTTGGCATGCTTAGGTGCGTAATTACGCGAAAAAATTTGAGCAGCGTGTTGGTGATCTTGTGCGTTGTCCGATGCAGACATGAACGCCAGCGACTTGCACGCACGCTGATCCGATCTGACGCCGTGGATCAATTGTGCAGACAGCGCCGCAAAATCTGTCCAATCACAAAGATGCATCTTTTCGTAAAAAAGCAGCCCCAGAGCATAGTCGGCATCGGGATTGATCTGAAGCAACCGCTCGAACAGGGCGATGGCCTCCTCGCTGCGTTTGAACTCCGTGAGCATGATGCCGCAGTTGCCTAGGGCTCCCACATGATCAGGGTCAATACGCAGGATTTTTTGAAACCGATCCAAGGCCTCCTGGTGCCGGAACAGGCTGCGTAGCAGCGCTCCGCTGTTGAGCAGCACCTCGACATAATCAGGATCAATCGCCAAAGCGGCATCAAAACTGCGCAGCGCCCCGTCCTTGTTGCCCATGGCCTGCAACACCGCACCATGAAGGTAGTGCAAGGGCGCAAACAAGGGTGCAGCAGCAACACCACGCTCACTGAATTGGCAGGCCTGCACCCCATCACCCGCATTGAGCGCGATCAGACTCAATGAATAGAGTGCATGGGCATTGCTGGCATCAAGCGCCAAAACCTCATTGAACACACGGACAGCCGAATCGGTCTGGCCTTGTGCTTGTAATTCAATCGCGTGAATAAGTTTGTCGGGTACGGACATGCGCGCTCACTTCTGTCATGCAAAAACGTTCAGCCAGCAGCATACGCGTACCCTGACAAGTCACGTGGAACTAAGGTTTTTAAGTCACAGGATCAGTTATGGCAGAAATTTTGGCCGTTGTAGGTGTGCTTTGGCTACCACCACCCAGTGCCTTATACAGCTGCGCGGCCGCATCAAGCTGAGAACGGCGGATTTGGGCGAAGGCTTGCTGCGCCACGACCAGTTCACGCTGGCCGTCAAGCACCTCAAGGTAACTTATCAACCCCCCGCTATAGCGGGCCTGCGCAATTTGAAGCCGCCGTTCCTGGGCATTCTTATTGGCCCTGGCTGCTCGCAGTTGGTTAGTCCATGAAGCCCTGGCAGACAATTGATCAGCGACCTCGCGGAAAGCCTGCTGAATGGTTTTTTCGTACTCGGCAATTGCAATGGTCTCTCTGGCCTTGGCCACGTCAACGCCCGCAGCCAACCGCCCACCATCAAAAATAGGCAACGACATCACGGGCTGGAACAACCATGCGCCCCCATTGAAAAGGCTGGCCAAACCCTGGCTCGCCACACCCAAACCGGCAGTCAGCAATACTTTAGGCAAAAAAGCGGCCCGTGCAGCAGCAATGTTGGCATGTGCAGCCGCCAGGCGTTGCTCTGCGGCCATCACGTCAGGGCGCAACAACAAGACCTCCGCAGGCAGCCCGGGGGCCAGCGCCACGTCCAAACCTTGTGCATCAAGTACCCACCCCTGCGGCAAAGTAGGCTGGGCATTGCCAACCAAAAAATTGAGCTGATTGGTTGTCACAGCGCGCTGGTGCTCAAGGGATGCAAGACTCGCGCGGGAAGCCTCAAGCAATCCACTGGCCTGTTGGTACTCGTAGTCATACGCCCCCCCCAAGTCACGCCCTTTCGCAATCAAGGCCAGTGACTGCTCGCGCAAAGCCAGCGTAGACCGAGCCAGCGCAGTGAGTTCATCCCATTGCAGCAAGGTGAAATACGCACTTGCCACATCAGCAACCAAGGAGAGATGTACCGCTCGTTTAGCTTCTTCAGTGGCCAGATAGCTGTTGCGGGCGGCATCCGAAAGGCGGGCCACGCGCCCCCAAAAATCCAGTTCATACGAAACCGTTGACAACGACAGATCAAAGCGCTGCCCAGAAGCGCCAGGAATCACCGACCCCGTGCCATTGCTCGAGCCCAACAGATTCACCGTAGGCGTTTGGTCTGCCCGCGCAATGCCGTAGAGCGCCCGAGCCTCTTCCACCCTGCCAGCGGCAATGCGCAGATCACGGTTGTAGTCCAGCGCCGAGGTAATCAACACCCGCAAACGAGGGTCAATGAAAAAGGCACGCCAATGTGTCTTAGCCGCATCACCCGGCACCAAGAGGTTGGTCGCACTGGGCCAATTTTCAGGAACAGGCGGTACAGGGCGGTGAAATTCAGACGTAGGCGCACAAGCGCATAACAGCAGAACCAGAGACAAAACAGCAGCGCGAAACATGGCGACGTGCATGTATCAGGGCTAAGCCGTACTCTTGTTCCACAACGTGACCTGCTGCGTCACGTAGTTGTTCAGTGCAGTCAGAGAGGCCATTTGGGAGTCCAGCGCGGTGTACTGCTTGCGCAAGCGAGCTTCAACGGTGGTGGCTCGGTCTGTTACTTTTTGCTGCTCTGTACTGTTACGGTCAAGCATCGTTTGAATGGCCGTCGATTTCGCACCAATAGTTCCACCCGTAGCTAACAGCGCCTGGGTAAAGTTTTTCAGCTTCAGGCCCAGACCATTCGTGGTGGCCGTACCGCCACTGGAGGTAAAGAAACTTTTGACGGCGGGCATATTTTGTAACGCCGTATCGAGCTTGGTGCTGGTCAGCAGGCTGCCATCCCGCTGCACGGTGATGCCGATGTCAGATAAACGTGAAAACGTCCCCCCCGTAGTGATGGAGCCCACTAAATTGCGTAACGCGTTCTGCAAACCTACAGTGGTCGAGTCGCCTTGCAGCAGAGAACCTACTTTATTGGTCGAGTCATATTTGGTAGCGTCGGTCAGCGTTGTGTTCAGCGCGTTGTAAGCATCAACAAAGCTGGTAATGGTTTTTTTAATCGCCGCAGTATCTTGGGCAATACCGACCGTAACAGGTGCCGTCGTTACTTGCCCAACTTGGAGCGATAAACCAGGTACCAGCGATGCAAAGGTATTGGTGCTGGATGTCACCGCAACACCATTGAGCGTGGCCTGGGCATCCCGCGCTTGCACCGAACTGGCGGTGGTAGTGGCCATGCCCGAGGGCAGAGAAGTCAGTGGATCGTTGGTGGCGGGATCAAACGCCAGGCGCGACAAACCAGCGTTATCGTTGTTGGTGGTGTCAGTGTCCTTCACCTGCATCCGAAAGCCAGACAGCTCACCAGTGGTGTTCGAACGCAGTGAAAGCCGCTGGCCAGCATTATCGGTAATGATGGTGGCGGTCACACCCGCACCGGCATCGTTGATTTTAGATGCAATGGACGCCAGCGAATCCTGGCCATTGCCAATGGTGACAGACACCGCAGCGGCCGCCCCTGGCGTGAAAGCGCCAAAACCAGAAGACCACTTGCCTAGCTGAATGCTGAGTGTTCCTGTCCCCAATGACGTGCCGGAAACAACAGCAGCGCTCGCCACAGATTGACCACGTGACAGTTGCTGCACTTCTACGCTGTAGCTGCCCTGTGAGGGCACGCCTGTAGCGCTGGCGGTGACGGCGGAAGTGTTGGAAGACGTCACAGAAATGGGATTCCACAGCGCCGATGTGCCCAGGCTGAGCGCGACATCATTGAGCGTGGAGAGTTGAGATTTGACCGTACCGTAAGCCGATAACTGGGCACTGAGCGTCGTGGCCTTGGTCTTGAGTGCCGTGATTGGCTGTTTTTCCAAATCAACCAACTTGGTGATGATGCTGTTGACATCCAACCCACTGCCGATACCGATTGACGAAATAGTTGCCATGTCAACACTCCTTTCACCCCATTGGGCATCGCAACACAGAAACCACAAAGCGGCTGCGGGTAAAACCCGCCGCCGCTTGGCAGAACCAGGTTGCCCTGGTTTTTAAAAATCCTGAACGCGTGGCTGTTTAGCCACGCAACAGGGCCAGTACGCCTTGCGGCAACTGGTTCGCTTGAGCCACCATCGCCGTACCCGCCTGTTGCAGAATTTGAGAACGCGACAAATTGGCTGTTTCCGCAGCAAAATCAGCATCTTGAATACGTGAACGCGAAGCGCTGGCGTTTTCAGAAGAGGTTTGCAAGTTTGACACAGTGGTGTCAAAACGCGATTGCAAAGCACCGAACTTGGCACGCTGGCTGTTCACAGCGGACAAGGCCGCATCCACTGTAGAAATAGCACGGGTTGCAGAATCGACGGTGGACACATCAAGGGTATTGGCACCTTGGAGTTGACTGGATTGGTTACCCAAGAAAAAGCTGACACCTGCCGCACCAGTTGTGCTGACAATACCAAAAGTTTTATCCGAATCCAAAGAAAGAGCCCCCGTCACATAAGCGGTACCTGTGAGGGCGACTGCTGCTGCACCACCGACGGTAATGGCGGCTGTGGCCGATGTATTGGTAATGGCGATATCGTTACCAGAATCATTGGTCAAAGTGATACCCGTACCCGCAGTGTTGAGCTTTGCAGACACCCCCGTCTGAGAAGACTTGTCATTGAACGCATTGATGGCTCCAGCCAATCCATCGGCATTCAGCGCAGCACCCGTGCTGAACGACACCGTTACAGCGGTAGTGTTATCTGATTTCACCGTCAAGGTAAAGTTGTCACTGACGGTCAAGGCCGTGGCATCGACCTCTGTGCGTGCGCTGGCTGTAACACCTGTAGCGTTGGTCTGCGCATTGATGCTGGCAGCAACAGTTTTTGCACTGGCACCAACCGTAACACCAATTGTCGCGCTGCCTGCAGCACCATTCACGGCAAAAGTCGCATCAGCAGCAATCGTGCTGGTCGCACTGACTACGCCTACAGCCAAATTCGTACCTAAAGAGGAACCCGTCACCAAATCACCAGCACCGCCTGCAGTGGCGGCTGCTTTAGAACCAATGCGGTTATTACCGTACTTGCTGGTGCTGAAATTAGCTGTTGTCGCCGTAATCGTCTGGTTTGCGTTAGCACCAACCTGGAAAGTCGATGATCCAAAGCTGCCATCCAGCAGATTTTGTCCATTGAACTGTGTCGTCTTGGCAATACGGTTAAGCTCAGAAGTCAGTTGTCCTACCTCCGCATTCAATGCAGCCCGGTCACTGGCAGAGTTGGTAGCGTTGGCTGATTGCACGGCCAATTCACGAACCCGCTGCAAGATAGTGCCCGCTGTGCCCAACGCGCCTTCAGCTGTTTGCGCCAGTGAAATACCATCATTGGCATTGCGGGTAGCTTGGTTCAGTCCGCGAATTTGAGAGGTGAACCGCTCCGAAATACCCAGGCCAGCAGCGTCGTCTTTGGCGCTGTTGATACGCAAACCGGAAGACAAACGTGCCATGGAGGTAGACAACGACATTTGTGACGCTGTCAGATTTTTCTGGGCGTTCAGCGAATTGATGTTGCTGTTAACAGATAAAGTCATTTTGAGCTCCTAAAACTGAACCTGAAGCATTGCTGCCTCTTAACGCCTTCCCGACCGGGTTGGCTACCTTGGCCAGCTCGACCTCTAGGCCTTTGCTTGGCGGCGAGCCCTGTTAGGAACCCGTTAGTAGCTTTTTCGGACTGTTCTGAACAAAACTTAAGCGCTTCCTTCAAAATTGACTTTATCCCCCTGGTGTTATCTCGGTTACTGGCGCAGCAACGCCAACACACCCTGAGGCAATTGGTTCGCCTGTGCCACCATGGCAGTACCTGCTTGCTGCAAAATCTGCGAGCGGGAAAGATTAGCCGTTTCCATCGCAAAGTCCGCATCCTGAATACGTGAGCGCGAAGCACTGAAGTTTTCCGACGAAGTTTGCAAGTTGGCAATCGTGGTCTCAAAACGTGACTGCAAAGCGCCAAATTTGGCACGCTGACCGTTCACAACCGAGAGCGCAGAATCCACCGTGGCAAGTGTCCGGGTTGCAGAATCCACGGTGGAAACATCCAAAGTATTGGCCCCTTGAAGTTGACTTCCCGCATTACCCAAGAAAAAGCTGACACCTGCAGCCCCTGTGGTGCTGACGATACCAAACGTTTTATACGAATCCATGGTGATCGCGCCAGTCACGTAAGCCGTACCGGTCAAAGCTGCGGCCGTAGCGCCTCCCACGGTAAGAGCGGCTGTTGCTGATGCGTTCGTGATGGCAATGTCATTACCCGAATCATTGGTCAAGGTAATACCTGTGCCTGCAGTGTTGAGTTTGGCCGTCACACCAGTCTGCGAGGTTTTGTCGTTGAAGGCGTTAATGGCACTCGCCAAACCGTCGGAATTGAGCGCGGCACCGGTGGTGAACGACACTGAGACGGCCGTGCCGTTGTCAGACTTTACAGTAAGGGAGAAGTTGTCATTGACGGTAAGCGCCGTGGCATCCACCTCGGTGCGCGCAGTAGCGGTAACGCCAGTGGCCGTGGTCTGTGCATTGATAGTGGCAGCAACAGTTTTTGCACTTGCACCAGCCACAATGCCAATAGTGGCACTGCCTGCGGCACCATTCACTGCAAAAGTAAGATCAGCCGCAATGGTGCTGACGGCACTGACCACGCCCACTGACAAATTCGCACCCAACGCAGAGCCCGTGACCAGATCACCAATCCCACCCGCAGTGACTGCTGCCTGCGAACCAATGCGGTTGTTACCGTATTTGTTCGTACTGAAATTAGCTGTCGTCGCTGTGATGGTCTGATTGGCATTGGCACCCACCTGAAACGTAGACGAGCCAAAGCTGCCATCCAACAAATTCTGGCCATTGAACTGCGTGGTTTTGGCAATCCGGTCCAACTCCGAGGTGAGTTGCCCCACTTCAGCATTCAACGCAGCGCGGTCACTGGAAGAATTGGTAGCGTTAGCAGACTGCACAGCAAGCTCACGCACCCGCTGCAAAATGGTGCTGGCGGAGCTGAGCGCGCCTTCACCCGTTTGAGCCAATGAAATACCATCGTTGGCATTGCGTGCCGCTTGGTTCACGCCTTTGATTTGCGAAGTAAAGCGCTCAGCAATACCCAAACCTGCGGCGTCGTCTTTGGCGCTGTTGATGCGCAAACCAGAAGACAGCCGTTGCATGGAGGTGGCGAGCGAGGCTTGTGAACCTGCCAGATTTTTCTGGGCGTTCAACGAGTTGATATTGCTGTTGATGATCGAAGGCATTTGGGAAACTCCTTAACACTGGATAAATTCGGCACTGCTGCCAATCTCTACGCCAGCCCGAAGGTTGGCCCCTTGTCCAGCGCACCCCTCAAGGGCACTTGCCGGGCCTCGGCACCTTGAATGGCACAGAGGGTCACTTGGTGAATGACACAGTGGCAAGATTAAGGATTCTGAAGTTTTTCAATCGGTGGATTAAGCGGTTTTTAAAGCCGCAAATCGACCGGCCACCCACAGGCCAGAGCCATTAGCACAGAGCATGCATAAGACTTTTGGTCAGAAAATGGGTCAGTATGTGTCTCTTCAGACGCTACTAAATTAATAGCTGCATACACTCACCAGATTTGTACGCAAGGCAACTTCTTGCGTTTTCAGTTCTGGTGACAGGTTACGGCGCACTTGTCCGTCCTTTTTATAACGTCCCCTGTCAGCCTTTGCCTGACAACACCACATGGTGGTACTGACGCGCCAAACGGAATTTGGCTGATTCAAGTTAATTTACACCCGATTAACAATCCATTTCAGCGGATCAACACTTTGATTCACCCCAACCGAACGGAGCGAAAAATGGATCAAACCCAAATGCTGGCAGAAATCAGGGAAGCCAACCTCACCTACCTGATGCTGGCACAAAGCCTGATTCGCCAAGACCGCGCAGAAGCCCTGTTCCGCTTGGGACTGTCAGAAGAAACGGCGGATCTGATCGGCATGCTGTCACCAGCGCAAATCATGAAAATCGCCTCTGGCAATATGCTGCTGTGCCGCTTTCGGGTGGACGATGACATGGTGTGGCAATTGCTCACCAACCACACCGTACGCAAGGTAGAGAACGGAGCCACCACCAAGCTGCATGCCAGCATCTTGATGGCTGGCAAGTTCTCCGAAACTATCTAAGTCCCTCGCACCCTGTTAATGACCGCCCGGAGCAGCACCATGGCCACCACCAAAAGCATACTGAACGAATCCCGTCAAATTGAGCGGGCTGTGAGCCTGATTCACCTTGGTGCACGCCTGCAAGTGCTGGAGAGCGAAACCGATTTGTCTTATGAACGCTTGCTACGGCTTTATAAAGAAGTCTCTGGCAAATCACCATCCAAGGGGCAATTGCCGTTTTCGACCGACTGGTTCTTAACTTGGCAGCCCAATGTGCACGCCTCGTTGTTTTTAAACATCCACCAGTATTTATCCAAAGCCTCTGAGCTGGACGATATTGACGCCATCATCAAGGCCTACCGCCTCTACAGCGAGCAAGTGCAGGTCTGTGGCCTGGAAGAGTTGCTGTCGGTGACACGGGCATGGCGCTTGGTCAAATTTGTGAACAACACGATGCTGAGGTTGACGCCCTGCTCGACCTGTGGCGGAAACTTTGTCACAGAACCCTATGAGCGCTCCCGGCATTTTGTATGTGGCTTATGCAACCCCCCTGCCCGCGCAGGCAAGGGTGCATCGGCCAACAGCCTGCATCTACACTAAGCGTGTACAAGCTCGGCTTAACGCTTGCCATGCTTTGCACCCAATACCCCTGCGGTTAAACACCCCTAGCGTGGTACCACTGCTTTAATCCTGACAGAATGGTTCTATGTTTGTTGTCATTGGTTATGTTGTTTGTTTAGGCTGTATCTTCGGCGTTTATGTTGCCCACGGTGGCAATATTGGCGTGATCTTGCATGCCTTGCCGTTTGAGCTCATCACCATTCTGGGGGGAGCGCTGGGGGCCTTCATCGTGAATAACCAGCCCAAGGTGATGAAAGCCACCTTGAAAGCCTTGCCCATGGCCATGAAGGGCTCTAAATACACTAAGGCGCGCTACCTTGAGTTGCTGGCGATGATGTTTGATATTTTGCAAAAAGCCCGCAAGGAGGGCCTGATGGCGATTGAAAAAGACGTAGAGTCGCCGCACGAGTCCGCCATCTTCAAAAAGTACCCCAATGTCGGCAGTGACCACCACGTGATTGAGTTCATGACCGACTACCTGCGGATGATGGTATCGGGCAATCTGAATGCCCATGAAATTGAGTCACTGATGGACAGCGAAATTGAAGTCCACCATCAGGAGTCCCACGCTCCCGTAGCAGCCTTGGCACGATTGGCGGGGGCATTGCCCGCTTTTGGCATTGTGGCGGCCGTGCTCGGCGTGGTGAACACCATGGGCTCGGTGGGTCAGCCACCGGCAATTTTGGGTGGCATGATCGGCTCAGCACTGGTCGGCACGTTCCTTGGCATCTTACTGGCCTATGGCGTGATGGAGCCACTGGGCGGGTTGGTCGAACAAAAAATGGAAGATGCAGGCAAAGAAATCATCTGCATCAAAACCACACTGCTGGCCAGCATGCAAGGCTACAACCCCACAACAGCCATTGAGTTTGGCCGTAAAGTACTGTTCTCAACAGACCGCCCCACCTTTTCTGAACTGGAAAACCACGTGCGCGGCAAGAAATAAGCCGGTAGAAATCTAGCCCATAGTTTTCTGGCCACCAGGCCAGATGAAGGATCGACATGGCAGGCGACGCCAAAAAACTGCAACCGATCATCGTCAAGAGGATCAAAAAGTCTGGCCATGCCGCCCACGGCGGTGCATGGAAAATCGCTTACGCCGACTTCGTGACGGCCATGATGGCCTTTTTTTTGCTGATGTGGCTTCTGGGCTCTACCGCCAAAGGCGATTTGAACGGGATTGCTGCGCACTTCACCATGCCCATGAAAGTAGCACTGATGGGCGGTGATGGCGCAGGCAACAGCACATCCATTATTTCAGGTGGCGGTAAAGATTTATCGATGGCCAGTGGTCAAAAAAACAAAGCGGATAACGAAAAACGCGATACTAAAAAAATGACTTACGAAGAGCGCAAGGCAGAGAATGCCAAGCAAGATGCTGCACGTATCGCGGCTTTGGCGCAGAAAATTCAAGAACTGATTGTCCAAAACCCAAAACTGGCAGAGTTTGGTTCGCAAATCAAAATGGAAATCACGCCCGATGGGCTGCAAATCCAACTGGTTGATGAGCAGAACAGACCCATGTTTGACTCAGGCAGTGCGCTGGTAAAGCCCTACATGCGAGACATTTTGCGTGAGATTGGTACGGCATTGAATGGTGTCGAAAACCGTGTCAGCCTCTCAGGCCATACCGATGCCTCGCCCTACGGCAATGGGGACAGAGGCTATGGCAACTGGGAATTGTCTGCCGACCGGGCCAATGCGTCACGCCGCGAGCTGGTGGTGGCGGGTATGCCCGACGCCAAACTGGCACGGGTAGTAGGGCTGGCATCCAGCAGCCTGATGGATCCTGACAATCCTGTTAGCCCGGTTAATCGGCGCATCACCATACTGGTTTTGACGCGTGAGGCAGAATCACGCCTGATGGGCAAACCCGAGTTGGTCACGCCCAATGAAGCTGAAGAGGAAACCGCAACACCTGCCAAAAACGCTGTGCCCAATCCCACTGCCGTGGGTACAGCCGCAAAACCCAACAGCCGCACACGTTAGCAATTTATTCGAAAGTTACCCATGGCAAACGATCTGCGCTTTCTCATCGTTGATGATTTCTCCACTATGCGACGGATTATTCGTGGCCTGCTCAAGGAAATCGGCTACACCGATGCCGATGAAGCCGAAGACGGCGTAGCCGCGCTGCAAAAGTTGCGCAACGGCAACTTTAACTTTGTGGTGAGCGACATCAACATGCCCAATATGAATGGGTTTCAGCTCCTCGGAGAAATTAAAAAGGACGATAAGCTCAAACACCTACCTGTACTGATGGTGACAGCTGAAGCCCGAAAAGAAGATATCGTGGCTGCAGCCCAAGGCGGTGCAGCAGGGTATATCGTCAAACCGTTCACCAAGGCCACGCTGGAAGACAAAGTCGCTCATATTCTGAAGAAGTTAGGGATGTGAGCCCGTTATGTCATTCCATGGAATCCATCCCTCAGACACAGAAGCAGGCGTCCCGAAGGATGTTTACCGCTTTATTGGCGTCCTGACCCGCCAACTTCATGATTCGCTCAATGAGTTGGGCTACGCCGACCAGTTGCGTGGCACAGTCAACAGCCTGCCAGACGCAAAATCTCGTTTGTCGTACATATCACGCCTGACCGGAGAAGCCGCTGAAAAAGTACTGACCCGGGTTGATTTGGCAAAAACGGTGCACGACAGCGTAGCCAAAGAGACGCAACGCATTGCCGCCCTGATTGTCAAAGATCCGGTCAAAGCAGTCGCTCGCGGTGAATTGATGAACTACGTTGATTTTGTAAACCAAAGCAATAAAACCATTGACCAGCATTTGACCGAAATCATGATGGCGCAGGATTTTCATGACCTCACGGGCCAAGTGATCGCACGCGTAGTGAGTTTGGCCACCACCATTGAAGATCAGTTGGTGCAGTTGCTGATTCAAACCGCGCCCCCTGCGGTGGCAGCGATTGCGGCACTTGCGCCTGAGAACATTGAGGCCACGCAAGCCACATCTCCTCACGGCGTAGAGACCGAAAGCTTGGCTGGTCCTGTGGTCGACGCCGAAGGCCGCAGTGACGTGGTTACAGACCAGTCACAAGTGGATGATTTACTGGCCAGTTTAGGGTTCTGAATTGGCCGTTTATTTCCCCCTTATTGCGCTTTAGTTTCAGCGCTCGCTCCAGACAATGAAGGCAACCCCACACTGCCTTCACCATGGACTCCAGTCAAGACCGCAACCTACCAGCCAGCGAACAAAAAATTCGCAAAGCGCATGATGATGGTCAGGTAGCACGCTCCAAGGACATGGGGCACCTTGCGGTACTGGGTGCGGGTTGTATGGGATTGATGGTGCTCATGCCGATGCTCGCTGAGCGCATGAAGCTGGCCCTGAGCCACCACCTGGCCTTCAACAGCGTCACCTTACTGACACCCAACAGCATGTTGGACCGGCTGCAAGACATGGCCTTCATTGGCTTGGTAGCGTGCGTTGCTTTTGCGGCCATCGTGATTGCGGCGTCCATCGCCAGCACATTGGCAGTGGGGGGCTGGGTCTTCAGTACCAAGCCCGTTATGCCAGATTTCAGCCGTATCAGCCCTTTCGCGGGGTTGGGTCGCTTGTTTTCCAAAGATCACGTTGCTGAAATCGTGAAAGTGGTGGTGATTTCATCGGTGGTGATGACCGTAGGCGGTGTGTACTTGCTCAACAGCTTGCAGGAGATCGCCGCCTTGGTACTAGAACCCGCTCTATCGGCGTTGCTGCATTTGTCAAACTGGCTGACCGTGGGCTTGGCCCTGATGCTACTGATTGTGGTGGTGGTGGCCGCCATTGACGTACCGCTGCAAATGTTTTTGCACAAATCCCGCCTCAAAATGTCACACGAAGAGGTGAAACAAGAAAACAAGGAAGCCTCTGGCAATCCCCACGTCAAAAGCCGCCAACGCCAACGTCAACGCGATATTGCGCAGCGCAACAGTGTGGCCGCAGTTCCCAAAGCCGACTTTGTGCTGATGAACCCAACCCACTTTGCCGTTGCCCTGAAGTATGACGACCAAAATATGGGCGCACCCCAGGTCATTGCCAAAGGCGCTGATTTGCTGGCCTTCAAAATTCGGGAAATTGCCAAAAACCATGGTGTTCCGGTGCTCGAATCCCCCGTTCTGGCCCGTGCGCTGTACGCCCATGCTGAGCTTGACCGTGAAATACCCGCGCCTCTTTTCGGTGCAGTGGCTCAAGTACTTGCCTACGTTTACCGCATGAAAGCAGCCATGCGCGGCGAAGCCCCCATGCCTGACCAGCAGCCTGATCCGCGGGTCCCCCCTGAATTGGACCCGTTGAACACACCTGCGGGCACCGCGCTGAACACAAAACCAAAGAACAGGGCCAGACCATGAATTTCCTGCCCCCCCACATCGCAGAATGGCTGAAGAAGAACTCAGCGCACCTCAGCGGAGCCGCAGCACCGCTGCTGGTGGTTGCCATTTTGTCGATGATGGTGCTGCCCATGCCTGCATGGCTGCTAGACACCTTCTTCACCATCAACATCGCCGTCGCACTGATGGTGATGATGGTTGCAGCCTACATGATGAAGCCGCTGGATTTCGCGGCCTTCCCTTCGGTACTGCTGCTGACCACACTGATGCGCCTGTCGCTCAATGTAGCCTCTACACGCGTGGTGCTGCTGGACGGCCACACAGGTGCAGGAGCCGCCGGTGCAGTAATTGAGGCCTTTGGCCACTTCTTGATTGGCGGCAACTTTGTGGTCGGTTTGATCGTGTTTGCGATTTTGGTCGTTATCAACTTCGTGGTCGTCACCAAGGGTTCAGAGCGCATCGCTGAAGTGTCAGCCCGCTTCACACTGGATGCCATGCCCGGCAAACAAATGGCGATTGATGCCGATTTGAACGCGGGTCTTATTAATGAAGGCGAAGCCAAGCTGCGCCGCAGCGAAGTGGGCGAAGAAGCCGATTTTTTTGGCTCTATGGACGGTGCCTCCAAATTCGTGCGCGGCGATGCGATTGCCGGTATTTTGATTTTGGTCATCAATATCGTTGGTGGCTTTGCCATCGGCGTGTTGCAACATGGCTTGACCGCTTCACAGGCAGCGGACACCTACATCTTGTTGGCAGTAGGTGATGCGCTGGTAGCACAAATTCCAGGTTTGCTGATTTCGGTCGCAGCGGCCATGGTGGTATCGCGCGTGGGTAAAGACCGCGACATTGGCGGACAAATCGTGCACCAAATGTTTGGCTCTGCCAAGATTTTGGGCATCACCGCAGGCATTTTGGGCTTGCTAGGCCTGATACCTGGTATGCCGCATGTGGTGTTCTTGAGCATGGCTGCGCTCTTGGGCTATGGAGCCTGGACACTGGCCAATCGCCCCCCCCCTGCGCCATCCGTGGTGGAAGAAGTGAAAACCAACCCCGACGGCGAAGCCACCTGGGACGATCTGCAACCCGTTGATTTACTGGGTTTGGAGTTGGGTTACCGCCTCATCACCCTGGTCGATAAAAACCGCCAGGGTGACTTGCTTAACCGCATCAAAGGCGTGCGCCGCAAATTCGCACAAGACGTGGGTTTCTTGCCTCCCGCTGTGCATGTGCGCGACAACCTGGAATTGAAACCCAGCGCTTACCGTATCACCCTGCGCGGCGTGGTTGAAGGCGAAGGCGAAGCGTTCCCCGGCATGTTCCTGGCGATCAACCCCGGAGGTATCTCCGCACCGCTGATTGGTACCGCCACCACAGACCCCGCTTTTGGCCTGCCGGCTCACTGGATTGATGAACGGCAAAAGGAAACCGCGCAAATGGCGGGTTATACCGTGGTTGATTCCGAGACTGTCATGGCCACCCATTTGTCACACTTGATGCAAATGAAAGCCGCCAAACTCCTCAGCCGTACCGAGACCCAGCAATTGGTAGACCATGTGAGCCGCCTTGCTCCCAAGCTGATTGAAGAAGTGGTGCCTAAGGTCATTTCGATCTCTACGTTCCAAAAAGTACTGCAACTGCTGCTGGAAGAATCCGTGAACATCCGCGATATCCGTAGCATCGTGGAATGCTTGGCCGAGTTTGGCGACACCGTGACCGACCCCGCCGAATTGGCTCGCCGCGTTCGCGTGGCCCTCTCACCCGCCATCGTGCAACAAATTTACGGCCCCGTGCGCGAGCTGAACGTGATTGCCATTGAACCCGGCTTAGAACGCTTGCTGGTGCAAGCCTTGGGCAGCGCCAACGGCCCCTCGTTAGACCCTGGCGTAGCTGAACTGCTGACCAACAGTGCTGCCCAAGTGGCACAAAAACAAGAAGAAATGGGCTTGCCAGCTTGCCTGCTGGTGCCCGACGCAATCCGTACCTCCATTGCCCGCTTGGTGCGCCGTGTTGCCCCCCGCTTACAAGTGCTGTCGCACAGTGAAATCCCTGAAACCCACACGATCCGCATCGGGCCGATCTTGAAAGGTGCCACGCCATGAACGTCCAACGCTTCCACGCCGCCAGCTCCCGCGAAGCCCTGGCCAAAGCCCGCATGGCGTTTGGCGATGCCACGCTGATTTTGTCCAACCGTCCGACCGCAACCGGCGTCGAGGTGGTTGCCACCACCGAGGACATGCTGGACAGCCTGACTGAAGCCAGCAACGGAAGCGGCCATGGCAGCAATGGCCATACCGGATCTGACCTACAACGCAGAGCATCCATGGCAGCCAGCCCACGCCTGACCTTGGACGGTGCCAGCAACTCGCTCAGCAAACGATTACCCCTGCCCCCTGTGCCAACCTCACCCAGGGCCAGCAACCTGGGGGAATTGCCCACAGAGCGTGACGTTGAGGAAGACGTAGGCCAACTGGCCATGAGCACCCTGTCCTTCCAAGACTATGTGCGCGAGCGCATGCTGCGTCGCCGCCATGCAGCCCTGCATGGTGCACCGGATGGCGCTACAGAAAACGAAGCAGCACAAGCGCGTCAGACAAGCGCAGCAGCCCCCAGGGCCTCTCATACTGGCATCGAACGCCCCACATTTCCCCGCATTGCTACCGCAGAGCAAATCCACGTTACCCCCCCGCCTCAAATAGCACCCCGTGCTGCGCGCGAAAAAGCTGCAGCGGCAGCAGCCCCCACCTTCAACACCAACGGCATCGTCAACGAGTTGCAAGCCATGCGTGACCTGATTGAAGAACGCTTCAACACACTCTCGTGGCTGGGGCAGGCCAAGCAAGACCCGATTCAGTCCAACCTGATGCTCAAGCTGATTCGTGCTGGCTATTCCCCCGCTGTAGCCCGTACCCTGCTGGAACGCATGCCTGCTGAACTGAGCGCAGGCAATGCGATCCGCTGGGTGATGGATGTGCTGGAGCGCAACCTGAAGACAGACGCCGGCAGCAAGCCACTCTATCTACAAGGAGGCACCTATGCGTTGGTAGGTGCCACCGGTGTGGGAAAAACCACCACGGCTGCCAAACTCGCAGCCCTCTGCGCCAAAACCCATGGCCCGCAAAGCGTAGGTCTCATCACGCTGGACACCTACCGCGTGGCTGCCCATGAACAACTGCGCACCTACGGCCGCATGCTGGGTGTGGTGGCCCATCTCGCTCATGACCGCGCGGCCCTGCAAGACCTGCTGAACCTGCTGTGCAACAAAAAACTGGTGCTGATCGACACCACGGGCCTTGCCCCCAAAGACCCGCGAACCCCTGAGCTCCTTGAGTTGATTGACCTGCCCAAAGTCAACCGCCTGCTGGTACTGAACGCCGGTGGCCATGGGGATACGCAAGACGATGTACTCGGAGCGTTCAAAGCCCAGGGTGAAGGTGGTGTGGTGCTCACAAAGTTGGATGAAGCAGCCAAATTAGGCCCCTCACTTGATGCATTGATTCGCCACCAGCTCACGCTGCGCGGCGTCACCCAAGGCCAGCGCGTACCTGAAGACTGGGAGCAAGCCGATGCCGCCAGCTTGGTGCGGCTGTCAATGCGAACCAGCGGCAAATCAGCCTATGACCCGGTCAGCGCCGACCTCGGTTTCTTTTTCTCGCAACCCACCCACAACGTAGCATTGGGGAGTCAGCTCCATGCTTGAGTTTGCGGGCTTTGACCAAGGTGCCGGCTTGCGGCAAGTGGCAGCGCAGAATGCGCCTCACTTGCTCAGCGTAGTGCAGCATGGCGATCGCACTGCTGAGATGTGTCTGCTGTGGCAAGTGTGTAGCGAACTGCACAGCACAGGCACCACCCTGGGTATCCTGGACACCACAGCCACAGAAACCCATGAAAGCCCAGGGCTGCAAGACATGCTGGACGGCGCCTACCGTCCACAAGCCAGCGGCACAGGCCGGGGGTTGGGAAACCGTTTGTGGGCGGTCATTCCCGCAGCGAACGGCATGCGCAGCCTTATCCATGCTGTCAACGAGCCTCATCTAGGCACAAACAGAAGCAGACACACCACCGCTGCGCAGACGCTCAACCATTTGTTTCACGGCTTCAGCACCTTGGTGGTTTATGCAGATGCCGAGACGCTGGCGGAGTCCTTACACCTGGGTCAAAGCAGTACAGTGGTGGCGCTGTCCCCCGATATGACCTCGCTGCTGTCGGCTTACAAAAGCCTGAAGCAAATGGCCAACGGTGGTGCACTGCAAGCCGTTTCCATCATCACCGTCAGCCCGCCAGCAAGTCCGCTTTACCTCGCTCACAAGATCGCGAAAAGCCTGCAAAAATGTACAATGAATTTCTTGAAGTGTGGCGTTCAACACTACAACACCAGCACCCATTTTGACGCGGAACAACCGTCTGATGGTGTACGCAGATTGGTGTTGAATGTGTTGGACAATGCCGCTTCACTGCGCCATATCCCCAGCCATATTTCTTAGCAGGCACCAGCCATTCCAGCGCAGTTTTTGTGGAGCCATTGATGTACACCACCAAAGGTCAACTCAACAGAGAAGACATGCTGCGCCAGTATGTGCCGCTGGTGCGGCGCTTGGCGCACTACATGATCGCCAAGTTGCCCCCCAGTGTGGAGGTAGACGATTTGATTCAAGTCGGCATGATTGGCTTGGCAGATGCAATGAGCCGGTTTGAATCCAGCAAAGGTGTGCAATTTGAAACCTTTGCAACTCAACGCATTCGCGGCGCCATGCTGGATGAGCTGCGTGAAACCGACTGGATGTCACGCGGTTCGCGTAAAAGTCAAAAAGACATTGAGCATGCCGTGACCCGCTTAGAGCACCGTTTAGGGAGAAGCCCCATCGAGTCAGAAATTGCCTCCGAGCTCAAGATGACGCTGCCCGATTACCAAAGCCTGCTGGGCAAGGTACGTGGCACACAACTCGTCTACATCGAAGACATGACCGGGGGGAGTGACGACGAAAACCACTTTCTGGACCGCCATGCAGGGGATCCTGAAGCAGACCCCGAGCACATGCTGGGCGACCATCGCATGCGTCAAGCGCTGATCGTTGCGATCAAGGGACTGCCCGAACGCGAACAGTTCATCATGAGCATGTACTACGAACAAGACATGAACCTCAAAGAAATCGCGGCGGTGCTGAGCGTGACCGAATCTCGCGTATGCCAATTGCACAGCCAGTCCATTGCTCGGTTGCGGGCGAAGATGCGAACCCACTGAGCATCTTTAAGAAAGACAAAACCACGAACAACCAAAGGCGTGTACCGTAAGGCAACGCGCCTGAGCCATTCACGGACAGGGGTGATTTGAAAAAAAATGACGCGTGTTACGCGTGCATTGATGTGAAGCGACCTACAGTACGTCCATTTTGTCCATACCCACCAACAGGCCGACCATAAGTCGACACCTGTTGCGACGGCAAAATCACCTGTAACTCACGGTCCACAGCAGCAGCGCGACGCGCCATGCCTTCGCGCTGTAGAGCCACACGTTGACCTAATACGCGCAAGCGGTTTTTGAGTATTCGGTTGGCGGCTGCTTCAGGGGGAACCGCTCTGTAAGCGTGGGAGAGGTCTGCCATCAGCGACTGCAGGGCGCCGCAATGGACTTCAAAACCAACAGCATCACCGGCAATCAAGACATCAGACATGGCTTGAAGTTGTTGCTCAACAGCAACCAAGCTCTGCATGAAGGCGGTGGGGGTGATGCTGTTCATGGCAGATCACCCACGGAAGCTAAAGCAATACCACTCAGTGCTGTGGGCGTTGAATCATTTCCTTGGCATTGGACAGCAGTTTGTCTGCAATGGCTTCGGCGTTGACTTTGTAGGTGCCGTTCGAGATGGCGGTGCGCACGCTCTCGACTTTGTTGGTGTCGATGTCGGCATCTGCCGATATTGCACTGCGCACAGATTGCGCCAAGCTTGAAACCGTGACCGGCACGCCTTTGGACGCCGAGGATTTGCCTGTCGTCGCGCTGGTGGACGTGCCTTGGCCTGACTTGGGTAAGCCTAAATTTCCGCCAGCCGGTGGGCTGCTTGGGGTTTGACCAATCTTCATCACATTCTCCAACGCCACTGTGACCAGGGGCTTCATGGATTATTTCATCGACAGTATTTAAGGTTACTTTAATCCTTTTTGCGGCGCTCATGGTTTTGTGGCTCCAATGGCTGAGATGCGAACAGGTGAACAGCAAGATCATTTACAGGTCTAATTTGACCGTTCGAGCGTCAATCACCTGCCCCGTCACGGTGCGCCCGCCCTCCATGCGCAAGCGCACGGATTGGCCAATCACCCCGGCACTCAACGCCTGCGCGTCGGTGCTGATACTGAAGCCCCCCCCTTGTGCCACCACCCGCACCTGCGTACCGGCAGGGAAAGCGGTGGCCGCCCGCAGTGCCGATTGGCGCAGGGTTTGACCCGCCGCCAGCGAGCGGGAAGCCAGCTGACCCGTCCATTGACCGGGGTCAGTGACCACAGGTGACGCGTCTTCGGCCCAATCCACCTCAGCTTCGCTGGCGTCTGCGCTGTTCAACACGGCCCCGGCATTGACGTTGGAACGCAGCACCCAAGCGCGCCCCATGGCTTTGACGGTGACAGGCAAGAACACATTCCATTTAGTGACCCCTTCCAGGCAACGCAACCCGATGCGCGCACGCCCCCAGAGCCGGGTGCCAGTGGGCAGATAAGGCTCGATGCGCACGCAAGGGGCGAGCTGCAAACGGGTGTCCAGCGCACCCACGATCACCTGCATCCGCAAGGGCGGGGCGTTGGGTACGGCGGGTGATTCAGCTGTAGCCACAGCATTCTCCAGCCAGCGCTGGGTGTCTTTGGCGAGATCGTGTGCCAAGTCAGGTGCCGTTTGCGCGTTCACCGTCAGCGCCGAGAACGCACACAGCGCAGCACCCATGACGGCTGCCAGCTTGGTTGAAATTGAAGTAGCCATAGCCGCACTTTCTGGCGCAATGCCCGTGATTGAACGGCTTCACTATAGGAAACAAAGCGCCAAGCAAAGACGGGAACTGCAAGCCTTTGCCCCCACTGTTTCGAGGATTGAAAGTTAAAGAAATTCCAATAATCGTTTTCACGCGCTGGTCGATGGTCGGCTGAAGCGCCGTGTATTTGGAAAGAGAAAGTGCGAGGTGCGTCATGCTAGACAAACTCACCAGTAATCTGGACTTCAACGGCAAAGCCTTGATGCTCAGAGCTGAGCGTCAGCGCATTCTGGCCAGCAACATTGCGAACGTCGATACCCCTGGGTATGTGGCGCGGGATTTCAAATTCGCCGACGCCTTGCAGCAAGCCACCCAGGGCAGCAGTTCGCTGAGCAAGCAAACCATGAGCACCAGCGCACAAAGCAGTACCTACACCAACGCCAAGCACATTGCCTTCAACACCGACACCAGCAGCGAGCTGGACCGGGGAGCCCTAGGCTACTCTTTGGCTAGCCAGCCCAGCATAGATGGCAACTCAGTGGACCTGGACCGCGAGCGTGCCGCCTTTGCCGACAACTCGATCCGCTATGAGGCCACGCTGCGGTTCATCAACGGGCATGCCAAAACCATGCTCAGCGCCATCCAAGGGCAGTGAGGTTCGCCATGTCCATGTTTTCCATCTTCAACGTATCGGGCAGCGCCATCAGTGCCCAGGCCCAGCGGCTCAATGTGGTCGCCAGCAATTTGGCGAATGCCGATGCGGTGGCAGGGCCGAATGGCCAAGCCTACAAGGCGCGGCAAGTCACGTTCCAAACGGTGCCTGTGGGCGCAGAGGGTTCTGCCGGTGTGCGCGTTGAGGCTGTACGGGAAAGCCAAGACCCGTTTCGTAAAACCTATGACCCCAACCACCCGTCATCTGACGCCCAAGGCTACGTGACGCATTCCAACGTGAACCCGGTCGATGAGATGGTGAACATGATTTCTGCCTCGCGCTCGTACCAAAACAATGTGGAAGTGCTGAACACGGCGAAAACGTTGTTGCTCAAAACGCTGCAAATGGGCCAATAAAGCTCACTCTTTTTGAAGGAATTCACCATGACCTCCGCCGTCAGCAACACAACGAGCACCACCACCAGCTCGGCGACTGCCAAAACGAGCAACTCGGACACGAGCGCCTCGCAAGATCGTTTCTTGAAGCTGCTGGTAGCGCAGTTGAACAATCAAGACCCAATGAACCCGATGGACAACGCACAGATGACCACCCAGCTGGCGCAAATCAACACGGTTAGCGGGATTGAAAAACTCAACCAAACCGTGACCAGCATGGTGGATCAATTTTCCGCCTTGCAGATGTTGCAAGGCGCTAACTTAGTGGGGCATGAAGTGGTGGCCGATGGCTCCACCTTGACCAAAAATGGCACCAAAGGCGTCGGAGCGTTATCACTCGCCGAATCGGCCAGCAGCGTTTCAGTGCAAGTCTTCAACACCAGCGGCGCAGTGGTAGACACCATCAAACTGGGCTCACTGGCTGCGGGCCGCCATAACTTTGAATCGGACTTGAGCAAATACACCAGCACCGGCAATTTGACCTTCAAAGTCACCGCCGTGAACGGTACGCAGACCGTAGAGGCCACCCCCTTGATACGCGACAAAGTGACCTCCGTCAGCACCGGCACCAGCGGTTTGCAGGTTGATCTGGCCAACAGCCCCTCGGTGGCCTACAGCACCGTCAAAGCTGTGCTCTAACTCCCCTCTCAACGATTCACCCGCCCACAGCACAAGGAAACCATCATGAGCTTTCAACAAGGTTTATCCGGACTCAATGCCTCTGCCCGCAATCTGGAGGTGATCGGCAACAACATTGCCAACGCCAACACGGTGGGTGCCAAGTCCTCACGGGCAGAATTTGCCGACCTGTATGCCACCTCCTTCAACGGGGCCAGTGCCAATACCCCAGGCATCGGCGTGAACCCCGGGTTTATTGCCCAGCAGTTCACCCAGGGCAGCATCAGCACCACCGGCAATGCCACCGATATTGCGATCAACGGCGGAGGCTTCTTCCAGGTCACCGACAACAAAAACCCGACGCAATACACCCGTAACGGTCAGTTCAAGCTGGACAAAGACGGCTACATGGTCAACAACCAGGGCCTGAAGCTGATGGG